>DATJMA010000148.1:0-79969 GCA_035509055.1 Bryobacteraceae bacterium | reverse complement strand
TAAAATCCATCCCAGAGTGTCGGCATATTCCGGTTTATCGGGAGCGAGTTCTCTGGCCTTCTGGGCGAACTTCAAGGCCTCGGCGGACCGACTGGTATTTTCCGACATCAGGTAGGCCAAGTTGTTCAAAGCTTGGGAGTTGTCTGGGGAAAGCGCCAGCACCGCCCGGAATTGCTGTTCGGCGGCACCGAAATCTGCCTTCATCAGATCCACATCCCCCAGCCACAAATGCGCTGTGGCGTTTTGAGGGTTCTTGGAAAGGACGGTCTGCAATCTGGCACGCGCGTCATCCATTTTGCCGTCCAGGAGGTCGGTTTCGGTGAGCGACATGTCGGCATCGAGCGAATCGGGGGAATCGGTCTTGGCAGCCTGGAACGCCTGCCGCGCTCCGGCCCGGTCGCCACGAGCGAGCAGGATCGAGCCGAGGAAGCTCTGGACGGGCGCCGATTTCGGTTCACGAGAAGCGAATTCCTTGACTTTTTCCAGCGCCACCGCAGTCTGCTTCTGGAGTTCGTAGCTGTCATGGAGCGCAGCCAAAGCGAGCACATCCGTGGGATCGATCTTGAGAGCTTCTTCGAGGGAATGTCGAGCCCCGGTTACGTCCCCGGCGCGTAGTTTCCACAGTCCATCCTGCAGCAGAAACTGTGTGGACCGGTCCAGGGAAAGTCCCTGGTCGATGCCCTTCCGCAATTCCGCCATATCGCCCTTCGCCCAAAGTGCCCAGTTCCTCGCGGCCAGGAATTCCACTGAGTCCTTCTGCGAAGCCGGTGCCTGGTTCAGAACATCGAGGGCGCCCTGGGCGGTTTTTGCCTGGGTCAGGGATTTCGCCAGCTCCAAGCGAACCGCGATAGCCATGGGATTGAGTTCGAGGGACTTTGTCAGCTCTTGCTGATACCGAAGATCCTCGCCGCGGGCTTTATAAAGCCGGCCAAGAACGTAATGAACTTCCGGAGAAGCGGGTTTCAGACTCAACACTCGGTTCAGATCCGCCTCGGCATCGCCAAATTTTCCATGCGCGAGGTATACCTCGCCGCGCTGAAGCAAAGCGTCCAAATCTTTAGGATTTTTATGGAGCACCGCTGCCAGAACCGCCTCGGCTTCGGCCTCACGTCCCACCGCTTGATAGGCCCATATCAACCGGGTTCGGGCCACTCGGTCTTCCGGATCCTCTTTCGACAGCCTTTCGAACTCCCGGACGGCTTCCGCTTTGCGGCCATTCTGGTAGAGGAACGTCGCCAAAGCGGAATTGGCCGTCTTATCCGGCAGGCGGGACAAAGTTCGCAACGTATCTTCGGCGTCTTTGGATTGTCCCGCACGAATCTGGACCAGAGCCAGGTTATACAGAGCGTTTGAATTTTGCGGATTCATCGACAGTGCCGCCCGCATCTGCTGCTCGGCCTCGCCAAAACGATTTTGCGCGAGGTACAAACGGCCCAGCAACACCACCGCGGTTACCGAGTTCGGCGACTTTTCGCGAGCGTTCTTCAACACTTCCTCAGCGCCCTTGAAGTCCCCTTGTTGCAGCTTCGCCTGGGCCAGGGTCGCGGCGATGAGAACCTGTTGCGGAGCAACCGAAACGGCATGGTTCAAATCGCGAATTGCCGACTGCGAATCGCCCAGTTTGAGTTCCGTGAGGGCCAGCGAGTGGAGCGCATCGGGATCGTTCGGATCCGCCTGCAAAACGTCCTGCAACCGGTGCTCGGCGTCCTTCAAGAGGTCCTTATCGTCGGTAATCGCCATCAGTCTGGCTAATTCCTTTTGGGCATTGCGGTGGGTGGGAGCGATGTCGAGCGCTTGTTGCAATTCCCCGATTCCCTTCTGGACGTCACCGGCCGCCAGGAGAGCCATGCCGAGTTGATAATGCGGCTCAGCGCTGCCCGGCGTGGCTCTGACCGCGTTCTGAAACTCCAGAACGGCGCGCGCGGCATCGTGCTTCGCGAGCAGTTTCTTGCCTTTCTCGATATAACGAGCGCTTTTTGCCTCTGGAGACGAGGTGCATGAAGACAAAGAAAAAACGCCTAGACACAAAGCTCCCGCCAGAACAGTCGATTTTAGAAATTTCATTTTGTACTCCAATTGGTCGTAGGCTGGCACGCGCGCCAATCCACCGAACCCTTGGTCGGGCCGGTGCCCTGAAGTCCGGAACCCGTCGTGCCAGTGACGGAGTTCAACGCTGCAGGGTCTGCGGGGCCCACGCCAGCGAGAGCCGAACGCTTTGGATGGCCATGCTGCCGTATGTCCCCAGGTAGGTTCCGGCGTTGTTCATATAAACATACTGCGCCGTGACACTGGCGTGAGGATTAATAGCGAAATTGACGCCACCCGAACCCTCCCAGCCAGAAAGACTGACAAATCCCGCGTTACGGGTCTGCTGGTCGCCAAAACTGGCGGACAGGCCCCATTTGCTTCCGGGTAGCCGCCAACTCCAGGAGCCGGACGCCGTGGTAATGGTTCCGACCGCCACGCCGTAACCATCCGCCCCGGTCCGGTCGTACGAAGCCAGAAAAGTGTTGGACAACGTGCGGAAGCCCAGCGACGCGCCGCCCACAACCTGGCGGCCGATGGGTGTTCCAATCGTCTGCTGCTCGACTACGTCGTAAGTTCCGCCGCCATGTACATTCAGAAACCACCGCTGCGCGATTTTGCGGCCCAAGGACACCGTCGCGGTGGTGCCATAGATATCCTCGAAGTGGTTCAGGGTGCGGCTCTCCGTCACGTCGAATCCCACCTGCGTGAGGGGATCGAGCAGGTAGGAAACGCCCATCTGCGCGTTGGCCCCAAGCGTCCGGGGCATGAGATAGGTTCCCGGCGTCAGGTTTTCCTCATCCTGGTTGGAAAGTAGAGACTGCCCCGCGGACACGGATCCGTCCAGGTGAACCTGTAGTCTGGGGGACGCCTGGTACGACAAACCAGCCGACCCGGTGTAGCTCAGAACCCGGTTGGCCAACAGCAGGCTCCGGCCGGGAGCTTGTAGAATCGGCGAACCGGTCAGCAGCGCGGCCACCTGGGTGTTGGTGTACTGCCCCGCCCCAACCGCGGCTGCCAGGTCGTCGAAAGTGGCCGGGACCTGGGTGATGACGTTTAGCGGCGAGGGTTGGTAGAGATATTGGGCCAAGGTCATATCGCTTCCCACCGCGTTCAGCGAAAATGTCCACTTTTGCCCTAACTTATGGGAGGCCCCGAGAGAAAGCGTCTGGTTGTAGGCGTTGAGGTTGGAGTATCGAACCTGTCCCGCGTAAGTGCCGGAGTACAGGACCGACAACTCGCCGTTTTGCCCGTGATTTTGCCAGCCCACCGAAAAGGTGGCGCCGTAGTTCTCATCTCCGCCCAAGCCGGCCGCCGAACCGGGGAATATGTACCCCGCTTGCGGGTAGGCTGACGTCGAGTATCCCGAGAAGACCGAAACCCCGATGATATGGAGTCCGCCGCCCAGTTGACCGCTTTCGAAATTCACCTGGTCCATTAAGGGTTGACCGCTGCAGATAGAAACCATCGTGCCGCCGGCGATCAGAATCAGCTCAACTATTCGGCGCATATCTTCTCCCCGCTGGATCACGACTCCTCGGCCCCGGCAACCTGCGCGTCGTCCCGCAGATTGCAGTGTTTCATCTTGTACATCAGAGAGCGATAACTGATGTGGAGCGCTTCAGCGGTCTTCCGCCGGTTCCAGCGATGGCGCTCCAGCGTTTCCCTAATGATTTCCGATTCCGTTTTAATAACCGCCTGGCGAACTCGCTCACGGAGGGTTCGTTCCGTCGATCCCACCCTGCTCGCATTCTGGTTGGTCGCCGTGTCCATGTTGTCAGGCAAACTCCTTAACCAAACTTCCTGATCGTTGAATCGCGTCAGGTTGGACCATGTTACGCAATTCACTCGCCATTTCTGGTCCCTTCGAATCTCATCAGATTGCAACACCTCTAGACGTTTCTTTGCACAATTTGCGAAAGTTTGTCGCGCAGTTCCACGTTTCCCAATCGTTTGCACCGGGCGCTTCAGGCAACTTCCACAACCGGGATTATGGATTCCTAAATGCTAGCGGTAACGGCGCCGCATGGGACCCACTGCCGCGCTGGACGCTAACCCAACCAGCCATAATCGACAAACTGACCTGATGATCTGGGTGAAAATCGCTCTCGTCGGGGCGCTCATCGCTGCCATCTATTCGTTCATCCTTCCGGACCTGGCCATTGAATGGTGGACGCAGGAGGCATCGTCCTACGGGATGCTGATTCCTCCCATCGCCCTCTATTTGGTTTGGATCTCGCGAAAAAAAACGCTGGCCGAGCCGGCGCAATCCGACGGCCGCGGGCTCTGGCTGATTGGCGCCGCATGCTTCCTGTTTCTGCTGGGTCAACTTGCGGCGGAGTTTTTCCTGGCTCGGATTTCGTTCGTGCTGCTGCTGGCGGGTCTGACGTGGACGTTCTGGGGCTTGCCCAGGCTACGAACCATGGCATTTCCTTTTGTGCTGCTCATGACCATGGTTCCTCTTCCGGCCCTGGTATATAACCTGGCGGCCGCGCCGTTGCAGTTGAAAGCTTCGGCCCTGGCAACCGATATCTCGCAGGCCCTCGGAGTCTCCATCTACCGGGATGGCAACGTTATCCATCTGGCCACTACTTCTCTGGGCGTCGCGGAAGCCTGCAGCGGCCTCAATTCGCTGTCTTCGCTGGTGGTGGGTTCTCTTTTATTGGGATATCTGGCGAATGCTTCGATCCTCGGGCGTATTGTCCTGACTGTGCTCTCGGTGCCGCTGGCAATTGCGGTCAACGTCGTCAGAATCGCCGGCACCGCGATGCTGGCAGACTATCAACCCGAGTACGCCGAGGGCTTTTACCATCTGTTCTCGGGCTGGTTGATCTTCGTCGTGGGCTTCGGGCTCTTGTGGCTCCTGGGAAAGCTGATCTTCCGTTTGCTGCCGGTCAAATCATGAAACGCCTTCTGTCCTCTTCGATTTCGTGGCAACTCGGCGTCACAGTGCTGCTGCTAGTCACCACGCTGACGGCGTCCAAGTTGACCGCTCGCAGAAGAAGCGACTCCCTCGCCCAGCCGCTCGACACTATCCCGAAAGTCATCTCCGGTTTTTTGGGTGTCGATGCACCCGATCTCGGCCCTGGTACTCTAGCCACGCTGCGCTGCGATTCTTACTTGTCGAGGTTGTATCGCAAACCCGGAATCGACGCCGACGTATTTATCGCCTACTACGCTCAACAGCGTTCCGGCGAGAGCATGCACTCTCCCAAACACTGTCTGCCCGGCGCCGGTTGGGAAATCTGGGACTATGCCAACACCGTGGTTCCGGTTGGAAACCGCAGGTTCACCGTAAACAAGTACTCCATCAGCCACGACACCACCCGGAGAGTAGTTTTGTATTGGTACCAGTCCAAAACCCGCATCATCGCCAGCGAGTATCTGGGAAAGATCCTCCTGGCTCGCGATGCGCTTTTTCAAAACAGCACAGCGGGTTCGCTGGTGCGGATCATTGTCCCCGATCAGCCAGGGGCGGTCGACGAGGCACGCGCCTTTGCGTCCGGCCTGATCCCACAAGTAGAGCGTTGCTTCGGCCGCTAGTGCCGCGGGCTTTGCCTCGTGCCGCAGTTTCAGCACACGGCAGTTGCGCCGCGACCGCGAGGGAGTGGTGCGGTCGTTACCGGATCGAGACCGTCACTCCAGGGGGAGTGGTGACCGAACCCACGGTCAGGAACAGCGGAGCAGCCGGATTGGCCGGCAGTCCTGGTGGAACCTGCACATTAACCTGCGTGAGACCGGCAATCAGCCCCGGCGCGGATCCCGCATAGGAGACTACTGCCGGCAATCCGCCGATCGTCGCCGTGACCGGGAGCATCAAGGGGGTCGCGCTATTCACAATCTGGCCATCGGTAACACTGGATTGCATCGGCCCGAAGCCCGTACCGTAGACCATCAGAACCGAATTGGCGGTGGCCGGATTCAGAAACGTATTCACCGTATAATCCTGATTCAGAACAGCAGCGGCGCCGATACCAGTGCTGGCGAGGGTGAAGATGGCCGGCGCTACCGCCGCCACCGGAAGCGATTGTTGCGCGACTGTCTGGTTTTGGCTGGTGATCTGGACAGTGGCGGGCCCGCTGACATCCAGTTCGAATGGCACAATGGCGTTAATCTGATTGCTGCTGGCGTAAATCACGGGCGCCGGGGTACCGTTGAAAAGCAGGGCGGGCGATCCCGGAAATCCACCCAAAAGCGTGATAATTTCTCCTGGCGCCACCACGCCGGTCAGCAGGCTCGCTCCGTTCAGAATGGCGCCTGCCGGAAAGACCTGGCTGAGGCCGCTCTCAATCTGCACGCTGCCCGAGGTGGTTTGCAACGCCACTGCTTCACCCAGTCCGTCGGCCGCTATCACATTGCTTAGATTCACGTTGGCCGATTGCGAAGGCGCATTGCCAGCGGCGCTGATGAATAGGTTGACGAGCGGGCCGTCGGGGATTGAGGTGACATTCATTCCCACCATCAGGCATCGTAGCGCCCGCGCGCCTCGAACCGCGATATAAAGGGCTTTATCGCTCTCGCCTAACGTACCGCCGGGAGCGACATCGATACTGATACCGGGGTCCCATTGCAGATCGAACTGAATCCCGGCAATGGCCGCTCCTCCGCTTCCCAGCACCACCGGCGCAGTGACCGTTTGGCCGGGATTCGCAGTCAGATTGCCGACGGAAAGCGTGGCGGAGAAGGCCGTCGGGCATGCCAGCCAGGAAACTGCGACGACCCACCAGACCCTGTCAGTCATTGTTCTATTCTCCACGGCCAGGCGCGCCTTGCCAAGTTGACCAAATGCCTAATTCTCGCGAGTTATGATCCGCAGCCCCGGAAACAACAATTGGAACCTCGCGTGCGAATGAAAGCGGGCTTATGGTAACCCGCAATTTTCTGTTTGCAAAATTATTCCGTCATTTTGCCGCAATCGGCCTGCTGGTACTCTGCGCGATGGGGCCGGCGTGCAACCGGTCCCCGGAAGCCAGGGAGGCCAATTACCTCAAAAGAGGCGAAGCTCTGCGTGACAAGAAAGACTTCGCCCGGGCTCTTCTCGAGTTTAAGAACGCTGCCAGCGTCAAGCCCAAAGACGCCGAGCCCCACTACCAGATAGCGCTTACTTATCTGGCGATGGGCGGCCTTCAGAATGCTTATGGGGAATTTCGTAAAGCCACGCAATTGAATCCCAAGCACCAGGCGGCGCAGACCAAACTCGCCGAACTCCTGATTGCCAGCCGGAACCAGGACATGGTCCAACAGGCTGCCAACCAATTGCAGGAAGTGCTCTCCACCTCGCCCGACAATTCCGAGGCCAACGACGCTTTGGCGCTCGCCGAATGGAAACTGGGCAAAACGGACGAAGCCACCGACAGGCTGACACAGACTTTGCAGCAGTTCCCCACCCGGCTGCAATCTTCGGTCAGCCTCGCCCACATGAAACTGTCGCAAAACGATCTTGCGGGCGCGGAGCAGGTTCTGAAAGATGCGGTCGCCGCCGCTCCGAAGTCCCCGCAGGCGGAGTTAGCGTTGGGCCAGCTCTATCTGATGGCGAAGCAGCCCGGCAAAGCCGAGCCGGAATTCCGCAAGGCAGTGCAGCTTGATCCGAAGAACGGTCCCGCGCTGCTGGGCCTGGGCGCGATCGAGATCGCCGGAAATCGCATGGACGAGGCGGATAAGACCTACGCGCAGGTCTCCTCCCTCCCGGATTCCCAATACAAGCCGCTGCACGCTCTCTTTTTGTTTCGCATGCACAAACCGGACGCCGGACTGGCCGAGCTGGAGAAGCTTTATAAAGACAACTCCTCCGATCGCAACATCCGCCAGCGCCTGTTCGCCGCCTACGTGGCGATGGGAAAGAACGACGCCGCGCGCAACCTGATGACCGCCGTTTTGAAGAAGAACCCGAAGGATACCGAAGCTCTTTATGGACAGGCCACGCTGGCGCTGAAATCCGGCGACATCCAGAACGCGGAAAAGGACATTAACGAAGTTGTGAAGTCCCGGCCCGATTTTCCCGATGCCCATTTCGTAAAGGCCGCGATTCTCAGGGCCCAGGGAATGACCGGCAGCGAGCGGGAAGAACTGAACGAGGCGCTACGCCTCAAGCCGGGCTTTCTCCAGGCGCGTTTGACGTTGGCGCGAGATTATATCAGCGCCAAGGAGGCGCAATCGGCGCTCGATCTGCTGAATGCCGCTCCCCCGGAGCAGAAGGGCCTGCTATCGCTGGTGACCGAACGAAATTGGGCGCTGCTGGCGCTCGGCCAGACAAAGGAGCTGCGCTCCGTTCTGGATCAGGTCTTAAAGGTCAAACACTACCCCGACATTCTCATTCAGGATGCTGTCCTGCGCTTCGAGGAAAAGGATTACAACGGAGCGCGAGCCGAAGCCGAAGAGGAAACCAGGAGTTACCCCGAAGATCTCCGGGGCCTGCGCCTCATCGCCGATTCCTATGTGGCGCAAAAACAAACGCCGAAAGCGGAAGAATATCTGAAAGCCGCCGCGGCGGCGCATCCGCACTCCGCGCCAGTTCAGAATCTGCTCGGGAAGTGGTATTTGGAAAGCAGGAATTTCCCCGCCGCGCGACAGGCGTTTGAATCGGCGATCGCCGCCGATCCCAAATTCCTTCCCGCCGACTTTTCGCTGGCGCAAGTGGATTACGCAGAAAAGCAGCTGGACTCCGCCCACCAAAGGCTCGTCACCTTAGTGACAGCCGATCCGAAGAATATCCCGGCGCTGCTCCTGCTCGCCGGAGTGGCGTCCGATATGAATCATCGCGACGAAGCCATCAGCCGCTATCGTGCGGTCCTGGATGCCGACAGTTCGAACCTCGTGGCGTTGAATAACCTGGCTTACACGCTGGCTGCCACCGATCCGGATGCAGCCCTCACTTACGCTCAGAAAGCCGCCGAACTGGCTCCCGACAACGCCAACGCCCAGGATACGCTCGGCTGGATTTATTACCGAAAAGCGATTTACCAGACGGCGATCACGTATCTCGAGAACGCCGTCAAAAAGGACCCCAGCCCGCGCCATGAATTCCACCTGGGGATGTCGTATATCAAGGTTGGAAATCGCGATCTCGGCCAGAAAACGGTAGCGTTGGCGGTTCAGAAGGATCCCAAACTCCTGGAAACCGAGAAGGGCTGGTAGATCAGCGGACGTCGACGCTGATAAGCGCCCGATTGCTGGTGATGCGCGCTCCGTCGCCACCGCGGACCGAGAGGGAAACGGGCACGGCGTCTCCCACGGCACTGGGCGGCACGACTACCTCGACCCGGCACACTCCCGCATGTCCCGGTTCCGGCGCCAACAAGGTCACCGGCATCACGTCGAGACCGATCTGCATATCCGCCGAGTAAACCGAGTCCATGGAACAGGGCAAACCCGTGGCCTGAAACGTGAGTGTGTCGCCGGCCAATGCCGGCTTTCCATTCAACTTGTCGTTGGGGATGGCCGCCAGTTCGGACGTTCCCGAGCGCACCGCCAGCGCCTGCACGCTTTCCGAATCCGCGACCGTCAACAGCCGCGGTGTATTCGCCTGCATCGAAGCGGCGACCGGGTTGGAGCGTCCCGCGGCCGTTTCGACCGCAACGCTGAGCGAAGTGCCCGCCGCTACAGCGGGGCACAAAATGCCGACTCGATCGGCCGAGGCGTACAGGACTGGAGCATACTCGCCATTGACCGAAACTCGCGTACCGCCGAGTTCGTCGCCGCTCCCCGATGGGTCGGCCATCGGAATCGCGCCGTTGAACAACCAGTTCCCGCGAACTTCCGCTACCGCCCCGGGACTGCATCCTGCCAGCGTGGACACCACCGGCACGCCCGAACCGACCAGAAGGCTCACGGCCTTGGATGCCACCGCACCCGACGAGTTTGAGGCCGTGAAGCTTACACCGTAGGCACCCAAATCGGCCTTCGCGGGCGTCCAATCGAAGATCCCGGTATCGGTGTCGAACACCGCCCCTCGCGGCAACCCCGTGGCAGCCAGGCGGATGCTCATATCTGCGCCACCGGCGGCTGTGACCGTGAAGTGAATCGGCACCCCTGGAGTGCCGGCCAACTCGGCTGGAACGCGTAATTCCGGTATTCCCGCCGGCTCAATGGCAATCGAAGCGTGGGCCGCTTCGGAACCGATGCGGACCTCGAGGTTGGCTGTCTCGAAGGATGCTGCCGCGTCCGCCGAAATTTCGAACGCCAGGTGGTCAACGCCCGCTCGCGCGGCCACCGCGGACGGAGCTTTCAGGTTGGCGCTGCTGCTGGTAATGAAAACCTGCGCAGACTCGGATTCGGCTGGCCGGTCGAGTTGGATCCGGCAAACTGTGCGGTGACCCGCGGTGATGGAAGGTTGCGCGCAGGAAACCTGCTCCACGGAAGGCCGCGACACGCTCGACGGACTGCCGCTGGTAGAGATCGTGATTACCGCCGTCTGGCTGATAGCCCCCGACGTGCCGGTGATGATGATCCAGCCAGTGATGGTTTTAGCGGTGGTGAAACTGAAATTTGTACTGGTGGACCCGCTCCCGATGGTGACGCTCGCCGGTACCATCAGGGCCGGATTGCTGCTCGTCAAAACAACCGTAGAGACACCGACGCTCGCTCCAGCCAGCGTCGCCGTACAGCTCCCGGAAACTCCCGGGGCAATCGTCGAAGGTTTGCAGCTCAGACCGGAAAACGACGCCGGAAACGCTAAGGAAATCGAAGTGGCTTTCGAGGTCCCATTCCATGTTGCGGTCAGGACCGCGGTCGAGGTAAACGAGAAAGTGCCCGCCTTGGCTGTGAAGGACCCCGAAGACGAGCCGCTCGAAACTGTAATGGGAGTATTCGGGACGGTAAGTGCCGCATTCGTGCTCGACAGCGTAATCGACGCCGTAGTCCCAGCCGGTACCGGGACCGTGAGATTGACAGTGCAGGTTGTGGAAGTCTGCGCCAGCAGCGCGCTGGCGGCACAGGTCAGCGAAGATACACCCAGGGGCGCGGCGAGAGCGATGGCCGCAGTGGCCGTGGAGCCGTTCAAGGTTCCCGTCAGGGTTGCCGTCTGGTTTGCACTGAGCGTGCCGGTCGAGATATTGAATGTGCCCGAAGCCGCGCCCTGCGTCAGCGTAACCGACGCGGGAGCCGTCAAGGCCGGCGAAGCGCTGTTCGTCAGCGTTACCGCAGCTCCTCCGGACAGAGCGGCCTCCGACAGAAACACCGTGCACGTCGCGCTCGCGTTCGAAGAAAGCGTCGTCGCCGTGCAACTCAAGCTGGTAATCGTGGGCGGCGGCTCGAGAGATACCGTCGCCATCGCCGCCGGTCCGTTCAGGGCAGCCGTAAGAGTCGCCGTCTGGTTCCTCGTCACCGCGCCGGTCGAAACGGTGAACGTGGCCGTGGTCGCTCCTGCCGTTACCGTAACCGATGCCGGAACGCTCAAAACGCCCGACGCGCTATTGGTGAGAGTCACCACTGCCCCTCCGGACAGCGCGGTATTGGACAGAGTAACCGTGCAGGTGGTGCTGCCGCTCGAAGAGAGCGTTGAGACTGTGCACGCCAATCCGGTCACCACCGGTGGCGCTTCCAACGATATCGTAGCTGTGGCCGTCGATCCGTTTATGGATGCGGTCAGGGTCGCCGTCTGATTCGCGGTCACGGTTCCCGTCGAGATGTTGAACGTGCCCGAAACCGTGCCTGAGGCCAACGTTACCGAGGCCGGTGCGGTAAGCACGGACGACGCGTTATTGGTTATGGCCACCACCGCTGTACCCGTGGATGGCGCGTGCGACAGGGTTACGGTGCACACTGTGCCGCCGTTTGAGGCCAGCGTCACCGCCGTGCAGCTCATGCCGAGAAGAGTGGGCAGCGGCTGCAGTACGATAGTCGCCGCGGCAGTGCTCGCATTCAGGCTGGCGGTCAGGGTAGCAGTTGAATATGCCGTCAGCGTGCCGGTCGAAATAGTGAAGTTGACGGTTGTCGCACCGGCGAGCACCGTTACCGACGACGGCGCCGTCAATACCGTTGACCCGCTGTTCGTCAGAGCCACTACCGCTCCCCCCGGCGGCGCCGGGCCGGACAACGTCACCCGGCACGTCGTGCTGCCGTTCACCGAGAGCGTCGTCAAAGTACACGAGAGTCCGCTCACTGCCGACGGCGGTCCAATCGAAATATTCGCCGCTGCCGTCGTCCCGTTCAGAGTAGCTGTCAGCGTGGCCGTCTGGTTCACGGTGAGCGTTCCCGTCGAAATGCTGAACGTGCCGCTGACCGTTCCCGCCGCCACGGTCACCGTCGCCGGCGCCGATAACGCCGGCGAGGCGTTGTTCGCCAGCGTCACCGCAGCTCCGCCGGTAGATGCTGCCATCGAAAGGGTTACCGTGCATGTCGTACCGCTATTCGAAGATAAGCTCGTCGCGATGCAGGAAAGCCCGAGAAGAGTCGGGAGCGGCTGTAAGGTGACCGTGGCCGTCGCAGTCGAACTGTTCAGCGTGGCGGTTAGGGTGGCCGTCTGACTCGCGGCCACCGCTCCGGTCGAGATGCTGAACGTACCCGCGGCGGCGCCCGCCGCCACTGTCACCGACGCCGGCGCGGCCAATACGGGCGAGCCGCTGTTCGTCAGAGTCACCGCCGCTCCACCCGCCGGAGCCGCTTGCGACAGCGTGACCGTGCAGAGAGTGCTCGCGTTCGAAGATAACGTGCTCACCGCGCAGCTCAACGCCGAAGCAGCCGTCATGGGCCCCAGCGACTCGGTCGCGGTTGCCGTAGTGCCGTTCAGAGCCGCTGTTAAGACCGCCGTCTGGTTGGCCGCGACCGTGCCGGTCGAGATATTGAACGTAGCGCTCACCGCTCCCGCCGCCACGGTGACCGACGCAGGCGCGGTCAAAACCGGCGAGCCGCTGTTCGTCAGAGCCACCACCGCTCCTCCGGCGAGCGCGGCGCGCGACAGCGTCACCGTGCACGATGTGCCGCTGTTCGACCCGAGCGCGCTTAATGTACATGTGATTCCGAGGAGGGTTGGCAGCGATTGAAGAGCTATGGTCGCCGTCGCCGTTCCGTTCAACGTGGCTGTCAGCGTGGCGTTCAGATTCTGGGTCAAAGTGCCGGTGGAAATACTGAAGGAGCCCGAGGTGGCGCCGGGAAGCACCGTCACAAAAGCCGGAGCAGCCAATGTCGGCGAGGCGCTGTCGGTCAAAGTCACGGAGGTGCCGCCTGCCGGCGCTACTCCCGAAAGGGTCACGGTGCACAATGTACTTTGGTTCGATGTGAGCGTGGTCAGCGTGCATGATAGTGCCGCCACGCCGGCCGGTCCCTGAAGCGTTTCCGTCGTCGCGACCGTGACGCCGTTTAGCGTGGCTGTCAGGGTTGCGCTCTGATTCGTGGTCACCGTTCCCGTGGAAATGCTGAATGCTCCGGTGGAGGCGCCGGACGCTATGGTAAGCGAAGCGGGCGAGGCCAAACCCGGAGACGCGCTGTTGGTCAAGGTTACCAGCGTGCCGCCGGAGGCCGCCGCTTGCGAGACCGTCACCGTGCACAAGGTGCTCTGGTTCGAGAGGAGCGTGGTCAACGTGCAGGAGAGGCCGGTTACCGTAGCACCCGCTTTTAGCGAGACCGCCGCCGTTGCCGTGGACCCATTCGCGGCCGCGGTCAGAGTTGCCGTCTGGTTGGCGGCGACCGTCCCCGTCGAGATATTAAAGGCGCCCGTCGTGGCTCCCGCCGCCACCGTCACCGACGCCGGCGCGCTCAACGCACCCGGCGCGCTGTTGGTCAATGTGACCACCGTACCGCCGGTCAATGCCGCTTTCGAAAGCGTTGCAGTGCATGTGGTGCTCCCGTTGGAGCCCAGCGTAGTCGAAGTACACGAAAGACCAAGCAAGGTCGGCGGCGTCGCCAGCGATTCGGTCGCACTCGCCGTCGTTCCGTTCAGCGTCCCCGTCAGAGTGGCCGTCTGATTCGCCGCGATCGTCGCCGTCGAGATATTGAAGGTGCCCGTCGTGGCGCCCGCCGCCACCGTCACCGACGCCGGCACGGTCAACGCCCCGGACGCGCTGTTGGTGAGGCCCACCAGCGTCCCGCCCGTGGGCGCGGACTGGGAAATCGTCGCCGTACACTGCGTGCTGCCATTCGAAGAAAGCGTGGTTGCGGCGCAACTGAGGGCCGTGATGGCCGGCAGCGGACCGGAAAGACTCGCGGTACCTCCGGTAGCGGACAGCGCCAATGACGACGCCGTGGCCGAGGCGCTGATGGGATTTTGAACCCCGATCGACGCGCTGGTTACCCCGGAGACCAAACTCAAAGTGACTGTGGCAACGGTCCCGTTCGGGACGGCGCCCAGAGTGTCGCCCGCCACCACGCACTTATAAGATTGTGAGAGCGGATTACACGTCAATGACTTGTTCGCGCCGGCCAGAATGGAACCAGGCGCGACCGCAAAACTCGCTACGGCGCTGCTCGAATAACTAAACGTCCACTGAATAGCCGCCGGCTGAGTGGTGCCTGACGGTGTATTGAACGCTAGATTCAGGACGATGTTCGCGCCCGAGGCGGACGTTGCGGAAGATAGCGCCAGCGACTGTGCGGCCGCGTCGCTGGCTGTGAGTACCATAGCTACAACAACTGCGATAGGGCCCCAACGCTTCATAAGGTAGTCGGAGCTGAATATAGCAGCGTTTAGTATCGCGGCTATAGTTGTTTATGGTTTTGAGTGAACAGCTAACCAAGGACAGCATAATACCGTTATCTTCTCGGCTCCTTAACTGGCTGCCGGAAGATATGGTCGGGCCGGGCAGCTCAGTATAAGTAAGCCGCAGGCGGCCTCTTGCGCCAGCACCTTAGTACAAACAGCACTGAGTACTTACTAATACCGTGATCGCATGATGGATCAGTAAGCACTGCACCGGCAGGGAGGACCGGCACTTTCGAAACACCGGGCGCCAGGTTGGCGCATGATACAGGCGAGCCCAGAAGGCTTATGATCGTCACCGGGCCCGAAAAGGCTCGCAGAGCCGGGGATCCATTTGCCAGCGCTCCTCGGCGCGGCGGGCGCTTGGAAACATGATCTCGCGTCGCTAACCAATATCAGTATAATACGTATAATCATTTTACTAGTATGCCGATACTGAAGCCCGCCGATTTCCACATCCTTCTCGCCCTGGCTGGCGGACCGCTCCACGGCTACGCAATCATGAAGCAGGTCGAACGCGATACCGGCGGCGAAGTCATCCTCGAAATCGGATCGCTCTACCGCCTCCTGGACCGCCTCGTTAGCGACGGTGTGATCGACCACGTTGACAGCGCGGATGAGCGCCGCCGTTACTTCCGCATCACGGCCGCGGGCCGAAAGGCGCTCAAGTCCGAGGCGGCCCGATTGGCAAATGTAATCACGCTGGTGCGCGCACGAAAACTGCTCCCGGAGGCGGACGTATGATGCGACTGCTGGTCAAGCACCTGATCCGCCTCTTTCCGGCAGACTTCCGGGATTCCTACGGCGCGGACATGCTGGCAACCTTCGAGGATCGTTGGCGGGAGCGACCTGGACCACGCACCGCCGCGCGCATATTGATCGACCTGGTCCAGTCCGTCTGGCTGGAACGCCGCGGCAATTCGAAAGGAGATCGCTCCATGAGAACGGTTTGGCAAGACGCGCGATTCGCGCTGCGCACTCTGAGAAAGTCACCCGGGTTTGCAACCATCGTGATCGTCACTCTGGCGCTCGGAATTGGCGTCAACACGGCAATGTTCAGCGTTGCCAATCGGGTGCTCTGGGCCTCGCTCCCCTTCGCGCAGCCCGACCGGCTGGTGTCCGTGGACGAGGTTGAGCCTCAGGATCCGGACGCCGTGTGGGGAGCGACGTATCCTTCTTTCCGCGAGTGGCAGGCACAAACCGGCTCGCTCGAGAGCATGTCGGCCGTTTCGTGGACCAACCGGGTGTTGCGCGAGGGCAGCGAACCGGTGCGGGTGCGAGGCGCGTCCGTCTCGCACGAGTTCTTTCCGCTTTTGGGAGTGCAGCCCGAACTGGGGCGGGTCTTCACCCCGGATGACGACAAAACGGGCGCCTCGGCCGTCATCGTTCTGAGCCACGAAATGTGGACGACGCGATTTGGAGCCGATCCCGCGATTCTAGGCCGAACCGTCCATTTCGATGGAGTCGCGCCTACGGTAGTGGGCGTCATGCCTGCAACCTTCCGCTATCCTCCCAGAACCGAATACTGGCTTCCGATGGCGGCAGTGACCTCACCGTCGCTCACGGCGCGGTGGGACTTCTGGATGCTTTCCACGATCGGCCGTCTCAAGCCGGGACGGACCGGACAGGATGTGGCGTCCGAGGTGAGCGGAATCATGGCCAGGGTTCTCCAGGCGCACCCGGAAGCGCGGCGCGGCCACATCATCCGGGTGCGGCCCTTACGCGACGATCTCGGAAGCGACTTGCGACCGGCGCTCCTCATCCTGATGGGAGGCGTCGGCCTGGTTCTCCTGATTGCCTGCGGGAACGTCGCCTCGCTCATGCTCGTACGCGCGACGGCGAGGACGCGCGAACTGGTAATCCGCGCCGCGCTCGGGGCAGGCCGGCGCCGCCTGGTGCGCCAGCTCTTCACCGAGGGCGCCATGCTCGCGCTGTGCGGCGGAATCGCAGGCGTGGGTCTGGCAGTACTGACTACCAGGTGGCTGCCGCTGCTGAGCCGCGATTGGCGCCTCGCCAATGTCCCCATCGACGCCTCGGTTCTGCTCTTCGCCCTGATCGCAACCGCCTTCACCTGTCTGTTGTTCGGCGTCTTGCCTGCGATGCGGGCGACGCGTGTGGAAACGGGCGATGCCTTACGCAGCGGCGCTCGCGGCAGCCAGAGCCGCCAGCGAGCCGCCGCACAGCAGGTTCTGGTTACCGCGGAGGTCGCCCTGTGCGTCGTGCTGCTGGTCGCGTCGGCGCTTCTGCTCCAGAGCTGGCGGCGCGTGTTGCATGTGGATCCCGGCTTCCGCGCGGACGGTCTGGCGATTCTGCGAGTCAATCTGCCGCCTACCTACAAGGATGACGCCTCCATCCAAGGCTTTTACTCTCGAGCCACCACCCAGATCGCCGGCCTCCCGGGCGTGACCGGCGTGACCTTGACAACATCCTTACCCATTTCCGGCGGTGATGGAACCGGCGACTTGACCATCGAGGGAAACCCAGCCGCGCCGGGAGAACTGGGCGCCGTTACTACCCGCTCCACGACGCCGGATTACTTCAACGTGATGGGAATCCCTCTCGTACGAGGCCGGACTTTCGGCGAACACGACGATGCCTCCCGGCAGCCCGTGGCGATCATCAATCAGGCCATGATGCGACGCTTTTGGCCCCATCAGGATCCGGTCGGCAAGCGCATCAAGATCGGCACGAGGAATTTAGCGGACTGGATGACGATCGTTGGTGTTGTGAAAGACGTCCGCAACGACGGCCTCTCGTCCGACATCGGTTATTCCGCGTATTTACCCTTTGCCCAAGGACCCGACCGGGGAATGGAGTTGGCAGTCCGCACGCCCGGCAATCCGCAGGGCCTCTTGCCAACCATCACCGCCCAACTGCGCCGGATGGAGCCTGCCTTGCTGATCGATCGCGCCCAAACCATGCAGGCCCGAATCGACGAATCCGTTGCTCCCCGCCGCTTGAATCTGGTTGTGCTGGGATTGTTCGCGGGTTTGGCGCTCCTGCTCTCGGCGGTGGGGCTTTACGGCGTGGTAGCCTTCGCCGTCCGCCAGCGGACCCAGGAGTTCGGCATTCGCATGGCGTTAGGCGCCACCTCGGGAAATGTGGCGCTGCTCGTGCTTCGGCAGGGCTTGGGGCTTGCTGCGGCAGGCCTGACTTTGGGCATACCCGCCGCCATCGCCGCATCGAGGTTGCTGTCGAGTCTGCTGTTCGGGGTGACGACGACTAATCCAGCTGTTCTTGCGAGCGTCGCGTTACTGCTGACCGCGGTAACGTTAGCGGCCTGCTGGATTCCAGCGTGGCGCGCGACTCAGATCAGGCCTACAGAAGCGTTGCGGGCCGAGTGAATCATTCATAGTGCAACCATGTGCCGAATGCGGGCCAAGTCTCAAGGTGTCCCCTTCTCCAACGGAAGGTGTCCCATCTGAAAAATCATCTTCGATTTCCCTGTCGTGTTCCACAAAGGACCTCCGGAGACACGTGTGATCGGAGCCCTGTAGGATGCCGTGCGGAGTTGCGTCCAGTTCGTCAACGCCCCGGGCCTCAATTTCGCGGTAATGCTGAAGACCAGCGGAGACCCGATGCTGTTAACGCCTGTGCTGCAGCGGGAGGCTCTCGCGCTGAACCCTGACGCGGTGTTTCACACCAGCCGAATGGAAGATGCGACGCAGGCGTCGCTGTACCCCCAGAGGGTCGCGGCCACCCTCTTGAGTGTGGTGGGAGCGATGTGCTTGCTACTGGCGGCGATTGGGCTTTACTACGTGATGAGCTACGCGGTGAGCCAGCGGACGCAGGAACTCGGCGTGCGGTTGGCGCTGGGCGCAAGCCGGAGCGATGTGCTCGTGCTGGTCGTAAGGGAGGGTCTCCGGCTGACGATGCCTGGACTGGCCGCCGGGATCGCAGCGGCGCTGGGAGCGGCGCGGCTCGTCAGCGGGATGCTGTTTCAGGTGAGCGCGGCCGATCCGGCGACGTTCGCGGCGGCGGCCATGTTCCTGGGGCTGGTTGCCGGGATTGCCAGCTATCTGCCGGCAGTTCGTGCTACCAGATTGGACCCGATGCGAGCAATCCGGTGCCAATAACCCTTCTCTCCTCGGAAACCGCCGCATTGATGAACTCGGGGCGTGGAAGACTCGGATCCGCATTTTTCCCTCCCCGCAAGGTAGGATGCCAACCCAGTCTATGCCCTGCTCGGCGCGAGCGATGCCGAATTGGGAGTAAATCACCGCCAGGAGAGTTGACCTCCTCGCGTCAACTTGACGAGCATCGCCTTAGCTGAGCTAGCGATTCGCCACGCTAACGGTAGCGACGTTACTGGCCCTTAGTCGTCCGTCGCTCCCGAGCGTTTCCAGTTCGACTGGCAGTGAATCGCCGGAAATGTCCGGCGCCTCAATCGAGATTTCGCAGACCCCAGCCCGCTGACCAGCCGGATGAACCGACTGAATCGCCACATATTGCTGTGCCACTTTCGCCAGCAATTGCCCCATTGACCCCGGGGAACAGGGCACTCCGGTCGCCAGCAGGACCAGAGCGCTCCGGGGCAGAATCGGAAGTCCGGCTTTCTCGGGAGTGGGTATTTGGGAAAGCTCCCCGGATGCCGCCAGCGCCAATGCCTTACTCCCTTCGAGAGAGTCGCTGGTGAAGATTCCGGGAGCCGAGTCCGCCACTTCGCTCGTCAGCATATTGGATGCGCCCTCGCTGGTCTGGACCATGATCTGCAATGCCGATCCGCCAGGCAATCCCGCCGGGCAGAGGAAGCTCACTTTTTCCGCCGAACCGTAAAGCACCGGCACGAACGCGCCGTTGACGTTCACGCGGGTCCCACCCAGTTCCGTCGACGCACCTGAGTAATCCGACATCGGCATGTCTCCCGCGTAAAGCGAGTGGCCCGTGAGGGTGGCTACCGACCCCGGACTGCACGCCGCTGCCGCCCCCGAACTGGCGCCATTTTGCAGTGCGGCAATCGTTGGCTGCCCGGAGTCCACATACAGCGATACGGTCTTGGCAATCCGGTCGTTCGCCGCGTTGACGGCTGAAAACGCGATGCGGTGCTCTCCGAGGTCGCTCTCGGAAGGTTGCCACTCAAACCTGCCGCTTGCCGCATCGAAATGGGATCCGGGCGGCAGATTGGCTGCCGCCGCCGTCAGCCGAACGTCGTTGGAATCGGTCGCCGTCGCCTGAAACCGCACCGTCGATCCGGGCCGCGCTGTCGCCTTGTCGGGGACGGTGAGTGAGGGGGGACGTGACGGGCTCAGCGTCAGATTCGTCTGAACCGCTGCCGAGCCCTCTTGCGCCGAAATGACGGTAGTGATTTGCGCATCCGGCGGTGTGAATTCAGCCTGGAAGCGGATCGCAGTCTGTCCCGGCCGCGCACTCACTGAAGCTGGTACCCGCACGTTGGGATTGTCGCTGGAAAGCAAGATCGCGGTGCTCTCATCCAATGGGGCGTGGTCGAGGCTCACCTCACAGATCACGGATTGTCGGCCGCTCGCATAGCCGGGCGTGCAGGAGAGAGCCACGGGCTTGCCGGATGCACCCCCCGCGCCCGCGGCCGGAACTGTCTGAGTGGTCCCTGGCGCTGAGGTCGAAGTTAACTGCCGGCGCACGTTCGGCTGCCCGCCGGATGCGCTCGCCGTCACGGTGAATCCCGCGATGGCATCGTCGCTCGAGTCGTACCCGCCGAACGTCAGGTACTGGCGGCCGCCCAGGATGAGCAGCGTCGAAGCCGTCCAGTTCGCTCCTCCCGGCGTATAGCTCGCCGACTTGACCAGCGTGCCGTTCAGATACAAGCTCAGCGTGCCGGACCCCCAACTCATCGTCACTTGCAGGACCACTCCGTTGCCGTACAACGCGTCCTCCGTCCCCACCGGAACATAGTAGTATTGCGTCGTCCCTGGGGCGGCATACTCGAACGCCAGCCGGCCCGACGTCACGATCGTGTAGAAATAGAACGGGTGTTGCTCGCTGCCATCCTGTACGTCAAACGCATACCGCGCCGCCGATGCGCTCGCCGTCCGCTGCGCAAAACTGTACCGCGATTTGAGCGCGAACGATACCTGCCCGTGGCTTCCGAAAATGTTTCCTACCATCGTCCCCGGAAACTGGTAGTAGGCATTGTTGCTGTTCGTGCAGCAGTTCAAAAAGTACACCCCGTTGCCGTTCTCCACGGATGTGTAGTTCACGCTCCCGCTTCCGGTCACAACCACCGAGCCCGTGAACCCGCTTGGCCCGACCGTCGGCGTCAAGACCGACCCGTTCTTAGTTCCGCTTACCTCGCTCGAGTTCATTTGCACTTCGAGCAGCGTGCCGGGAGGCAGAGCCGCCGTCGTGAATGTGTAGTCGGCCGAACTGCTGACAGCGCCCTGCGCATTCTGCGACTGAACCTGAAAATGGTAGGTGGTCGCTGGCGCCAGCCCCGCCAAATTGATCGTGTGGCTCGTTACCAGCGCCGGGTTCTGCGCCGTCGTCCCATAACCGCTCGTCAATCCGTACGCTACCAGGGACGTTGCCGCCTGGTTGGTTGTCCAGTCGATCGTGGCGGCCGCCGCGCCGATCGATCCTGCCGTCACCGCCGTGATCGCCGGCGGATTGTTCACCGTCACCACGACCCCGCCGCTCGATCCCGTGTTTCCGTTGGCGTCTGTCGCCACCGCCGTCAAGGTGTGCGAACCGTTGGGAGTTGAAGTAGTGTTCCAGTTCAGCGCGTAAGTCGGCCCCGATCCCGGCACGGCGCTCGCCAGGTTCGCTCCGTCCAACTGGAACTGCACCTGCGTCACCCCCGCGCTATCTGTCGCGTTCGCGGATACCGCTACTGTCCCCGCCAACGTCGCCCCGTTCGCCGGCGAAAGGATGGTCACCGCCGGCGCGGTCTGCGCGCCCGTCACCGTGAATCCCGCGAGGGCATCGTCGCTCGAGTCATACCCGCCGAACGTCAGGTACTGGCGCGCGCCCAGCAAAAATACCGTCGAGGCGGTCCAGTTTGCCGTCTCAGCGGTGTAACTGCTGGACTTTACCAGCGCGCCGTTCAGATATAAATTCAGCGTCCCGGATCCCCAACTCAGCGTCAGCTGGAGGGTAACGCCGTTCCCGTACAGGGTGTTCTCCGTTCCCGCCGGAACATAGTAGTATTGCGTCGACCCGGCCGCGGCATACTCGAATTCCAGCCGCCCCGATACCACGTTGGTGAAGAAATAGAACGGGTGCAGATCGCTTCCGTCCTGTACATCAAACGCGTACCGCGCCGCTGCCGCGCTCGCCGTCCGCTGCGCGAAACTGTATCGGGATTGCAATGCGAACGATACCTGCCCCTGGCTCATGTTGAAGATGTTCCCTATCGTCGTCCCCACGAACTGGTAGTAGGCATTGTTGCTGTTGGTACAGCAGCTCAGGAAGTACGCCCCATTGCCGTTCTCCACCGGAGCATAGTTCACGCTTCCGCTCCCGGTTACCACTACCGAACCCGTGAACCCGCCCGGTCCGATCGCCGGCGTCACGGTCGATCCGTTCCGGGTTCCGCCGACTTCACTCGGGCTCATCTGCACTTCGAGCAACGCACTGGTGGTTTGTGCACTCGTCGTGAACGTCAAGTCCGCCGAGGCCGCCTCGACTCCCTGGGCATTCGTCGATTGCGCCTGGTAGTGGTAGGTGGCGGAAGGGGTCAGGCCACTCAAGACCACGCTGTGCGCGGTCACCATCGCGGAATTGATTGCGCTCGCCAATCCATAACTGCTGGTTGCGCCGTAGGCGACTTGAGAGTTGGCCGCTTGGTTTGTCGACCAGGTGATCGTCGCACTGGACGAAGTCATTCCACCGGCTGCCGCGCTTGTGATAAGCAGTGGATTGTTCACGGTGACGGACACGCTCGCCGTGGTCTGAGTTCCCGCGGCGTTGGTGGCGATTGCGGCCAGCGTGTGGCTTCCATTGGCTGCCGCGGTGGTGTTCCACAGCGTGCTGTAGGACGGCCCGGCTCCGCTCACCGCGCTTCCCAGATTCGCGCCGTCCAACGTGAATTGGACCGAGACGCTGTTGCTGGCGCTCGCCGTAACCGTAACCGTACCGCTGAGGCTGGCGCCGCTGGTTGGCGACGTGATCGAGGCCGTTGGCGGCCCGCCCTGAAGGCTGACGCTGGCACTTTGCGAAGCGCTTTCAGCCGACGCCGTGACCGTCGCCGTGCCGGTGAAACTCGTCGTGCTCGTAAAAGCAAACGTGGCGCTGGCCGAGCCGCTCGCCACCGTAACCGAAGCCGGTACGGATAACCCCGCGTTCCCCGACTGCAGCGTCACGGTCTTCGCCGCCACTCCCGGTCCCGCCATCGACACCGTGCAGTTCCCGGATTGCCCCGCCGTAATGGTGCTCGGGCTGCAAGCCAACGACACCGGCCCTGCCGTGGCCGTCAAGCCGGTAGAAACCATCGAACTGCCGAACGTCGCCGTCAGTGACACGCTCGAAGACCCGGTGAACGCCCCCGTGCTCACCGCAAAACTCGTGCTGGTCGAATTTGCCGCCACCGTGACACTTGCCGGCACGCTGAGTACGATAGATCCGCCGTTGGAAAGCAATACCACCGCACCGCCCGCCGGAGCAGCCGCCGACAGCGTAACCGTGCAGGAGGTGTTCGCGCTCGTCGCCAGCGTGCTTGCGCCGCACTGAATCCCGGTGAGCGTCGGGAGAACCACCAGCGAGATCGTGCTTTGCGCCGTGGAACTACCGAGAGTGGTGGTGATGGTCGCGCTCTCGTTCTTGCCGAAATTGTCCGCCGTCGCGGCAAATGTCGCGCTACTCGAGTTGGCACCGATGGCTACTGCGGCGGGAACCGAAACGTCCGGCATGTTACAACCCACCCCTACCGTCACACCGCCCGACCCCGCCGGCGCGCTTAGGCTTACCGCACAGGTGGATGATCCGGCCGGATTCAGCGCGTTCGGGCTGCACGTCAGCGAGGAGATCGTTATGGTCTGGACTACCAGCACCGTCGCCCCGGTTCCCGAACTGGTAATACTTTCTCCGGCAGCGGAAGCCGCGAAAGTGTTCGTCACGGTTACGGCGGCGGACGTCGCATTCGCCGTCAGTGTCACATTCACCGTGGCCACCACTCCGTTCGCAATGGTATTGGCGTTGTTGCCGACCGCGATGCAAACCATCCCCGCCCCATTCGTTCCGCACGTGATGCTCTTCCCTGCCGCTGTAACTGCCGCTCCCGGCGTCACGGACAAAGAGGCAACTCCGGTGGAGTATCCCAGGCTCCATTGAATGGCTGCCGGCAGGTTTCCCGAGGTGGACGTCAGCGTCAGGTTCAGCGGAACGGTCGCTCCGGGCGTCCCGGTGCCGGAACTCAATACAAGGGAAGACTGCGCTTCGAGAACACCATTGAGCAGGCCCAGACTGGCCGCACAAGCCAGAACAGCAGGAATCTTCTTCAAAAGTCGGAACCTCATTCTATATCAGAGTATAAAATCTGAAAGTATTAATGAGAATTAGGCGATAGTGAGAAAAAGAAACTCCCAAAAGTATTAAGAAAAGAATTGAACCCGTCGCCCGCGTCGACACGCTGGCGGCCGCGCAACCGGTTACGCCTCGTAGATGCCCACAACAATCGGAGATCGCTCATGGCTCACACACGGGCTTTGGAAGGGCGCAGAAATTCCCAGGCGAACAGGGCACTGATGGGGTCTGGTGGTGTCGAAGAATGAATCCTGTGGTGAGCCCGAACTCAAAAATGTTGCGGCAACAGCCGGCTTGCGCGGAAATTCCGCGCCGCGCACACCGGTATTCGTCGGCTTAAGCGGCATGCGTCCGCCGGAATGCCCAGATCGCCAGTTCCGTCCGGTTGGACACTCCTAACTTCCTGAAAATGCGGTTCAAGTATTCTTTAATCGTCCCTTCCGATAGGTGTAATTCGTGCGCGATCTCTTTGTTGAGCTTGGCCTGTTGGACCAATTCGACAATCTGTTTCTCGCGGAGACTCAGATCCCGGTTCGCGCTCTCTTTGCGTTCCCATGGTTTCCGGCACGTCATGCAAACACGCTCCTTGTAATTAACTCGAAACTCCCGACCGCATCGAAAACAATTTCTAAGAATCAAGCCGCAAAAACTACCGCTGGATTCTCCCATTTCGTAACCCTGGCGTAACCTTTCTTCTTTTGATTGGAGTGTCCGATCTCGCAATTCGAGGACCATCGGTGATCTACCCGAATCTCATTTACTTGGCGCCAGAAAACGATCGGAAAGGGAATTTTTCACATGGTAAATGTGCATGAACTCAGCATTTTTTCATACCGTCGCTCTTCAGGCGGCATCCTTTTGTCGGTACGCCCAGATCGCCAGCTCCGTCCGGTTGGTCACCCCGATCTTCCGGAAGATGCGATTGATGTATTCTTTGATCGTGCCTTCCGTCAAGTGCAGTTCATACGCGATCTCTTTGTTGAGCCTCGCCTGCTGCACCAACTCCACAATTTGCCTCTCGCGGAAACTCAGGCTCTTGTTCAGCCCCGGCTTGCGCTCCCGCGGCTTGCGGCACTCCGCGCAGACCCGTTCCCGGTCGTTGGCCGGAAACTCCTGCCCGCAGCGATAGCACGTTCTCAATGTCGGCATGTACAGGTATCCACTTTGCTTAACCATCGGATCTCCTTTAGGACCATATTCCCCTCAATCAGTCCCGATTATCTGATTACGTACCGATAGTGCCGTGAAAGTACCAGTATTCTTACCTTATTCAGGCGCCTTGCACGCCCAAATTTCATATCTTCCGATCTAACCCTCTTCAAATCCAGCCGTGGAGCTTGTACCAGAGCAGTCCCACAACTTCGTGCAGCGTGATTTCATTGCGCCGCACTCCCTGCCAGCTCAGCAGCAGTTCGTCCCGCCAGGGGCTCCACTCGCGGAAATCGCTGGGTGCGGGAACCACCACAAAGCCCTCCTTCCGGAAACACGCCGCCGCCCGGACCATGCTCTGCGCTTCCACCACCAGCGCGATTCGTTTCACGCCGTGGCTCCGCAAAATCTCCGCGCCGTAAACGGCATTCTGGTGGGTGGTCTGCGACCGCTCTTCGGTCCAGATATCCGCATCCGGAACGCCTTCCTTCACGAGCACTTCGCGCATGGATGCCGCAAAGGAAGGTCCGCCAGCTTTCGATCCTCCGCCGCAGGCCAGTATGGGAAGCGCCTTCCAGTGCTGGTATAGCCAGGCCGCCATCCGGCAGCGGCCGTAGGTGTCATGCCCTGCCAGGGCATATGGACGTTCGTAAATCGGTGGTTCTACCGCCGCGGACAGCACCACAATCGCATCCGCGGGGGAAATCGGCGCCGGGCGGATCGGGTACCAGATCTCCAGCGGGCGTGAAAACAGCCAGTCGAACGGAGGCCAGGAAACCAATACCAGGCCCGCCAGCGCGGCCAAGACCAGCTTCTTTCCTTTACAGGCGGGGAGGCGAACTGCTCCCATCAAACCCAGAATGAAAACAATTGATAACAGCGGCGCGGTGTAATCCATCGGCTCGCCGCGTTAAGTCAATGCCGGCCGTTCCCGTTGGTGGCCAGACCGAACCAACGTGCCAGCCACGATCGTTTGGCGGAAATAGGCGTCGTCAGGATGGGTTCGTCGCCATCCGCCAGCTTGGGTTTGTTGGCCGGAGCCGTGCCGTTCTTCACTACCAGAGCCGGTGAGGAGCGTACCGCCGCCGCGTGCGCGTCCGGTGGCTCCGCGTGGCTGGCTGGCATCATGACCACCGGCGCCGCCGCCGGGGCTTTCGGAATCAACCGCAAATCCCGCGCCGCGGTTTCGATGTGTTCCGCCGTAATCGTGCGAGACTCATCGGCGAACGCCATCGTCAACGCGTTGTCGCAAAGCGAATTCACCAGCCGCGGAATCCCCGTCGATCGCTTGGCCACGGCCGCCCGTGCCTCCAGTGAAAAAGGCGCCGGTTCCTTGCCTCCCGCTACCCGCCAGCGATGCTCGATGTACCGGTCCACTTCCTCTTCGCTTAACGCCTCGAGCGACACTCTTACGTTGATGCGTTGCTTGAACTGCCACAACTCCGGCCGGCTGATCACGTCATCCAGTTCCGGTTGCCCGATCAGCAGAATTTGCAGCAGCTTGTCCGTGCCGTGCTCCAGGTTGCCGAGCAGGCGGACTTCTTCCATCAGTCCCGGACTCAGTTTGTGAGCCTCGTCGACGATCAACACATTGATCTTTCCGTCGCGCTGCCCTTGCATCAGGTAATTTTGCAGCATCCACAGACGGCGTGCCTTACTCTCGGGGATTTCGGTTATCCCGAAATCCAGCATCGCCATCTCGAGGAATTCATCCGGTTTGAGCATGGGGTTCAGAATGATGCTCGACTGCACTTGCGCCGTCGGCAGCCTTCCCAGCACCCATGCCAGCAGCGTTGTCTTCCCGCAGCCGGCCACGCCGCTCAACACCAGAAAGCCTTTACGCTCCACGATCGCGTAACTCAAACCCGCCAGAGCCTCGCGATGCTGCCTCGTGAGGTACAGAAAGGCGGGGTCTGGAGTCATGTTGAAAGGCTTTTTCGTCAGACCGTAAAATTCTGTGTACATGGCTGGTGGAGCTTTCGGTCCTCGTTTTATTTCACCGCAATCGTCACTAAATTGCTAGCGACCCCGTCAATGACAACCCGCACGCCCACGGCGCTTCCGGTTACGATTCCGGACGGAATTGTAACGTTGATCTGCCACAACCCGATCTCGCCGGGAGCCAGTCCCGTATACTGGATCGCCCCAAACGCGTCCCCGATCGCTACGCATACCGCTTGCGTGGCAAAGCAGGTCTGGGCATTGGAAGTCGCCTGCGCCGCCGTCCAGGAAAGCGGCGAGCCCGGCGCGGCAGTGCCATCGGGAACCGCGGGGCTCACCGGCCCTTGGCCGGTCCCATAGATCTGAATCGTCGACCCTATTGCCGCTGGATTATTCGCGCCGTTAACCGAGTAGTCGGCGTTGAGTACCGCCGCCTGCCCACTGCCGCTCTCCGTGAGCGTAAAGATCCCGGGCGCCACTGCCGCAGCCAGGACACTTCCGCCTGCCACCAATTCGTTGGTGTCGGCCAACCGCACCGCGATCCGCTGCTGCCCCTGCGGAGTATTCGATGGAAGTTGGAAGTTCATCTGCGTCGCCGATGCGTAATAGAGCGGCGCCACCAGTTGGTCGTTCACGACCACCTGCCGGTTTACCATCGAAGGCGGCCAAGATCCTCCCGATGCCGTACCGGTGTCGGTCGCCAGCCCGTTTCCGAATAGCGTGGCGATCGAACCGTTCGCAAGCGGCACGCCTGCCTGCAGGGTCGCACCGTTCACCAGCGCCACCGGGCGCAGGAATTGCAGCAGCCGGTTGTTGCCCGGGTCTCCGACGTACAAAGTGTTCTGCCGGTCCAGATAGACCGCGGACGGATTATATAAACTGTCGGCCGTGGCCAGTCCGTTCGTGGTATCCCAGTCCGGGCTGGTATTACTCGAATTTGGCTGCCCGATCACCGCCGCGGCAGTCGCGCCGCCCGGCAGATACCCAGGCCACGTAAATTCCAGCACGCGATTGTTTCCGTTATCCGCGACCCACACATTCCCCGAACCATCCACCGCCACGCCGAGCGGTACGTTCAGGGCCACGCCCCCGGGCGTCCCGTTAGAGTCAGCCTGCCCGATTACCGCCGTGGCCGAAGTGGACCCCGCGCTGTTGGAATAGACCAGCACCCGGTTGGCACCAGTGTCCGTCACGTACAAATTCGAAGTCTGGTCTACGAATACCCCCTGCGGCGAGTTCAGACTCTGGGCCGATACCTGCGTCGGACGTGTGCCGCTAGTCATATTCGGCTGGCCGAAAACCCGCGCCGCCGCCGCTCCCGTTCCGCCTCCCGGCGGAAACTCCAGAACGCGATTGTTCCCGCTGTCCGCTACAAACAAATCCCCATTCGGGCCGATTGCCAGCCCTCCGGGAGTGTTCAACGAGGTTGCGCTGGTCGCCGCGGAAGCCGAGCTGGTGAAATTCGTCTGCCCGATCACCGCCGACGGTGTGATCCGCCCGCTCTGACTCACCGGCCGCGGAAATTGCAGGACGCGATTGTTCCCCGAGTCCGCAACGTACACTGTCCCGTCCTTGGCCACGGCAACGCCCCTTGGGCCGGCAAGCGAGGTCGCGGTCGGAGTCTGCGCCGCTCCCGAATCGATGTTCGGCGCCGCGGTGTAGAGCGTCGGCTGGCCAATCACCAGGTCGGCCGGGTCGCCGCTCTGAAAGTGCGCCGAGTCTTTCCACACCAGGACGCGATTGTTGTTGGTATCCGAGACGTAAAGCGCAAATGGCGATTGCGAGTAGTCGATCGCCACCTGGTACGGAAAATTGAGGCTCGCCGGCTTGACCTGGTTCGGCCCATTCGAGGCGAAGTCGTTTTGTCCCCAAACTTGGCTTGCCGAATTCGATCCCGGCGGAAACATCAGCACGCGATTGTTTTCGGCGTCCGCCACCCACACGTTCCCGCTCGTATCCACCTTGACATCCGTCGGACCCGCCAGCGAAGTCGCAGATGCCAGCGGAAAGGAACCGGTGTTCACCGTGGTAGTCGTAAGGTCCGGCTGTCCGATCACGCTTTTCGCGGCCGTACCGTTCGGGCCGCCCGCCGAAAACACCAGAACCCGGTCATCGAACGGCGTGGCCACGTAAAGGTTGCCACCGCCGACCGAGACCCCGGTCGGACCTGCCAGGCTCGACGACGTGGCCGGCGACGGCACGCCGCGGCTGGTAAAATCCGTTTGGCCCCACACGATGCTCGCGGCCGCCGGCGGCGTCAGCGGCACTGGAAACATCAATACCCGCGTGTTATTGAAATCCGCCACATACAGATCGCCGATCACGTCGAACGCGATGCCGGCCGGCTCGTCGAATCCCGAATTGGAGACCGCTCCGCTGCCGGCGTCCGCCTGTCCGCCCGAAAAATCCTTTTGCCCGATCACCGTATCCGCCGCGACCGGCGCGGGAACATTGAGGTTCGCCGCCGGAATCCGCACCACGCGATTGTTCCCCGTATCGGCGATCCAGAGGTTCCCGCTGGGGTCGAACGCCAATGAGCGCGGCTGGTTCAACGAAGTGGCGGAGGGAGCAGCGCTAGAAAACGTAGTAAAGTTCGATTGGCCGTAAACCGCGTCCGGTTCCACCACAGTCGGATTGTCGAAAGGGGACTGAAATCGCAGCACCCGGTTGTTACCGGTGTCCGCAACATACAGGTTCCCCGACATCGGGTCCACCGCCAGTCCCAGCGGTCCGTCGAAACCTTTCGCCCCGATTCCCATGGGTACCGAGTTTAAAAGCGAAGACTGTCCCAGCACTATCGCCGGGGCTTGCCCCGCCTGATACGCGCTCACGTCCGCCCATCCCAAAACCCGATAGTTCTGTGTATCGGAAACGTACAGGTGGACCTGCGCTCCTCGTGAGTCTAGGGCAATGGCATCAGGATTATGCAGAGCCGCTCCCTGAATCAGGTTCAGACCGTTCTGGCTCAGGTTCGGCTGACCCAGGGCCCGGTACGCAGACGAGGAGAGCTGCGCGTAGCCCTCGCTCGCGGCCGCGAGAAACACCAGCAAAGAGATCTGGAGGCGTTTCTGGTAAACACAATTCGGATGGGTCAGCATCTTCCGCTCTGATCTTTTTCTCCGCACAAAACCAGAATGCCTAACGGCTCGTGCGTCCGTCGATGGTTGCGACGATTGTCAAGTACTATGCCAGTCCTAAGCCAATGGCTTACGGAACTACAATCATGTCGCCGGCCTGCAGTTGGATGTTCGTATCCAGACGCTGTCCCTTTAGCACGGCCGAATAATCGAAGGCCAGCCGGGTGGCCTTGCCGTTATCCGTGCGCAGGACATAAATCTTGCTCTTCTTCGCGTATATCGTAATTCCTCCGGCTTCACTCAACGCTTGCATGACCGTCATATTGTAGGTGAAGGCAATCGGACCTTCATGGTTCACTTTGCCTTGCACGTAAATCTTCTTGCTGCCGGTCCCGGTGATGATGACAGTGACATCGGGCGAGTTAATCAGTGACGAGAGCTTCTCGGTAAGCAGCTTTTCCAGCTCCATGGGGGTCAGGCCCACTACTTCGACATCCTTCAGCAGGGGCATCGAAATCCGGCCGTCCGTCCTCACCATCGCACTCTTCACCGAGGCATCTGGCTCCTTCCAGACGTTGATCTCGAGGACGTCCCCGGCGCCAATCTTATAGTCGTCGGGAACACCGCGATTGACCGAGGGCTTGCTTCCAATTGTGCCTATGGTCTTCACAGGTTCCGGCTTGGCTTCGGTATTGGCAGCCGTTCCCGCCACCGCGGTTGCGGTTAGGGCCGCGGCCCCGGTTGCGTCCTGATCACGAACATATCCCACGGCTTTGGACACGGTGGCCGCGGACCAGCCCGAACTGACCGCGTTCTGTTGGATCTGCGCCGGACTCTCGCCCGCCTTGATCGCATCCCGAACATATTGAACCAGGTCTTTCGGGGGCGCCTCCTGCGCCGACAGCACGCACGCCGCGCTGTACGCCGCCAGAATAAACAGTTTAGAAACAAGGAATTTGCTGGAATTCGATTTCAACATAGGAAGCTGTTCTCGCACGTCGTTCAAGCCTATTTGCACTTTCGCGGCCACCACTAACTTTCGGGTATCCAGCGAGCCCCTATGTTTACCTAATCCAGGCGATTGGCGGCCCGGAGCGGCAAAACAGTAGGAATTCTTCTAAAATTTTGGTATGGGAAATGCGTTCCGGTGGGGCGGGCGCCTGTTTTCTCCGGGGCAGTGTCGTCGCGGCCCGGTACCGCGCCAGCGGGCGGCCCTATCTCACGCTCGCATCGCCTGGTGGGACGAAAGCAGCCGGTAATCTTCCATCTCGCAAGCCAATCCGTACAGGCCCTCGCCCGCCGCCGGCTCGGTTCGCGTCACCCGCACCCGGCACTCCAGAATCCAGAGCCGCTCTCTTCCTTCGGGATCGTGAGAAGGTACATGGAGAGTACAAAAAAGAGATTCGCCAGGATCGAAACTTTGGCGTGACAGACAAAAGAACCCTGTACTACTCAAATTTAGCGTGGTGCTCTCAATCCCGTCCGCCGAGTCATTTCGGAAAATAAACAAGGGCCAGTGAACCGTAGTCCGCACACGTTTTCGTCTCTCCGGATGAAATACTTGCTGCGGTATGGTTCTTTCCGTGGGTCTGATCGCGAATTCCTGGAAATTCGACATAGCGATTGCCCTCCCACAGCAGTTTCGCGGCCATGCTTTCCTATAAACACTTTTGTTTTAATTGTTTGCACAAAATGTGCAACTTCTTGCGTTAGCTCCCGAAGGTATTTTGCCCTTTCCGGGAGCGTCACTCTAGACGTAATAATTTTTGTGTAGGACAGCATTTATCTCTGTAGGAATAACTCTGGATAGCAGGGTCGATTTGGCAAAAACGTACTAGAGGGACCGGGCTGTCGGGTGAGTACCTGAAATATCCTTAAATATCAATGTGTTGCAAAAAATGCAACGGGTTTTCCACAAGGACTGAATCCCACGATTGGGCTATTTTGGCTCATTTCCGGTAGCACTAAGACCCTTGACTTCGCCGACAGGTCAGCTATTCTGTAATCCCGGAATTTAGACATAAGTCAAGCAACATGGGTAGAGTTACCAAAGTTGAGCGGATCGATGCAGCGGCGGAACAGGCGCGGCTAAAACCGTACGATCTTCGTATGCAAGTCAAAGTTGTATCTAAAGACCCGGAACTCTATAGCTTGTGCTGTGAAATTGTAGGGGAAATCGGTAACCCGAATTGGGCAATCATGCCTGCGGAGGCAGCCGATACCCGCTCCGAAGCGGATCTCTACGTTTGGGATTTTAATTCCAATTTTTTGCCTCCGCCCAATATCCACAATAGTCTGTCCCGGAATCTTTTCCTCGTCCACCGCAAAGAACTCCCCGATTTTCACGCCCGCACCGGAGGCGCCGCCGCCAATATCCTTCTAAAGCCGTTCACCCGGGCGACGCTGGCAGCGTTTCTCAGCCTCGCGATCTCCGCCCACGAAGAACGCATGATGGCCGCCAACTCCATGCGCGCCGACCGGGACGAGTTGCTCCAGTGCCTCATTCAGACCAACCTGAAGCTCCAGGAATACGACCAGGACCGGACTAATTTTCTTGCCCGGGCGGTCCACGATTTCCGGGCTCCCCTCACAGCTCTCAGCGGCTATTGCGGCTTGCTCCTCAGCGAAGCCTTGGGCGGCATTAACGACAATCAGAAGGAAGTCCTGGTGCGGATGCAGCACAGCGCCAAGCGGCTGTCCCGCATGGCGGACGCTATGTTTCAGCTCAGCGTCGGCCGCCAGTTGAAGAAACGGCCCGATTTCCAACCGGCCGATCTCCAGCAGTGCCTGGACCAGGCATTGCACGAAATCGCTCCCTTTGCCGAAGAAAAGCGGATCAGCATCTCGACCGACCTTATATCTCCCGGCCAGACGCTGTACTTCGAAACGGGGCAAATGGAGCAGATCCTTATCAATCTCCTCGACAACGCCTGCAAGTTTACGCCGAAGGCAGGCGTCATCGAGATTTCCGGCTATCCTTTCTTCTGGGAGCGCCGGAAAACCAATGCCGGGTTGCCCCCCGATATGGAACGCCGGCGGGGGCTCAATCGGGAACCCAACGCATACCGAGTAGATATCCGCGATTCCGGTGCTGGCATCCCTGCCATGCACTTGCAACGTATTTTCGAAGAATACACTACCTACACAGGCGGGCGAGACCGCTCAGGAGCCGGACTCGGGCTGGCAATCTGCAAAATGATTGCGCTACGGCACGAGGGCGACATCTGGGCCGAGAACACGGACACAGGGGCGATGTTCTCGTTTGTTCTTCCGCTCCGCCGCCACAACCTGTTCCAAATGCTCAATGAAGATTCTCGGAGGGATCATGACGCCTAGACCCGGTCAGACTATTCTGGTGGGGGAAGACGAGTTGGAAGTGAGAGGCTATCTGGAAATGGCTCTCAAGTGCCTCGGCTATGCAGTAGAGCTAGCTCAGGACGGCGATGAAGTGCTGGCCTGTCTCCAAACTTCCCGTTCGAATATTTCCGCCGTATTGTTGGACATTATGATGCCGAATCGCGATGGGATGGACACACTGCGCGAAATTCGGAAAATTGACCCGAACCTGCCGGTGATCATTGTCTCCGGCGCATCCTCCAGCATGAACATCGTCAGCGCGATGAAAGCTGGAGCTACCGATTTTCTCTGCAAACCGGTCGAGCACGAAGATCTGCAGAAGGCGATTTCCCGTGCCGTAAATCTGAAGCCCGTGGAAATGGTTCGCGCGCCGCGAATTCCCGCCGCCGCTCCCAAAGCCTTCCTCGGCTCCAACCCTCGCATGAAGGAGATACAGGGGCTGATCGGGCAGATCGGCTGGTCGGAAGTCCCGGTCCTGATCCAGGGTGAAACCGGAAGCGGCAAGGAAGTCATCGCCCGCGAACTGCATGCTCAGTCGCCTCGCGCCGGCAAACCCTTCCTGAAATTGAATTGCGCCGCCCTGCCCTCCGAGCTGGTGGAAAGCGAGTTGTTCGGTTACGAGCGCGGCGCGTTCACCGGCGCCTTCCAAAAGAAAGCCGGCATGTTCGAAATGGCCGATGGCGGCACGATCCTGCTCGACGAAATCGGCGACATGGACGTCCGCCTTCAGGCGAAGCTCCTGCAGGTGCTCCAGGACCACGAATTTCAACGTATCGGCGGCAAGGAAACCGTGCGCGTCAACGTCCGCGTGATGGCGGCCACTCACCGCGATCTCGAACAGTCCATCGCCGACCGCCAGTTCCGCGAAGATCTTTACTACCGCCTGAACGTCATCAACGTTCACATTCCCCCACTGCGCGAGCGCCGGGAAGACATCGTTCCATTGGCCGACTTCCTGCTGAAGCGGCATGCCGTCAACGGCAACGAAACTCCCTTGCTCGACCCGAATCTCAAACATGCCATGCTCAACTATCAATGGCCTGGCAACGTTCGGGAACTGGAAAACTTCGTTCGCCGCCTGACGGTCCTCCGCGATTCCGCTCTGCTGGCTCGCGAGTTGCAGTCCCGCTCGGTCCGCAAAATGGCGGCGCCCACACCGGTCCCCACGCCGCAACCCGCCGCCCTGCCGGCGCCCGTTGCCGCCGTCGCCCCGCAACCGGAAGAAGCCGAGTCGCCTATCCTGGAGCAGGTCACCAAAGCCAAGCACCTGGCCGAGACCGAAGCCATCCTGGCGGCTCTGAATTCCACCCGCTGGAATCGCAAACAGGCCGCCGCGCTTCTGAGGATCGATTACAAGGCCCTGCTTTACAAGATGAAAAAGCTCGGGGTCGAGGACAAGCCGGTGCCCTTTGCGGCCAAAGCCGAAATGTCTTCGAATTGGCAAGCCGCCATCGGTCAATAAAGCCCCTTCCGAGAGGATTTATTTTTATGAGTGCTACAACTGCGTCTTCGAGCGCCACCTCGAGTGCTGCGCTTTCTTCCAAAATCGCCGCCCGGACCGCCCGGGTCGGCATCGTCGGATTGGGGTATGTCGGTCTTCCGCTGGCCGTGGAATTCGCCAAAGCCGGCTTTCATGTCACCGGCATCGATCTGATCGAATCCAAAATCGCTCGCATCAACGCCGGCGACTCCTACGTCCAGGACGTCACCAGCCAGGACGTCTCGTCGCTCGTCGAAAACGGCAAGCTCACCGCCACCACAGACTTTTCCGTCATCTCCGATCTCGACACCATCAACATCTGCGTCCCCACGCCGCTCCGCAAGACCAAGGATCCCGACATGAGCTACATCGTGTCGGCTTGCCAGGAAGTCGCCAAGTATTTCCACCCCGGGATGCTGGCCATACTCGAATCCACCACCTATCCCGGTACTACCGAAGAAGTGGTTCTCCCGATGCTTTCCGGCGAAAATCTAAAGGTTGGGGAAGATTTCTTCCTCTGTTTCTCGCCCGAGCGCGTCGATCCAGGCAACCCCAAATATCAGACCCGCAATATTCCCAAAGTCGTCGGCGGCGTGACCGCCGCTTGCACTCGCATGGGAGCGCAGTTCTATTCGCAGGCGCTCGAAACCGTTATCCCGGTCAGTTCCACGCAGGTCGCCGAAATGGTGAAGCTCCTCGAAAACACTTTCCGCATGATCAACATCGGAATGGTGAACGAGCTCGCCATGATGTGCGACCGGATGGGCATCAACATATGGGAAGTCATCGATGCCGCCGCTACCAAACCGTTCGGCTTCATGCCCTTCTATCCCGGTCCCGGGCTCGGCGGCCATTGCATTCCGATCGATCCGTTCTATCTCTCCTGGAAAACGCGCCAAGCCGGTATCGAAGCCCGCTTCATCGAGCTTGCCGGCTACATCAACGGACAGATGCCCCACTTCGTCGCCGAGCGCGTCCAGAACGCCCTCAACGATTTTGGAAAGGCAGTCAAAGGCTCCCGTGTGCACATCCTGGGTGTCGCCTATAAGCGCGATATCGACGACGTGCGCGAATCCCCCGCCCTCGATGTCATGCATCTGCTGATGCGCCGCGGGGCTGAAGTCACCTTCAGCGATCCCTTCGTGCCACTGGTGCGGATCGATGGCAAAGAGATCTTCGCGTCCGAGCTTTCCGCCGGTCTCGCCGCCGCCGATTGTGTTGTGATTGTCACCGATCACAGCGGCGTCGACTATCATGCCGTCCTGCGCGACGCCAAATTAGTAGTCGATACGCGCAACGCCCTCCGCGGCGTCACCTCGGAAAAACTCATCCGCTTGTAAGCCCCAAAATGCGAATGCCGGTTGGGCAGCCTCGACGGCGTCCAACCGGCCATCGGCAAAAATGCGCCGCAATTCAAGCTTTCCGGCGCTGGCGTAAAGTCAACCCTGCCATTCCGCAGATGGTGATCAAAAGGATCGCGCTGGAAGGCTCGGGGACCGCGGTAATGTCAGCCCAGAGGTAAGCGGAGTTGGAGCCATCAGCCGTATCGAAACTGGAAATCGGCCCCCCGCTCTGATTCAGGAAATGGCTGTAAAACCCTTCTAAAGTAACGAGGTATTGCTGGCCGTTATAGGTGAAGCCGGCAGTCTGTCCTTCGAAGTTGTTAAGACCCTGAACCTGGTCGTCGTGAGCCGCGTTGAAGTTCTCCTCCACGCTGACCGTCAGCCCACTCCCGTCGAACGAGACCGTATCGAGTGTCGGGAACAGGAACGGCACGTTTACATCGAGGTTCGCCGTCACGGTGGTGTCGGCGGTATCGTGTTTTCCGCGGGCATCGTTGTTGTCGTCGGTCAGAATACCAATTACGAATGGACCAACCGGGGTAACACCCAGAAAGCCGAGATCGCCAGAGAGAAACGTAAGAGTGCTCGAAAAATCTCCGCTGCCGGCGTATGTCCAACTGGAATCTCCCAGATGGAGTGTTCCTGCCGTCTGATTGGAAAATGTCCCGGTCGTGGGACCTCCCACAACCAGCAGGTTGTCCGCAAACGCCGGCGCCAACGCAATAACCACCAGCCCAACGATTTTAGCTGCCAGATTCATCTGATCTCCTGGAAGAGTACGAAATCGCCCGCAAATACCGGGCTAGCATTTCTCATTGCAATCCCCGAGCCAGCTCGAACCTTGTGTAGATTGCAGAAAATAAATACCTTTTGCGATCGAAACACTTCCGTACACGCCAGGAAATGTCATGCCGTGCTTGGAATTCTCAAACTTGTAAAAAAATCCGCCGGGCCTTAGTACCTTTCAATCGATTTTCGGCAAGGGCGGACCGGGCGGCTTCAGATCTATCTGAAGGTGCCAGCCAGGATTTTGTCCTTCGCCGGAGTATGCACCCCGGCAGATTCGTTTGGACCGCAGCTTTGACCGGCCATTGAAATCCAGTGCGTAATCCTGGTCCCCCTCGAATCGCTTTAGGTCGAGCGGGCTACCTTGACACTTGCCCGGCAGCGGATAAAAATCCGCCGACGCCGGATCGAAGGATGGCGCGCGGACTGACGCCCCAGCGCTTTCCAAAGATCCCGTAATGTTGTCCGCCAATTCCTGAATCGGACCTTCGATTGGGTTCGTTCCGGCAAATACCAGATTGCCCGCCACGACACTGCTTTTGACCGCGGCGCTACCGAAGCGGATCCCCAGTCCGGCAGTGTAGATGGTGTTGTTGTAAACCCAGGCCGTCTCGAGCGGCTTGTTCTGCTTCATCAGCACCACCGCGGGATATCCCGGGCAGCCATCGAGAAAGATGTTGTCGTGCAGAGAAAGCCTGCCGGATCCTTGAAACAGCGCCTCGCGTGGATTGTGTACGAAAAGGTTCCCGTAAATCTCGTAGCGGTTCTGCGAGCCGGCGCCGCTTTCCGGAAAAGCTCCCACCAGCAGATTCGGCCGGTCGCCATCGGGACTTGGTCCGTCGTTCTTTATGAAAACGTTGTTCCGGATGATCGTCACCGTCGGCTCGAGCGGCATCCCGGGAACATTCGGGATGTCCCTCTGGTCCTTGATCTCGATGTTGTAGCCAATCGTATCCCGGACCAGGTTGTTTTCGATGATGCCCGAGACGAACGGCTGCGTGGCGTCGGAATTGCCAAGGTACATTCCGGTTCCTGCGCCGAGAATCCGGTTGAAGCGAATGATCCATCCCCACGTAGGCGTTTTGGTCGAGATGGCGTCGGTCTGCTGTCCGTGGTTTTGGCCGACGAACGTATTGCCCTCCAGACGAATGTGGTGCGTCAGGTTGGCCGATCCACCCTTGGCACTGACACCGGCCACGCCCTCAATGCCCCCGCTGTCGATCCGCAGGTTTTCGATCGACACGTAGCTCGAATTCTCGATCTCCACGGTGTTGTGATCCGCGTCTCCCTCGATCACCGCCGGCGCACCCGATGCCGGTCCGGCAATGCGGATCCAGGAGCCGGCATTCCCACGCAAGCCGGACACATACAGTCTCGGATACCACCCCGCTGCCAGGTTCAGCGTGTCGCCGGGCTTCAATTGCCGCAATAATTCCCTATAATTGGCGGGGTTCGCATCGCGAACTGCGGCCGGGCTGGAAAACGCCGTCACGGAAACCGCCAGCAAGCACAGGTATTTCATTTCGAAGCCCTGGGCGGCGCCGGCACACGCGGGGGAAGCAGCATCATCCAGGCGTCGAACTCGCCACTCAACGAAGCCAGTAGAAACGCCCGCCGTTGATCCTCGGAAAAGACGATCCGTTCAATCTGTCCGATACGGTTCATCGGGCAGAGCTGCTCCACCAGCCTTCCCGACAACAGCGAAAGCATACTGCTGTCCGGCTTGGTTTCCACAAATAGCATCGACTCCTCATCGTCGCTCCACTCGGCTTGCGCAACCACACCCAGGCTTATCCAGGAGTTGTCCCGGCCGTCGTAAACCCGGGCGTTATGACCGTCCCAGACCAGGGCGCGCCGCGAAATCGGTCCCCACACCACGTTCACGACACCAGTCGCGATCGTTTCCGGCTGCCCGTCGAGCCCGTGCTGCACCCACAGTTTTTTGTCCGCGTCCACTCCGCCGAAAAGCGATAGATCGTTGGCCACGGCGACAAACTGATTGACTCGCGTGCCTTGTAACACTTCCTGAAACGGTTCGGCCGGCCCTTTCCGAACCATGACGTGACCGGCGTCCGATCGGAAGTACTGAAAATCGGTACCTGGAATGACGTTCCCGATCCGGCTGATCGGACGCCCCAAATCCCGGTCCGTCCCGCCAGAGATGCTATGGCTGATCATGCCATTTTCGCTCCCAAGCAGAACGTGGTCCGGATCGAGCCATCTTCTGAATTCCGTTTTGGCGGGCAAAGTCTGAATGTGCGCCAGACCGGCGTCGGCCAGCACCACCGAACCCTCTTTGCTTTGCGGATTGGCCAGCGCCATGGCTAGATGTGCCCCGCCTGGCGCAAATGCCAGATTCGCCAAAACGAAGCCCTCCGGCAGCCTGACCGGGCGCGATTGCAGGCTGGCGGTCTGAACGATGACGTTCCGTCCCGGCTGTCCCGAGATCAGGCTGCCGCCATCGGGATTGGCGAACAGCTGCCTCTTCGGCCCCAGCCCGCCCGTCAGGCGGGAAAAGCCGATCCGCCCCTCTAATACGATGTGGCGTGGGCTGTCGGGGGGACCTTGCGTGATCAGCTGCAGGCGAAACAGCCCGGTAGGATCGTCGCCCGCGGTGACGCTCGGGATTCTCACCACCTCCGTCTCCCCGGCCTTCATCGCCGGTATCTCCACCTGTCCCGACGCCGCCTTCAATCCCATCTCCGGCTCGGCCGTGGCCACCAACGCCGGAGTGCTCGTGCCCGGCACACCGACACATTCCAGTTCCACCAGCAGAGGACTGGTTTCGCCGCGAACCAGAACCTGGCTGGGCCCGGTAGAAACATATGCTCGCGCTACAATCGACGCCCTGGGGTGAAGACCGAACGGCCGGTACAGCGGGTCGCCAAGAATCACCATCGCCCAGGATACCTGCGGCAAGGAGAGCCAGTAAGCCTCCACCACGCTCATGCCACTCAGCAGCGCCTCCACGAATACGTCGCCGTGCGGAAAGGCGGCCACGTAGGGTTCGCGCACCGGCCCGATGGTCACCGCGGCTCCCCGGCGCATCAAGTTGACGCACCAGCCAGTCCCTTTCGGATTCCAGATATCCTGCGCTTCCTGGCTGGCGATGTGCCAGGCAATCGCCCCCCGCGCCAGCCCGCGCTCGCCGAAAATATCCTGGAAGTTCAGCAGCGCATACCACCCCACGTAAAATGCCGCGCCGGCAGCCTGATTTCCGGGCCCGGACGGCGGCTGCTTCCAGGTTTCCTGTTTCAGGTCCAGGTTTATGGGAAATCCGGCGCCGCCCAGCCGGTCCACCGCGGCCCGAATCGTGGCATCGCCCTCGCCATAGCCCGTCACTTCCTCGAGTCCCTGAGCGTCGCCCGCAACCAGGCCGGCCAGCCCGGATTTCTCGGTGGCAATCGCGTCTTCAACCATGCGAGTGATCGTTCCCAGGTCGGGGCCGTCCAGCCGCGCCACAAAGATCATTTTCAGTTGCCGCGGATCGCTGATTCCATACGGATTCAGGCCGTTCAAGTAGAGAGGATCCGGCTGGCGCCGCTTCCGGCTGCCCGGCTCTTCCCTCAGGACCATGGCGAGAATGCTATCGAAAGCGGCGCCGTCGTCCGAGCCGTCGTTTCCCTGCACCGTGTAGGGAACCCCGGTAGTGGTCAAAATGCACCGGATTTCCGGATGATCATCCAGGTACTTCCGAATCGGCTCCCCGGCCTTGCTCCAGTATTGGTCGACGCTGATCTGCTGGTTCGTCCCCATCGCGAGCCGCAGGACATTGGCGGCCGGGACTTGGCGCAGGTGCGCATAGATCTCGGCCACATGCTCCGAGAGCGGCGAGTCGCGGTTGACCAGAATGAGAACCTGCGAGGCATCCAGCGCCGCCCGAGCGGTAGTAACTAAGCCAATCGACAGGCAAGCCCACAGGAGCGCAACGGTGCGGATCGAACGCTTGATTTCAATCATGCTGGAACCTGCGTGTGGACACCTTTAGCACGCGCGGTTCCGAAAATGGCATCGATGGTGGGGTGCGCGCTGCCAATCAGGCTAGCGGCTTAGGGGACAACGCGAAGGGCAATCTTTCATCGACGGTACGGCAGGCAGCTCCCTGAAAACCGTATGCCGCCGACAAAGTCGTGAACTTGAAGTCGGTCATCAACCGGCTCAGCTTGTCATACATGCCGCTCAATCCCGAGTAGGTCCGAAGTTTGGCAACGATGCCTCTCGCGATCCGCGGTTGCTGTGGGTCGATTTCCCAGGGATGGAAATAAATGCAGGCCCGCTCTCCCTCCTCGACGTTTACTCGCCGGATTCCGGCAGCCGTGTAGCGGTAGGGAAGCAGCCTCAAATAGGCTCCCCCACCCACCGGCGCCAACTTGTCGGCGGATACCTTCGCGGTGGCGATGGGAATCTCCTGGATGGATCCGGAAGGGGTATGGATGGTATGGGCGTGACGCTCGAAACCCGGAATTCCATAGCGGTCGTGGCTGATCGGGTAAATGCTGGAATCCTGCGTAAATCCCTCTTCCACCAATATTTCCAGCGCCCAGAAAGACTTTTTCACAACCGAATAGCTGGGTGCCCGATATGCCTTCGGAGTGATACCGCAGGCATCCTCGATAGCCGCGACGGCCCTTCGAGTGTCGGCTCGAAACTCGTCCGGAGTCAGGTTATAAACCAGCTGATGCCCATAGCTGTGGCATGCCACTTCGTGCCCCGCGGATACGATCGCTCGCGCGACCCCCGGGTGATGCTCCGCCACCCATCCCAGAAGAAAGAAGGTGGCTTTGGTGTTCTTTTCAGCGAGCAGGTCCAGGATCCGGTGTGTCTGGGCCTCTACCCGCGAGGGAAGATCCGGCCAGGAATCCACACCGATGCTGTTCTGTACTTCCGTGGGGTGGAAATACTCTTCGACGTCAATGGTCAAAGCGTTGAGCATCCCGGTAAACCTTTAGCTATGAATGCGTTTCAAGACAACGACAGCCACTGAATAGAGCATCGAAACTACCGAGAGCACCACCGTGTCGATGTTCCGTTCAATGATCTGGGCCATTTGACTGTACCCACATGCACATCTTGGGCCAGACAATGGCGAAACGTGTTCTCAATGGTTTATATCGGGAGTATCCCGAAGGATAGCAAAGAGTCCCATGACTTGGGACCGAGAATCTGGGTTTCCGGCTTGGGTTTTGGGAGGGCCTGAAATCTAGTTCGGCAGTGCCGAAATCGTATTCGCGGGCGTGACTCCAAAAAGGCTTAACGATTGCAAACGGCCGAGGTCGATGCGCTCGCCTTCGTGACGGCCAGGGTCGTATAACAGGAGGCCTCCGCGGCCATCCACCTTGATCCGGCAGGCACCACGTACCTGCTGGTGCGTCTCTCCGGCCATCTGATACGTCAACACCAATTTGAGGTCATCCATGGATTTCTCCGACTGCAAAAGCTCTTTCGAGAATAAGGGTAGATCCTAGAACGCACAATACTCGAATTGGTAAGCGGCCGGAGTATTTCCTCTCATACTATCCTCGTGGAAAAAGTTAGCGCTAACCAAAAAAGCACCGTCCACGTACGTTCGCGGGCCCTTAGAGCGGAAGAGCCGGGACCGCGAGCGGGCCGGTGCCTCCGTAATCTCTAAATGGCGGAAAGCCGCCCTGCTGGTACCGCGACCGCATGATCAATTTCCTCGCGTCTCGAAGCCTTGCCCTTGCAGGCCTTGCCTCGGGATGCCATTACGAAGATCCCACGCGGTCAGGTATCTAGTGGCCCTGCGTGACGAAGTTCAGCTTGATTTCCACCGGAGATTCCACCGGCTTTCCATTCAGCATGGCAGGCTGGTAACGCCATTGTAGAACGGCATCGATGGCAGCTTTCTGCAGCATGCTGTTACCGCGGACGACGCGCGGGTTCTTGACCTTGCCGTCAGCCGAGATGGTGGCTTCCAATTCCACTACTCCGCCTGCGCCTGCTTGCCTCGCGAGCCTGGGATATTCGGGGTCGACCCGGTTGATGACTCTGGCCGCCGTCAATTGGCCGCCAACTTTAGGCGGCGGCGCCGGGGCTTGTGGCACCGGTCTGGGAGGAGCCGGTACGGCAGTCTGGCTAGAGACGATTCCGGCCAGGCTCCCGGAAACGGCGGGCGTGGCCCGAACCACGGGTGGCGCCTCCGGTAGGTCGGCAGAACTCACCGGCCGCAGCCGCTGCGCCAGAGAAGCGGTGTTAAAAGGCTTCAGGTTGGCGGCCGGATGAGAAGCCGTGGTATCCTCCGGGGCCTTGGTATCGTCGGTTGCGCCAGCGGGAACGGTTGCCGATGCCGGGTTAGCTTCCGCGTTGGTGACGGCGCTGTTGGTAACCGGTTTCGCTGCCGAAGCCTCTTTCGTCGCGCCCGGGGCGCTCGACGCGGCAGCCGGCTCATCCAGCGGGGAGGGCCGCGGATCGAGCACGCGCAACGATTCGCTGGTGGTCTTGGATTGGTGCGGGTCGGTGACTTCCATCTGGAAGCTCACATCGCCGGTGATGGGCGGATACAGAATGCTGCCGGTGCGAACCTGGTTGGGATCGAGCTGGATGTTCTCATGACGGTCGCCATCGGTGATCGACAGGACTACCTTGCTGGCGCTCTGGATCACCGGAAGGTCGCGGTTCCAGGTGAGCAACATGCCGCCGGACGTTCGTTCCACGCGCAGCGATAGCGGAGAAGAATCCTGCTGGGCATTGGGGTGCGATGGGGAAGAATGCCTCATCAGCGTCGGATAGATCACCAATCCACCGCCTCCGAGAACCAACATACCGATCGCGGCAGCTACCACGAGACGCAGTTTCTTATTTTTGGGAGCGGGCGCGGATAGCGCGATTTCTTCAGCCGGAGTCGCCGGCAACGGTTCCTCGACCTTCTCCTCTGCCACGCGGGCGACGGGCACTGCCGCTGCTGGGGCGGCAACCGCTGGAGGCACTGGGGGCGCAGACACCGGAGGAGAGGCAGGCTTCTCTTTTTCCTTCTCGCCGGCCTTTTCCTTTTCGTCCTTTTCGGGCGCCGGCGCGGCGGGCTTTGGTGCCGGAGGAGCGGGCGTTTCCACGCGGTCGGCAACGATTGGCGGCGCGTTGGGAGATATAACGACCGGCTCCGGCAAAGAGATTTCGCGACGCGACGCGATCGGAACGATCTGCGCTCTCGACGGCGGCTTCGGCGGCGCGACAGGCTGCGCCGCGGCTTGCGCCGCCGGAGCAGATGGCGTTGCCGGTTCCGTTTTTCCAGCACCCGCGCCCGGGTGCGTCAGTTCCGACGAACGAAACGCAAATTCACGGTAGCTGTTCTCGGCGCCGATGCGGCCATTCTCGCGAATAAAAATGCCTGCCGTACTCACCTTGGTGGCGAACGGCCGAATCAGCAGTACCAGGTGATGCGGTTCGAGGAAACGCGGTTCGAAAAATGCGACATCCTCGGCATCGAGCGACAAACCTTTGCGCGTGTGACTGCGGAAAAAGCCCATGACGCGCGCGCCGCTTCCGGCGGCATGCTTCTCCATCGCCTGTTCGAAGCGCGCCATGTCACCGTCGGAAAGCCGGTACAGCGGTCCCCGGCTGTAGTCGCACGAGATGAGTTCGAAATCCGATACCGTGACCAGCGTGGGGCTGCCGGGCGTGTGAAAACCCAGGAGCAATCCGCCAACTTCCGAACCACGCGAAGTGAGCGAGCGAAACGTCTCGACGGCTTCGGACTCCAGGCGATCGATCAGCGGCATTGGGAGACGCACTGCCACCGGCTTTTGGGGCACCTCCCAGGTGTACGAAGCAGCCTCTGGTGCGATTATTTCGACGCGTTCCGCACGCGCAGTGGAGTCAAGCATTGAGATCCTCTCAGGACTACGATTTTACGCGCATTTTTCTCAAATTCACACATAATTGGGGCGAGATTTACCAAGGTTATTGGATTTTAGTAATAAGATATAACCGTTGTAAATGTAAGCAGTTAACTTTTTATAGTACAGATATTATCCTCCATTAGCATAGCAATTCATGAACAATGCCCCTATAATTGAGCCAAAATGAACGGGCGCACATGCCAGCTCTGCGGGAAGGCCCTCAGCCGCTTCGGTGTCGGCTCAGGCGGCGACTTCTGCTCCCGCGAACACCGCAATCAGTTTCGCCTGCGGTTGGGCATGGACCGCCTGATGGAAGCCAACAAAGTGGCGAGCCTGATGCGCCGGCGCGAAAATGCCAAAGCCATTCCCGCCACGCAACTGGCGCGGGACTCGAAAGTCGGACCGCGCGTGGCCCCGATCGCGCGCATGCCCGTCCGGCGGCCCGAGTTCGGCGCGGCGCACCACCTTCGCGCCGTGCTGGCGATGCCTGGAATTGTCGCGCACTCCGAAAACATGCGGCCGGCGGTTGAACGGGCCGCGGCGGCGATGCCCGCCGAAGTCCGCAGCATCGAACCGCGAGTGTTCCGCGCTCGCGGGCGCGCCGTTTTACCGCCGCGCGGCGGAACATTTCCGGCGCGGATCATGCCCGCCGGCGCGGTAATGCCCCGCTTCGCCGGCGCCCAGGTAACACAACTCCGGCGCGAAGTGGCGGACCTGAGATTGGTCCCGCGCCGCACGCAGATTGGGGGCAGCGGCATTCAGGTGCGGCCACTGCGGATCGCCACCCAAAACTGCCAGGAGGCGCAACCGGCCCGGAGACTGAGCGGTTCCGCCGACCGCGGCCGCGATCTGCGGGTTTCCGGCGGCGTTGGATTCCGCCTCTCCACTCCTCGCGTCCGCTCCGTCGAACTCGGACAGCCGCGCACCAATCCGCCCATGCGGTCCACCGGCGCGCGCGCTCTCACCGGGAATTCGCAGCCCAAGCAGCTCGCCGCGGTGGAGGCCGGAGTAATTCGCTTCATCGTGCGTATTCCGGCGTCCCCGCGAGGGCCGAAACAGAGCGCCGCCGCGGGATTCCAGTGGCCGGACGCTCTGATCAGCGGAGCACCGGCCGAGCGGGGCGAGATTCCCGTCACCCGAAACTGCGATGTGCGCTGGGCAGGCCAGTCTCCCTGCCAACCGGAACTGCACTACCGCAACGGAGTGGCACGGTTTCGCGCGGCCGCGCCGGCCCCTCCTTCCCTGCCGCCTTCACAGGCCCGCGACATGCAACCCAGCCCTCGTCTCACGCTGGTGACGTTCCAGCCCCAGGAAACTCCCTTCCAGTGTCCCAGCGATCTGCACGGCACCTTCCTGACGAGTATGCACTTCGGGGCCGCGCCGGTGCGCAAGGTGGACTCTCCACCGGCCACCATGGAAGAACATTTCGATAGCGGGCTGCACCAGTGGGTGGGCGGAACCGAAGATTGGAAAGTGGACGTGGCGGGCGTCCGTCCCGGTTCACTGGCGCTGTACTCGCCTTCACTCGAAATTCCCAATTATGTCTTCGAGTTCCTGACGCGAATCGAACAGAAAGGGGTTTCCTGGGTGTTCCGGGCGGCCAACTGCACAGATTATTACAAGGCCACTCTGGCGGTGGCGCCGGGTGGAGGGTATGAATTCCGGCGTCAAGCCGTGATCGGCGGGACGGCAGAAGACGCCACGGTCCGGCCGGCCCCTCCGGCGGCGCCGGGTCACAGCGGCAAGACCGCCCTCACGGTCCGGACGCGCGTAGCCGGAAACGAATTCACGATATCAATCGATGGCCAGACTATCGATACCTGGACCGATGCCCGCCTGACCAGCGGCGGCATCGGCTTTGTCAGCTCTGCGGAAGAGCGTGCGCGCCTTTACTGGGTTAAAGTCACACCCATCGGCCACATAAGCAAGGAGTATTCGAAGCGATGAGCACCATTGCGTCCCGTCCATTTAAAGTCCCCTCCGTCCGTCCTTCCCAGACCGATGCCGGCGAGAAGAATGGCATGGCAGCCACCACCTCCGGCTTCCTGGCGCGCGCCGTCACGCTACACCTGGCCGGCAAGCGCGAAGAAGCGCTCAAGCAATTGGAGCGCGCCGTCGATTCGGGAGAAAACTCCCCGGAGATCTACCGCGCGACGGGGCACATCCAATTCGAGCTGGAGCGCTACGCCGACGCGGCCGAGAGCTACCGGAACCTCACCGAACTCAAGCCGCAATATGCCAAGGGGTGGTTCAATCTGGGTGTGTGCCTCGAGCGCATGGAGGAGTGGGACGAAGCCTCACAAGCGTTCCACAAGGCCGCGACGCTCGATCCGTCGCACCTGGAAGCGCACCTCGGGCTCGGAGTCAGCCACCTGCGCCTGGAGGATCCGAAATCCGCGCTCTTCGCCTTCGAGCGGGTGTTGGAACTTTCTCCCGAACACGCCGACGCGCTCTTCGGCAAGGCCGCCGCCATCCAATCGCTGGGCCATCCTGACGAAGCATCCGTGATTTATCAGCGCATTCTCGAGCACGATCCCGAATCGGAAGAGTCGCTCGCGAACCTGGTGTTGATCGGCATGGCGAAGGAGGACTTCGACATGGTTCGCGAGTTCTCCGAACGGCTGCTGGAACTCAAGCCGGAATCCAACATCGCGCTCGAGGGATTGGCCGCATGGGCCTGCGCCGCCGGCGATCACGCGCTGACCGCAAAGTTCTGCACCCTGCTGACATCGGCCGTTCCCACGCACTTCGAAGCCTGGTTCAACCTGGGCTTGGCTTATCAGAAATCGGGCCGCTGGGAGCAAGCCGCGGAAGCCTACGAGGAAGCGCTCAAGCTGCGGCCCCAATCGGCCGAGACTTACACCAACCTGGGAATCGTCCGCGAGCAATTGGATGATGTCGATGGCGCTCACGAAGCTTACATGCACGCCACCGATGTCAATCCCGAAGGGCTCGCTCCCGTCTGGAATCTCGCGCTGCTGCTGGAACACAGCGGCCGGGCCGAGGAAGCCGAAAAATATTACCGCCAGATCCTGGAAAAGTCCCCGCGCGAGGAAGAAGCGCGGTTCCGTCTCGGCTTTCTGCGCCTGCAACGCCAGGACTTTCGTGGCGCGGCAGAAGCTTTCGAAGGCTGCTTGAAACACCGGCCGGTGTGGCCCGAAGCGCACGCCAACCTGGCGCTGGCGTACAGCGGAATGGGTGAGCGTGAGCACGCCGAACGGCTGTACGAAAAAATGCTGGAGGCCGATCCGAAATCGGTCGAAGCGCTGCGCGGCCTGGCCGCCATGGCGATTCAGGCTTCCGATTTCGATACCGCCCTCGAGTTCCACGTGCGCCTGATCGACCTCGGCGAACGGTCCCCCGAAATCCTCTACAACACCGGCTTGATGTACGAGAAGGCCGGCAAATTGGAGAACGCGGTCAAGTTGTATCGCGAAGCCCTGGCGCTCGAGCCCCACATGCCGGAAGCGCTGCTGAACATGGGTCGCATTCTGGAGACCACGGGCAAGTCGGACGAGGCGCGCGCCTGCTGGGCAAAGGCGCTCGAAGCGGAACCGGCTCTGGCCCAAGGATATTTCGGACCGGCCATCGATTAGGTGGATGGGCAATTCTGCCCGCCGCCTGAGAGGGAATGCCAGCCAGCACTGCCGTGTCAGTGATTCACATCGCGTGAGCCTTGCCGGAAAGATCCACCACCTCCCTGCCTTGGTATCCCTGATTGAAAATTACCGGGACTCCGCTGCCCGAGGAGGCGGCGAGAAAGCGGCGGCGGGCTTTTTACCCGGGCACGTTTCCGCCCGAGGCCATGTCCCGCGGCTGGAGCTTTATCCGGCGAACCTGTTTAATGCCGGACCCCGGCCAGGGATACGTGGGTTACCTGCCCGAGACCAATTTCCTGGTAAACCGGTGGCACCTGATCGTCGCCGCCTTCGATGCCAAAGCCGGAATCTCTATTGGGCTTGCGCGGAATTCTGCCTCAATGTCGCCAGTGCCGCAAATGGGCTACTCCGGATCCTGGTAAGCCCTGTGCGCGCGTGACCGCGGAGCTTAAGAACGGGGGTGGTGACGGCCGCCCGAGCCAGGACCGCCAACCGCAAGGAACTATCTTGGATTTGAGGACTTCGATTTATAGATAAACGGTACCTAATATATTATTTCCTGACACTTGACTAGCACGAACGGCATCGTCCAATTGGAGCCAACCAGATCTAGCTCGGTTGCAGCAGTTGACGGATCAAATTGGGGATCGAGGGCCAGTCCTGCGGCCCCGGTTGGATGCCCCCAGTAAATGGGTTGGCGGACGAAGATCGCGTTCTTTCCGATACCAACAGCGTTCGCGAAAACCTGCGCTTCTTTGAAAGGGTTGGGATTGGGGTCCGGAAGTGGCGTAGAGCCGGTGGAATTAATGAGTTATGTGGTGCGCCCGGAGAGACTCGAACTCCCGACCTGCTGGTTCGAAGCCAGACGCTCTATCCAACTGAGCTACGGGCGCACAGTCCGTATTTTATCATTTTGCGCCGCGACTACTGGCGCAGCGAAACCGATGCCCGCTGCAAAATCCGCACCTTGCGCTCGTTGCCGTCAGCATCCTGAATCAGAATTTGCCGGTGATCGGGGCAGTACTTCATCGGCACATATAAGTTCAGTTGGAGCGGGGTATCGGATTCCACCACATACTCGCGATTCAACCCGCGTACGCGGTAGATGTAGTGGTTCTGCAACGATCGGCCCACGGGAACCGTATGGCGCGAAATGAGTTCTCCATCCTGCCAGGTTCGGGCGGGCGCGGCCGACAACGCCTTCACCGAAACCAGCAGCATAAATGCCACGCCGAGTGCGATTTGCCGTCCACGCATACCGAACGGGCTCCCTCGGCTTTATTCTAGCCCTGATTGGCTATTCCGGCGAACATAAATTTTCGTCACTGTTCGCGCCCCTACTTTCGTACAAATAGCGAGATTGCCATTCCGAGTCCCACCGCGATCACCATCCGCCGCACCGCCGTCCGCCCGAGTCTTCGGGCTGCGCCGGCGCCGCCATACCCCCCCGAAATCGCCGCCACCGCCATCAGGACTACATAAGGCCAGTACACCATCCGCTCCCAAATGAAATATACCGCGGCAATACCGTTGACACTGCCGCCCAGCACCACTTTCAGGCTGTTCATTTCGTGGATGTCCTTCAGCCCGAGGATGCTCAGCGCGGCCAGCATCAGGATGCCGATGCCGGCGCCGAAATACCCGCCGTAGAGTCCCACCATCAGTTGAAAGAGCAGACCGCCGGCCAGCCATTTGGTGGAATGACGGACCGAAGGGTCGCCCGTGCCGAGCCGGCGCTGCACCCACTCCTGTGCCATGAACAGAAAGGTCGCGAACAGGATCAGGAAGGGCACCAAGCGGTCGAAGGTCGCGGTGGGAGTCCACTTCAGCAGGACCGCGCCGGCAATCCCGCCAACCAGGCTCGGCACCACCATCAGCAGGAACCGCGAATGCACGCCGCGCAGTTCCCGGCGGTAGCCCCACGCGCTGCCCACTGTCCCCGGCCAGATGGCGACCGTGCTGGTGGCGTTCGCGGTCACCGAATCGAGGCCGAGCCAGATGAGCGTGGGAAAAGACACCAGGGTTCCGCCGCCCGCGACGGAATTGATGGCGCCGGCCAGAAACGCTGCTCCGAAAGCCACCGCGGCATGGGTGAGGTCGAGTGCGGATGTCAAACCGCAGGATAACGTATTTCTCTCGCCAGCCGGCTCGCCGGCTCCGGATTCTGCACGTTAGTATGGGTGCTTGCCGCAAACCGCCCGATATAATCCTCCAAACGCCGCCGCGCTCGACGTGCTCAAGCTCCACGCCGCCTATCGCGAACGAAAGCTGTTTTTATGGGGCCAGATCACCCCTGTCCGCATAGATGGCCAGCGGGGCCTGCCTTTCGCCGCGAAACGCGACCGCCTCCGCCATGCCATCTTCCAAGTCGTAGGCGAATCTCCACCGGTCACCTATCGAGACGCCATCATCTGGGTTCCAACATGTGACGGCGAAGCCATCGACCGTGGCGGCGGTCCGGCCCAAAGCACCGCCCTTCGACCCTGGCGCTTGCCGGTCGCGATCCTGAACGCGCATCAGGCCGGGTACTTTCTGGACTCCTGCAATCGCAATCCCGGTGCCGAGTCGCCGGAGGTCAAGATCGCTTCCACGGCGCGATTCTGGGGCGCGGCATTTCGGTTCGCGGCGGCGCTGGCCGCGCGCGAACGGATCATGCCGTCCCTGGAGGCGCGCGGCGAATCCTTTCGCGCCGTGTGGCTGCCCTTGCTGTCTGCTCCGGACCACTGGCGTCTGCGCGAACTCGCCGGCTCCATGCCTCCCCCGGCGCGCTCCGTCACGCTCGACAGCTCCAGAGGCGGCCAACCGCCCGAGGACGACCCTGCGCGCATGGTCGCCGATTTCGTGGAGTGGACCATTGACGCCATCGCGCGCCAGGCCTATCAGCCGGAGCGTCCCGTGTCGCAGCCGCGCGCGATCGATGAATCCCATCTCACGGCGCTGTGGGTGAATCGCTTGTGCTCCAGCGAATCGCAGCTTCCCGGCGACCGCAAGCTGCTCGCCAGCTTCTGCGATCGTGTGAAAAACTGGCAACGGCCAGTCTTGCGGGAAACGCAATTTCCGTGGCTGATCGGCTTCCAGTTGCTCGAGCCCGAGGAGGCCGCGGAGACGGACGCCTGGCACGTCCATTACGGATTGCAACCGGTGGGCGGCGGCGCCACCGTGGCGATCGACCGCGGCGCTATGAGCCGCGGTTCGCTGCGATACGTCGATCGCCTGCTGGCGAATGCCGCCAGCATCTGTGCCGACGTCCGCGCCGGATCCGACAGTTTCCCCCTGGACGTGATGGGAGCGTTCCGCTTCCTTACCGATACGGCGCCCGCGCTCGCCGACGAGGGTTTTGGAGTGGAAGTGCCGGTATGGTGGAAACGGCGGGACCGCGCCGCCGTGCGCGCCCGTCCGCTTCTGAAGCCGGCGCGGGCGAGCCAATCCGCCACTTTTTCGCTGGACGATCTGATGCAATTCGATTGGGAAGTGGCGATTGGCGGCGAAACATGCACGCGCGAGGAACTCGACCGGCTGGCCGCTTCCACCGCGCCGCTGGTGAAAATCCGCGGCAGATGGCTGCCGCTCGATCCGCAGAGCGTACGCGCGGCGCTGGAGCTTTGGAAGCGCGAGCCGGTGCCCGCCCGCGAGGCTATTCGCAGCGTGCTCACCGGGATCGAAGCTCCCCCTGGAATCGAATTGGAAGAAACCAGCGCCGACGGCTGGATCGGTGAGTTGATCGAAAAGCTCGGCGGCAAAGCGCGCTTCGAAGAACTCCCCGTGCCTGCGGATTTCCGGGGAACCCTGCGCCCTTACCAGGTGCGCGGGTTCTCGTGGCTGAGTTTCCTCCGCCAATACGGCTTGGGCGCCTGCCTGGCCGACGATATGGGTCTCGGCAAGACCCCCCAGGCCTTGACGCTCCTGCTCCGCGAGCGCGCCAATGGCGTGGACCGGCCTACCCTGCTGGTGTGTCCCACTTCGGTGGTAGGCAACTGGCGCAAGGAAGCCGCTCGCTTCACTCCAGGGCTCTCCGTGCTGGTTCACCACGGCCTGGCGCGCAGGCGCGGGCCGGAGTTCGTAGAGGAGGCGGCTCGCCACGCCCTCGTCATCTCCAGTTACTCGCTGGTGCATCGCGATCTCGATGTGCTGCGCGGCGTTCCCTGGTCCGGCATCATTCTCGACGAGGCGCAGAATATCAAGAATCCGGAGACGCAGCAGTCGCGCGCGGCCCGCTCGCTCGACGCCGATTACCGGATTGCGCTCACCGGCACGCCTGTGGAGAACAACGTCGGCGAACTGTGGGCCATCATGGAGTTTCTCAACCCCGGCTTTCTGGGAACCGCCGCCGAGTTCCGGCGCAGTTTCCTGTTGCCCATCCAGCGTGGCGCCGATGGCGAGTGCGCGGGCAAACTGCGCAAGTTGACCGCCCCGTTCATTCTCCGGCGGCTCAAGACCGACCGGACCGTGCTTCAGGACCTCCCCGAAAAAAACGAAATGCGTGTGTACTGCAATCTCACGCCCGAACAGGCTTCGCTCTACAAAAGCGTGGTCCATGAGGTCGGTGCCGCGCTCGATGACGCCACCGGAATCCAGCGCAAGGGAGTGATTCTGGCGGCCCTCACAAAACTGAAGCAGGTCTGCAATCATCCGGCGCAATTCCTGGGCGATCAATCGCCGCTTGCCGGCCGGTCGGGAAAGCTGGAGCGCCTGACCGAGATGGTGGAGGAACTGCTCTCGGAAGGCGATCGGGCGCTGATCTTTTCGCAGTTTGCGGAAATGGGCGAGCGCCTGCGGAGCCACCTGGCGGCTGCCTTCGGCCAGGAGGTTCTGCTGCTCCACGGCGGGGTCCCGGCGCACAAGCGGAACGAAATGGTGGAGCGGTTCCAGCGCGGCGGCGACGGGCCTCGGCTGTTCGTGCTATCGCTCAAGGCCGGCGGCACGGGTCTCAATCTCACGGCTGCCAACCACGTCTTCCACTTCGACCGGTGGTGGAACCCGGCGGTCGAAGACCAGGCCACCGATCGCGCCTTCCGCATCGGCCAGAGACGCGATGTGCAGGTGCATAAATTCGTCTGCGTCGGCACGCTGGAAGAGAAGATCGACGAGATGATCGAGCGTAAAAAGGCCATCGCCGATACCGTGATCGGCACGGGCGAAGCGTGGCTCACCGAGCTTTCCACCACCGAGATCAAGGAACTGATGAGCCTGCGAGAGGAGGCGCTGGCATGAGTTCCAACTGGTGGGCCACCGCGTGGGTGGAAAAAATGCAGCGTCTGGCGGAGCCGTCCCGATTCGCGGACGGCATGGCTTACCTGCGTGGAAATCACGTGCAGCGTTGCCGGTTGGAAGGTCGGACAGTCATCGCCAACGTGCAGGCCCGGCAGGAGCAGTCATCGGCCGTGAGGATCACGTTCGAAGCATTCTCCCGGGAGCAGTGGGAGGCACTGTTCGCCAACCTGCGCGACAGGCGTGCGGTCGCTTCATCGCTGGCCATGGGCGAGCTGCCTCTGGAGGTGCAAACGGCGTTCGCCAAAGCCAAACTTCGCTTCATGCCGGAGCGCTATGTGGACCTGCACCTGGAGTGCGGCTGCGCGGACTGGCTCAAACCGTGCAAACACCTGGTTGCCGCGTGGCTGAAGTTTGGACGCGATTTCGAACGCGATCCGCTGCTGCTGTTCGAACTTCGCGGGATAGAGCGGAAGGAATTGGTCGATCTCCTGCGTGGAGATGGAACAACCGTTGCCGAGCGGGACGACGGGCCCGAAGAGGAGTTCGACGACATTCCGGTCAGGCTCGAAAAACTGCCGGCGGATCCGGATCTCTATTGGGCCGAGACGCCGCTGCCCGCGGCCGAAACGGGCGCGCGGCGCCTGGCGGACGAAGACCTCTTCGCGAAATTGGGTCCGGCGCCGCTGCCGGGCTGGAGTGCCGCCGGGCCGCAACTCCACCGTGTCTACGATGCCGTGTTCGAACTCGCCTCCATCCTGCTGCGAGGACGGTAAGTTCTCGCCGCCCGATTTGGTTTAACATGTGAATTAAATCGCGTCCAGGAGGATTTCATGGCCTACGATGTCAGCCGGCGATCTTGGTTGATGGCCGGATTGCCGGGAGCGGCGCTCGCCTTCCAACCCGCCGAGGTGCAGGAAGTCACAGCCCCCGCAGCGCCCGCCGAAAAGCCCAGGTATTCCGTAAAATTTGCGGTCATCGGGATTGACCACAATCATATTAACGGCATCACCGATGCCTTGAAGCGCGGCGGCGGCCAACTGGTGAAAGTCCATTCCTCCAACCAGACTGCGCTGGCGGCTTTTCAGAAGCGATACCCCGAAGCCAGGCCGGCGGCCAGCGAAGACGAAATTCTGACCGACCCTTCGATCCAGCTCGTGTGCAGCGCCTCCATCCCCGACCTGCGTGGTCCGCTGGGAGTTCGTGTCATGCGCCACGGCAAGGACTACCTCAGCGACAAGCCTGCCATGACCACGCTGGAGCAACTGGCCGAGGTGCGCCAAGCCATCCAGGAGACCGGCCGCATCTTCGCGGTCATGTACTCCGAGCGCCTGGAAGTGCGCGCCGCGGTGAAGGCCGGCGAACTCATTCATGCCGGTGCAATCGGCAAGGTGGTGCAGACCGTCAACCTGGCGCCGCACCAGGTGAACGAGCCGACGCGTCCCGACTGGTTCTGGGACCCGGCGCGCTACGGCGGCATCCTGTGCGATATCGGCTCGCACCAGGCCGATCAGTTCGTTTACTATACGGGTTCGACTGTGGCCGATGTCACGGCGTCGCAGGTGGCCAACGTGAATTACCAGCATCGGCCGAAATTCCAGGATTTCGGCGACATGATGCTTCATGGCAACGGCGGATTCGGCTACGTTCGTGTCGATTGGTTCACGCCGCGAGGGCTCGGCACCTGGGGCGATGGCCGCTTGTTCGTTCTCGGCACCGAGGGGTACATCGAGCTGCGCAAGTACGCCGATATCGCCGGCCGGCCGGGCGGCAATCACCTGTTCCTCGTCGACCAGAAGAAGGCTACCTACATGGATTGCAACCAGGTGGATCTGCCGTTCGGCCGCCAGTTCGTGGCCGACATCGTCAACCGTACCCACGTGGCTCAGGACCAGCAACAGGCCCTGCTGGCCACCGAACTGGTGCTCAAGGCACAGAAGAACGCGAGGGTTCTATGAAGGACATATCCCGACGATCGATTCTGAAAACTGCCGCCGCCGGCTTCCCCGCGATCGTGCCGTCCAGCGTGTTCGGGCAAAACGCGCCCAGTAATCGCATCAACGTGGGCGCCATCGGGGTGGGCCGTATCTCCCGCACGCACGACCTGCCGGCCATCCGCAAGGTGGACTACGCCCGCATCGTCGCGGTCTGCGATCTCGATGCCAGCCGGCTCGAGCAGGGACAGGCGCTGGTGAATGGCTGGTATTCCGTGAACCGCACCAAGGTATACCACGATTACCGCGAGCTGCTGGCCGATAAGGAAATCGACGCGGTCGTGATCTCCACGCCCGACCATCAACACGCCGTGCTGGCGGTGAACGCGGTGCGCGCCGGCAAGGACGTGTATCTACAGAAGCCGGCGTCGCTGACCATCTCCGAAGGCCGCTACATGGCGAATGCTGTGAAGGCTTCGGGGCGTATTTTCCAGATCGGCTCGCAGCAGCGCTCGTGGAAGCAGTTTCACCGCGCCTGCGAACTGGTGCGCAACGGGCGAATCGGCGATGTAAAGCATGTCGAGGTGGGGCTGCCGGGCGATCCCTCGGGTCCCGATGCGGCGGAGATGCCGGTGCCGGCGGGATTCAACTACGACGCCTGGCTCGGCACCACGCCGCTGGTCTATTACACCGAAATGCGCGTCCATCCGCAAAAAGGCTTCGACCGCCCCGGCTGGCTGCGCTGCGAGCAATTCGGCGCCGGCATGATCACCGGCTGGGGCGCGCACCACGTCGATACGGCGCACTGGGGCATGAATACCGAACTTACCGGCCCGGTGGAGATTTGGGGATGGGCCGAGTTTCCCACCCATGGACTGTGGAACGTGCACGGCCGCTTCCAGACCCAAGGGCGATACGCCAACGGCATGACCATGTCGATTTCGGGCGACTATCCCAACGGCATCAAATTCATAGGCACCAAAGGTTGGATTTTCGTGACCCGCGAGGGGAACGTGACGCCGAGCGATCCGGTGAGCGGCAAGCCGCCGGGGAAAGTGCTCGAAGCCAGCGATCCCAGGATTCTCGATAGCGTGATTGGACCGAACGAGATTCACCTGGCCACGGCCGACGAGCATCACGCCAACTGGCTCGATTGCGTCCGCACGCGCAAGGAGCCGCTCGCGCCGGCGGAAATCGCGCATCGGGCCTGCTCCACGTGTCTGCTGCACCACATCGCCATGAAACTCAAGCGCCACCTCCACTGGGATCCGGTGAAGGAGCGTTTCGAGAACGACGACCAGGCCAATTCCATGTTGAGCCGTCCGCAGCGCTCCCCTTACGGATTCAACGGCTGACCGTTACTGCCCCGCGACAGCGATCTGTCCCTGAGCGACGGGACCTAACGTTCCGCCGATCTGCACGTAGAACGTAAACGGATTTCCCGCCGGAAGCGGATCGGGCAGTTGAAAATTAATCTGCATCACGCCGTCCACCAGCCCTGGCGCATATCCGGCGAACGCAATGCCGTAAGAGCGGGAGTCGTCGAAAAGATAGACCGGCAGCGAAGTGCCGACGATGGCATTTGCGGCCACGGCGCCGGGGGCGTAATCTCCCGGGCTGTAGGCATTCACGAAGATGGCCGCAAAGCTCCCGGCTTTGGCAGGGTTCGACGGCGAATTGACGCTGCCGTCCTGATTCAAGGCCGCGGCCAGACCGGTTTGTGAGTTCTGGAAGACGCCATTCGCCGGAATATGTGCCAGCGCAATGGATGGCCCATCCAGGGTTCCCGCCGGCGTGACAAGCTGAACCAGAATGGAGCCGGGCTCGACCAGTCCGGGGACCACGGCGTTGATCTGCTCGGAATCGGCGAAGAGCAGCGGAGCGGGCACACCGTTGAACAGCACCTGGTATCCGGACAACGACGAGGTGAAGACGCCGTTCTCGACCTGCCCGTCTATGGGCCCGGGTCCGATCAGGCTGCCGTAGAGCGTCACCAGTTCGCCGGCGCTCACGGTGGTGGAATACTGGCCGGTGGCGCTATTGGCGATGTTGAGAATGGAAGGAGAAGGAACGGAAGCGGTTGTCTCAATCCACAACGCGCCGCACGGAAATACCGCGGCGAACCCGCCAGCCGAGGTCGGCGCAAGCAGCGGACCGGCAGTGGAGATCTCGGGCCCCGGATAGAGGGCGGCAAGCGTTGTGCCGGCGTCGGACATGCGGGCCACGTAGCTCAACGGCGCGATCTGGGCGCTGAAAACGATCTGGCCTTGCGGATCGACAAAGAGCCCAGAGACCGCGGCGGTAACGTTGCCGAATGAAGTTCCCCAGTTGACCGCTGAGCCGGTGCTGTTCAGTTCCAGCAGGAATCCCCCGCCCCCGTAGTCCGGGCCGAGAAATTGAAACACGGAGGGCGTCTCCGGCAGACCGGGAGGAGCGTTTCCGCCGGCAATCACGTTGCCCGCGGCATCGATGGCAATCGCGTTTACGGCCAGCGAGGGAGCCTGCGCCGCGCTCGCATTGAGATACGTGGACCATTGGAGCTGCTGCGTGGCGCTGGGTTGGAACTTGGCCACGAAGCCGGCATTTTCGTCCGGGTATCCGATGCCGTAGCCGCACCCGCAGGTGGGCTCGAAGGCGCCGGCAGTGGTGGGCAGCGCGGTCGCGGTGGTCGAACCCGCGATCACGATCGCGCCGCTGGCATCGAGTGCGATGGCCGTACCGGTGGTCACGCCGAACTTGCCGACGCAGTAGCTGCCTCCGATGCACGTGGTGGTATCGCTGCCGAAGTAAGTCGAATAGACGATCTTACCCGCGGGACTGACTTCGGTCAGGAAGGCATAAGCTGCGCTGCCGTGAAAATCCGATCCCGGCGGCGTGCTCTGATAGGCGCCCGCGGTCACTGGGAAGGTGGTCGAACCGGTACTGCCTGTGACATAAACGTTACCGGCGCTATCGGACGCCGCCGCGCGCACCACGGCGGGCAAAGTCACTACCGCGGTCACGCCTTCGAGTTTCGGGTCGAGCCTGAAAACCGCGCCCTGCGAACCGGCATTCTGCCCCGCGAGGATCAGGTTGCCCTGCCCATCGGTGATGGCAGCCGCGGGCTGCGGCAACTGCGGAAGGTCGAAACTCGCCAGCCGTGTCCCCGTCAAATCGAGTTCGACCACTCGCGAGAGATTCTGGCCGGTGAGGTTGGAAGTGAGAGTGGATATGACGTAAATCTGTCCGTTGGTTCCTCCGGCCAAAAGCGCGGGGGTGCCATCCGTCGGATCGAGATTGCGAAGCAGAATCTGGTTGCCGGCGATCGCCGGAATGAGGCAGGCGCCCGTGAGCAGGAGCGTCCGAGCCAAACGAAGGGTCATCGGGTAATCTTCGGCGCGGACAGATTCATTCTAACTCCTCGGGAGTTAACCTGGAAGCAGAGGTGCACGAGTGCGGAGGGCGGCAAGGGCGGTCCTTTGGCTGGTAGTTTTTGGCGCCGGGCTGGTGGTCGCGGTGATTCTTTGCGTTTCCGCGCGAACGTTCCTGGTGCTTTGGCGCGAACCTCTTCCCGGCGACATTCAAACGTCGGGCTCTTCCCCTCCCCCGCAGTTGGCCTTTGCCTGCGAATTGGATACCCCTCATCTCCAATCGCTCTTCGCCAACCCCGAAGTGATTTCCGAATTAAAGCAGCTCCACGCGGGTATCAGCCTTTCGCTGATCGATTTCAGTGCGGAGCGGGCGGCAATTGTGCGGCGATTGAACGACTCCGGAATCGCGGTAACGGCGTGGATGGCGCTGCCGCGCGAACAGGGCTATTACCTGAATTCGGGTAACGAGCCCGAGGCTGCCAATCGATTCACGGATTTCGAAAAATGGAGCGGCGAAAACGGCCTGCGGTTCTCGCGCGTGGGCCTGGACATCGAACCGAGCCTGGGCGACTTCAACCTGGCGATAACCGGGCACTGGGCACACCTCGCGTGTACCCTGCTTGGCAGATGCTTCGATGGCCGCGCGGTGATGGCCGCGCGGAGCGCCTATGCCGCGCTCATCAGCCGCATGGAACATGACGGTTATCCCGTGGAGACTTATCAATTCCCATTCCTTGCCGACGAGCGCAAAGTTCACGCCACAGTGCTTGAGCGTCTGCTTGGCATCGTGGATGTGCGCGGGGACCGCGAGGCGCTGATGATCTACACCAGCTTCAATCACAGCATGGACTCGGCAATGATCTGGCAGTACGGCCCCGATGCGCAGGTGGTCACGGTGGGCAGCACGGCCGGCGATCCGGCCACCAGCGGGAGATTCGGCCCGCTCCATTGGGACGAGTTCTCGCGCGACCTGATTGTGGCCAGCCATTTTTCGCGCGTGGTGGGAGTGTATAGCCTGGAAGGCTGCGTTCAGCAGGGTTTTCTACCGCGGCTTACCACGATGGATTGGGGCCGGACCGTGACTATCCCGGCGCAGGCGAACCGGAGCGCTATCCATATGCGCGCACGCATCCAGTCGGTTCTCTGGACTCTTTCGCACCTGGTCTATCTGCTGGCCGCGATCATCCTAACCGGCGCTCTGATTCTCATTTTTCGACGCGGAAAAGCGCGCAGCCGTGGGGTGGGAGCTTGACGTGTACCGCGTCGGAAGGGGCAACCCGCGCACCGCTCCAGATATCGAAGATCGCCTCTTTCCTGCCCGCGAGCGCGGGCGGCCACGGGAGGTCTTTACGCACCTCCGAGTCCTGCAAGTTGAACACCGCGAGCCAGGCGGCATGGGGCCCCGGCCACGTGAGAGCGCGCCCGGCGGCTTCCGCGGTCCAGACACGCATGCGCGCCGCATCTTCGGGAGAGCCCGGAACTTCCTGGCTGGTGGTGGCCGCCTGATTGATCGCGATCACTTCCTTGTTGGTGAGCAAAGATCGCGTGAAGTCATCCAACCTGGTGAGGTCGGCGCCCAGAATCAACGGCGAACGGGCCATCGCCCAGAGCGCGAATTGGGTTCGCTCCTCATCCTGTGTAAGGCGGGACTGCCGCGGAGGGCCCCACCCGGGATGCGGCGTCAGCGATCCCCACGGCAGCATATCGGCATCGGGCCAGTTGCCGGGCCGGGCATATTTCGCCCATTTCGCGAGATTGTCGAACGCGGAGAGCAGGCCGTTCGGGAAGGTCTGGCCCGGGAATGCCCATCCGTCCCAGATGTCGTCGGCGATGCGCCACATTTGCGAATATTCGGCGACCTCGGCGGCATGGCTGAGGTTCGTGGGCCCGGGCGAGAGACTCAGCACCACCGGCCTGCCGGCTTTGCGGATGGCGTTGGCGATCATGCGAATCTCGCCGGCTTTGTAGGGGTGATCGGAAATGCAATCCACTTTGAGAAAGTCGACGCCCCAGCGCGCGTAAAGTCCAATCAACGAATCGTAGTAGGCCTGCCCGGCGGGAGTGTCGCGAACGCCGTAATTGCCGGCATCCCAGGGACAGGTGTCGCCGGAATCGCCGGCATCGGCGGCCAGAAATCGCGAGTTGGCCACCGGCAGGTTTTCCTTTACGACGCCGCGCGGGATGCCCCGCACAATGTGGATGCCGAACTTCAGACCTTTGCGGTGGACCCATTCGGCCAGCGGCTTGAATCCCGCGCCGTTGGCGGATGAGGGGAAACGGCTGGCATCGGGAATCAGGCGGCCGTTGGAGTCCCAGGAATATTTGAAGGCGGCGGGCTTGGCCAAGGGATTGGCAAGGTACCAGCCTTCGTCGATCACAGCGTAATCCCAGCCGTAGCTTTTCAGGCCGGCAAGCACCTCGACGTTGGCGCGGAACTGCGGTTCATCGATAGTCAACCCATAGGAGTCCCAGCTATTCCATCCCATGGGCGGAGCGGCGGCCAGATTGGCGGTTTGGCCGGGCAGGGTGAACAGCAGGGCAAACGCGATCAGGATCTCAAAATTGCGCGGTGGCATACGCCAATGCATACCATGTTTCGCCGGGAAAGACATCGCGGCGGGCGCCCCAAACCGATCCCGAGATCGGTCACTTCGGCGTAAACCTAATGGGTGCAACACGAAAAAATGAAAACCGATCTCCGGGAACGGTTTGCCCCAGCGCCAGGCTTCGCGCGCCGGCCTCGCGGATCGTCGGCCGTGCCTCGCCCGCGCCCAATGAGCGGCTCATATTCACATCGGCTCCGGCATGGCGCTCCGCCCGGCGGCAGGGGTTTGGCCCCTCGCCCGCTCTCGCCTCGTCCGGGCTTCCGGATTCGCGGAGGCCGACCACGGGCCGGGAAAGTATTTTCGCGGCGCTATTTCGCCTTCACAGGGTCCGGTGGACGCGTCAGCCGCTGGGGCGGATTGGCGGCGAGCTTCTTCATCAATTCCGCCACGCCGCGTTCCAACTGAGGATCCTTACCTTGAATCAGCGATGCCGCGTCGTTGTCCACTTCGATATCGGGATCCACTCCGTGGCCTTCAATGATCCACTGACCCTTGGCATTGGTGAACCCGAATTCCGGCACGTTGATGCGGCCGCCGTCGATGAGCGGGCCGTGATCGGTGATGCCCACCACGCCACCCCAACTGCGCTTGCCGATGAGCGGACCGAGACCGGCGGCGCGAAACATAGCCGGGAAGATATCGCCGTCGGACGCCGAGTTGCCGTCGAGCAGCGTGACCATCGGGCCGATAAAGGCGTCGGGGTACAACGCCGGATCCTCGTTGGTGCGTCCGAACTGCGCGCCCAGCACGTGCCTGCTGAGCCTTTCGATGAGCATTTGCGAAACGTTGCCGCCGCCGTTGGCGCGGTCGTCGATGATCAGCGCGTCTTTGCGCAACTGCGGGTAGAACCACTTGACGAACTCGTAGATTCCCTCGGCGCCCATATCGGGGACATGGATGTAGCCGATTTTCCCTCCCGAAAGCTCGTCAACCTTTTTGCGGTTTGCCGCCACCCAGTCGAAATAGACCAGGCTCTCTTCGCTGGTGATGGGCCGGTAGGCGATCTTGCGGGCGCCCTCGGTGGATGGCGTGGAATTCACCAGCCATTCCACGGGATTGTCCGCCGCGTTGCGGAGCAGGCGATAGGGATCGTCTTTGCCGGTAAGTTCGTGCCCGTTGATGGCCAGGACATAATCGCCCACCTTCACGTCCACCCCGATCTCCGTGAGCGGCGAGCGATAGCGCTCCTCTTCGTTCTGTCCCTGGAAAATTTTGGAAATGCGGAAGCGGTTCGAAGCCGGGTCGAGCTCGAAGCGCGCGCCGGGCAGCGCCACCCGCGGGCGCGGCGGCATCTGGTAATCGCCGCCGTCGATATAGGCGTGCTGTACGGTGAGCTCGGCGATCATCTCGCTGATCACGTAATTCACGTCGGTGCGGTGGGCGGCATATTGCAAGAGGGGCTGGTACTGCTTGCGCAGGGCTTCCCAATCGAACCCATGCATGTTGGGAGCGTAGAAGAAGTCGCGATACCGGCGCCAGACTTCGTTAAAGACTTCGTTCCATTCCTCCGCCGGCACGCGATCGACATAAAGGCCGGAAACGGAAACCGCTTTCTTGTTAGATGCGCCGGTGGGAGTGGCGTCCATGAGCGAATAGCCGGCGGCATTCCGCACCAGCATCTTGCTGCCATCGTCGGAGAGCGTCGCCCCGAAGTAATCGTCCATCAGGGTGGTCTCTTTGCGGTCTTTCAGCGAGTAGATGCGGATGGAATTCTTGGTTTCCGCGGGGCGGCTGTAGTAAAAAGTGGGGGCGACGCTGTAGATGAGATAGCCGGTCTTGGCGTTGAGGTCGAAATAGTTGGCGGCTTCGAGCGGAACCCGCGCCACGCGCTGCGGGAGACCGTCGAAGTCGATTTTCAGATCGGCCGGTTTCTCGTCTTTCTTCTCGTCTTTCTTCTCGTCTTTCTTTTCGTCCTTCGTGGCGTCGTTGTCCTTGGCGATGGTTGCCTCGTCGCTCTCCGGTGGGAACGGCGGCTTGACGTCCTTGCGCAGCGCCATGGCGTAAATCATGGTTTCGCGCGAGGTGGCGTAGTCGAACTCGCTCGAGGAGATGAGCGGGCCGAATTCGTGGTCGGCGAGGAAGTACAGATAGTCGCCGTCGGGGTCCCACACCGGTTCGCGCGAGTTGAAATTCTCGTCGCTCACGGGGTGCAATTGGCCGTCCGGCGTGGCGATATAAAGCACCGAGAATCCGTTGGCGCCGTTCATGCTGAAGGCCAGGAAATTGCCGTGCGGAGACCAGGTGTAGTCGAAGATTCCACCGCGCGCGCCGTGCGCGATTTCCTTCAACTGATGATCCGCGACCGTAAGCAGGAACAGCCGCCCGTCCTTGTCGGAGAACACCATGCTCTTACCGTCGGGCGACCAGCGGGGCCGGTAGCGCATGGCTTTGCCGCCGGTGGTGAGTTGCTCCGCCGGGCCGACGCCATCCTGCGGCGACACCCAGATCTCCTCCTCGCCTGTCTTGTCGGAAACATACGCGATCTTCGATCCATCGGGCGACCATGCGGGCCATTTTTCGTGTACCCCCGAACTGTCGGTGATATTGCGGACCGGTCCTTTCTCGATCGGCACGGTGAAAATATCGCCGCGCGCGGCAAACAGGGCGCGCTCGCCTTTCGGACTGAGCTCGAACTGCTCCACCATGTTCGCGGCGTTCACACGGCTCGGCCGGCGTGCCACTTCGTCGCTCGGGACGTTGATGGAGATGGGCGTGATCTTGTGCGATTTGATGTCGAAGATCTGCAACTCGCCGTTGAGCTCATAAATGATGCGCGATTCGCGGTCGGTGCTGGGCCAGCGAATGTCGTAAGTCTTGTTGGTGGTGAGCTGGCTGATTTTGCCGGTCGGGACGTCGTAGGAGTACAGGTTGAAGTGGCCGTCCTTGTCGGAATCGTAGTAAATGGCGTTGCCCACCCACATCGGGTCGCGGCTGGCGCGCTCGCCTTCGCTGATTTTCTTGGCCTCGTGGGTCTCGATGTCAAAAATGTAAAGCTGATTCGCCGTGCCGCCGCTGTAGCGTTTCTCGGTGCGGAAATCGCGGGCTTGCGGGGAGTAGACGATGCGATTGCCGGCGGCTGAAAACGATCCGGCGCCGGAATTTGGCATGGGGAGCGGCTCGGCCGGGCCGCCCTCCATGGAAACGGTGTACAGGCGGCTGAAGCCGTTGAACCACCCATCCCGCAGGGAACGGAAAATGACACGCTTACCGTCGTTGGTCCAGCCGTAAACCTGGTTGTCGTACCCCCAGCGTGGCGCCATGGGGCCGCGCGCGGGATAGAACGTAAGCTGGCGCGGCTCACCCCCGGTGACGGGCATGACGTAGACCTGCTCATCGCCGTCGTACTGGCCGGTGAAGGCGATCCATTTGCCATCGGGCGAGAACTTGGCGAACAATTCCAGGCCCGGATGGGCGGTCAGGCGCGTGGCCGTGCCGCCGGATGCCGAGGCGGTCCACAGGTCGCCACCGTAGGTGAAAACCACCTGGGTGCCATGAATATCCGGGAAGCGCAGCAGCTTGGTTTGGGCCTGCGCGGAGAGAAGGAACACCGCAGTGGCCGCCGCGGCGCCGATGATGCTTTTCGACATAGATTTCAGATGTAGACGTGCTTGAAAGGTATAGGATAGCCGAAGTTGAGGGCAACGTTATTGGATGGAAATCGGAGTCCGCGACGCAAAACTCGCGTGCCGTGGATTGCCGGCGGCTGCGAGATCCGTTCTGTGCTGTCTAGAACTCGCTTTGAGGAGGCGGTCTTCATCAATTCAGACTTGAGAATCGAAGATCCGTTGCTTCGGATCCTAAAGTTTCGGATTCATTGGTCTACTGAGACCGCTAAGTCCTCTGAATTGCAAATGGTTAATTAGGAAGCCAAATTGCCAGCGATTACAAATCGATGAGAGCGATCGTGATAGGTAAGGTGTTTTGTGTCGCGGCCCTGCTGTGGGGCGCGATGCCGTCCCCGGCTGCAACCTTCTCGTTTTCCTACTCCGGAACCGGGACCGGCAGCGTTACCGCCAGCGGGACCATCACCGCCACGCAAATCGTGGGGGATATTTACAACATTACCGGTATCAGCGGCATGCAAAACGGCTACAGTATGTCGCTGGCCAGCGTCACCAGCCTCATTTATAACGGCTCTTCCAGCGTCGGAACACTGGATTTCCTGGCACATGGAGGACTGGACACCCTGTCCTTCTCTGGCGGCATTTTTTCAGAAGCCGGCGCGGTCGGCGCCGACACCGGCAGCAATTTCAAGCTGGCGGCGACTGTTCCCGAAATTTCCACGTTATTAATCCTGATCTCAATGGCTCTTGGAGTCTGGTTGCTTGCTCGCAAACTCCCCTTGAAGGGTCAGTCCAGGCATTGAAGCCATCGGACTTCTCCGCTCGACTCCGAACTCCCTGAAAGCCAGCCCAGTGCCGCGACCGCATGACCAATTCCCTCGCGTCTCGAAGCATTACCCTGCCGAGGCCTTGCCTCAGGATGGCCATCACGAAGGTTCTCACGCGGTCAGGCACCTCGGATGAAGCACCCGCCGTCCGATCTGCGGAAGTATTGCGCCGTCGCGACCGCGCTTGCATGCGCGTTGGCGTCCTGCGGCGGTAATCCCGCCAAACAAAAGGCTGAATTCCTCGCCAGCGGCGAGAAGTATGCCAAGGCCGGAAAATATCAGGAAGCTGTCATTCAATACCGGAACGCGATTGCCATCGATCCCCGCTGGGCTGCCGCGCATTATCGCCTGGCCCTCGCCTACATGGAACTGAAGGTTCCGCAGCAGGCTTATCAGGAATTCCTCTCGGCCGTAGAACTCGATCCCGCCAACGCCGATGCGCAGCTTCAGCTTGCGGCGCTCTACATCGCCGGGCGCAAGTATGACGATGCGCAGAAAACCCTCGACAGGCTGGTCGCGGCGGATCCATCCAATTTCCGCGCCCACACGCTGCTGGGCGAAGACTACGCGGCGCGGCAGGCGTGGGAGCCGGCCGTGCATGAATTTCAGATCGCTATGGCCGGCGACGCTTCGCAGATCGGGAATTACGCAGGCCTCGCCTCGGTTTATCTCTCTACAGGGAGGGCCGCCGAAGCGGAAGCCATCCTGCGAAAGGCCACCGAAGCGCAGCCCAAATCCCTGGACGCAGTCATGGCCTTGGGCCGCTTTTACTACCAGCAGCATCGCATCGACGATGCGGAACGAACCATGCGCGCCGCTTCTTCGGTTGACGCCCGCGCCAAGGCTCCGCGTCTCCTTCTGGCGAAGATCTACATCGATTCCGGCAAAGCGCCGGAGGCGGAGCAGGTTTGCCGGGAACTGAAGGAGCTTCTGCCGGACGATCCCGAAGGGTACGGAGCGCTCGCCTGGTTTTACGAAATGAGCAGCCAAAAGGAAAAGGCAGCAGCGGAACTCCAGGCAATCGCCGGCGCGAAGCCCGAGGATACCAGCATCAAAGCTCGATTAACCGACGCCCTCATCGACCTCAACCGCATCCAGGAGGCCTCTCGCATCAACCAGGAATTGCTCGTCTCCCATCCGCACGATTCGCAGGGGCTCTCCTCCCGGGGGCGCATTCTGATCGCCGAGGAGAAATTCGCGGAAGCCAAAACCTCGCTGGAACAGGCGGTGCAATCGGACCCGCAATCCGCCATCGATCACTATTTGCTGGCAGTGGCCGAAAGTTCTCTCGGCCACTCCGCGGCGGCACGGCCGCAGTTCGCCCGCGCTTTGGAACTCTCGCCGGCAATGGCGGATGCCGCCGCGGCCCTGGCCGATCTCGACGCCAAAGCCGGCGACTGGGACAATGCTCTCCGGCTGGCCAATCAAGCGCTTCAGACCAAGCCCGACTCGGCGCTTGCCCACGTGGTTGCGGCCCAGGCATGGATAGCCAAAGGAAATCCAGCGCAGGCGGAACCGCAGCTCAAGTTCGCGCTCGAGCGCGATCCGCTGTATCTACCCGCACTGGCGGCGATGGTAGATCTGGCAGTCAGCCAAGGCAAAACCCGCGATGCCGTTCAGCGCCTCTCGACGCTGCTGGCGCACCATCCCGGAAACGCGCGGCTACACCTTTTATTGGGTCTCGCCTGCTTCAAGCAAGGCGATTTTGCCAAGGCGGATGTCGCCGTCAAACAGGCGGTCGCCATCGACCGGAACACTCCCGACGCTTATGGCTTGCTCGGCGAGATCAGCCGCGCGCAGGGGGCCTGGAATCAAGCGGCAGCCTGGTACAAGCAGGCCATCGAAACCAATCCCGGCAAGGCCGAAAACTACATGGCACTGTCCGGTATCTACGAACAGCAGGGCGATTGGGAAGACGCCAAGCGCACCGCCGAGCACGCCCATGCGCTCGATCCCGCTTCGCCCTACATCGCCAACAACCTGGCGTACCTTTACCTGGAGCACGGCGGCGACGTCTACCAGGCCCTGGCGCTGGCGCAGCAGGCAAAACAGCAGCTTGCCAATTCGCCGCTCGTATCCGATACCATCGGGTGGGCGTATTACAAGCTGGGATCGAAGGAAGCGGCGGTGGCGCAGCTCAGCGAGAGCGTGTCGCGGTCGCCGGAAAACTCGACTTTTCAGTATCATCTGGGGCTCGCATACCTGGCCGCCGGCCGCGCGGCCGACGCCGCCCGGTGCCTGAAGCTGGCGCTCAACGACCCGCATTTTCCGCAATCGGCCAGCGCCAGGGCAGCTCTGCAGTCCATATCGAAGTCGGCTCCGTAGATTCGTATGGGAAGCTACGGGTTGCCAGTCCGATCCGCACCGGCTTTCCGGTACCTCGTCATATGCGCCTCTGGCGTCATCACCGCGCTGCTTTTCGGTCCGGCTCTCCGTCAGATTGTCAGCCTGGGAATTCACAGCGACCGCTATCTCCAGATCCTGATCGCGCCTCTGGCGGGCGGACTGCTTCTGTACCTCGAGAGAACGGAACTTCTCGCCCGGCCCCTTCCCTCGCCGCGAATCGGGATCGCTCTCCTGAGCTTTGCCGTGCTGCTCGGCATTGTCTCGAAGTATGCCATCCCACGGAACGCGGCGGCCAGCCTGGCGCTTACCGTGTCGGCGATGGTCCTCGTCTGGCACGCCGCGTTTCTTGCGTGTCAGGGCGTCGCGAGCTTCCGCGCGGCGATCTATCCGTTATCGTGCCTGTTCCTGATGGTTCCCGTGCCGCTTTCCTGGCTCGATCGGACCTCCACGTTTCTGCAACACGGATCGGCGGCTTTGGCTTTTCGCATCCTCCGTCTCACGGGAATTCCGGTATTCCGGCAAGGCATGCTGTTTTCTTTGCCGGGGTTGGACTTCGAGGTCGGCCCGGAGTGCAGCGGCATTCACTCCAGCCTCGCCCTGATGATGATTGCGATTGTGGCCGGTTACCTGTACCTTCGGTCCGGCTGGATGCGCGCGGCTCTGATAGTCCTCACCGTTCCGATCGCCCTCTTCAAGAATGCCGTCCGCATCGTGGCGATCACCATCCTCGGCTCGCGCGTCGATCGCGCCTTCATCGATGGCCCTTTTCACCATCGGTATGGGGGAGTGCTGTTCTCGTTGGTCGCGGCGGCGCTGCTCGTGCTGGTGCTGGCCGGATTACAAAGGCTGGAAATGCGGCGTCCGCATCGCGAAACAGGCATTGCTCCAGGAACGTTGTGACTTGCAGAGCCCTGGCGGTTGTAGCCGTGTTCCATAGCCCCCAACTGCGAACCGTCCAAAGGCAGGCAGCCCGATCGTCGACTCTACTCCTCCCTGAGCGCCGTATTGGGGTCGATCCGGGTAGCTCTTCGGGCGGGGACGTAACAGGCCAGTAGAGCCGAGGCGGCCAGCAAAGCCGAGACGCTGCCGAAGGTTTCCGGGTCGCGGGCGGTCACGCCAAATAGGAGCCCTGACATCAGCCGTGTGACCGCAATCGCGCCGGCGATGCCCACTCCAATTCCTGTTGCAGTCAGCGCGACGCCGCGGCGCGCGGCAAGCCGCAGGATGTCACGTTGCTGAGCGCCCAGTGATACGCGGATGCCGAATTCGCGCGTACGCTGGCCGACATGGTACGACATGACTCCATAAATTCCGATGGTGGCTAACGATAGCGCGAGAATTCCGAAGCATCCCATCAGCCAGGTGGCAACGCTGGCGGAACTGGCGCTGGCCGCGCGGACTTCCTCCATGCTCATTACATCAAACAGGGGTTGCCCCGGATCCATCCTGCGAACAATCGCGCGAATGCCCGATGCGGCGGAGACCGGGTCGCTCGTCCGCGCCACCAAGGACAGCCGGGATCGGGGCGCCTGAGCAAGGGGGAGATAGACCTGGCCCATCAGCCTGTTTCGGAGCATGAGCGCGAGAGCGGTACCAGGCTGGACTTTGCGGACAACTCCGACGACCACACGCTCGGGATCTTTCGGGTTCAGTTTGAAGCTCTTGCCGAGCACGTCCTGGCCGGGCCAGTAGCGTTGCGCGGTGTATTCGTCTACCAGCGCCACCGAGGGCGCGCCCTGCCGGTCGGAATCATTGAAATAGCGGCCGCGCACCAGCGGGATCTGCATAGCGCGGAAGTAATCTGGCGTTACCGAATCGTAGAGGACGATGGGAACATCTTCGCTGCGCGGCTCGGACCGGTCGGGAAAATGGATGCCGGATCCGAAGAGGCTGTCGCTGGTCGGAAGTTCGTCTATCGCCCCGATGCTCTCTATACCCGGCAGGCCGCGCGCGCGATCGAGCAGCCGCTGGTAAAATGCAGCCTCTTTCTCGGCCGTATCGTAAGTCCGATCGGACAGCGCCAGCCGCATGCTCAACAGGCCGTTTTCGGTGTATCCCGGGTTGGACCAACGCAGGTGGATGAAGCTCCGCAGCATCAGGCCAGCCCCTACCAGCAACACCAGCGTGAGCGCGATTTCGCAAACCACGAAAATGCCGCGAAGCCGCTGGTGCGTTCCGGTGGTGATGTTGCGTCCGGCCGTTTTCAGCGCGACGTGGGTATCCGTCTTCCACGCCAGCAGCACCGGTGTCGTACCGAAGAGAATCCCCGTGACCACTGCCAATGCCAGATTGAACGCGAGCACGGTACCGTTCATCTCGATGAGATCGGCAGAGGGCAACGCGTCGAAATGCGATTTTGCAATGACGTGGATAGCCCACGCCGCCGGAACGATGGCCAGCAGACCTCCGAGCAGCGCCAGCAGAATGCTTTCAGAGAGCAACTGGCATGCCAGGCGCCAACGGCTCGCGCCTAACGCGATCCGAATGGTCATTTCGCGACCTCGGATGGTGGCGCGCGCCAACAGCAGATTGGCAATGTTGGCGCATGCGATCAGCAGCACAAAACCCACCGCGGCCAGGAGAATGACCAGCATGTCACGAGCATCGGACACGAACGCCTCCTCCGCAGATTGCATGCGGAAGCTCGATCCGCCGTTAGTTACCGGGCTCTCTTTCTCGATGCGGCTTGCGAGTTGTTCGAGGGCGTGCTGCGCCGCCGAGGGCGATAAACCAGGGCGCAACCGCGCGATCATACCGTAGCCGCGGCTGCCGCGATTCGCAAGATGCGCCGGATCGAATATCAGCGGGCAATAGACCTGCTGCTGGCCCAGTCTCGGAAACTTCGCGGGCAATACGCCGATGATGGAAGCCGGGACCCCGTCGAGAACGACGCGCCGCCCGACTACGGTTGGGTCGGCCCCGAACCGCGAATGCCAGTAAGCGTCGGTCAACACGATCACCGGTTCGCTTCCTGCCTGAACGTCATCCTGTCCGAAGAGGTGGCCCAGTTGCGGCCTGCTTCCCAGCACTTCAAATACTTCGGGCGTGAACCGGATCGCCTGGATACGGTCGGTATGGCCATCGATTTGGATGTTGTATCCGCTTTCATCGTCCAGCATGCCGGCAGTGCTGAAGATTCCAGCGGCCTTCATATCCTTGTAGTCCGGCACAGACACGGGCAACTGATCCATGCCGCGATGTGCATTCTGCGTCCAGACGACGAACACACGATCCGGGTCGGCGATCGGCAGCCCATTTAAAGCTGCTTGAATCATGCTGAAAATCGCGGTGTTCGCGCCGATCCCCAGCGCCAATGTCAGAGCGACAACGGCGGTAAAGCCAGGGCTTCGGCGCAACATCCGCAAGCCGTAGCGGAGGTCCTGGCCGAAGCGTTCCAGCCATCCCCACCCCCAGGTCTCGCGCGTGGCTTCCTTGACCAAGCCCTGGTTCCCGAACTCGCGAAGGGCGGCTGCATGGGCTCGTTCGGGAGCCTCGCCGCGGTCGATGCGGTCCCCGACAGCCATGCGGAAATGCGCAGCGATCTCTTCATCCAGGTCTGCCTGGCGTTTTCGACGGGAATTCCACCAGCTCATCAGCCCTCCCTCGGCGCGGGGTTCATGATCGCCGTTATGGCGTTCGCCACTTGTGTCCAGCGGCTGTGCTCGGCGGCAAGCTGCTTCTTCCCCGCCGGGGTCAACTGGTAAAACTTGGCGCGCTGTCCCGCCTCGCTCTGCCGCCACTCCGATTTGACCCAGCCTTGTTTCTGAAGCCGGTGCAGCGCGGGATAAAGCGAACCGGTCTCAATCTGGAACAACTCGCCCGAACTGGCCCGGATCGCGTTGCCGATACCGTATCCGTGCTGCGGCCCCCATTGCAGAGTTTTGAGGATCAGCATATCGAGCGTGCCCTGCAACAGCTCGATCCGGTTTTGATAGCGGTCTTTCATACCCGTAGACAATCTACACCCTTCGGGTGTAGATTGTCTACTTCTTTTTGCCGGCGCTTGCGATTCCCCCGCCGCTTTCCTGGCTCGACCGGACTTCCACATTGCTGCAATGTGGATCGACGGCGTTGGCTTTTGGGAATTCTCTCTTTGACGGGGTTGGATTTGGAGGCCGGCCCTTCTGCGCGTCGATCGCGCCTTCATAGACGGCCCGTTTCATCATCGGTACGGGGGAGTGCTGTTTTCGATGGTCGCGGCGGCGCTGGTCGTGCTGGTGCTGGCCGGATTGCAAAGGCTGGAAATGCGGCGCCGCTTCGGGGAAGACCGATCCGGCATGCGACCATTAGTCTGGATCCCGTTCCGGCGGGGCGCGGAAAAGCCTTGCGGAATCGCCCGGGGGCCCGGATCCGGCGCTCCGCCGGGTCCCGACAAACACCAATGCTATAATTCAGCCACAGCCAATGGACGCCGAAAGCCGCAGCAGGGTGGAAGCGATCTATCGCGGCGCGCTTGAGTATGAGGGCCCCTCCCGAGCAGCTTATCTTAATGGCGCTTGTCCCGATCCGGAAATGCGCCGTGCCGTCGAGGCAATGCTCCACCCGTCTCCCGAGGCCGGTGCGGGCGGGCATGGATCCCCACTGGGGGCGGGCGAAATGCTCGGGCCGTACCGCATCGAGAATGCCATTGGTTCCGGCGGCATGGGCACGGTTTACAAAGCCCTCGACACGCGGCTCAATCGCCCGGTAGCCATCAAGATTTCGGGGGCGCGCTTCAGCGACCGTTTCGAACGGGAGGCGCGCGCCATCGCGGCCCTGAATCACCCCTCGGTCTGCACTCTGTACGATGTCGGACCCAATTACCTGGTGATGGAGTTTGTGGAAGGCGTCAGCCTGCAACAGTGGATGCGGGGGCGGATCGTACCGCTGGCGGAAGTGCTGCAATACGCCGCGCAAATCGCCGCCGCGATGCAAGCCGCGCACGAGGCGGGCATTGTGCACCGCGACCTGAAACCCGGCAACGTCATGGTGACCAAGACGGGAGCGGTGAAGGTGCTGGACTTCGGCCTGGCCAAGGTGGTCCCGCCACCCGCACCACCGGCGGATTCCGAGTCCACGACGACCATCGACGCGGAATTTACGCGGGTCGGCGCCATCATGGGTAGCCCCGGTTACATGTCTCCCGAACAGGCTAAGGGAAAGCCCCTGGATTACCGGTCGGACATATTCTCCTTCGGCGTGCTGCTGTACGAGATGGTCACCGGCGCCCGCGCTTTCCGCGGCGATTCCACCGTGGAAGTGCTTTCGGGAGTCATCTATCTGGAGCTGCCGCCGCCCAGCAGGGTAAACCCGAACGTCGGCCCCGCGTTGGATGTGCTGGTGGCCGGCTGTTTACGAAAAGATCCGGCACAACGGTTTCAAACCATGGCGGAAGTCCAGCGCGGTTTGCGGGGAATCCTAGCCGGACCGGCGCCCCCCACCCCAACTGCGGCCGCGCCCGCGGCGCGGACGCGGATGGGCTGGCTTGCCGCCGCATTGGCAGGGTTGGCTCTGGCGGCTTCGGCCGTTCTGCTCTGGCGCAGCGTCCATCGGGCGCCGGCAGACGACAGCTTGGGCGTGCCGCAGATCACCAGCGTCACGACGGACCCGGGGGTGAGCATCGATCCGGCGATCTCGGCGGACGGGAACCTGGTGGCCTATTCATCCGACCGCAGCGGCGACGGCAATCTCGATATCTGGGTGAAGCAGCTTGGCGGCGGCGATCCCATCCGGCTTACGCACGATCCGGCCGACGATACCGAACCCAACTTCTCGCCCGATGCGACCCACATTGTGTTCCGGTCCGAGCGCGACGGCGGCGGGATCTATATGGTACCGACCACGGGAGGCCAAGAACGCAGAATCGCAGACGGCGGCCGGCGCCCGCAGTATTCGCCCGATGGCACGAAGGTGGTCTACTGGACGGGGCCGGCGGATCCCTTTCCCCTGCGCGCCGGCATCGGCAAGATTTTCGTTCTGGACCTGGTGACATCCATCACCCACCAGATCCGGCCGGAGTTTTCCAGCGCAGTACACCCGGTATGGAGCCCGGATGGAAAGAAGGTTCTTTTTCTGGGCGCAAAGTCCGGCGCGGGGATGGATTGGGATTGGTGGATCACTCCCCAGGACAACTCCGCGCCGGTTACCTGCCACGTGGAGAAGTCGCAGTTGTTCGACCCCTTTGCCTGGCAGGGCAAGCGCGTGTATTTTGCCTGGAACGGAGCCGGACCCTGGACCATCAGCCGGATCGCCATCGATGCTGCAACCGGCTGTGCCACGGGGAAACCGGAGCGTCTCACCGGCGTGACCGGCGACGCCTACTCGCCCGCGGTCTCGAAGCAGGGACAGGTGGTCTTTTCGGTAATGAACGGGCCGGTCAACTTATATAACCTGCCGCTGGATGCCAATCGCGGCAAGCCGAAGCAGAACTTGGAGCGCTTATCGGCGGAACCGGGACTGAACTTCGCCCAGTCGATTTCCGCCGACGGGACGCGGCTGGTGTACACGTCCAACCGGGTACACGACACGTTTCAGGTTTGGGGAAGGGACTTCAGCACGGGACGCGAACACGCGCTAACCGAGGGTGGGCTGATCAAGAGCGATGCGGCGATCAGCCCGGATGGGCGCATGGTTGTCTGGCGAAGCGACGGCGCGTTCGTCACGCCCTTCGATGGCGGACCCACGCAGCCTGTGTGTACCGATAAACTGATGGTGCGGACATGGTCGGCCGACGGAAAGTACCTGCTGGACGACCAGAGCTCGGTCGGGTCCATCGGATTGATCGAGTTCGCCACCGGCAAGACCAGCACCTATTTGCAGAAGCCCGGACGGGAACTGCGGCCGGTTTCGATCTCCTCCGACGGTAACTGGATGGCTTTCACGGAGTTTCGCAATGCCGTGGATTACACCGTCTACGTGGCGCCGTTTGCGCCCGACCACGCGCCCGCGGAAGCGGAGTGGGTGCGTGTGCTCTCGTCGCCCCAAGTCCACCCCGACCCGCACTGGTCGCCCGATGGCAACCTGCTCTACTTCAGCTCCGACCGCGATGGCTACAACTGTCTCTGGGCCATTCGCTTGAACCCAGGCAATAAACATCCGGTGGGCGCGCTGTTTCCCGTCGAGCACTTTCACACTCCGGCGCTTCGCCTGGAGGCGCCTTCCTTGCGATATCCGGCGATCGCGCTCGGCCCCGGACGGATGGTAGTCAGCATGAGCGAACGCTCCGCCGGCATCTGGATGTTGAAGCTGGAAACAACCCGGTGAATGGATGCAACGCAAATAATCGCCAACCCGGAACAAGCTTCTGCTATACTTCCCACACAAAGGAGATAACCTGTGTCTGATTTGCCAGGACTGCTGCAAGGGACTATTTCGGACCGGCATCTCGCGATGATGCGAGCGGCTTGGTTTGCCCATGAACCCGACCACACGAAAAAAAAATCCGGCGAACATCCGGACCGGGGACCTGCCGGAGACGACCCCAAAACATGTAATCCTCTCGTAGATACCTGTTCGACGGGGCAATCGACTTGTACGCCTAAAAAGGAACACAAGGCTTTTCAGCCGGCAGTCCTCGGGTGGTCGACTCCTCCGGAACTGCCGCTCCGGTAAGTTTTCGAAATGTTCCTGACGGAGGCCAGCGTCCTCCAGTATCTTCTGGATCGGCGTTTTGCCGACCTCGAATCGGTGGTGGACGGCGACTTTTCGGTCGCCAATCTTAGCCGGCGGAACCGTAATTTCGGAGTGGTGTGCGGCGCGCGCCAATACTTCCTCAAACAGCCGAAAACGTGGGACGCCTCTGGCCGCCACACCCTGGAGCAGGAAGCCGCTCTCTACTGGCAGTGCAAGACCGATCCCGGATTTCAACCCGTAAGAGCCTTGATGCCGGAATCGTACGGCTACGACCCGGTTCACTCGATATTGACTCTTGAATTCCTCGGACACCGCAGCCTGTCGCGTTTCGACGGGCGGTTCGACAAACAAGTGGCGCGCCTGGCAGGCGCGGCGATGGGCGCATTCCACCGGGATATGCGCACCGCCTCCGGGCCGGCAATTCTGCCGCGCCGCCTGCCCTGGTTTTTGTCCAGTCACCGGTTAGACGCCGGCGAGGAGCACGAGAGCGACGGACAACGCGCCGTGATCGGCGCGATTCGGCGCGACCCCGCGTTCGGCCGCGCCTTGGAATTCCTGCGCGCCGGATGGCAAGAGGAGACCGCCGTCCATGGCGATTGGAAACTCGAAAACTGCCTGCTTTCGGACGACGGGCTGCGGATCCAGGTGATCGACTGGGAATTCGCGAATTGGGGCGATCCGCTCGAGGACGTGGGCACGATGTTGCAATCCTACTGGGGTTTTTGGCTGCGATCGCCCGCGCAATACTCGCTCCCGCAGATCCGCCCCGCTCTGCGGACGTTTCTGGAAAGCTATGCCGAAGCCGACGGGCTCAATCCGGACGAAATAGCGTCGCGCGCCATGCCCTATGCGGGGGCGCGCATGCTGCAGACGGCATACGAGGCGGTAGACCAGGAAGAGAAACTAAATGCGGCCGCGGTCTGCCTTTTGCAGGCGAGCCTGAACATCCTCACCCGGCCGCAATGGGCGCTCGGCCAGATCTTCGGCGGCGGCCGCAACTGAATGCTCTCCGAACTGACCGCGGTCCTCGCGGCTGACTGGCCTTCGCAGGACGATGCCGCCGAACTGACCGGACTGCTCTATACCCGCAGCTACACGCGCTCGGTGCTGGACGTCCCAACCGGCTCCGCCGCCGCACCGCGGGATCTCAGCGCGGATCTGGCGGCGGCCAATCAGAGCCGCTCGCGATGGTGGAAAGGCTGGCGCGTCGAACAGGTGCTCGACGATGGGCGCATTGTGGCTGCCAGAAACGGCGCCGAACGCGCCTTTCTGCCAGGCGAATACGTGGCCTATCGCGGAATCGGCACGGGCCTCGCAAAGGGCGAACCCATCAGCGTGTTCTCCGCGGCCGGCAGCAGCGAGATTCAGCCGGCGTTTTATTACGCTTTCGGGGAAGCGGTTGCCGATTTCGAATGGACGGGCGCCACGCTGCGGATTTACTGGAATGTCCAGCCGGAAGGCGCGCCCCGGCTGATGGCAGCCGTAACCCGCGAGTTCAACCGCTACCAGATTCCATTCCGCTTCAAGTGCCTCAACGCCGCGTCCTCGTTTCCCCGGCGCGATGCCGCGGTGCTTTATTTCGACCGCCGGCATTACCGGCTGGCGGCGCTGCTGGTGGAATCCATCCATCGGGAAGTGCTTCCCTGGTTGAGTCCGGGCACGCCGCTTTTCACCAAACCGCTGGCGCCCGGCATGGCGCTCGCGGAGGATCCGGGCGCCAGCTTCGGAATGCATCGCTGTGCCATTCTGGCCGAGGCAATGGCGGCATCGCCCGGCAAGCCAGTGGAGGAACGGCTGGCGGAATTGCGCCGCTGCTTCGCCGAACGCGGCCTTTGTTTCGATTCGCCCTGGCTGAATGCGAATTCCGCTGAGACGTACGACTACCCCATCGAAAGCCCATGAAACCCGAGTACCTGGAGATCGCAGAGCGGATCGGTGCGCGCCTGTGCCGCGATGCTCTATGGAGCGGCGGCCGGTGCAATTGGACCGGCGAGTGCACCGGGCGCGGCGCAACGACGTACCAATCGCTCGGTCCGGATGTGTACGGCGGCACCAGCGGGATCGCCCTGTTTTTGTGGCGGTTGGCGGAAGCCACGGGCGATCGGATTTTCCGGATGACCGCGCAGGCGGCCATCCGCCAGGCGCTTTCGCGAATGCCGCAGGCCGGCTGCGGGCTGTACGCAGGAGGCTTGGGCATTCTCCTAACAGCGGCGGAAATCCAGGGTGACTGCCACGAGCCGGCTATGCTCCAGCAGGCCGCTCCCACCCCCGGAAATCTCGATCTGCTTTATGGCAGCGCGGGGGCAATAGGCGTACTGCTGCGCCGGCACCTTCAGCGCGGCGGGTCGCGATGGATGGAAACCGCTGTTGCCCACGGCGACCTGCTTCTGCTCGAGGCGCTCCGATCAGGTGAGGGCTGGAGTTGGAAAACCACCTCGACGGCGCGAAACCTCACCGGATTCTCGCATGGCACAGCGGGTATCGGACTGGCGCTTCTAGAGTTATGGCGGGCCACCGGCGAGGGGCGATTTCGCGAGGGGGCAATGGAGGCGTTCCGCTACGAACGGAGCTGCTTCAACCCGGAAGAGCGCAACTGGCCGGATTTCCGCGCCGATCCCCCAAGCTATCCCGTGTTATGGTGTCACGGCGCGGGAGGGATCGGGTTTTCCCGCTTGCGTGCCTGGCAAATTTCGGGCGACCGCGAGCTGCTGGCGGAAGCGCGGACCGCAGTGGAAGTGACGGCGGAATCGCTTCACTGGCTCAAGGGCTTTTGTCTCTGCCACGGAGTCGCCGGCAATGCCAGCCAGCTCGTCTATGCCTCGCAGGTGTTGGGCGAGGAACGCTGGATGGCGGCGGCGGGTGAGGCTGCGGCGCAGGCGGCCGAACGGTTTGAGTGCAGCGGCGCGCCGTGGGTTTGCGGGATGGGAGTCGAGGGCAACGAGGTCCCAGGACTGATGTTAGGGCTCGCGGGGATTGGGTACTTCTATCTGACGATGGCGGATCCGGAGCGGGTGCCATCGGTTTTAATGGCGTGATCGCGGCTCAGGCGGTGCCGGCGGGGCAAATCGGTATAGGAGAATAGCGGTAGAGTTGAGTTCCATGAAATCTGTCTCATACTCCTCCATCTCCACGCTCCTGCTGGCTGGATTTCTGCCCGCGATCGTCCTCGCGGCGGACACCGATTTGGCATGGCGAGCCGGGCTGCCGCTGGAGCAAACCGCGAGCCGGGGAGTCGTTGCCCGCGATCCGTCGACGATCGTGAAATGCAAAGACGAGTTCTGGGTCTTCTATACGGGACACGGCATCCCTTCCTTTCATTCCAAGGACCTGGTGAAGTGGGAACGGGGACCGGCGGTCTTCGAGACCGCTCCCGAGTGGATTCACACCGCCGTTCCCGAGAACCGGAACATGAGCTACTGGGCGCCGGACGTGATTCACCTGGGCGACCGGTACCTGCTTTACTACGCGGTCTCCAGCTTTGGCAAGATTACTTCGGCCATCGGACTCGCCACCACCCCCACTCTCGATCCTGCGGATCCGGCCTATCACTGGACCGACCAGGGCATCGTGGTGCAATCGCGGGAGGGTGGCGATTTCAACACCATCGATCCCTCCGTGTTTGCCGATGACAACGGCACCTTATGGCTGGCATTCGGTTCGTACTGGAGCGGAATCAAGCTGGTGCAACTGGACCCGAAAACGGGCAAGCAGCTGAATCCCGAAGCGCCGTTGTCATCGCTGGCATACAACAAGTCCATCGAGGCGTCGTGCCTTTACAAACACGGCGGCTACTACTATCTCTTCGTCAATTGGGGATCGTGCTGCCGGGGCGTGAACAGCACTTACAA
>DATJMA010000147.1:0-153319 GCA_035509055.1 Bryobacteraceae bacterium | reverse complement strand
GGAGAGCCGGGACGGTACAAGGAAGGTGAGCGATGCCGATCTTGCCAGTTCCCCGCCTTGCGACGGGGATCTAATGCGAAACTCGTTACCAGCTCACGCTGGCCGGCGGCGGAGCAGCTTGCCTCATACACCGTCCGGCCGGGAACCGACTACTCTTCCTCGGGCAAGCGCCGTTCGCGCTCCGTCCCCCAGGGTTCTCCAACAGGCTCCCGATCAATAAAATCGTTTCAATTCACAAATCTTCTGAGGCGGACGTTATTCACCAGCCCCAGGGCCAAAAAGTTCGTCCAGATATTCGAACCGCCGGCGCTCATGAACGGCAGCGGGATTCCGGTTACCGGCATCAAACCGGCCACCATTCCCACATTGATCAGGATGTGTGCGAGCAGCAACGCTGCTACTCCCATACAGATGTACATCCCGGACCGTTCCGGCGCCGTTTGCGCATTCTGGACAATGCGCATGATCATCACAAAGTACAATGCCAATACTACAACAACACCAACAAATCCGTGCTCCTCGGCAAAGGCCGAGAAGATGAAATCCTTATACGGCACCGGAAGGAAGTGGAGCTGGGCCTGACTGCCCTTGGTAACCCCCTTGCCGAACATACCGCCCGATCCGATGGCCGTTTTCGACTGACTGACCTGATAGCCCGCGCCTTGTGGATCCTGATCCGAATCGAGGAAGCTGGTCAACCTCGCTCTTTGGTAATCCTTCAGGAAATACAGGCCCACCGGGACCATCAGCGCCGCGCCTAACACCGCGATCAACAGATACTTCCAGTGCAGCCCCGCGACGAAAACCCCACCGGCAAGAACCGCGATATAAGTCAGGGCCGTTCCCAGGTCTGGCTGGGCCAGCACAAGGGCAGCGGGAACTATCACCAAGCCCGCCAGTTTCAGCATCTCCGCAACATCCAACTCGTCCCGTTTCAAGTCTGTCAGGTAGCGGGCTACCAACAATATTATCACCAGCTTTACAAATTCCGATACCTGCAAGTGGATTCCGGTGTGGGGGATGGGGATCCAACGCCGGGAGCCGAACGTTTGCTCGCCGACGGCAAACGTGCCGAGAAGCGCCACCGTGCCGCCCAGGTACAGCACCGGGACGTGATGCAGGAAGGTGTGGTAATCCGACGGAATCACCAGCCACATCAGCACCAGACCGCCGAGAACATAAAAAATCTGGCGCCACCAGGCGCTGTGGGCGTCGGTACCGAGGGTGGCACTGTAAATTTGCAGAATGCCCACCGCGCAGATGAGCAGCACGATGATGAGCAGCGTCCAATCGATGTCGCGGGAAGCTAACGTGCGGGCCATAGTCAGTTGCGGGACGCCTCCGGTAACTCCATAGTGCTTACTTTCGCCAGGCCGTTGGCCAGCGTGGTCTGCTGCTGGAGCCAGGTCTGAATTCGCGCTTTCTTGTCGAAATAGGCTTTCACCACGTCGCGCACCATGGGTCCGGCGAGATTTCCGTGGACGCCATGGTCGAAGAGCGCTACCGCCACGATTTCCGGGGCGTAGCAGGGAGCATAGCCGACAAACCAGGCGTTGTCCTTGAGTTCGTTATCGTGGTTGGCCGCGGCTGCCTTGGCGACATCCACTGACGCCAACTGCGCCGACCCGGTCTTGCCACAGAACTCAAGACCCGGAATGACGCTCTGCGCACCGGTGCCACCCTCATTGATCACACCGTACATTCCGGAAACGACGTCGCGGACATGGGTCGGGTCGAGCGGCCAGGTGGTGGTTTTGGCAGCCACGGCGGCGTCTTTCACCAGGTGCGGAACATGCCAGACGCCGCCCATAGCCAAGCCTCCAATGGCGCGCGCCAACTGAATCGGCGTCACTCTCAGGTCGCCCTGGCCGATGGCCACGGATGGTGTTTCTCCGGCGTACCACTTGCGGTGGTACATGTGCAAGACCTGTTCCGGCGAAGGGACGCCGCCCGGCGCTTCCCCCGGAAGATCGACTCCCGTGGGATGTCCAAAGCCGACCATATCGGCATACAGAGCCAGGTTGTCGATTCCGAGCTTGCTCCCGATGGTGTAGAAATAGACGTCGCAGGAGTGGACGATGCCGTTGTGCAGCGACAGCGTTCCATGGCCTTTCTTTTCCCAGCAATGGTAGGTGTGGCCGTAGAGCGTCACATAACCGGGGCAATGGACCGGGGTGTTTTCGTCGATGGTTCCGGTTTCGAGCGCCGCCAGCGCGACGATGGGTTTGAAGGTGGATCCCGGCGCCTGCTGGGCCTGGATGGCGCGATTCATCATCGGATGTTCGGGGTTGGAAGCGATCTCGTTCCAATCTTTGGCCTTGATGTGTCCGATGAACTTGTTGGGATCGAACGTGGGGCGGCTGACCATGGCGAGGATCTCGCCGTTGCGGGGATCGAGCGCGACGATGGCGCCGTTCTTTCCATCCATGGCGATTTCGGCTACGGCTTGCAGATCGAGATCGATGGTCAACTGGAGATCCTTGCCTGGAACGGCGGGAATCTCGGCATTCTTAAATTCCTCGCGCACCTGTCCCCGATTGTCCACTTCCACGCGCTGCTGTCCATCCTTGCCGGTCAGCAGGTCGTTGTATTGCTTTTCGATCCCGAACTGGCCCACGATATCGCCCTGTTTGTACCTGGCGAATTCCGGCGAGTCCAATTCGGCCTGCGTCACTTCTCCGGTGTAACCGATCACATGGGCCATCATGCCGTCGCGGGGGTAGAGACGCGGCTGGGAGCTGATGACATCGAGTTCCGGGAAGACGTCGCGGTGCGAATTGTAGAAGGCCAGATCGGCGGACGAGAGCTCATCTTTCAAGCGGATGGCTTCATACTTGGGACCCTTGCGCGCGACCTTCGCCTGGAGATCAGGCAGGTTCAAATCAAACCCGTCGGCGATGGGCTTGAGGTCTTCGAGTTTGAGATTTTCCCGGGTAAGCAACAGTGTGGAGGACACGTGATTATCCACGATGATCCGGCCGTAGCGGTCGAGAATACGGCCGCGGGGGGCGAGCAGCGGGCGCGACTTGAAACGATTCTGTTCAGCCCGTTCGGAGTAGTAATCGGGATTCTGCACCTGCAGGCGCCAGAATCCCCAGATCAGGAACAGGAAAATGATGACCGTGCTGTACTGGAAAAATGCGACCCGGCCCGAAGCGAAGCGGGTATCGTCGTGCAACTGCGGCTGTTCCGGAGAGTTGGGGTCGGTATTTCGGTCGGCTGGGGGTACGATCACAGCGGGAAACCCACGCTCAGGATCTATTCTAGCAGGACGGCCGGAATTGGCTACAGACAAACGCGCCTGAATGCAGGCGCGGAATCTGCATAATTTGCTTTCATCCGTTAGTCCGCGCTCATCTGCGGCCGACATCGGCGACGGTAGTGGATCGTTCGAGGCGCAGGGTCTCCAGGCGGGTTTTCTTATCGAAGTAGCACTTCACGACGTCGCGCACGATGCTGGCGGCGTATTGGCCGATACCACCGTGATCGAACAAAGCAACCACCACGATTTCCGGGGTGCGGCGCGGCGCGAAGCCCACGAACCAGGCATTTTCCTTCAAGTTCAGGCCGTGGCGGGCGGCCTCGGCCTTGGCCTTGTCGAGAGACGCCAGTTGCGCGGTGCCGGTCTTGCCGCACAATTCGATGCCGGGAATCGCGGCCGATGCACCGGTGCCGCCCTCATTGACCACCCCACACATGGCATCGATGACATCCTGAAGGTGCGCGGGGTCGAATCGCGCCTCGGTTTTCCGGGCGGCGACGGAATCGTTCTTTACCAGATGCGGCGTGTACCAGACGCCTCCCATGGCGATACCGCCAATGGCGCGCGCGAGTTGAATCGGGGTGACGGTCAAAGCGCCTTGTCCTACCGCGACCGGAGGGGTATCGCCGGCGTACCAGGGCTGGCGCTGGGTTCGCGCTTTCTGCGATGGCGATGGAACGAGCCCGCTGGCCTCGCCCGGCAAATCGACGCCGGTGGGACGGCCGAATCCCACGATATCGGCGTATTTTGCCAAATTATCGATTCCCAGCTTCACTCCGACGGAAAAAAAGAACACATCGCAGGAGTGGACGATGGCGTTGTGAAGCGTGAGCGTGCCGTGCCCCTGCCGTTCCATGCAGTGGTAGGTGTGATCGTAGAGCGTCAGGTATCCGGGGCAGTGGACCGCGGTCTGGCCGGTGATGGTGCCGGTCTCGAGCGCCGCCAGGGCGACGATGGGCTTGAACGTGGATCCAGGGGCCTGTTGCGCCTGGATGGCGCGATTGAGCAAGGGATGATCGGGGTTGGCGTTGATGGCGTTCCAATCGCGTGCGCTGATGCGGCCGGTGAACTTGTTGGGATCGAAGGTGGGCCGGCTGACCATGGCGAGAATTTCGCCGGAGCGGGGATCGAGCGCCACCACGGCGCCGTTCTTGCCCTCCATGGCGAGTTCGGCTACCGCCTGCAAATCCAAGTCGATGGTGAGCCTCAGATCCTTGCCCGCGATCACGGGTTTTTCCTGCTCGGCGCGGCGAACCTGCCCGCGGTTATCGACTTCGACGCGCTGCTGCCCATCCTCGCCCATGAGCGTGTTGTTGTATTGGCGCTCGATGCCGGACTTGCCGATGACATCGCCGAGCTTGTAGCGCGAGAACTCGGGGGACTCGAGTTCCGAGGCGCTGATTTCGCCGGTATAGCCGATGACGTGCGCCATCATGCCGTCTTGCGGATAGACACGCGGCTGCGACTGGATGACGTCGAGTTCGGGAAACGCATCGTGGTGGGAATTAATGAAGGCGAGATCGGCGGGCGAGAGTTCGTCTTTCAGCCGGATGGCCTGGTATTTGGGCTCGCGGGATTTATGACGGACGGTTTCCGCGAGATCGGCCAGGTCGAGATTGAGACCGTCGGCGATGGGCGCGAGGTCTTCCATTTTCAGGTTCTCCCGCGTGAGCAGCAGGGCGGAGGAGACATGATTATCGACAATCACGCGGCCATCGCGGTCGAGAATCCGCCCGCGGGGAGCGAGGAGCGGGCGCGAACGGATGCGGTTCTGCTGCGCCTTTTCCGCGTAGTAATCGGAATGCTGCACCTGAAGTTTATAGAAGCCGGAGGTGAGGAACAGAAAGAGGACGACGACCGAATACTGGAAGACGGCGATCCGGCCGGAAGCGAACTGCGTGTCGTCGTGCAATCGCAGCGGCTCGTGGAGCAGAGGCTCGGGATTTCGCTCAGTTGGAACAGTCACGTCAGGAGCAGGAGCTTGAGTTGAAATACATATATTAGGTGACGGGTTAGCGGCAGCGCAAGGAAGGGTGTTGTAAGCTGAAGGCTCGCCCCGATGCCCGATTCTTTCAGCGCAGTCGCCAAATACACGCTGCTGGTAGTGGGCGCGCTGTTCCCGATCGTGAACCCCATCGGAAACACGCCGATCTTTCTTTCGCTGACGCGGGGGCTCTCGAGTAGCGGGCGGGCGGCACTGGCTCGCATGATCGCGCTGAACGGGCTGATTTTGATCGTAGTGTCGATCTTTATCGGCACGCACATTCTGGCGTTTTTCGGGATTTCGCTGCCGGTGGTGCAGGTGGGCGGCGGGCTGGTGGTGATTTCGACGGGATGGACGCTCCTACGCGAGCCGGACCACGAGGATGCAGGCGAAAAGGAAGCGAACAAAGAATGCAACGAAAGCGATTATGCGCGGCAGGCTTTTTATCCTTTAACCTTGCCGTTGACGGTCGGGCCGGGATCGATTTCGGTGGCGATCGCGGTAGGCGCCAATCGCCCGGAGGGGTCGGAGTGGCATTGGCCGCTGATAGCTGGGATGCTGCTCGGGTCGCTGGCGATTGCGGCATCCATCTATTGGAGCTACCGTTTCGCCGAAAGAATCGGGCGAACGCTGGGCGAGTCGGCGATGAACGTGATTATCCGGCTGTCGTCATTCATTCTCGTCTGCATCGGCGTTCAAATTCTATGGAACGGCGCGAGCACCCTTCTTAGGACCGTGCCGAAGTAGTGTTTTCATATAGATAGAGTTCGAAAAGTCCCCTAGAATCCAGTCTTGCGGCATCCGATATGAATTGAGGAAGTCCAATACCGCCTTGGGACACAACTTGTGAAATCCGCACGGTTGAGGAGTAGCCCCGGCCAGAGTGTCTACCTGCTACTTGTGTGTGGAGGCTTGGCCTGCGTTGCGGCGATCATCGTTTTTCTCGCGGGATTCTCCATGGACGTTCTGGTGGGGGCCCGCAAATACACCGAGAGTGGAGCCGAATGGGCCAAGGCGCAAAAGGATTCCGTGATTTGGCTGCAACGGTATGCCGATTCCGGAGTCGAAGCAGAATTCCGGAAGGCGAAGGACGCGCTCAAAGTGCCGTCTGCCTTCGGCGAGATTCGTCAGCAGCTCACCGGACAAAAGCACGACCGGGCGGCGCTCGAACGCGCCTTCGCGATCGCTGGCGTATCACCAGACCGCTGGGGCCGGATGACACGGCGCTACGGCATATTCCGCCACGAGGCTCACGTGGCGGAGGCGGTGCGGTGGTGGGCCGAAGGCGACCGCGAACTCAGAGACTTCCAGGCGCTCGCGGAGCGTCTGCACGCGGAGGTGGCGGCTCCGGCACGAGATGAAGCGGCCATCCGGCAGGCGCTGGCGCAACTTTATAGCATGAGCGACCGCCTGGATGCCGTGGCCGGCAACTTCTCAAGGTGCGTGGCGGAAGCCGCGGTATGGGTACACCGGCTTCTGATCACGATATTCGCCCTGATCACGGGAATTCTGCTGCTGGCCGGATGGGCGACCTACATCCGGCTGTTTCAGAGAATCGCCGACTCCGAGCAGAAATATCGCCACCTGATCGATACCGCGGGTGAGGCGATTTTCATCCTGGATGGGCGGACGGCAACGATTATGGATGCCAACCGCAAGGGCGAACTGATTCTGGGAGGGCCGGTAGAGCAGTTTACCGGTTCGGTTCTGCCGCTGCAGTGCCTGGAAAGCCGGGAACACGGGAAAGTAGCGCAGGCCGAAATCGCCCGGTTGATTGGCGCGAAGCGCGAAAGCACATTGCGGTCGGCGTCGGGCACACTCATCGACGTGGAGTTTAGCGGGAGCGAGGTTCACGTTCGCGGCGGCCCGCTGATCGAGATCATTCTGCGCGACATCACCGAGCAGAAGAACGCGGCGGAGGCGATGAGAGAAAGCGAGCGGCGATACCGGCAGCTTTCCGAAGAACTGCTCATCGCGCGCGACGCCGCGCTCGAAGCGAGCCGGGCCAAGAGCGAGTTTCTGGCGAACATGAGCCACGAAATCCGCACACCGATGAACGGAATTATCGGCATGCAATCGCTGGCGTTGGGGGCGACGGATGCGGAGGACCGCACGGGATATCTGGAGGCGGCGCAGAATTCGGCGTATTCGCTGCTGGCCATTCTGAACGACATCCTGGATGTGTCCAAGATCGAAGCCGGCCGGTTGGATATTCATCGCGCGCCGTTTTCGCTGCGCGGCGCGGTGGACGAGGTGCTGCAATTGGTGCGGCACCGGGCCCACGATAAAGCGCTGGAACTGGCGACCAACATTTCAGGAGCCACGCCGGACGCGCTCGTGGGCGATGTAGTGCGCATCCGCCAGATTCTGACGAACCTGGTGGGGAATGCGGTGAAGTTCACGGACCGCGGCCGGGTGGAAGTGCGGGTGGACTCGCGCCCGACCGATTCGGACGAGTTGTTGCTGGACGTGGCGGTGGTCGATACCGGGATCGGAATCCGGCCGGAGCATAAAGAGGTCATCTTCGAAGCGTTCCGGCAGGCCGACAGCTCGACTACGCGGCAGTACGGCGGGACGGGGCTGGGGCTGACCATTTCGGCGCGGCTGGTGGCGATCATGGGCGGGACGATCTCAGTGGAGAGCACGTTCGGCGAGGGCAGCGAGTTCCGGTTCATGATTCCATGCAAGCTGGCGGCCCGGGAATCGGTGACGACGCCGGCGATTTCGGCCCACACACAGACCCCGCCGGCGCCGAGGCGGCTGAGGATCCTGCTGGCGGAAGATAATACGGTAAACCAACGGCTGGCGAAACGGCTGCTTGAAAAACGCGGGCACGAAGTTTCCATTGCGGGAGACGGCAAACAGGCGGTGGAGGCGGCGATGTTGGCGCCGCCCTACGATTTGATCCTGATGGATGTGCAAATGCCGGTGATGGACGGACTGGAAGCCACGCGGGCAATCCGGAAGATCGAAAACCGGCAGCTGAGTTCGGTACCGATTGTAGCCATGACGGCGTTCGCGATGAAAGCCGACCGGGACCGGTGTCTGGCGGCGGGAATGAACGGCCATCTGGCCAAGCCAATCGATCCGGCCGAACTGAGCGCGACGGTGGAAAGCTACGCCAACCACGCGCAAGCTTTCAGCGGGCAATAGCCTTCCAGAAACTCCCAAAGGCACCGCTCGCTTTCGATCGCGGCTTTGGAACTCGTGTCCGGAAGAAAGCATCGGAGGATCGCAACGGTTTGTTACCATTGGCGGCATACTATGCGTATTTCGGGACTCCTTTTCTTGCTTGCGCCTCCGGCCCTGTTCGCCGCAGGGCCAGCGCTGATGCCGCTTCCGGCCACGGTGCAATCCGTTCCGGGGAAACTGGCGATCGATGCGAACTTCGTGGTGGAAACGGCGGGCGGTGCGAACGCGCAACTGGCTCCGGCGGTACGGTCTTTTCTCTCTCGCGTCTCGCGCCAGACCGGTGTTCTGTACTCGCCCGTGACACCGGCGGCGGCCGATGCCCACCGGCTGGCTATCGACTGCGCGGGCGGCCCGGAATATCCCACGCTGGGCGAGGATGAATCGTACACGCTGGACGTCTCGGACGCCGGGGGCAGCATCAAGGCCGCGACAGCGGAAGGCGCGATCCACGGGCTGGCGACATTTGCGCAGCTTATCCAACCCGGACCGGATGGATTCCAGGTGGCGGGTGTACACATCGAAGACCGGCCGCGATTCCCGTGGCGCGGCCTGATGCTGGACGTCTGCCGCCACTGGATGCCTGTGGAGATGGTAAAGCGCAATCTGGAAGCCATGGCCGCGGTGAAGCTTAACGTGATGCACTGGCACCTGTCGGAAGACGACGCCTTTCGAATCGAGAGCAAGCGCTATCCGCGGCTTCAGCAAATGGGTTCGAACGGGAATTACTACACGCAGGACGAGATTCGCGACATCGTGGCATACGCGCGCGGTCTCGGCATCCGCGTGATCCCCGAGTTCGACATGCCGGGCCACAGCACGGCCTGGTTTGTGGGCTATCCGGAACTCGCGTCGTCGCCGGGACCGTTCGTGGCCAGTAATCGCACGGGGTCGGTGATGGACCCGTCGAAAGAGAGCACGTACGCTTTCCTGGACGGCTTCATCGGCGAGATGACGCAGCTCTTTCCCGATCCGTACTTCCACATCGGCGGGGACGAAGTGCCTCCGCGCTTCTGGAATCAGTCAGAAACCATTCAGGCGTTCGCCAAGGAGCACGGGCTGAAGGACGCGGCGGCGATCCAGGTGTATTTCAATCAGCGCCTGCTGAAGATCGTGCAGAAGTACGGCAAGACGATGGTGGGGTGGGACGAGATCCTGGTGCCCGGGCTGCCGACGGATGCCGTGATTCAATCGTGGCGGGGGCAGAAATCGCTGGCCGAGTCGGCGGCGAAGGGGTATCGCGGGATTTTATCGTGGGGGTATTATCTCGATCATCTGAGCCCGGCAGGGTTTCATTACGGGGTGGATCCGCTAGGCGGACCGGACGCGGCGGCGCTCACACCCGAACAGGCGTCGCGCATTCTGGGCGGCGAGGCCTGCATGTGGGCGGAACTGGCAGGGCCGGAGACGGTGGATGCCCGCATTTGGCCGCGCGCGGCAGCGATCGCGGAGCGACTCTGGTCGCCGGCGAATGTTACCGACGTGGACTCGATGTATACGCGGCTGGCGCAGGTGAGCCGGAACCTCGAATTCACCGGCGTAAGGCATCGCGCGTATTTCGAACAGATGCTCGACCGCATCGCGGGCGACCAGCCGGCGGAGCCGCTGCGCGTGGTGGCGGAGGTATCGGAAGCATATGGATTGGGCACAGGACGATCGAGCCGCCCGTTCGGAGTAACTCCCCTGAACCGTTTCGTGGATGCGTGTCTTCCGGAAAGCGAACTGGCGCGGCGGCTGGAACTGGCGGCGAAGCGATTTGCCGCGGACCCCACGGGAGATCGCGCCGACGCCGGCTTATTGCGGCTTCAGTTCGAGATCTGGGCGGCGAACGACGTGCAGTTCGAGCTCCTGGTGGAGAATAACAAGCTGCTGGCGGAAGTGGCGCCGGTGTCGAAGGAACTTTCGGCGCTCGGCGAGGCGGGGATCAAGCTTCTGGATTACCTGACGCCAACGCCTTCGCCGGCGGCGGGGACCAAGCCGAAGAAGCTCAGCCGAAAGGAAAAGAAAGTCGAAGAAGAAGCGCACGCCGCGGCGCAAAAGGCTATGACGGACTGGCTCGGGCAGGAAAACGCGGAGTTGAAACGCCTGGCGGAAACGCCGAGGCGCGGCCAGCCGGCGCCGGCCGAAGTGCGGCTGGCGGCATACCGGCCGGTGAAAGTGCTGGCGGATACGGCGGGGAAATAGACGCGCGTTTATGTCTACAGAATACGGCGGCCGATTACGTTCCGGCGTATGACATGGTAAAGAAGTAAGAGCACCACGGCGCCAGCGGTAGCGACCACTATACCGTACAGATTTATGCGGCTTATGGCGGCATATCCGGCGAGGTGCGCCAGCCATCCTCCGATTACTGCCCCCACGATGCCGAGTAAGACATCGAGCACCATTCCCTCACCGCGGTGATTTACCAAATGGCTGGCAATAAAGCCGGCCAGCAGACCTAAAACGATCCAGGCAAAAAGTGTCATGTAGCACCTCAGCTCGCGGCGTCCCCGGTGGAACGCCCACTCAAATGTGAGTGCAAACGCCGTGCCAAGGCTGCGGGGTGAGGTTTCAAATGGTACGACCGGAATGAAACCACCCTGGGACCCGCAATCGCGCTGTCCGGAAGCTGACGACAAAAAACTATACCTTGTGACGGACCGCGGTCCGTGGCTGCTCAGTCTCTCAAGAATTCCTTAGCTCACGGTCCCCGCCGAATATTGCCCGACTGCCAGCTTTCATACCGTGCGGCCGTAACAGCACAGAGGGCCGACGCCTGCCGCGCGCGCCTCGGGGTCTTCTGGATACGGACCGCCGGGCAACAAGCGAATAAGAGGACAACCGATTCCATGAATGTGCCATCTACAACGAATCTCGGCCTTCGCCGCATGCCGGCGATCGCCGCAACCGCTGGAACGGCGATGTGTCAGAATAGCCTTCCGCCGCGTTCCTCCAACAGCGTCGGGCGCTTCTACGCCAGCGCCAGGTTCAGATTTTCGATCGCTTCGTCGATCTCGGCGGTGTTCTTGTAGCCCACGGTCACGCTATCGACGCCGGCATTGCGGAAGGCGAATTTCATGGCGGCCTGGCGATCCTCGCGGCTGGTGAAAGAGCCTTCGCCCACCAGCTTCATGCTGATGACGCCCATGCCCTGCTGATGCACCTGCCTGGTGTGCTCGACCACTTCGGGCACGTTGCCGGAGTTGGCATTGAAATCCTCGGCATCCATGTGGCTGCCCTTGTGATTCATGCGGATCATGGCAATCTCCAGCCATTGATTGCCGGGCATCTGCCGCAACGCCGGCAGCCCGTGGACGGATGCGCCGCGGCCGATGACGGCTTTCTTCCCCTGCGCTTCCGCGATTCCATCCTGCCAGCGTTGGGAATCGGAAGGCCAGGAGGAGGTGTGCTGCCAGTGCAGCAGCGCGATATCGAAGTATTCGGTATTGGCGAGCTTGCGCAGTTCGTCGATTTTGGCCTGCGGGTTGCCGTTGGGATAGGTGGTAAGTTTGGTCATCAACGCGTAGCTGTCGCGCGGAATGCCCTTGAGCGCGATGCCCAGCATGCGGTGCATGTCGCCGTAGCTTTCGGCGGTTTCAAAAAAGCGGACACCATGATCGTAGGCGTAACGAACCAGGCGGTTGAAGCCATCCTGCCCGAGGTCGCGCTGCACTTTCCCGCTGAACGTGCCGGTGCCGAGCGCGAGGCGGGTGACCTTGACGTTCGATTTGCCGAGGGTTACCCAATCGGTTGCCGACCGGCGTGCCGCGCGAATGGGCAGGGTCCCGGTTCCAGCGAGTACACCGGCGGCAAGCCCGGTCTTCAAAAAGTTACGTCGCGAACAGTTGGGCATTCCTTCACCTCCCGATGTGGCAATCCTATCACGACTTCCGACGCGCCGCGGGACTGGCATGCACTATAATTTGTGAAATGCTGCGTTTCCAGCGCCTGCTGGCATCGGCACTCCTGTTATTCGGCCTCGCGGGCGCGGATGTTCCCGCCCCGCCAGCGATTGTGCCTGGCGGAATCGTCAATACCGCAAGCCGGCTGCCGGCATCGCTGCGCGGAGGCGCGCTGGCACCCGGCTTACGATTCACGATTCCGGGCGTGAGGCTGGGGCCGGAGGTTGCGGTGGGCGCGAGCGAGAACGATCCGCCGGTGAAACTGGCGGATGTTTCGGTACGCATCCAGCAGGGCGAGCGCGCCGTGGACGCCGGGTTGCTGCGGGTGAGCGCGACGAGTATCGAAGCGTGGATGCCGGAAACCGCGCCGGTGGGCGATGTGGAACTTACGGTGACTTACCAGGGGCGGACGAGTGAACCATACAAACTCAAGCTGGTGGGCGCGAACGCCGGCTTCTATACGCCTGCCAACGCCCCTGACGGTTTGAGCGAGGCGAAGCGCGGCGTGGACGCGGTCCGCGGCGATACCGTGGCGCTCTGGGGCACTGGCCTGGGCGGGATTGCCGACGTGTTTGTGGGTGGCAAGCGGGCGGAGGAGGTTCACGTAAGCGCGGCGGAGTGCTGCAAGGGCGTCGAAAAAGTCGCGTTCCGCGTGCCGGGGGGAACGTCATACGGTTGCTTCGTGCCGGTTGAAGGGCGCACCGCCGACAATCGCCCCACGAACGGGGTCGGAATCGCCGTGCATGCGCCGGGCGAGCCGTGCCGGGATGCGCTCGACTGGTATCGCGAAAGTGCCGAGCAGGCGCGGCGCGCGGGTTTTGTGGCATTGGCGCGGATTTCGGTGGATGTAGCGCCGGCGCGCGAGATCGCGCCTAACCCCGGACAGCGATTCCTGTTCGATTACGCCATTGCGAGTTTCGGACGGCAGGACTCGGGCGAGCGCCAGTTTCCGCCGCTTCCGCCGCTGGGCACGTGCCGCGGATTCACCACGAGAGTAAAGCTACGGCAATTGGTGGGGCAATCGCGAAATCCGGGAGAATGGACCTCGATGCCGGGACAAGCGCGCGGCAATCGCCGGCTCGATGCCGGCGATGCGATTTCGGTGGCCGGGACGAACGGCGAGCGCCGGCTGGTGCGCGACCGGCGCCAGCAGGACTATTACGATGCGGTACTGGGCGGCGCTCTGCCATTTTCGCGCGCGCCGGCCACGCCGCTGTATCTCGCGAGCGGCGCATACAGGCTCTCAGGTCCTGGGGGCGCGGACATCGGACCGTTTTCCGCGGAGGTCGCTGTGACCGGTCCGCTGGTGTGGAAGAACCGGTCGCGGGTGGACGTCGTGGACCGGGATGCAGGAGTGACCGTGATATGGAAGGCCGCCCGCTCGAGCGATGCGATCCTGATTCTGGCGGAAAACACCGATCGCGAAAGCGGCGATTCGGCGGCCTGTCTGTGCATGGCTCCGGGCGAAGCCGGCCGGTTTCTGATTCCTCCACTCGCGCTCGGCAACTTGCCCCCGACTGTCGATCTGGAAGGTCTCGCGGTAAGTTATCTGCTACTCATGGAGCTGCCCGCAGAGCCGCCCGCACGCATCCAAGCGCGCGGACTCGATGCGGCATTCGCAGCTTTTGTTTCGGTGAGCGCACGGCCGGTGAGCTATCGCTAGTGCCGACCGCACGATCAATTTCCTGGCGTCTCGAAGCATTGCCCTGCCCAAGGCCTTGCCCAGGATCGCCCCTGTCCTCACTGTATCGTGAGATAGGCGTTCGCCTGCGTGGTAATGCCGTTGACCTTCAGCACCACCAAGTTGTCTCCGGCAGGGACGCCATTGGGCACCAGGATGTTGAACTGGTATTCGCCCGGATAAACCAGGCCGGCAAATTCCACGGTTGCCGTCACGCCGCCAATGGTGGCCGTCACGGTGTTGGTAGTGACGGGCGCGCCGGTGAAGGTCTGGGCGAAATTGGTGGACGGGTTGGTGGGGCCGAATCCGGTGCCGTACAGTTCGAGCGTGTCGCCAGGGCTGGCCGGGACAGTGAGGCTGGGGTAGAGACTTGTAGGCCCGATGTATTGGCCATCAATGCGCACTGCGGCGACGTATCTTCCGCCGGCCGGCGAGAATGTGAAGAGCGCCGGACTGAATGACGATTCCGGCGCCATCAAGCTGTTGCTCTGCGTGCCTTTGTAGGTTACCTGTACGGGAACGGGAGCTTGCGCGGTATCGGCGGGCGCCAGCACGTTGATCTGGGTGGGGCTGATGTAATAAATGTAAGCCGGCTTGTTGTCGATGGTAACGCTCACGTTATCGAGCGTGGTGGGAAGATTGCTGCCATTGAAATCGGCCGCGGTCCAGGTGCGCGTACTGCCGGCGAGGTTCGCCCCCGTAATAGTGACCCAGGAGCCTGGCGAAAATCCCGGCAGATAGCTGGCGGCGTTCTCCACGTATTCGATCGTCGTGCCGGTGATCGCGCCCACCGGCAGCGTGAGCGATTGACTGCTGACACCGCCGAGGGAGAGCACCAGCGCGGGGTTGCCTGCCGGGGTCGATGGCGGAACTTGAATGGCGATCTGGTATGCGCCGGGTTCGTTGCCGGCGGCCGTGATACTAAACACCGAAACCTGCACGGTACCCAGCATCACCGCCGGCAACTGGTTCGGCGCATTCGCTCCCAGGCCTGTGGCATAGATGTACACAGTATCGCCCGGCAGTGCGGGCGCGGCGGCGCTGATGGTGACATTGCCGGTTGGGAGCACGCGTTGCGCCAGCGCGATTCCGGATCCGCTGCCATCGGCGCTGAAGAGCGCGGGCGCATACAGGCTGATGGTGATGGGGAAGGCGGCCGATGACCCGACCTGCACCGTGGTGGCCCCAGCCGCGACTGCACTCGGGATCACGATGACCCACTCCGACGCGCTGGCATACACCACTTGTGCGGCTTGAACGCCGACAGTAGCGCCGGCGGACGCGCTGGTTGGAAGGTTTGTCCCGAATACGGCGGCTGCCGATCCCGGAGCGAGCGTGCCGGTGAAGGACCCCTCGTTGCTGACGGCGGTAATCACCGGCGGCCCGGCCGCGGCCGCGATTCCCGAAAAGATGGTCATGAAGGCGTCGCCGCGCACGCCGGTAAAGCTCTCATCGCCGCCGAAGTTGGGCTGCGCTCCCTTGGCGGTTCCGGGCAGGTTCTGGGATGCCGTGGTGCCGACGGCGATGACATCGCCTGCGGGGTCGAGCGTCAGGGACGTAATGGCGTCGTTATCGCTGCCGCCGTAGTAAGACAGGTACAGGAATGCCGTGCCATCGGCGCTGACCTTGGCGAGAAAGCCATCGCCGCTGGGGTCGGAATCGTCAGAGCTGTCGCCGCCGCCGAAAGCGGATTGCAGCGCGTTAGAAGTGACCGGAAGGTTGGTGGTGTTTGAGAACCCGCCGACAATGGCGTTTCCGCCCGCATCGACAGCGATCGCCAGGCCGGAGTCGTCCAGCGAGCCTCCCAGGTATGTGGCCCATGCGAGACTGCTTCCCGATGGCGCGAGTTTGGCGACGAAGGCATCGCCGAAGACGAACCCCGCGGCGCCGGTGATGGAGGTGGGGCCGCCGAGAGTTTTCTGGGCCGCGTTCGAACTCACCGGAAAGTTGGTGGACGAAGTGTAGCCGGTGGCGTAGACTGCGCCGGTGGAATCCACGGCGATGGCCAGAACGCCATCATCGTTGTTGCCACCAAGATAAGTGGAGTATTGGAGGCCGCCGCTCGAATTGAACTTGGCGATCCACCCATCCCCCGTGGTGATGAATGGCTGCGCGTTGGGGTTGGACGCCCCGCCGAACTTACTTTGATAAGCATTGAGGGTGGGAAAATTGGTGGAGACGGTGAATCCGCCCGCATAGACATTCCCGGAGGAATCCAGCGCGAGCGTGGCGACGGCATCGTCGAGCGACCCGCCGAAGTATGTGGAGAACAGCAGCGCCGAGCCGGCGGGATTCAGCTTGCTGACAAATCCGTCGCCAAAAGTCACAAAACCGGAAGAACTGCCGCAACAGAACGCCGGACTGCCTCCCCCGCCTTTGTAAGTAGATTGATAGGCACTGGCAGTCGGAAAATTGGCCGATTGCGTCGCGCCGGCCACATAAGCGTCTCCCGCACTGTCCACTGCGATGGCAAATCCCTGTTCGTCATTCGATCCGCCCAGGTAAGTGGAATAAACGAGCGCGCTGCCCGAGGGATTCAACTTGGTAACAAAGGCATCGCCGAACGCCTGAAGCCATAAGCCATTGCCTTGCCCGCCGTATTTCGGCTGCAGCGCGTTTTGCGTCGGGAAATCGGAAGAGGTGGTAAAGCCCGTGACGTAGGCATCGCCGGCGGAATCCACGGCAATGGCGAAACCGCCATCGTCGGAAGAGCCACCGAGATAGGTGGTGTAGACCAGCGTTCCGGCGGATGTGTACTTGGCAACGAAGGCATCGCCTCCAAATTCCATTCCCGCCGTCCCGCCGTGAAAGGAAGGCTGGAAAGATCCGCCGGTGTGCGGAAGATTCATCGACTCGGTAAATCCAGTGACATAGATGTTGCCCGAGCCATCGAGGGCTACGCCGCGGCCGGCCTCGTTATCGCTGCCTCCAAGGTACGTGGCATAGGCGAGGATGGGATCGATCACCAGTTGGCGCGTGCGGTCGTATGGGCCGATTGCGAACGTGACTCGCCTGCCGGCGAGGGCGAATCGCCCGGCAACGGGTTCGCGAACCCCATCGCGGCTTTGATAGACCTCAGGCTTTTTCCAGCGGATCTCGCCGCCCGGCGTGGCGATGACGAGGGTTCCGTCAGCATCCAGGCGAAGGGCGGAGGTGCCGGAAATATCGAGCCCGATGCGTCGCGGGTTGGCGCCCGGAGCGACCACGAAGTCGTACTCCAGCGCACTGCCATCGCCGTGGAACACCAGGTCGATGCCGCGATACACTCCGCGCTCCACCACGCGCGCGAAGAGCGGGGCCCCGGCGCGCCAAGCGGCGGGGTCGGCGCCGAGGAAGTAATTCGCTTTCGCCTCCAGGGGATCTTGGCCTTCCGGTGTCGATGCGGTGGAATTCTCCAGACGCGTGGTGACGGATACCCCGTTACCGCGATCGCGGACCTGTACCGTGGTGGTTCCGCCAGCGACGGCCAGACTGTACGGTCCGCGGCGTGCGATCAGGCTGCCCTCGGCGGTTTTCTCGAATGCCAGCGGCGCGCCGACGAGGGCACTCCGCACGCCCGGCGGCGCGGCGAACGCAAGGCTGGATATCAGCAGAAAAGAAAATACGGAAGGACGAAGCATTCCCAGTAGCTCCGGCCTATTATATACATCAATTCAACCAAAGGACGGAAATGCGCGCGTCTGTTTCGATACGATCGCCGGTGGCATTCGTGGCTTCGCGCGGCACCTGCGGCCGATTGAAAAACTGGCACGCTTTCACGCGGCCGGTGTAGAGCAGGTCGTACACGACCTTGTCGCGTTCGCGGTCAATGTGCGAATCGATCCGGTGGATGAAGGTGCGCTGCTCTTCGGAGAAATCGATGCCGGTATCATGCGTGGCCGCGACAGCCCAGACGGGCAGTCCCTCGATCGTGAATGGGCGGCGCCACACACGCAGGTGATGACGGCGTGCGAAGGTGTCGGTGGTTTTCTCGAAGACCATATCGGGTGGTTTGCCGTCCACCAGCAGGATGGAGACAGGAGCTTCGTCGTAACCGCGATCCTCGGCAAGCGCGCGCAGGGTCTCGAACTTCGAAAAGGGATTGAGGCTCGTCGCGGCGCTCCAGCCGGCTTCGGCGAAGTCGCGGCGCAAATCGTCCGGAGTAGCGACGAGGAGCAGGTTCGTCAGGTCGGACGGTTTGGGCGGGTTTTGAGCGGTGGTTTGGAACGGCTCGCGCGGAAGCAACTGCGACAAGAGGGCGCGGTCGGTTGCCGGCCAGGATGGCGGGCCGGGAATCCGGGCGGGTGGGGCGGCGAAAGGCGTGGTCAGCCGGAGAGTCATCTCGACCCCGGCCGGATAGGCGATATCGGCGGAAGCCTCGTCGAGGATCGCGTTTTTGGCCGCGCTCAAGATGCTGGCGAAACCGCTATATTGGCTGCTCAACTTATCCAGTCCGGAGTCCAACTCTCCGCTGATGGTCTGGCTCCCCACGATGCCGTTGATTTGTCCCTGTTCGTCCACTTTTTCGCGCGCGTTATCGACGGCGGAAACCAGGGCATTGACAGCCAGCGGCCGGCCGCCGATTACAATTTCGTAAAAGGTGAGCCGGAGGGCAGCGCGCGTATCGGGCGGGGAAGGTGGCGCGACTTTTTCTACTTTGCCGTGGACGACGGAGCCGGCGGCGATCGCGGCGCGGCCGTTCGCCATCACTGGGGCGATGATCACGGCGTTGACGGGGTCGGCGACTTTGGCCGTGCGGGTGGAGACGGGCGTGATAAGACGAATCGAGATTTCCGTTCCGGCGGGGATTTCCTGCGCCATCGCCAGCACCGGCAGCAGGAGCAGACACACGCGCATAATGGCATCTTACCGCCGGCGTTACGGAGACTGGCGGGAGCAGCCGGAATGGACTGCACTCCGGTGGTTGGAGTTTCGATTCACTAACACCGGGTTATTCCGGAGCCACGAAGGCGAAAAGCCTGGTCTGTTACGCTCGTAACCATGCGAGCCATCGAGTTCCGGCAATTCGGAGATTCGTCGCAGCTGCAGTTGGTGGAGCGGCCCGGTCTGCACGCTACGGCGTCCACCGCGGTGGTGCGCGTGGAGGCGGCATCGGTCAATCCGAGCGATGTGAAGAACGTCGCCGGCGCCATGCCGCAGACCACGCTGCCGCGGATTCCGGGCCGCGATTATTCGGGAGTGGTGGCCGAGGGTCCGGGCGAATGGGTGGGAGCGGCGGTATGGGGCACGGGCGGCGATACCGGATTCACGCGTGACGGCACGCACGCGGAAATGATCGAGGTGCCGCTCGCCAGCCTGGCGCGCAAGCCCGAAGTGTTGACTCATGATCAGGCGGCATCGGTGGGCGTGACGTTTCTCACCGCGTGGATCGCGCTGGTGGAATACGCCAAACTGGCGCCGGGCGAGACGCTGGCGGTGGTTGGAGTGGGGGGAGTAGGCAGCGCGGCGATGCAACTGGCGAAGTACCGCGGCGCGCGGGCGATCGCGATCAAGAGGCACACGCCGGTCGAGGGGATCAAGGCCAATGTGGTGCTCAACACCGTGGGCGGCGAAACGTTCGAGACGGCGCTCAGAATCGCCGCGCATCGCGGCCGGGTGGTGGTGATCAGCCCCGGCAAGGAACGCCGCGTGAATTTCGACATCCTCGAGTTCTACCGCCATGAACGCCAGTTGTTCGGGGTCGATTCGCTGAAGCGCGACCTGGTGGCCGCGTCGGCGACGTTGCGGGAGCTGTCCGCGGGTTTCGACTCGGGCGCGCTGAAAGCGCCGCCGGTGAGCCTGGTACTGCCGCTCGAGCAGGCGCGCGAGGCGTACGAACTGGTGGCGAAAGGGCAATCGGGCAGGGTGGTGCTGAAGCCGTGAGTTTATCCGTGCGGAGCCTGGCAGGGTCCCAAAAACTGGCCGGGTGGCAATAGCCATTTGTGAGAAGGCCTCCCGTCACCGCCTCACGGCCAACCGCCCGGCGGGCATCAGCAGCATCACGATGGCCGCGCCCGCAAGCGCCAGCATGAAGCGGTGATACCAGTCATTGCTGGCGGTTCTTGGACCCGCGCCGATGGCGAGCGCCACCATCCCGACGATCACGCCGCCAATCGCCACCAGGTTCCCGGCGAGTGCCGCGCCCCATGCCCAGCGAGATCCCGCGCCAGCCGCCATCAAACCGCCGATCAGCGCAAGTGCGCAGATCGTTTCCACGATGCTGGCAGGCAGGATCGACGGCTCGCGGAACGGACCGATGGCAATCCCGGCATGCTGCACCGCGCCGAACAGGAACAGGGCGGCATTGGCCAGCATGAGCCCTTGAATGGTCCGCAGCACGGCTTACTCCAGCCGGAGAGCGGTCAGCGGGTCCACCCGGCTCGCTGCCACCGCCGGCAAGTAGCACCCCAGGAAAGCCACGCCCAGCAGCAGCACGGCCGATCCCACGATACTGAGCGGATCGGCGCCGCTGACGCCGTATAGCGACCGCGCCAGCAACCGCCCCGCCACCATCGCCGCCAGCAGACCGATCGCCATTCCGGCGCCAACCAGGGTGAGGCCGCGTTTCAGAATCAACCGCAACACCGTGCCCCGGCTGGCACCTAACGCCATACGCAGGCCGATCTCCCGGGCGCGCTGACGAACGGAATATGCCATGATGCCGTAGAGCCCCACGCTGGCGAGGGCGAGCGCCAAAATGCCGAACACCGTGAGCAGCATCACCGCGAGCTTTGCCTGGAACAGCCCGTTATCGACGATCATCCGGCCGGTGCGGAAATCGCTCACCATGATTCCCGGCCCGGCGGCGCGCACCTCACGCTGGACGGGCGCCATGATTTCGCGCGGATCGCCCTGGCTGCGGACATAGAGGATCATGCTGTCGGAATCGTGCTGCGCGAGCGGAACATAAATGCAGGCTTGCGGCGGCTCGGCCAGCGCGGAGTAGTTTGCCGTGCGCGCGATGCCTACGATCTCCCGCATCGCGGTCTCGCCCGGGAGTTGGAGGCGTTTTCCCAAGGCGTTCTGACCAGGCCAGTAATCCTGGGCCAGCTTGCGATTGACGATGGCGACCGGCAGGGAAGTCTCGCGGTCCATCCGGGTGAAGGCGCGGCCGCTCTCGATGGGTATGCCGTCGGTTTCGAAATAGCCGACGTCGACCGTATTGAAGATGCTCGCGACGACGTCGGCCTTGGACCGCTGCTGCCGGCCCTCGATCTCCACTCCGTGCACGAGCCGGCCCCATAAAGGCAGGTTCGACGCCCAGGACGCCGAAGCTATGCCAGGCAGGTTGGCGACCCGTTCGCGGACCTGGCGATAAAAATTCCTGGTTTGTGCCTCGCCGTATCCGGCCTGGCCGGGATTGGTCATGAAAATCGCCAGATGTTCGGTTTGGAAGCCCGGATCCATCCGGTAGGCGCGGCTGATGCTGCGCAAAAAAAGCGCCGCCGTCATCAGGAGCAGGAACGAGCACGCCACCTGGCCGACGAGCAGCCCGTGGGCCAGGGAAAGACTTCCGCGGCTCCGGCCTACGGTGCGTCCCTGTTCCTTCAATGCGTCGCCCACGCCCACGCGGGAAGCCCACAAGGCCGGGGCAGTCCCGAAGAGGAAACCGGTCGCCAGCGCCACCAGCAGAGTAAAGACGAACACGATCGGGTCTAGCTTCGGCGCGATGAAGTTGGCGCCGGGCGGTAGAGCCGACCACAATGCCCGCACACCGGCCACGCCGATGAAAAGACCGGCGGCGCCGCTGAGCAATCCGAGCGATGCGCTCTCGGTAAGCAACTGGCGAATCAATCTTCCGCGGCTAGCGCCGATCGCCAGCCGCACGGCGATCTCATGCTGCCGCGCCACGCCGCGCGCCAGCAGCAGGTTGGCTACGTTGGAGCAGGCGATGAGCAGAACGATTCCCACCACCACCAGCAGAAAGATGCCGGCGAACAGAACGTTTTGCGTGCCGGATTGGGCGCTATCGAAGATGGCATCCCGAATCGGGCGCACCACCACTCCGCGGCCCTCATCGACGTCGGGATATTCGCGCGCCAGCGCCGCGGCGACGGTGGCCAGTTCGGCCTGGGCTCGCGCGCGATTCACGCCGGGTTTGAGGCGCCCGACGACCTCGAAGGCCTCTTTGCCGCGGTCCGTAAGCGCACCGCTCATCTGGCCGGGCATGAACTGTTCCGCCATCGACGCCGGAATCCAGAGATCCGGTCCGAAGATAGAATTCACCCCGATGAATTTGGATGGAGCGATACCGATCACGGTGAAGTTGACGCGATTGATGCGCAGCGTCCGGCCGATTACGTCCGGCGCGCCGCCGAAGCGCTGCTGCCACGCCGCGTAACTCATGACGGCGACGGCATGCGCGCCGGGCGCGCTATCCTCTTCCGGCAGGAAAAACCGACCCCGGGCGGGATCGAGGCCCAGGGTCGAAAAGTAATTGCCGCTGACGATTTCCACGAAGATGCGCTCCGCCCCGCCACTGTTTTCGAAGGTGGCGGGGTTTGGGATGGTGTAGCCTGCCAGCCCGGCAAAGACCTGGTTCCGCGCCTGGTAGTCCTTCAAATCGAGGTAAGAAACGGGCAGCGGTGCGGTGGAACGGCTGGTATGGGCCAGGTCCGAGGCGATCACCGACGTCAGCCGGGAAGAGTTCGGAACGGGCAGCGGATTGAGAAGCAGCGTGTTGATGAGCGTGAACACGGTAGTGTTGGCGCCGATTCCGAGGCCGAGCGTGAGCACAACCGACAATACAAAGAAGGGGTTCTTGCGCATCGTTCGGGCGGCATAGCGGAGATCTTTCCAAAGGTCCGGCATCCAGTAGCCGGAATATTGCGCTCCGGCCGGCACGGTTTCACCGCGGGCCATCTTGCCGCTTTTTTTCACCAGGCCACCGATGGCGTTGCGGTCGTCGAGTTCGGCTGCCGCCTGGCGGTAGGCCTCGGCCGATTCCACGCCGGCCGCGAGCAACTCGCGATAGCGATCTTCCAGGTGCTGCGACAATTCCTCAGTGAGTTCCGACTCGGCCTCCGGCGTCAGGCGCAACGACGCGATACGGCCGCGAATGAGACTCTTCCAATCAGGCATGTTCCACTCCTGTGACGCTGGCGATGGCCGCGACGAAATCCACCCAGCTCTTACGCTGTGAACGGAGGACTTTGTGGCCCGCAGGCGTCAGGCTGTAGTACCGGCGCCGGCGCTGTTCGGCCTTTTCCACCCAGCGGCCGGCCACCAGGCCGCGTTCCTCCAGCCGGTACAACAGGGGATAGAGCGACGTTACATGAAAACGGATGGCGCCGCCGGAGCGCGTCTGGATCAGCTTCGAGATGTCGTACCCGTGGCGGGGCTGGTCTTCCAGCAGGGACAGAACGAGGAATTCGGCGCTCCCCTTTTTCCACTCGGAATCGGTCTGGCTCATATTTTGCGGTCCCTTATATGGGACTACAAAATATTATACGGGATTCCGCGAAGTTGGTTCCAGCGATCTGCTTCAGCCACATCCGCCGGCCCAAAGCGCGGTCAACCTAACCGAGTCCTCGGGGCATGGATGCCCCAGGCGCGCGACAGCCCTTTCGTCCCGGTGCGCGGCGCTACAACTGCGCACCAGGGGTCCGCCCGAGCTTCGTCAGCATGGCATCGGCGCGTCGCCGGGCGACTTTCGCCCAGGTGAATTCCGCGGCCCGCACACGGGCGGCAGCGCCGAAGCGTTCGCGAACCTCCGCGGAACCTGCCAGGCGCCGTAACGCCTCCACCCACGCATCGGTTTCATGCGCGGCAATCACCAGCCCGTCCACTTCGTTTCTTAAGATGGCGCCGGCGCCCATCGGCGATGCGATGACAGCCAAACCATGCGCCATGGCCTCGTAGGTCACGAGCGGACCGCCCTCTTCCAAACTTGGAAATGCGAAGATGTCTGCCTCGCGAAAGATCTGTCCCGTCTCCGGCGTGTGGGCACGATAGTCCACACCCGGTCTTTCGCGCGCCTTTGCCACCAGCGGCGCCAGAGCCGGTTCGATCCCTCCGCAAAGCAGAAGCCGGCCGCGGATTCCGGCTCTCTCCCACGCTCTCAGCAACAGGTGCACTCCTTTGCGCACGCAAAGATAGCCCACGAAGAGAACGGTGGGGTGCGCTCCGGGTTCTCGCGGTGCGGAGATTCCTGGAAATCGGGCGGGCGACCATCCATAGCTGGTGGAAATGATCTTGTTTGCCGGGACGCCAATTTCGAGCAGCGATGCCTCTACCTCCGGGCTGGGCGAGAAGTGGAAATCGGCGGTCTCGATCTGCCTGCGCTCGGGCTCCACGTCCCAGGTATGGAAGGGCTGCTGCGGAGCGGTGCCCAGTTGCCGGTATTCCGGCTCCAGAATCTGCCTGGCTTTTCCGGCAAAACAGTTGATCCGTTCGACGATTACCGGCCTGCCCCGTTTCTGCACGCGCCGCAGGGTTGAAAAAGAAACATGGGGGAACGAGTAGACGGCATCGAACGAGGATAAAGCTCCCAGCAAGTGCCGTTCGTTCAGAAAGCTCAGCCACTTGGGATTGCGGTATGCAAGCCATTTCGCGAAGGGCGGGACGGTTTCCACCAAATCGGCGCTCCGGCAGGACGAATCCGCGTTGGGCACGATCATCCGGGCGGCAAGCTCTTGCGATTGCCAATTCCGGCAAAGCGAGAGAAAAATGTGGCCCAAGGCCGCGTCCGTGCAGTACAGAGAAAAAAGACAGCCCAGGTTCAGCACGAAGACTCACGCCCGTCCTGCATGTCCTTCCACATAGCGCGCAGGGAGTTGCGGAGCGCGTCCCTTGTGCGCATTTTGCAAGTCCATCCCAGTTTCCGGATACGGTCCGTGTTGAGCCGCATAATCGGAACGTCGCCCTTCCAGCCGCGATCGCCGCCGGTGAATTCGAAATCGACGCGATGCGCATCGAGCCCGGCACATTCCACCGCCAGGCTCGCGATCTCCTTCACCGTAATGTAGTCCCCGGTCGCCACGTTATAGACTGCGAACCGCTCGCTTGATTGCGCGATGGCGATCTGCACGGCATCGATTACGTCCTGCACGTGAATATAAGATTTGCTTTGCTGGCCGTCGCCGAGAATACGCAAACGGAGGGGATCGCGGCGCAACTGGCGGAGGAAATCGAAGCCCACGCCGTGAGTTTGACGGGGTCCGACAACGTTGCCGAAACGAAACGCGCGCCCCACGAAATCGAACATATGGCAGTAAGCGCTGATCAATGCTTCCCCCGCGAGTTTGCTGGCGCCATAGGTGGAGATGGGGACGAGAGGGCCGAAATTCTCCGCGACTTCGGTTTCCCCGAGCTCTCCGTAAACGCCGCTGCCCGAGGGGTAGACGATCGTCCGAGCCCCGGCGGCGCGCATGGCTTCCAAGACGCAATGCGTGAGATTCGTGCCCTCGCGGAAATCCACATCGGGCTCTTTCGCGGCGCGCGCGATATCGGGGTTCGATGCCAGATGAACGACCGTATCGTGCGCCGCCATGCTTCTGGTGAGGCAGTCCGTGTCTTTGACGTCGCCGCGAACCACGCACAGCCGGGGATCGGCGTCATGATGCGCATAGTGCCACTCGCGTCCCGACGAAAAGTTGTCGTAGAGGGTCACCCGTTTAGTTGCGGGGTCGTTCAACAAGCGATCGGCGAAGTGGCTGCCGATGAAACCCGCTCCGCCCACCAGAAAATAGCGTCCGCTCATATCTTTTGCCCGCGATCCACCACGATGGCCATGGCGATGCTCCCGCTGTGCGAAATGCTCAGGGCATGACGCAGGCGAGCTTCGCCGGAGTTAGTCTTCCAGATTAAAAAAGGCCGGCCGGCCGGTTCGTGCGCGACCAAAGTAGCGGCGGGATCCACGGCCGCAAACGAGGCATCGCACTTGCGAAGAGCTTCCTTGGCGCACCAAAAGCCGGCAAAATGAATCCGCGGATCGGGTCGCGCCGCGGCGTAGGCGATTTCGGGTTTGGCAAAGGTCGCCGCGTAGAAAGTATCCTCCCAATAGTCGGCCGCCGCGGGCAATCCGGCGACGTCCTGAATGTCGAGCCCGACGCTGAGTCCTTGGAGCGGCGAATTCAGCATCTGCGGCGATTCGGTTCGCGGCGCGGCGCGCAAGGACTGCGCCGGCTTGCCATCTAGAAAATCGCAGAGAGCCGCGAAGTTGGCCGGCCGGACCCCCGCCGGCAGCTTCAGACCCAGGTGCTTCAGACCGAGCCGCAATTTGGCCTCGCCCAGGCTGTCGTGGAGGCTGGCGAGCGAGGTTTCGGCGCCAATGCCGCCGGCGGGCGCCATGAGGATCCTGGCAATCATCTCGCGCAACTGGTTTTCGAGCGCCATCACCACCCCGCCGCGCACAGGGAACAGACCAGGCCTGGAGGGACTGCGGATTTCAGCAGAACCAGCTTGAGGCGGCGGAGAGTTTTGGCGTCCCGATGGCAGAGCACGCAGTAGGGTTCGGAAACTTCCACCGGCCCGGCGGAACCGTGCGCCTCCAGACGCTGGCATAAGTCCCGCAGAAACAAGGCCGCGGTCCTTCCTTCGGTTATCTGGTGATCGAACGCCAGGGTTAAGTTCAGAATCGCCTCGGTTCCCTCGCCGAAGTCTTTGCCGATCCCCAGAATTGCCGCTTGCCCGGGAACCAGAAGCGGTTCGAAGAAACCGGCGCCTTGTCCGGAAAGATCCGTGACGGTAAACGTCCCGCCGGCAAGATCGGCGGGGCTCAACGCGCTTTCCAGGTAAGCTTCCAACTGCCGGTCCATCAGTTCAGCTATCTCCTGCTCGCGTTTCTGATCCGCATCCGGAATCACGGGGACCGACAGGCCTTGACCGCCATCGAGTGCCCAACCGATGTTGACCTGCGCATACACGCCGGCACGACCATTGTCGTGGACGGCGTTCAGCAAGGGGTATTTGCGCAGCAATCGCGCGGCTTCGCAGATGGTCAGCGGCTGCACTCGCTCCGCGGGGAGAGATTTGGCACGGCAAACGGCTGTGATCGAACTTCGCACCGCCATCGTCCGGCCGCGTTGCAGCATCCGGCCTTCGAGCACCTTGCGGCGGGGCAGGTCCTGCCAACGAATCGGCACACCAGAGTCTGGCGGCCTCCCCGCCTGCTGAAAGACGTCCTTTTCCCGCACCAGCCGGCCAGCCGGAAACGATGACGGATCGATGCCAAATTCCGCCGCTCGCGCGCGTGCCGCCGCCGACAGCCGCGGCGCATCCGGATTGGATTCGGATGGAGGGGCCATCTGCCGACCGGCCTGAACTGCCATCTCCGCCGGAAAAACGGTGCAGAGGGGGGAACCGGTGGGAAGTTCGCCACCCTCCGGGACGGAATACGCGAGCACTCCGCTCTCGGGCGCGTGGATTTCCAGCACGGCCTTGCTGGTCTCCACTTCGCAAATCAACTGGTCCTTTTCCACTCGCGCGCCGGAGGCTACTTTCCAGGCCAGGATCCGGACGCTGTCGTCGTTTACGTTGTGGCGCGGGATAAAAATCGTTACCGGTTCAACCACAAGTCACCAGATCGACGCATTCCCGGTAAATGGATTCCGCGCCGGGCAGGGTCTCCGCCTCTGCCGGCCGGGACGCCGGAATCGGATGGGGCCGGGCACCGTGACGCCGCATCCGTACTTCGCCGCCGCAAGTTTCGTGAATCGAAGCCAGCAACTCCGCACCGAAGCCGCAGAACAATTGGCCCTCTTCGACAACCAGCAGCCGTCCCGAAGCTCGAACCGATTCGGCAATCGGACCGGATGCCAGCGGATAGATTTCAGCCGGGCAGATAATTTCGGCGACGATTTCGCGATCTTCGAAGAGGCGGTCGAGGGCTTTCTCCGCTTCGGCCAGAAGCCCGCCATAGCAGGCGATGGTGATATCGGGTTTGGCGGAAGACCGGATGCGAGTGGTGGGAAAATCTCCGGCTGTGTGCTCGCACCAGAATCCGGGCGCGGTCTGGACACTCACGGGCTCGCCGTACAAAACTTTATTCTCCAGAACCAGAGTGGGACGATCGAGGGTGGCGAAAAGACGGCGATATACCAGGCACGGGTCGTATCGGTGGTGAATGGCGAGGACGCGAATTCCCGGTATCCCCAGGAAGTGCTTCTCGAGGGACTGGCTGTGGGTGGGACCGTAGCCGCGCCTGCCTCCCATTGGCGTGCGGATGACCATAGGCGCCGAGACCTGGCCGTCATACATCCAATGAAATTTGGCGGCATGGTTGACGACCTGGTCGGCTGCCAGCGGCAGAAAATCCCCGAACATGATTTCGCACACGGGCCGCAGTCCCGCCATGGCGAGTCCGGCGGTTACTCCAACGATGGCGGCTTCGCTGACCGGAGTGTTGCGCACGCGTCCGGGAAAAAGGCGGCTCAAATCGCGCGTTACTTTGAACGCGCCGCCGTAGGGCCATTCGATATCCTCGCCCAGAAGGAAAGCTCGGGAGTCGCTTTCCAGATGTTCGCGCAGAGCGGTATAGATTCGCAAAGCCACGCGCTCCCGGCCTTCGATGGCGGTCCGCTGCCACACAGGCGTTTCGGCGGGTGTGGGACTGCCGGCCGGCACCGCGGTAAACGGCGCGGCCGACGCTGCGGCGATGGCGCCGGCAACCTCGCGCTGGCCCGCGGACAGCATTTGCGCGGCCTCTTCGCCGTGCTCGGCAGTAAACCGCGTGAGCGGATCGATGGCCCAGTAGTGCTGCCGTTCCGCATCGGGCCGATTGTCATCGCCCTTCGAGTGCGCCATAAGCCGGTAAGTATCCACGCAGACGAATGCCGGACCGCGCCCGTCGCGCACTTCGCCGAGCACCTTTCCCATCAACCCAGCCAGCGCTTCCGGATGCCAGGTGTCGCCGCGATGGGCGGGAATTTCGAAAGCCTCGGCGCGCCGGAGAATATCGCCCGCCAGCGTCTGAGACGAAGAAGTGCTTTGCGAATAGCGGTTGTTCTCCAGCACGATCGCCAGGGGGATGGTCCACTTGGAAACGAGATTGAACGTTTCGTAGAGGACGCCCTCGCCCAATGTGCCGTCGCCGATGAAGGCGACTACCAGCGAGCGGCGGTCAGCCTGTTTTTGAGCCAGCGCGAGCCCTGCTGCAACCGGCAAAGCGCCGCCCTGTATGCCGCTGCTGAAGAAGTTGCCGGAACAGATGTGCTGGCTTCCACCGCGGCCGCTACACACTCCGGTAGACCGGCCCATGATCTCGGCCATCAGCCCGGTGACATCGCCGGTTCGAGCCAGATAGTGTCCGTGGCACCGGTGGTTGCTGAAAATGAAATCGGCGGGCTGGAGATGGGCAGCGACCGCTATGCCCGTGAATTCCTGACCGATGCAGGTGTGGACGGTGCCGAAGATCTTTCCTTCGGCGAACAAATCGAGCAGCGACTGCTCGAAACTCCGGATGAGAAACGCGCGCGTGAAGAACTCGCGCGTGGCATTTCCGATTGCCAGGGACACCCCCTCCGCCTGCGAATCAGCGCGCATCGGTTTCGAGATCGTTGGGCAAGTATACCAGAGTGTTTGCCTTCACTGCTGCGTTGCCGGGCGCAGGATCACTCTTGCCGGTACCCCGACGGCCGTGGCTCCGGCTGGAACATCGGCAATGACGACGGCGTTGGCGCCGATTTTGCAGTGATCGCCCAGCCGAACTCCTCCCAACACCTTGGCCCCCGCGCCGATATCGACGTGCCCGCCAACCGTTGGGGCGCCCGGAACCGGTCCGCCGACTCCCACTGTTACTTGCTGGAACAGCAGGCAGTTCGGGCCGATCACAGCTTTGTGATGGATCACGATTCCGTTGGGGTGGGGCAGCATGAGGCCGCCTCCGAGCCTGGTGTTGATGGGAATCTCCGCGGCACATACGATCGACCAGAGACGATGCCACAATACGCTCTTCTTTCTGCCCATCCACGCCAGCGGGCCGCGGCGCGCCGCATAGCGCTGGTACCGGCGAATGGATCGCAGCAGAAGACGGCTGGCCGACCAGTCGCCGTACCATCGCTCCCGCGACCAATCCGCCTCGGTAGCGGAAACCGCCTCGCGATTTTCCGGGGCCGCCATCAATCCTCGAATTCTCCCTCGGCAACGATGCGCGCCGGAATGCCAACCGCCGTTACTCCGGCCGGCAGATCTCGCAACACGACCGCGTTGGCGCCGATCTGGGCGCCGTTTCCGATTTTCACGCTGCCTAATATCTTGGCGCCGGCGCCGACATCCACGCGAGAGCCCAACTGCGGGGCCTCCGTGGAACGGTCGAGCGAACGCATACCGATCGTCACGCCCTGGCGCAAAATGCAATCGTCGCCGATTTTGGCATTGCCGTGAATCACAATCGCGCCGCAATGTTCGATAATCACGCGGCGGCCTAATTCCACCGAATAGGGAAGTTCGATGCCGTAGTGGTTGCGGACTCTGCGGTAAAACCAACGGTAGACCAGGCTAAAGGGAGCGCGCAGAATTCGCGAGCGTATACCCATTCGCCATACGCCGAAGCGATGGATCGCCACTGCCCGAAAACCGGGCTTGGACCAATCCCTTCCGTGCGCTTCCCAATCTTCCCGGACCAGGCTCCAGAACGGCGTTTTCATGCCAGGCTTTCACTTCCGGTGACGGTTCTTTCCAACAGATTGGCATAGATTTCGATCAGCCGCCGCCCCTTGCGGCCCCATTCGAACCCGGCGGCGCGTTTCACCGCGGCCGCGGACATGCGGTCGCGGAGTTCCTCCGAGCGAGCCAAATCTTCGATTCGCCGCGCCATTTCGCACACCAGGTACTCGCGGGAACGCGGCGCGATCCGGTATCCGCAGTCGTCCGTCACGTACTCCGCGATGCCGCCATAATCCGTGACGATGCAAGCGAGTCCGGCCGCCATAGCTTCCAAGACTACCGCGCCGCCGAATTCGCGAATGGAGGGAAAACAGAAAATGCCGGCCCGCTGAAAGTATTCCGCGGTCTGCTCGTGCGGGATCCAGCCCGCGAAACTTACGCGATCGGCAAGGTTCAGCCGCCGCGCGCGTTCTTCCAGCGAGCGCCGCTCCGGCCCATCTCCCAAAATCGTTAATGCCACGCGCAGATCCGGCGCCGTGCGGCCGAGCGCGTCGATTACGATGTCGGCGCATTTGAATGGCACGAGCCGGCCGGCGAACAAAAGCTGCACGGGATCGCCGGGCGTTTGCGGCGTTCGCGGCGCGAACCGCGATTTAGCCACGCCATTTTCATGGAACAGTTCTATGCGATCGTCGTGAATGGCGAAGAGCCGCCGCAGCATCTCTTCGGTAGCGGACGACCCGGCGAGAATCCGGCTGGCCTGGCGATACGTGGCGCGATACCCCGGTATGGCGCGGGAAAACACGCGTAGAGTATTGAACCGGTCGAACTCTTTGAGGGCGATTTCACCGAATGCGGGAGGGAACGGGAGCCCGCCATTCACCGGTCCCAGAAGGAAGGGGGTTCCGCGGCATGCCTTCACCAGTTTTACCGGGTAGCGAGGCAGGATCGGCGAGAACGCGTGCACCACATCGAATTTGCCCTGCGCGACAGAATCGCTGAAGCGCCGGAATACCCGCCGGTTGAACTCGGCGTAGATCGGGTATCCCAGCGCGTAGAGGAGCGGCCAGTTGACGCGTCCGCCGCGCACCGCGATACGGTCCACCAAGCGGTAATATCGCGAGATCGTCCGGCTCTCGGGAATAAACACGACTTCGGCGCCGGCGCAGCTCCTGGTGAGCGCGGCGCGATTTCGCTCGTGCGTGACCAGCGTCACATCGGCGAGTTCCCGAACGGCCTCGTAATAGCGGAACCCCTCCAGCGGGACCGATGGCCATTCGGGATTGCACTGCTCGATGACCAATAAAACCCTGAGATTCGGCGCCATTCTCTCAGTCTCCGGAATGGCCCACAAGCGGTTTTAATGCCGCTTCGAACTTGTCGACAGAGTCGTCCCAGGTGTACGAGGCGGCCGTCGCGGCGGCGGTATCGGACATGGCTTTCCAATCCATCCCGGAAAGGCGGCAGATCTTCAGAATCGCCCGCGCCATCTCCTGGGGATCCTCCGCGTTGGTCAGGATTCCGGCGCCATTCCGCAGAAGTTTCGGCGCGGCGCCGGCGGGCGTTCCAATCACCGGGGTGCGGCACGCCATTGCCTCCAGAATCGGGAATCCAAATCCTTCGCGCCGGGTTCCGAACAGCCAGGCATCACACTGCCGGTACAAATCGCGCAGTTTTTCGTCGGAAGCGTACGGCTCGTAATACGTTCCGGCCGGTAAAGGGAGGTGTTTCGAGACTTGCATGCTACCGGCCGCCACCAGGCGAATTTCCGGAACGGTCTGCCGGGCCAGTCGAACTGCCTCGATGCTGATGTCGGAGCCTTTGCGGGGAACGTCCGAATAGATCATGCCGAAGGTGGGCACGCTCTGCTTTTCGCGCGGCTCGGCGTGAAAGACCGTGTGGGACACGCCCGGTTCCGCCAGCGCCAGCGTTTTCTGGTGGAACTGTGTGGCGAGAAACTCGGGCAACCAGGGCGATGTGACGATCTTCGGTATGGGACGCGCGCAACTCCGGTCGACCTCGTCAATGCGGCCGCCCCAAATTTCGTAATCCTGCATCAAGTGGACCTTTACGCCCTTCGAAGGAGCGAGTTCCCAAACCCAGTCGACCGTTTCCCACCAGGTTGCCACCACCACGTCGGCGTCCGGCAGATCGGCATTGCCGACAGGTACCCAGCGGGGAAGGATGTTCAGCGGCACACCCAGGTCTCGAAAATGAGAAGCGCCGGACTTCGGAGCAGATGCCAGCGGCTCCCGCTTGAGAACCGACCGGATTCTGTCGCGCAGTCCCGGCGGACGCTGCGGACGCGCCAGCAGAAATACGGAATGTCCCCGCCTGCGGAGCCCGTCCGCGAATATGGCGATGTGGCGATGGCCGCCCGACAGATTGTCGCCCCCATCCATGACGAACGTTACGCGCATGACATCTGGAAACTATAACTCACTCCGGATAGCCCTTGTGGTACCCCCTTCCATTGACGCCCGGCGCGGGCCTTTGCTAGACTTCGCCCAGTGCGGCCCCTGGAAATCGGTGTACTCGCGGTTCGCCATGCACGCAACGCAGTTGCTGAGGAAATCTACCTGCGCAGCGGCCGCGACTTCACGAGGCCCGTGGCAATTCATGCCATGGTCAACGAGATTTGCAACTATCGCTGCCGGTATTGCGAATACTGGCGCATGCCGAACTACCGGCCGGAAATGTCGATTGCGGAATGGCAAAAGGCGCTGCGTGATCTGGCCGATTTCGTGGGCGCTGGATATCACATCGAATTCTCGGGCGGGGAGCCATACCTCAAAAAGGGCTTTCTGGAGCTGATCCAGTTCTGCCACGAGCAGCGCGTGAAGTGGGGCGTCACCACCAACGGCGCGGCTTTTTCCAGCCGGAAAGTGGTAGAGGCGACGGTGGCTGCCAAGCCGCTCAACATCAACATCTCGATCGATTCGCACCGTGCCGACGTCCACGACTACTCTCGCGGCATCGAAGGTTCGCTCGATCGCATCGTGAACGGCATCGCCAACCTCCGCTCCTGCGCCGGCGCGGCGGGCTTGAATTTCCCCATCATCATCAAGCCGGTTGTCCACCGGCTCAATTTTCGGGATTTGCCGAAGATGGTCGAGTGGATTCGCGAGATCGGTGCCACGGCAATCAACTTCCAACCGGTGGATCGATGGACGCCGGAAACATATAACGAGCTGTGGATCGAGGATCCGCGGGATCGTGCCGATCTGCGCGCCGTGCGCGACGAACTCATCGCTCTCAAGCGCCAGGGCGCACCCATCATGAACAGCGAGTTGCTCCTGCGCGCATGGGACGACCATTTTCTCTCCAAACCGGCTCCCGATGAATACCGGCCGTGCCGCGTGGGGATGCGGAACTACTTCATCCGTCCCGATGGCGCGGTGGAGGTTTGCTGGTATTACAAACCGATCGGAAATGTGCGGACATCCACCGCCCGTGAAATCTGGTACGGCGCCGAAGCGAGAGAGCGCCGCAAAGAGACAGTCGCTTGCGACTCCCTGTGCCTATTCACCTGCCTCTCGCAGAAGACGCTGACCGACAAGGTGAAAATGGGGCTGGTTCTGATTTCCGGGACTAACCAGGCGCCAGGGGCCGAGTGAAGCTTTCCCGCCTTCGGCAGGCGCCCTGGTTCCGTATCCTGGCAGGCGTGGCAATCGGCCTGGCCGCCGGAGCCTGCCAGATATCCAGTCACGCTTATCGCAGCAATCTTGCCGACCACCCCGACGAGCCCGCCCATTTCGTCAGCGCGCTCTGCGTGCTCGATTATGTGCGGACGGCTTTCGGCACCAACCCGGTTGGCTTCGCAGAGGCTTACTATGCGCACTACCCGAAAGTTGCCCTCGGTCATTGGCCTCCCTTGTTTTATGCGATTCAGGCACTGTGGTACGGGATCGCCGGCGCTTCGGTTTCCCAGGCGATTCTGATCGCTGGAACGGCTGCCGCGCTCACGGCTATTTTGCTGCTTTTTCGATTGCAGCGTCTCTACGGCAAGCTCATCGCCCTCCTGGCAGTTGGCGTATTCCTCTGGCTGCCGCTGGTGCGGGCCAGCGAACTCATGCTGATGGCGGACATGCCTGCCTGTTTCTTCGAGCTGCTGGCCGTGCTGGCCCTTTGCGATGCCTGCATTTTCAAAGCGTCTAAGTACTGGGGCTGGTTAGGGCTTTGGTTGGCGGCCGCGATTCTCACCAAGGAAAGCGCCTTGACGTTGGTCTTGGTAGTGCCGCTTGTCCTGGTTTGCATTGGCGGCAGGAAGCTGCTCGTGTCCAGCCGTGCGCAGCCGGCCATATGGGCAATTCCGATTCTGCTTTTGCCGCTGGCCGTGTATGCCGCGGGCAGATTCTGGCGAATCGGCGCTGCCCCGCTGTTCCTGGGTGTGCCGGACGCCTGGCGCCGCCTGCCGATACTGAAGGCGTTTCCGGACAACCTTTCGCCAGTGTTTCTCGCAGTCTTGGGACTGGCGATTGCCAGCCTGGCGTGGGTGGGTAACTCGCGGGGGAGCGATCGGGGGGTGCATGCCATCACTGCCGCGATCTGGCTCGGGGTCACCCTGATCTGCCAGCCGTTTTTCCGCGATTCGTTCGAGCCGCGCTACCTGCTACCCGCCGTTTTGGCGTCGGCCATGCTTTTCGCCGATGGCCTCTCTTTAGTGCGGCGGCATTTCACCGGCAGTCTCGGGAAAAACACCATCACAGGTCTGGCTGCGGCCGCGATCGCGATAGCCTGCATGGCGTCCACGCCGCCGCTCCGCATGCATCGAAGAAGCGGATATGCCGAGGTCGCGGCATCTCTCCCCGCCGATCCGGACGGCCACGTGGTGCTGGTGTCCTCGGATGCGTCCGGGGAAGGCGCGATGGTAGCGGAACTGCTTCTCCGCGACCCGGCGCGGGCGAACGCCGTCTTGCGCGCCACAAAACTTCTCTCCACTTCCGACTGGCTCGGCCGGAATTACGCTCTGACGGTCTCCTCGGCGGAATCGGTGCTGCAAATTCTGGACTCTATTCCGGTGCATTTTGTGGTGGTCGACAGGTACGGTTTCATAGACGATCTCACGCACCTCCACCATCGCCTGCTGGAAGAAACCATCCGCGATCACCCTGGTCAGTTCCTCCTGGTTGGAGACTTTCCGGTTTACCTAGATGGCCATCGCCATGATCACTCGGTACAGGTGTACGAGAACCTTGCGGCGCGCGGACGGCGTCCGAAAACCATTCACGTCCACATGGCGGAAACCCTGGGCCACGATCTCGAAATCCCGATGAACCCGCGCAATGGACCTGCGCCGCCGGCCGCCCTGAAACCCGACCACGAGACACCGCCCGCGGATGTCCCTGCCAGCGAGTTCAGTATCGCTCCCTTGCACGACAGCTTTCCGGCGCGCGGCGGCACAGGGCGAATCTACATCACCGCCCCACCGGGGGAACCGTGGACTTTTCAGGATGTGCCGGAGTGGATACGCATCCAGGACCGTAAAGGCACGGGAGATAGAATTGTCAGCTACGAAGTGAGTGAGAATCGGACGAACGGGCGGCGTTCAGCAACCATGAGCGCCGGCAAGAGCACATTTTTCGTGACCCAACCGCGCTCCACGCAATCGTACCCGCCGATCTTCGAGGATTTCCCGGGATTGATCGGTCCGGCTTGGGCACTGCATCCGCCGGATGCGGTTTCCGTGGCGGATCCGCCCACTCAGTGGGTGCTGGACGATCAATCGGGGCACGGCGCGCAAGTGCTCCCCAACCGGGACAACGGCGCGGTTCGCGGTCTGATTCTCGTCAAGCCAGTGAGTGACGAGGCCTGGAAAACCCGAGTCTCGCTCGGGGGAATCGTTCTGGAGCCGGGCAAGCGATACCAGGTTTGCATCTGGATGAAGGCCGATAATCCGAACCCCGTCTGGCTGACCTTTCGAGCCGCTGGGCCGCCGTACGGGGACTGCGGTCTTGTCCGGGAGATGCCCGTCGGCAAGATCTGGGACGAGTACGATGTCGAGTTCCAGCCGCCGGAAACCTGCGGCGGCGGCAATGCCACGTTTTCGCTAGAGGCCGGAAAAATGGTTGGCCGGCTCTGGTTCGGGCAGTTCAGTCTTGCGAAAGCGCGCTAGCGCGGAACTGCAAAGGAGCGCGGTCGCAAACGGTAGACCGGCGATCACATAGCGGTGGGTCAAGCGCGCTGGCTCCTGCATGAGGCGGTGCAGCCATTCGAGGCCGCCTCGTTGCATCCACAGGGGTGCGCGGCGGATTTCGCCCGAAACGAAGCTGAACGCAATTCCCACTCCCAGCCACCAGGCATGCGGCAGAATGTGCCGCAGCCGGCCAATCACTTGCTCCTGCTTGGGTGAGCCCAGAGCTACATACACGATATCCGGAGCGGCCGATGCCAGGCGGGCCGCCAAGCCGTTCACCACGTCGTCAAGATTGGATGAGTTGATGCTTTCGCTGGAAGTGCCGGCGATTCGGAGCCCGGGGTTCTGCGCGGAAAGCATTTCGGCCGCCCGGGAGCCGACTCCGGGAGCGCCTCCCAGCAAAAACACGGACTTTCGCCGTTTGGCGGCTTCGGCGGATAAGCTCCAAATCAGGTTCGACCCGGTCACCCGCTCGGGAAGCGGCGTCCGTTGTACCCGGCTCGCCCAGATCAGCGGCATTCCGTCCGCGGTGGCGATGGTCGCTTCGCGGCACAATGTGGAGTAAGCTTCGTCCTTGACGAAGCGCCGCAGATGATCGAGGTTCATCGTCACCACGCAGCCGCCCCGGTGCTGATCGAGTTCATCGAGGATTACCCGGACGCAGTGGCGCTCGGTGATGGCGTGGAATGTCATACCCCGAAGAGCGACTCTCGGTAGAACGGCGGCGCGAAGGCCGCCGACAGGTGCCAGGTCGGCGCGAGGCATGGCGCTCCTGTGGCACTTCTTCGGCCAATCGTTTCCGATCTCGAAGCAGCTAAGAAATGTTGGTTTTGCAGTCGGTTAGAAAAGAGACGATTGCCAGATGGCCAGAAAAAATCCCAAAAACTGGTCACAGTTTTGGACGAAGAAGGACGGTTTCGCAGTGCCACTACGTGTAGAATGAACGGTACGCATGAAGAGTAGTGGTGCGATCCTCGCCGAAAGGCAAGAGTATCTCCTGCTGGTCTGTGTGCTCGGGGCGCTGCTGCCTCTCGCCTGCCAGAAAGCCAAGCCTCGCAGCGAGGAACCCGTCACGTCGGTCTTTATCGACAAGACAGCCGTGAAGCTGGGCGACGAAATCCGTATTCAGCCCACGCGTCCGCTTGCGAACTGGACGGGCGAAGCCACCATCAACACCTATCGTGCCCGGCTCGCCATCGATTCCCGAAACAACGCCATCCGGGTCACGCGGGATAACGGCTTCAGCACCATCTCTCCCAGCGAAGTCTGCGTGGCGCTGAAAGATGCCAAGGGAAAAGATTTGCGCGTAGTGAACGAGTGCGTCCGGATCGACGTTTCAACCACTCTGTTTCACCTGGAGCCGGAGAATCAAACCGTGAGCTCGACCGGCGGTGAAGGCCGCGTTCGAGTCGATGCACCTACGGAGGCGGAATGGGAATTCGGCCCCGCGCCAGATTGGATCGCGGTGGAAAAAGAGAAACGCGATGCAGGCTTCGATCCCGACCTGCGGTATAAAGTTGCGGTGAACACATCTTACAAAAGCCGCTCCACCGCGATCCCGGTGGGCGACGCCAAGTTTGTCATCACGCAGGCCGGATCACCCTACGTTGCGATTCCATACTCGGCTGACTTCACTCAGCCTCCCATACCGGTCTGGGAAATGCCGGCCAATAATTTGAGGGATGGAGACTCGCACGATCAGCCTCCGCGTTGGGTACTGGACGATCAGGTGGGACAACATGCCACCGTGCAAAGCTCCCACGAAGGTCCGTCAGGCAGCCCCGGCCTGATGTTGGAGCGTCCCCAACCGCCCGACGAGCCTTGGAAGACCCTGGTTTGGCTTCCCGGTCTGATTACCGAGGCCGGTTCTCGCTACAGAATCTCGGTTTGGCTGAAAGCCCAGGCTCCGGCGCAGGTCGGTTTGGAATTGGGCCAAAGAACCGATCCTCACGATGGTTGCGGCCTGTTTCAGTTGCTCGACGTACCTTCGGATTGGAAGCAGTTTACGGTCGATTTCAAAGCTGCCGGCAAAGGCTGCGGCTCAGACAATAATCGTTTAGCCTTCCATGCGGGGCGTGTTTCCGGCAAGTTGTGGATCTCCGGCCTGACCGTCTCCAGGCAATGATCCGGCGCCTAATCCTGTTCAGGCTGCCGGCGATCGCGCGCCGTGGGGATCCATTGTTTTTGCCGGCGCAGCGCAAAGCTGCCCAACAGGCGCATTCGCGAAGAGAAATAGCCTGGCATGGCGGCCACGAGTTGCCACCAGGGCAGCCCGCCGAAGCGCCGGTCGATGGCCGCGACCATCGCCACCATGATGCCACCCCAGACAGCCAGAAACACTGCCGGTCCCCACACTCCGCTCAGCAGAAGCGCCACCAAAGCAATGGCGAGCCCCACGAGCCACAGCAGGTTCAGATACGAAAAGGGGGGCACGAGCAGATCGAGCGCCAGGACCAGCAGTCCGGGCCGCATCTGGCGAACTGCGGCCGCAATCAGCCGGGGACCTTGCCCTAACATCGTTTCCAGGTGGCCGTGGATCCACCGCACCCGCTGCGTCGCCAATGCGCGGGTGCCGTGCGGCAGCCGGCTGGAGATGCGGCTCTCCGGGCAGAAAGAGGGCATGTCTCCGGCCAAAGCGAGATCGGCTGTGCTCCATTTGTCTTCGGCGATTTTCTGGTTGGCCCAATTCAGCGAGTGTGCGACACGGACCGGAATTGCCATTCCGGAACCGTTGAGAAAACACGGCAGACCGAGTTTCGCCAGCCCCCCGGGGCGCACAACGTTCTTGATGTAAAACGCGAGGGCGGCAATGTGAAATTGCGGGCTGGAAACCTCCGGAGGCTCCAGGTAATAACTGGCTTGAGCGGGCCGTCCGGTGCGAAAAGCCATGCGCGCCAGATGAGAAATGGCTTCCGGAAGGGCCGTGCAGTCGGCGTCGATAGCGATTACGACGTCAGTGGCCCAATCGCGAATTTGCGACATGCCGAATTCCAGAGCGTAGCTTTTGCCAGGCCGTGCCGGGTCGATGCGCTCGAAGACGGTGGCGCCGTGGGCGCGGGCGATGGCCGCAGTGTCGTCGGCGCAATTATCCGCGATCACCACCAGACGGTCTTCCGCCACGAGTTGTGGAAGAACACTGGCTAGCGTCTGCCGTATTCCGAGAGCCTCGTTGTGCGCCGGAATCAGGATCGTCACCCGGGGCCTGGGACCATCCTGGGAGCGCGGCTTCCCGGGGGAAAGCAGCAGCGCAGCGGCGCACTCGAATGCCCAGACGGCAGTCGGCACCGCGATCGCGAGCGACAGCGCCCAGAGCGCCAGATGCCAGGCCGGCATCATTCGGCTTCCGGCCCCTGGAACATCGCGATCAGCCGCTCCGCATGCATTTCGCCGCGATGATAGTTCCGAACTCTTTTGGCGCCCTCCAGGCCCATGACTTCGAGACGAAACACCGGTGCAGTAAGCGCTTCCTGCATGGCGGCGGCGAGCGCTCCGGCGTCTCCCGCAGGCGCCAGCCATCCCGATTTGCCCGGCTCGACGAGTTCCGGTATGCCGCCGACATAGGTAGCGATGGCCGGCCGTCCCAAGGCAAACGCCTCCAGGATTACCGAAGGAAAATTCTCCGCCAAACTGGGCAGCACCAAGGCGCGGGACGATTCCAGGATACGGATCATGGTATCGGTGGGCGCGGCCCCGGCAAGCGTAACGCTATCTCCGAGCCCGAGTTCGCTAATTCGCCGCTCGATCTCGCCGCGCATAGGCCCCTCTCCGATCAGCACCACTTCGCAGGTCACGCCTGCCGATCGGAGCAGCCGCACCGCGTCGATCAGGATCAATTGTCCTTTTTGCTCGTGCAGCCTTCCGACGCACACCAACCGCGGGGCCGCAGGGATAGGTGCGGCGGGGCGCAGGAAACCGGGGTCTACTCCCGGGAGAATCACATGAATTTTGTGCCAATCGCGGTAGCCGCACCAGCGCAGAAGCTGGCTGCGTCCATATTGGCTGACGCTGAAGACCGCCTTGGCGCGGGCGATCTTTTCGGAGAGCCCCAGGAGGTGCGCGCGGTCGAAATCGTCGGGGCCGTGGGCCGTAAACGAGTATGCGGGACCGCCCATGATGCGGCAGAGCATCGCGATAAATGCGGTATTGGTGGCAAAGTGCGCGTGCAGATGGTCCACCGGATTGCGGTCGAAACAGCGGACCAGCAGTGCCGCCTCCGCCAAGTAGGCGATGTGCGCCAGCCATCCGCGATCGGAACGGTGCCCCAGCCGCAAAGCCAGGCGTGTCGCGCTCAGGAATCGCCGCGGCCGTGTAGCCGCCGCCCGGAAAAGAGCCAGGACCAACCCCGGACCTCCCGCGTCGAGCAAGACTCGTGTTCGGCGCACTTCCTCGCGATGCTCCGCGTCCGGCGCGCGGTCTGAGCTGGGCCGGGTGGCAAAACGGTCGACCCGCACGCCGCCACGTTCCAGCGCCACGATTTCGCGCCAGATGAAGCGGTGGCTGGTGATGGGATAGTAGGTGATGAGGTAGGCCACCGACAGGGGCTTCGGTGCGGGGCCTTGTTCCGCCGGTGCTGGCTGCATGACCGGGTTCATGTCGGCTTGTATTCGATCAGCCGGCTGGGGCGGCGGGCAAGCCTTCCCAGCAGGAAACGGATCTGACCCACGGCCTGGGGAAATTTGGCGATCACGCAGGCGGCGGCATAAAGCCGCGCGTCGGGAGTATTCATGCCGCCGCGCCGCGCACGCATATAGATCCGCAGTCCAAACGCGGGGTAGCACAGCGCGATCGCCAGTGTCGCGGCTGGAGCTAACGCCAGGCTCGCGGCGGCAAACGCCGGAAGCAGCGCACCCCAAACGCAGACGCTGATGGTTTCCCGCAGCCAGTGCCGCTGGGGAGATAACCCGTGCATCCAGGCGCCTTCGGCGTAGGCATGGCCGGTACGAACCGAACGCTTCCACCACTGCGCAAAATGGGCAATCTGCACGTCGTGGGCGGTCATTTCCGCATCGATGCGCAGGATCTTCCAACCTTGGCGCCGTATGCGAACGCAAAGCTCCGGCTCTTCGCCCGCGATCAGAGAAGCGTCAAACCCGCCGGCCTCGCGAAACACCGAGGTGCGCAGCAGGACATCGCCGCCGAAATAAGCCGCTTCACCCTTGGGCCCATCCCATTCGAGGTCGCAGATCTTCGCGAAGATCGAGCGCTCCGGATGAACTTCCCTCCGCCGTCCAAAGACTGCCGCAACTTGCGGATGGCTTTCCAATACCGGAGCAGCGCGCTCCAGCCAACCCTCCGCAAGTTCGCAATCGCCATCGAGGAACTGCACGGCGTCGAGATCGGGAAACTGTACCGCGGCATGGGCGAAACCGGCATTTCTGGCTCGCGCCGCGGTGTATGGCGCGGCATCGTCGAGTTCCACTACCAGGGTTCCCAGTGAACGCGCCAGCGATGCGCTGCCATCGGTCGACCCCGAGTCGACAAAGACCACGCGTTGGCATTGCTGGAGCGCGGAGGACAGGCTCACGCGCAACCGCTCACCCTCATTGCGTCCGATCGCCACGACTGCCGTCTTTAACGCCAGCGAAGCCCCCTCGCGTTATGCCGAACCATCGTACCGCAGTTTTCCCGGCAGCGGCTCGATACGCGGTTCAGCTATGCAGTGCGCCAGCCCCCCGGCAATCAACAGGAAAACCGGGTTCAGAAAGCCGTTGGCCAGGTCGTCGACCGTGTAGAGCAGCAGCGTCACTGCCAGCGCCGCCGCGGGCGCGATTTTGCCATCCAGCCAGCCTACGGGCGGAAAGCGCCAGGCCCACAACGTGACCGGCGCCAGAAGCGATCCGAACAGTCCCGCCAGTCCGACCGCGCCGAAGGCCGCGAATACTCCGATCCACAGGCTGTCGACGACGGCATAAGCTTTGACGGTGTGATCCTCGTACGGGAGGATTTCATGCTTGCGGTCCTCGAATACCGCGGCCGTCCGTCCCCATCCCAGAAGCGGATGTTCGCGCGCATTGCGGGCAATCACGTCTTCGTTCAAGAAGCGATAATCGACGGACTTGGCGCGCGCGGAGTTCAGAAGGCCGGCTAACGCCGGAATCACATCCTGGCGGGACAAAACTCCCGCCGCGGAGGCCGATACGTAGACCAGCACCAGCAAAATGGCGCCATACAGCAACAGCCGGGTCCGCCATCGCCATGCCGTCATTAACAGGACGATACCCAAGAACAGAAATACCCACCCGTTGACGGATTTCAGCCAGAGCGTCGTGAAAGCTAAAAATGCGGCCAGCCAGGCCGTCCCGGCGCCGTTTACCGCAGGAAATATGTGCGCCCTCGAAATCCAAAAGCCGATTACGCTCGCGGCCGCCATCCAGGCCGCTACCGCGAGCCCGCTATCGAGGAATACCATCGGACGCCAGCCGCCGAATCTCATCGCGCTCCGGCTGAGGTCGCCCTGCGCAAAACCGTAGATCCAGAGATGAAGCTTCGGTCCAAATGCGATCTCTAACCAGCACAGCGGAATATAGATCAGACCGGCTACGAATATTCCGGCTGCCAATTCCCGCAGCCCGCTGAGATTTCGAAAATATAGCGCGCCCACCACCCAGGGAACTCCCCAGGTCACGGACTGAGAAAAGATTACCGACACGCCTTCATGAGCTCCAAGGCCGCCCGCCATGGCGGAAAAGAAGGGTGATATGCAGAAGATGAGAATCGGGAGATCGATCCATGCGGGACGCAGGCTGATGAGCCCGCGAAAATCGAACAGCAAAACGGCCAGCAAGACGCTTCCGCAGACCGCCAGCATTTTGTTGTAATCGGGCAAACCGTGGATGGGGTAATCCGCCATCGGGAGGAAGATCCAACCGGCGAGAAAGCCGATCAGCGCCGCCCGGCGGGGCGGGAGTTTCGCGAACAGCAGCAGAACCAGGGGTGGCCAGCCGAACATCGCGACCGGCACCATGAAGGTGGTCACCATGACGCTCCCTGGAATGGAAATCCGAAACCGAGAGCGGCGCGCGCGAGCAAAAGGGCAAAGAGCACCGCCATCAGGACGAGGGTCGCGATCAAATCCTGCCCGAAGTTGTTGAGCTTCTCGCGCCACAGGCCGTAGCCGATGGGGCCATAGGCTGGCAGATCGTTCAACGCCACCACCACTACGGCCCCGGCGACTCCGCCCCAGGCAAAGCCCAGCGGAATTCCGGCCGCTGTGAAAACGATTTTCGCCAGATTGGCAAATGCTCCATAGCGCGGTTGCCCCACGGCAACCAGCGCCCCTTCAATGGTCTGATAAAGCGCGCTCGGCCAAATTCCGAGCGCCAGCAGCGGCAGCATCCAACCGGCCGGCGCGTATCTGCGGTCGTAAAGAACGCGAATCGCCGCGTCGCCCCCCACCGTCAGCACCAACACTACGGAACCCGCTACTGCCAGGAACGGCCAGCGAAAGCGCGCGATTTTTCTCTGGAGTTCCGCGCGCGGAGATGGCGCCCAGCGGGAGTAAGCCGGAAAGATCACATAGCTCGAAAGCGCCATCAGCAGGGAGCGGGGCAACTCCGAAATCGCCAGAGCGATTCCATAAATACCCAGCATTCCGAGGGTCAGCAGCTTGCCCAAAATCAGCCGGTCCATCTGTGACGCGAGGTAGCCGAGTATGGCGGCGAACCACAACCAGCGGCCGAACCGATACAGAAGCCGCAGCGCGTCGCGGTCAAAAACCATCCGATGCGGAATCCTCGGCGTCAGCAGGTGGCCCCAAATGAGCCGGACGAAGGCCGAGACGAACGCCCCCGCGATCAGTGCCGGGATACCGGGAGAGATCCATGCCCAAACGATCATGGTTGCGCCGGAAAGCCCCTGCGCGCCCAATTCCAGGACCACGAGTTGTTTCACGTTCATGTGCCGCCGCAGGACGAAAAGGGTGGTGGCATTGAATCCCGCCGGTATCGAGGTAAGCCCGATGCAGGGAATCACCCATCCCAGCCGCGGATCGCGATAGAACGCCGCCACCGGCGGGGCGATCAGAAAAAAGAAGGCAGCCAGCACGAAGCCGCGCACGATCTGAACCGCCCAGACCGCGTTGAGAACTTCGCGATCGGCGCCCCGCGGGTCGCTGACCACAATCGCCGCCGTACCGAACTCGGAAAAGAGATTCACTCCCGCGTTGACTGTGAACGCCAGCGCCATCAGCCCGAAGAGTTCCGGAAACAACAGGCGCGTCAACACCAGGTTGAATGCAAATCGCAGGACCTGCGCGCCGCCGAAACCAACTACGGTCCAGGCAGCGCCGCGAACCGCCAATTGCCGGACGGAAGAGGGCGGCGTGCTTTGGGCAAAGGTAGCCACTGGCGATCATACGAGTTTATCTTACGCATCGCCTGGAAACCGTCGCGATCTTGACCGCGATAGTACCGCGACGATATGGTAAGAAACTTGCGATGAGTTTCGAGGGTTTTCCCGATCGGCGTCTCACGCCGGCATTTGTGTCCCCCACCTGGCCCATGGGCGCCACGCCGAACGGCATCGTTACCTACCTAACGGGCATCACAGCCGGATTGCGCGCCCTGGGACATCGCCCCTGCATTCTGGCCGATTTCGCCGACGGATACACTCCCGGACCCGATGAATTCCCGCTGAAACCGGGACAACGTTCGCTGCCGTCCAGGTTGTTCGATGGCGTCCGGTTCCGCATCGATCCGCATGGTGCTCTGCTTGCCCGTGACGGCACCGGCATCGTGCGCGCCGCGCGCCGCGCCATGGCGGAATCGGGAGCGCAACTGCTGGAGATGGAAGAGACCTTCGGGACCGCTCACCGGGTGAAGCGTTCCCTCTCGATTCCCGTGGCGGTTCAAATTCACGGGCCATTCTTCGCCAACGGAGTGGAAGCGCGGTTGCTGAATGATCCGGGCGCGCGCCAACGAATCCGACTGGAGGGCGCTGCCATTGCGGCGGCCGACGGTGTTGCTTCCCCTTCGCGGGAAATTCTCGGGCGCACCCGGGAGTATTATCAACTGTCCCTCCCGGGCGCCATGGTCAGTCCGCCTCCGGCACCGAGGATTCCACTGCATCGCCGCTGGCAGCTTTCAAAGTGCGATCGGAACGCGATTCTATTCGTCGGTCGCTTCGATCGCCACAAGGGCGGCGATATCATGATCGATGCTTTTCGCCGTCTGGCGCCGGATTTTCAGGAACTACGGTTATGGTTCGTGGGCCGCGAGTCGCTTTTTGCCGATGACGCCGGAAGACAATGGCCGCTATCCGAGTACCTCGCCCGGTACGCACCCGAATGCGCGATGCGCGTGGACGTTCTTGGCCGCATTTCGACGGAAGAAATCGACGCTCTTCGCCCCCGGCCTTTTTGCACGGTGGTGGCGTCGCGCTACGAGACGTTCGGCATGGTGGTTTTGGAGGCGATGGCGTACGGCTGCCCCTTGGTGGCTACCCGCGCCGGCGCCATTCCCGAAGTCGTGGAGGATGGGGTGAACGGGCTCCTGTGTCCGGCCGGGGGCGAAGGTCTGGCGGAGGCACTTCGCAGCTTGCTGAGCGATCCGCCGCTGGCGGCGCGGTTGGGCGAGCGAGCTGGAGAAGACGCGGAGCGGCGATACCATCCGGAAACGCTCGCTCGCGATCGCGCGGACTTTCATCGCGATATCATCGAGCGTTATGGCGCGAAACGGCGGCGGACCGATTGAAGCTCCTGATTGTCATTCTGAACTACCGAACCGCGAAGCTCACAATCGATTGCCTGCAATCGATTGCGGCCCAAACCGCTGACCGCACCGATACTTCGGTAGTGGTGCTGGAGAACGGTAGCGGCGACAATTCGGCTGCCGAATTGGGAGACACGATCGCCGCGCGAGGATGGTCATCCCGGGTGGAACTCATTCTGTCCGGCACAAATCTGGGATTCACGGCGGGCAACAACCTGGCGATTCGCCGGGCCCTGGATTCCCCCGATCCGCCGGACTATTTTCTTCTGCTGAATTCCGACACCGTCATGCTCCCTGGAGCGATCGACGCCTTAGTGCAGTTTATGGATGACCATCCGGATGTTGGCATCGCCGGCAGCCGTCTCGAATACCCATCCGGCGAAGTTCAGGGGTCGCCCTTCCGCTTCCACACGGTGGCGTCGGAGTTCGATCGCGGCGTGGCGTTCGGTCCGGTTTCGCGGATGCTGGCGCGCTGGACCCGGTACGATCCCAAACCAACCTCCGCCGCTCCGGCGGAATGGGTGGCTGGAGCCAGCATGGTGTTACGGCGGGAAACGATCCGGGTGGCCGGCCTTTTCGACGAGGCATTCTTCGCCTACTTCGAAGATATGGACTATTGTCGTGCTGCCGCACGCAAAGGCTGGTCGACCTGGTACGTGCCGGCGAGCCGCGTCGTCCACATCGAGGGCGCGAGTTCAGGAATTCGCTCCGGCCCGTACGCCAGTCCTCCCGCGTATTATTTCGAAGGCCGCCGGAGGTTTTTTCGCAAGAACTACGGCGAAATCTACGCTTCCGCCGCCGATGCGGCATTGATAGCGGGTTGCGCCGCGGGTTTGTTGTATGCGATGATCCGTCGTCGGGAAGTGCGCACGGCGGTCCTGAAACTCAGAGACGCCTGGCGGCACAGCGTATTCGCCGTGGGTTTACGAGAAGTATGATCAATCCCCTCAACCCGGAAGCGCTTCGGCGGCAGATTCGCTCGTCCGCCCCGTTTCCCCATTGCCTGATCGACAATTTCCTAAGCCCTGAATTTGCCGGCCAGGTGCACGAGGCATTTCCTTCATTTGCGCAGGCGCAAAACATGGGCCGTACTTTCCGCTCGGTAAACGAGAAAAACAAAGTACAGATCACCGACACCGGGAAATTCAGCGGTCCCATTCTTGAACTCGTCCGTTTGCTGGCGGCTCCGGAACTGCTCGACACGCTTTCCGCGGCTTTTGAAATCCCCAACCTGGTTGCCGACGATCGGCTCACCGGCGGGGGCATCCACCAGACCGGACCGCGCGGAAGGCTCGACGTACATGTGGATTTCAACTATCTCGAGGACCAACAACTCTTCCGCCGCCTCAACATTCTGGTCTACTTCAACCGGGAGTGGCCATTGGAATGGGGCGGAAACCTCGAGCTCTGGGACAAAGACGTAAAGGTCTGCCGCCAATCCTTCGCGCCGGTTTTCAACCGCTGCATCATCATCGAAACCGGAGGCAGCAGCTATCACGGTGTGAGCGCGGTATGCTGCCCGGACGACCGGGCGCGGCGGTCTTTCGCCGCGTATTACTATACACGCGAAGCGCCGCCTGGCTGGGACGGCCGCAGGCATTCCACGCTTTTCCGCAGCCGCCCTAACGAGAAGATCAAGGGGAGTATTCTGATGCCGCTGGAGCAGGCCGGCCGGCGTATGCGCGAAGCCACTTGGAGCGTCAAGCGCGCGGTCAAGACGAAGCTGAAGAACGAGCCTTAGCCGCCCATGTCCGCCCGGTATCGTTTCCCCAGCGCGATCCAGCGGCTTTCGTAGAAGCGCGCCGACAAGTGGGCCCCCGCAAAACTGAGCGCGAAGCCTACGGGCCTTCTCAAATACTTCACCACCTTGTTGGCGGGATCGAACCAACCGTGCATGGTGAGAGGGTGCAGCACGTAGAGGCCATAGGAAATCTCCGCGAGATACCTGAGAACGCGGCTTTCCAACCAGGCGATGCGCTGTCCGGATGGCCGCCAAAGGGTCGATCCCACTGTCAGCATTCCGGCGTAAGGTCGAACGTAATTCACCATCCCGAGACTCGGATGGCAGCAGATTACGAGCAGCGCCATGGCAGCGTAAGGCGGTATGCGATTCAGCATTCCCTTGACCCGCGCGGCCAGCGGGCACGCGCAAACCAAGGCCAACGTGGCGCCGGCAAAGATCTCGTCGATGCGGTGGTAAGTGACAATCGACGCGAAATCGCCATTCCAGGCGCGGAAAGCGCTCACTGCGAGCGCCAGGAATGGAAGAACCCACAAGCTTTTCCGCCCCGCCAGCCGGAACAGAATGGCTACTCCCACATAGAATTGAACTTCAACACACAAGCTCCAGAAATGTCCCGTCCACCCCGTAAGGCGGATGGGTGGAATGTTGGCGTAGAACAGAAAATGAGCGCGGTAAAGACTCGACGGCGCGCGGGAAAGCGGCAGCACCACCGCCAGAAACAGCCAGGCAAGCGGCAGGATGCGGCAGAGGCGCCGGATCAGGAATTCGGAAACGCTGGGCCGCTTCAGAAGCGTCATCGTGATCAGGTAGCCGGAGAGCACGAAGAAGAGGCACATACCGATTTGCGGCACGGCTTCGTTCATGCGATAGGGCTTGGGCCCGAGCGGCAGCATATGTCCCGCCAACACGCAGAGAATGCTGATTCCCCTCCAACCATCGAGCGCCGGCTGGCGCGGCAGGACATGGCCGCCGGCCGATGGTCCCGAGACAGTTGAAGCTGTGGTTGGTGCCGGTGTCATGAGTCGAGTGCGGCGATTGGGACCAATTGTACAGCAGTCCACCGGGCAGTTGAGGCGTGCCGTTCCAGGGATTGTTCATCCGGCGAAAAAAGGGGCCGTCGGATGAACGGGTTCCTGACGACGCCGGAATCGCACATTTCGTCGGTGCCTGAGCCCGCAACCTGGATTCCCGCCGCGGGCGCTTTGACTCTGTTCGGCTGGTGGAAGTGCCGTCACTACCGCTTCGGCTGAAAGGGCACTGGCGTGTCGCCGACTTCCTGCCTGGTGGGCAGCTTGGCATTGTCCCAGCCGCCTCCCAATGCCTGGACCAGTCCCACGCTCGCCACCATCCGGCGGGTCTTCAGGTCAATCGCCGCGCGCTCGTCGGAGAGTGCAATGGTTTGCACCTGAATCACGCTGAGGTAATTGACCGTCCCGCCTTTGTACTGCGCCGTCGTGACGTCCACCGAGCGTTTGGCGGAGCGCACCGCATCATCCGTGACTCCGGCTTCCTGTTCCAGCACGCGTAGCGCGCTCAAATTGTCTTCCACCTGTTGAAAGGCCGTCAGGACGGATTGCCGGTACGCTGCCGCAGTGGCATCGTAGGCCGCCTGCGCCTGCTGCACCTGGGCGGTGCGCTTGCCGGCGTCGAACAGGATCTGAGCCAGTTGCGGGCCAATGGTCCAGAAGCGGGCGGGCCAGGTAATCCAGTTCAAAATGCTGGTGGACTCGACGCCCGCCTGTGCGGCGAGCGTGATGGTTGGATAGAACGCCGATTGCGCGATGCCGATCTGTTCGTTGGCCGCGGCCGCCTGGCGTTCTGCGTCGGCGATATCCGGGCGCCGCTCGAGCAAGGTCGAAGGCATGCCTACCGGAATCACCGGCGGGTTCGTCTGGATGGCGTAACGTGGAAGTTCCAGTTCCCGCGGCGGCTTGCCGATGAGCACGGCGATGGCGTGCTCGGCCTGCGTGCGTTGGACACCGATGTCGACTAATTCCGCCTGCGTGGTGTAGAGCTGGGTTTCGGCTTCCGAGACATCGGCGTCGGTGGCCACACCGCCGGCAAAGCGGACACGGGTCAAATGCAGGTACTCGTCGTACGATTTCGCGGTTTCCTGTAACAAGGCAAAATCGCCGTCGAGGCCGTGCAGTGTGAAGTAGTCGCTCGCGAGTTCCGACTGGTAGAGCAGACGCACGTTCTCGAGCGCCGCGTCGAGCGACTGGGCGGTGTTGGCGCTGGCACGGACGGAGCGGCGAATTGCGCCCCACACATCCGCGGTATAGCTGGCATTTACCGGCAGCTCAAAAAATGGGGCGGTAACTCCGCGGCTGCCGGTAACGCGCGACGAAGTCTGCTCGCCCGCGATCGAAGGGGTCGTGGTAACGGTGGGAAAGAGCGCGGTTCGTGCAATCTTCACCGCGGCGACGGCTTCCCGGAACTGCGCTTCGGCCTGGAGCACGTTCTGATTGGAAATGTTGATCTGCTCTTCCAAAGTGTTGAGGGCCGGGTCGCCGAAAATCTCCCACCACTTGCCGCGAATCACTCCGTCGCCAGGCTGCGCGGTCTTCCAACCATCGGGCGGCGCTTCCTTATAGTGCTCCGGCACGGCGGCCACGGGTCGCTGGTAGTTCGGACCTTTCATGCAGCCGGAACCGGCAAGCGCGAAAGCGGCGGCGGCGATGTACGCAAGGGCGCGGCATTTCATGGCGCCACTGCGGCTGGTGCTTTTGAAGGGGAAACAGTTGGGACGGCGCAACACAAGCGGGAACATGATTATCCTTCGGATTCAACCGGCTCGAGCGGTGGCGCCGGATGGACGCCGCGCACACGCGCCCACCAGTGCTGAATGCGGTCGAAGTAGAGGTAAACCACCGGGGTGGTGAAAAGCGTAAGCGCCTGGCTCATGAGCAAGCCGCCGATGATGGTGACGCCCAGCGGGCGGCGCAGTTCCGACCCCATGCCGGTTCCCAACGCCAGAGGCAAAGCCCCCAGCATGGCGGCGAAGGTGGTCATCAGAATCGGGCGGAAGCGCAGGAGGCTGGCTTCGAAGATCGCGTCGCGCGGGCTTTTGTGTTCGACGCGCTCCGCGGCAATCGCGAAGTCGACAATCAGGATGCCATTCTTCTTTACCAGGCCGATCAGCAGGATGATGCCGATCATGGAAATGATGCTAAGGTCGGTTTTAGTCAGAAGCAGCGCCAGCATGGCTCCTACGCCTGCCGAAGGCAGGGTGGAAAGAATCGTGACGGGATGAATGTAGCTTTCGTACAGAATGCCGAGCATCAGATAGACCGCGGTGAGAGCGGCCATAATCAGGATGGGCTCGCTCGATAGGGAATCCGTGAATGCTGCCGCCGTCCCGCTATAGCCGGTCTGAATGGAATTCGGAAGCCCGATTTTCCGGGCGGCTTCATTGATGGCGATTTCAGCATCGCCCAGCGCCACGCCGGGCTGGAGATTGAAAGAGATGGTGACGGAGGGGAACAGTCCCTGGTGATTGACCGAGAGCGGCGCTATCGTCGGACCGAAGTGGGCGATGGCGTTCAAGGGAACCTGTCCGCCTCCCGGCGAATGAACGTAAATGTCGCGCAGGGTCTCGGGATTCTGCCAGTACTGCGGCGCCACTTCCATTACCACGTGATACTGGTTGAGCGACTTATACATGGTGGAGACCTGGCGCTGGCCGAAAGCATCGTAAAGTGTGTTGTCGAGCAATTGCGAGGAAATCCCGAAGCGTGAGGCGGTCGTGCGGTCGTAAGTGACCATGGATTGCAGGCCGCGATTCTGCTGGTCGCTGTTGACGTCCACGATGATGGGGATCTTCTTCAATTCGTCGAACATCCGCGGAGCATAAGTGATCAGGTCCTGGATATTGTCTCCGCGCATCGTAAACTGGTAGAGCGCGGCGGTGCTATGACCGCCCACGCGGACGTCCTGGAAAGCCTGTAAGTATAGCGTCGCTCCCGGGATTTTGGCCAGCTTGGGACGCAGGCGCTGCATGATGTAATCCACCGTGATCTTGCGCTCCTCGAGCGGTTTCAGGGAGACGAACATGCGTCCCTGGTTCATGGTGTTTGCGCCGCCACCCCCGCCACCGCCGGTGAAACCATTGACTGTGTCCACGGCGGGGTCGGCCGCCACGATATTGACCATCTCGAGCAGCGTCTTATCCATGGATTGGAACGAAGTGTCCTGATCGGCCAGGATCTGGCCACCCATGCGGCCGTTATCCTGCTGGGGGAAAAATCCCTTCGGCACCCGGAGGAACAGGTAAACGTTCAGGCCGATGGTGGTGAGCAGCACCAACAGGGTTACGAAAGAATGGCGCAGGACCAACGATAGCGCCCTGCCGTAGAGCCGGACCACGGCGTTGAACGCTGCCTCTACCTTGTTATAAGTCCACCCGTGCGTCTCGTGCTCGCGCAGCAAGTGAGCGCACATCATGGGAGTGGCGGTGAGCGAGACCACCATCGATACTCCGATAGCCACCGAGAGCGTGACCGCGAATTCGCGCAGCAGGCGGCCGACGATTCCGCCCATCAACAGCAGCGGAATAAAAACCGCCACCAGCGAAACGCTCATGGTCACCACGGTCGAACCGATTTCCTGCGCGCCCTTGAGAGCGGCGGCGAACGGATTCATCCCCTGCTCGAGGTACCGCGAGATGTTCTCGATCACCACGATGGCATCGTCCACTACGAACCCGGTCGATATAGTGAGCGCCATCAACGACAGATTGTCCAGGCTGAAGCCGAACAGGTACATCACGCCGAACGTTCCCAGGATCGAGACCGGCACGGCGACGCTGGGAATGAAGGTGCTGCGCAGGTTCTTCAGAAAAACGAATACCACCAGCACTACCAGCGCCACGGAGATGATCAGCGTCCGCTCCACATCGTGCACCGAAGCGCGGATGGTCTGAGTTTGGTCCATCGCCACGCGCATATCGATGGCCGCGGGAATGGCGGCGTGAAGCTGCGGCATGACGGCCCGAATGCGGTCCACAGTGTCGATAATGTTGGCGCCCGGCTGGCGGAAAATGATCACCAGGACGGATGGTTTGCCGTTGGCGTATCCGGCATTGCGCACGTCTTCGACGGAGTCCACCACATCACCCACGTCCTGGACTCGTACTGCCGATCCGTTGTGGTAGGCGATGAGGAGCGGCTTGTAGTCGACGGCCTTGAAAAGCTGGTCGTTGGCTCCCACTTCGAACATCTGCCTGCCGTCGGAAAAATGGCCCTTGGGAGCGTTGGCGTTGGCGGAAGCCAGCGCGGAGCGCACCTGCTCGAGCCCGATGCCGTATTTGTTCAGGGCCGCGGGATTCAATTCCACGCGCACGCCGGGGAGCGCGCTTCCGCCGACCACCACTTGTCCCACGCCCAAAACCTGGGAAAGCTGCTGCGCCATGATGGTGGAGGCGGAGTCGTACATCTGTCCCTTGGTCAGCGTGTCGGACGTCAAAGCGATCATGAAGATAGGCGAATCCGCCGGGTTTACCTTGCGGTAGTTGGGATTCATCGGCAGATTGGTGGGAAGGTAGCCGCGAGCGGCCGCGATAGCCGCCTGGACATCGCGCGCGGCGGCATCGATGTTGCGATTCAGGTCAAATTGCAGGGTGATGCTGCTCGAGCCCAGGGTGCTGGAGGAGGTCATCTCCGTGACTGCCGCGATGCGTCCGAACTGGCGTTCGAGCGGCGTGGCCACGGACGATGCCATTGTCTCGGGACTCGCGCCCGGCAGGCTGGCGTTCACCGAAATGGTCGGAAAATCAACCTGCGGAAGGGGGGATACCGGCAGAACGCGGAACGCGACTGTGCCGGCGAGCGCGATCGCGATGGCCAGCAGGGTGGTGGCCACCGGCCGGTGCACGAATGGCGCGGAGATGTTCATGCGCGGCCTCGCCGTTTACCGGTGTTGTGGCATTTTCGCGACTGAAAAAGAACACCGCGCCCCTGCGGCCGCGGGTCGGTAACGTTCCTCATGCCATCAATCCCCCGCGGGCGCCGGTTCCATGTCGTGGTGCTGCGCCCGGCGCGGCGAGAAGTGCCGCGCCAACCGGTCGAAGAACAGATAAATTACCGGCGTGGTGAACAACGTCAGCATCTGGCTGATGAGCAATCCGCCGATCATGGTGATGCCCAGCGGCCGGCGGAGTTCCGACCCCGTACCGGTGCCCAATGCCAGCGGCACGGCGCCTAGCAACGCGGCCATGGTAGTCATCATGATGGGACGGAATCGCAGCAGGCAGGCCTGATAAATCGCGTCGATGGGGCGCATACCCTCGCGCCGCTCGGCCTCGAGCGCGAAATCGATCATCATGATGCCGTTCTTCCCCACGATACCGATGAGCAGCACCAGGCCGATCACCGAAATCACGTTGAAGTCGATGTGGCAGACATTGAGAGCCAGCAGCGCGCCGACGCTGGCCGAGGGAAGAGTAGACAGAATCGTGACCGGATGAATGTAGCTTTCGTAGAGGACGCCGAGCACGATGTACACGGTGACGATGGCCGCCAGAATCAGCATCGATTCGTTGGAGAGCGACGACTGAAATGCCTGGGCGGTGCCTTGGAAGGAAGCTTGAATGCTGGCGGGCAATCCGAGCTGATTCTTCACGTTGTTGACGGCATCCACGGCGTCGCCGAGGGAAGCGCCTGGTGCCAGGTTGAACGAGAGCGTGATGACCGGGAATTGGCCTTGGTGGTTCACCGTGATGGGAACGGACGTGGTTTCCATGTGGGTGAAGGCGCTGAGCGGGACCTGGCCGCCGGTCGGAAACGGGCTAGACGAAGCGATCACGCCCGCCGAACTGGTAGCCAGCGCGGCGCTCGACGCACTGGCAGCGGTGGCGGCGGCGGAACTGGTATTGCCCGGTCCGGCATTGGCGGTCGATGTGGAACCTCCCGCTACCAGGCCCGTATTGCCCTGAGTCGAACCCGCCCCGGTGCGGATATACAGTGTGCTCAGGTCTGCCGGCCGCTGCTGGAAAGGCGGTTTCACTTCGAGCACCACGTGGTACTGATTGAGCTGGGTGAAGATGGTCGAGACCTCGCGCTGGCCATAGGCGTCGTAGAGCGTCTGGTCGATCATGGCCGGTGTAATTCCCAGCCGCGAAGCCGTGTCCCGGTCGAAGACCAGGCGGGCGCGGAGACCCTGCACCTCCTGGTCGGTAGCGATGTCGGTAAGTTGGGGTAGTTCCTTCAGCCGGGCGACCATCTTGGGCGCCCAGGCATTCAGTTCGTCGGCGCTGGGATCTTCCAAGGTGTACTGGAACTGCGTGCGGCTGACGCGATCTTCCACTGTCAGGTCCTGCACGGGCTGCATGAACAGCGTGATGCCGGCCACCTGCGCGAGTTTGGGCTGGAGACGGCGGATGACGTCGGTAGCGCTGATGCCACGATCCTCAAGCGGTTTCAGATTGATCAGGATGCGGCCGCTGTTCAGGGTGGTGTTGGTTCCGTCGATTCCGATGAAGGACGAAAGATTGTCCACCGCCGGGTCGGTGAGGATCACCTTGGTGAGCTTCTGCTGCAGCGCGGACATTTCAGGAAACGAGACGGTTTGCGCGGCTTCCGAGACGCCCTGGATCACGCCTGTATCCTGAATGGGGAAAAAGCCTTTGGGGATGGTATAGAACTGGTAAGCGGTAAGCACGAAGGTGGCAAGGGCCACCAGCAGGGTGACGGTTTGCCAGCGCAGAACCACCCGCAGGATCCTCCCGTAGGCTGCGATGACGGCTTCGAAGGCGTGTTCGGAGGCGCGGAACATGCGGCCCTGCTGCTCCGGCGGCTTGTGCTTCAGGAGCCGCGCCGACATCATGGGCGTCAACGTGAGCGATACCACGGCGGAGACCAGGATGGTAACCGCCAGGGTCACCGCGAACTCGCGGAAAAGCCGTCCCACGATATCGCCCATGAACAGCAACGGGATCAGCACCGCGATCAACGAGATGGTCAGCGAGATGATGGTGAAGCCGATCTGTTCGGCGCCCTGCAATGCCGCCCGCAGCGGCGCCTCGCCATCCTCGATGAAGCGGTGGATGTTCTCGATCATCACGATGGCGTCATCCACCACGAATCCGGTGGAGATGGTAAGCGCCATCAGGGTGAGGTTGTTGAGGCTATACCCCAACATGTACATCACGCCGAACGTTCCCACCAGGGAGAGAGGAACCGCGACGGCGGGAATGATGGTGGCCGCCAGGTTGCGCAGGAACAGGAAAATCACCATGACCACCAGGCCGATGGTCAGCAACAGCTCGAATTGCACGTCCGCTACGGAAGCGCGGATAGTATTGGTCCGGTCGGTGAGGATCTTGACGTCGATCGATTTCGGGAGACTGTCGGTAAGTCTCGGCAGCAGCTGCTTGATGCGATCGACCACCTGGATGATGTTGGCGCCGGGTTGCCGCTGAATGTTCATGATCACCGATGGGGTGTCGTTCATCCAGGCTGCCTGCCGCACGTTCTCGACGTCGTCGACCACGTCGGCGATATCGGTGAGCTTCACGGGAGCGCCGTTGCGATAGGCCACGATCAGCGGCTTGTAGTCGTCGGACGACAGCAATTGGTCGTTGGCGCCGATCTGATACGATTGGTGCGCGCCGTCGAAGTTGCCCTTCGCCTGATTCACGTTGGCCGCCACGATGGCGCTGCGCACGTCCTCCATGTTGAGCCCGTAGGAAGCGATCGCCGTGGGGTTCACTTGCACGCGGACGGCAGGTTTCTGTCCGCCACTCATGCTGACCAGACCGACGCCGGGCAACTGCGAGATCTTGGGGGCCAGGCGGGTATCGGCCATATCCTCCACTTTGGAAAGGGGGTCGGTCTTGGAGGTGAGGGCCAGAGTGAGTATGGGCGTGTCGGCGGGATTGGTCTTGGCGTAAATGGGAGGGATGGGCAAGTCGGACGGAAGAAACGTTCCGGCGGCATTGATGGATTGCTGCACTTCCTGCTCGGCCACATCGATGCTCAGGCTGAGGACGAACTGGAGGGTGATGACCGAGCTGCCGTCAGAGCTGGTGGAGGTCATCTGCTGCAATCCGGGCACTTGGCCGAACTGCCGTTCGAGGGGCGCGGTGACCGACGACGCCATCACATCGGGGCTGGCGCCGGGATATTGGGTGAGCACCTGGATGGTGGGGTAGTCCACTTCGGGCAAAGCCGAAACGGGAAGCTCCTTGTAGGCCACAGCTCCGGCCAGCAGGATTCCAATCATCAGGAGGGACGTTGCAACCGGGCGGAGAATAAACGTCCGGGACGGACTCACTTCTTCTTTCCTCCGGACTTGCCCGCCGGGGTCTCATCGGCCATCGCCACGGTAACGGGCGCTCCTTCCGACAGCTTGTCGACCCCGGTCATCACCACCACGTCGCCGGCATCGAGTCCGCTGGTGACCTCGGTGTAGTCTCCTTCGGCCACACCCAGCGTGATGGTTCGCGCCGTAACGGTGTGGTCGTCCTTCACCACCCAGACGAAAATATTGTTGTAGCGTTGGATGGCTGCATTGTTGACCAGCACCACGCCGTTCTTCTGCTCGAGCAGCAGCCTGAGGTTCACGAATTGGTTCGGGAAGAGCTGATTGTCGCTGTTATCGAAAATGGCGCGCAGGCGGAGGCTGCCGGTGGTGGGATCGATCTGGTTATCGACGGTTTCCAGTGTTCCGGTGCCGATTCTGGTATTGAAGCCGTCGCGGGCATAGGCGTCGACTTGCAGATGCTGCCCCGCGGCGATCTTCCGCAGGATGCGCCCCAGGTCGTCCTCGGCCACGGTGAAGATCGCGCTGATGGGCTGCACCTGCGTGATCACCAGCATGGGGTTGGTATCGGTGGCATGGACGATGTTCCCGGGGTCGACCAGACGCAGACCGATCCGGCCGCTGATGGAGGCCGTGATATTGCAATACACCAGGTTCAGCTTGTCGGCATCGATGATGCCCTGATCGGTTTTCACGGTCCCGACCGTTTGTTCGACGAGAGCCTTCTGGGTGGCCCACTGTTGCTCATTGACCGCATTCTGCTTCAGCAGATTGGCATAGCGGTCAAGATCGACCCGGGCATTGGCGAGGATCGCCTCATCGCGCGCTTTCTGCCCTTCCGCCTGTTCCAGGGCCACCTGGTAGGGACGGGGATCGATTTCGATCAACAGATCGCCCTTATGGACGATGTCGCCTTCCTTGAAGTGGATGGACATCAATTCGCCGTCGACGCGGCTTTTCACCATGTCGGTGTAGATCGGCGTAATGTTCCCCAAGCCGTTGATGTATACACCGATATTGCCTTTGTGGGCTTTTACAGCGACTACCGGAACGGTGCCGAAGCCTTTTTTGGCTTTGGGGGCCACACTGCCGGCGGCGGCGGGAGTGAGGCCGCCTTTCGACCACCAATACCAGGCTCCGGCAGCTACCACCACCAGCACCAACAACCAGAACCAGCGCGAACCGGAGTGCGGTTTCGCGGTGTTTGCCCGGGTATCCGCTTGTGACTCCGGCGGTTTCACCGAAGGAATATTTTCAACCATTTGCCACCCGTCGAAATGCTTTTTGGACACTCCTCGGGCATTTCGCGGCGCAGCGTCAACCCGAGCAGAAGACTAGTTCCTTTTTTCTTGAAAGATCCTCAATCTATTGTATACGGGAGCGGCGGCAAGGCGGACCCACCGCGAGTAGTCCTTTGGAGCTTAATTTGAGTGGGTTGAAAGGAGGGGTGTGTCTATCGGGACACAGCAGCGCTCCGCCCGGATAGGGGAGCGCTGCGAACTGACTGCTTTATAGGATGGTTAGACCTGAAACGAGCTGCCGCAGCCGCAGGTGGATTTTACCTGAGGGTTGTTGAACTTGAAGCCTTGGCCTTCCAGGGTTTCGACGTAATCCACTTCCGCGCCATCGAGATACAGCAGGCTCGCCTGATCGATGAAAACCTTCAGGTCGCCATAATTGTACGTCTTGTCCAGCATGTTTGGCGTATTTTCGAAAGCCATCGAATAGCTGAAGCCGGAACACCCGCCGCCCACGACTGCGATCCGCAATCCGACCGGCATAGGGGTCTGAGTCGCCATGATTTCCCTTACCTTGCCGACGGCCTTTTCGGTTAATTGCACCATGCGTTTGAAACTCCTCGACGAATTCGAGCAATGCTCCGTCCTATTATACAAAAGGAACAGCCATTGTTCGCTTGTTCAATCGGTTAGATGTGTTTCAAGGGTTTTGGTCGCAGAAAAGCACCGCTCTACCGGCGTTCGCGGCTCAAGGGGCCGAACGTGGCAAAATGGTAATTGGCACAAGTGTTTGTGTAACCCGAAATGGGCGCGGAACGTCCGACTGGTTGTATGGGAACACTGACGGGCGCGCTCCCTTTCCCCGGGTTCGGTAGCGAGGTTGCGGCAAAAGCAAGAGTGGACTACCAAAACACCCCGGAAGGCGCCCTGGTAGGCAGGGCCCAAGCTGGCGATGAGGCGGCGTTTCGCGAAATCGTGGAACGCTATCAGTCCAAAGTGTTCGCCATCATCCATGGCATCGTGCGCCAGCGCAATGACGTGGAAGATATTGCACAGCAAGTATTTGCCAAAGTCTACCTGTCTTTGCGGAATTTCGATTTCCGCAGTTCGTTGATCACCTGGATCTACAAAATCACGGTCAACGAATGCTTCGATTACCTGCGCAAGCGCAAAGTCCGCAAGCTGGTCTATGAGAGCGATCTCAGCGAAGACGAGGTGCGGAGAGTGGAGAATACGGAGCCAGGCAGTGAGCGTCAGGAAGCGGCCGATTCCGACCTGGCGCGGCGCGATTACGTATTGAAGCTCCTTTCCAGGGTATCGGAAGAGGAGCGGGCCTTATTGATGATGAAGGAAGTAGAGGGTTATTCGGTAGAAGAGCTGGCGGCGCATACGGGCATGAATGAAAATACAATTAAAGTAAAATTGTTCCGTGCGCGGCAGAAACTGCTGAAAGCGGCTCAACGCCTCGACCGGGCTCCCGGTCTGGTGGCGGGTTTGGGGTGAAATGGCCCCGAAACGGACATAGATCCGTAGGGGAAGGAACTTAAGGTAACAGCTTGTAAGGGAAGATTGTTATGCACGCAGTTACGATGGAAAGCCTGGAAGAGTACCTTGCCGGCACGCTGGAGCCGGCACAACTCCGGGAACTCGAGGCGCATCTGAGCACCTGTGGCGCGTGCCGGGAAGAAATCCGCGGCATGCAGGAAATGACGGATTTGTTCGGCGCCCTGCGAAGCGACGGTGGTGGGTTGGGAAACATCCCCGCCGGATTTTCCGAGCAGGTGATGGCACAGGTTGGGCGGCGCCAAGCCCTGCCCGCCTTTGCCAGCTTCTTCGCGTTAAACATGGATTTCGGGCGGCGGGTGGTGTTTGCATCGTTGCTCACGCTGGCCGTGGTGGGTAGCTACCTGGTAACGCGCGAGGAGCGGTATCCGGCCGGGCCGTCGCCGGAAGCTATCCTGGCGCAGCAGAACGCACCGGGTTTTGAAGCCAACGCTGAAAACAAAATGCTCGTCACGCTGGCGGCTTATGAGCACTAGCCCCAGCCTGTTGGGCCGACTATCGGTGGGGAGCGTCTGGAGTCCGAAAACGATCGCGTCCGCAAGCCTGACGTTGGTGTTCTTGTGCGGCGGGGTAGTGGGCGCGCTAGTGATGGATTTAGGCGTCCACAACCGGCAGCGACTGCCCGCATTTGAGACGTCGCAGGGCCAGACGCAATATTTCGAGCACTTGCAGAAAGAGCTGAATCTGACGCCCGCGCAGGCGGAGCAGGTGAAGTCTATTCTGGGCGATTTCTGGCAATATTACCGGACGGTATTGAGCGAGTGCCGCGGCCGCATCGACACGATCCTGACACCCGAGCAGCGCCTGAAATTCGAGCAGCTCCTCCAGGATCAAAAAAGATAGCGGCTTGACACCCTCCGCCGGCACGCTCACAATAGTTGCTTCCGTTATGCGATCCCGTCGTCCGTGGCTCGTGCTGACTGCCGTCATCGCTTTTCTCGGCCTCAACTCGTGCAAATCTTCCACCAGCAGCTCTAAGATTTACGATATCGGCAGCCGTGTGGAAATGGGACACCTGATCTATACGGTTTTCGAGACGCAATGGCTGCCGCAGCTTGGCGCCGGCGATACCGCCCGCGTGCCGCAGCACCGGTTCTTTGTCGTGCGTCTGTCGGCGGTAAACAGCGGGAGCGAAGAAATGGACGTGCCTAACGTGACTCTGATTCCCGATCAGGGCGACCCGATTGAAGAGCTCTCGGACGGGGATCAGGTTCCGCAATGGATCGGCTTCGTGCGCAAGGTCAAGCCGGCGGATTCGATCTCCGGCAACGTGGTTTTCGATGCCGAACCCAGGCACTACCGTTTGAAATTGATGGACGAAGACGGGGAGAAATCGGCGCTGGTGGACATTCCGCTTAACTTCAACGCCGACGCGCCCCCCGGTCCGCTGCCCACGGCCGGCAGCGGTACTGATTTTTCCTCGCCTCCACCTCCCAAAAAGTAAGGAGCGCACTGCCGGAGTTGGAGCAAAAAGCACCGCACGCTGGCAGCCGCGGCTCAGTGGCGGAGAAAGGGAACTAGAATCAATATATATGGTGGTTGCGGCGGTAGCGCTCCTGTTCCTTCTACAAACGCCGGATTACGATGCCGAAGGCAGCAAGGCGTTGGACGCTGGAAACTACCAGGCCGCGGCCGACTCGTTCGACAAGGCCATCGCGGCCGACCCCAAGGATTATTACGCCCACTTCAGCCTGGCGATGGCCGACACCTTCCTGAAGAAGGACGAAGAGGCGCTTGCCGAATACCGCAAGACGCTGGATTTGAAACCCGGGTTGTACGAAGCCGAATTGAACGGCGGCATTCTGTTGTTGCGCGACAAGAATCCTGCCGATGCCGCGCCGCTGCTGGAGGACGCCGCCAGACAAAAGCCCGCGGAGTTTGCGCCGCGCGTGAACCTGGCGGAAGCACAACTGCAGTTGGGATTGAACGAACCTGCGGCAGAGAATTTCAAGGAGGCGGCCGGGATCGATCCGAAGTCCGCCACCGCGGAACTGGGTTGGGGACGGGCGCTGGCGCTAGCCGGAAAGTTGGATGAGGCCGAACCGCATTTCCGAGCCGCCATCGCGCGCGACCCGCGATATCACGACGCGCTATTGTCGCTCGCCACTCTGTACGAAGAGCACAAACAGATTCCGCAAGCTCTCACGATTTACAAAGAATTTCCGGGCAATCCCGAAATCGAAGAGCACGCGGGGAATCTGCTGCTCGAAGGCCGTAAATACGACGATGCCGTGCGGCAATTGGAAGAGGCTTATCAGAAGGAGCCGACGCCGGCCAATCGGAAATCTCTGGCGGCGGCGTATCTCGAAATCAACCAGTTGGATAAGGCACTCCCGCTGCTCGAGAAAGCGGTGGCCGAAGAGCCGGCGAATTACGACTTACACCTCGGTTACGCACACGCCTTGCGCGACCGGAAGCAATACCAGGCCGCCGCGGCGCAGTTCAACGAAGCCGCCAAACTCAAGCCGGCCGAAACCAAAACATGGAATGAGCTTGGCAGCATGCTGTACCTGTCGGGCGACCGCGACGGTGCGCTGGTGGCGCTGGATCACGCCCGCCAGTTGGGAGACAATTCGCCGGGCAACTGGTTCCTGACCGCGATCATGCTGGACGGCTCCCACACTACCAAAGCCGCGTCCATCCAGCAGGCGATTGCGGCATACCAGAAATTTCTGGCGGTGAGTGACGGCAAAAGTCCGAACCAGGAGTTTCAGGCGCGGCAGCGAGCTAAAATCCTCCAGCGGGAGTTGGACCGACGATGAGGCGAATTGTCCTGACGATTCTGCTGCTCTCCAGCCAATGGGCGCACGCCGATCTGAAGAAGGCCATGGCCGAACAAAACCTCGAAAAGCGGTCCGGGCTGGCGCTGGAAAACGCGGAAGCGGCTCTGAAACAGGCGCGCGCGGCTTATGACCAGGGCGATAACAACGAGGTGGCGAAGGATGCCGCGGAGGTTCTGGATTCGGTGAATCTGGCTGCTTCCTCGCTTGAGCAGAGCGGGAAAAATCCGCGCCGCAGCATCTGGTTTAAGAAGGCTGAGATCTCCACCCGGGACCTCTCGCGGCGGATTCAGGATTTTCAGGATGAAATGAGCTACGTGGACCGGCCGCTGCTCGACAAACTGAAAGTCCGGGTCCAGGAAGTCCACGACGAATTGCTGATGGGCGTCATGGAGGGTAGGAAGAAACAATGAGAGCGCTACTGGTTTGCCTGTTAATCGCCGCTCCGCTGGCCGCACAGCACGATTTTCTCACTGCCGACGAAATCGAAAAAGTGCGCGATGCACAGGAACCCAACCTGCGCCTCAAACTGTACTCGCAATTCGCGCAGGAGCGAGTGGACCTGGTCAAGCATCTGATGGAAAAAGACAAGGCCGGACGTTCGGCGCTGATCCACGACACGTTGGACGAATACTGCAAAATCCTGGATGCGATCGATACCGTGACCGACGACGCACTCTCGCGCAAACTCGATGTGAAGGCTGGTTTGGCGGCGGTAGCGTCGCAGGAAAAGGATATGCTCCCTTACCTCCAACAGGTGGCTGAGAGCCACCCTCGCGATCTGGAGCGCTACGATTTTGTCTTAAAACAGGCAATCGATGCTACGAGCGACAGCCTGGATGCCGCAAAGGAGGATTTGGGGACGCGAGCCGAGGAAGTGATGGCCCGTGAGGAGAAGGAAAAGAAGGAGCGCGAGGCTGCTATGAGCCCGTCGGAACGGGAGGGCGAGGCCGCCCAGCAGAAGCGCGCCGCCGAACAAAAAGCGGTGCAGGAATCGCAGCAGAAGAAGGCCCCCACGCTCTACCGGCCGGGGGAGAAGAAGAGTACTTCGGATAACAACAAGGGCGGCGGGCAGTAGCTAACGCGGCTCGCTGGTGCAGAAGTTGGCGAGATCGCAGCCGCATCCTGGAATCGGCGGCGCGCCATTGAGTCCTCCGGTGCAGCCGTACCCTCCCGTGCTCGATAAATTACAGGGCTGGCCCTCCGCCGGACAGGTACTCGCGATAGCTTTCGACCGCAGCATGGTAGCGGTGAGAGACGCAGCCATGACCGCCATTGCGAGCGCGTAAATCCAGGCCATGAGGCGTCGCTTGGATTTTTCAATCATCGGTGTCACCTCACTCTGTTTTCTGCACGCGGCGTACCGCTTCGGCCAGGTCCGAGGGTCCGAGTTCGCCCACCCAGACTTTTTCTGTTCTTCCGCCTGGAGATACGAGGACGGTGAGGGGAGTTTCGAGGAACGAGTATTTCAAAATGCTTTCGGGATCGGTGCGAGCCAGCACGGTGGCCGAGTCGAAACTATATAGTTTTGAAAAGTTGGGCGGCAGCGCGCCGCCGACATTGACGAAAACTACGCGAGTGTCTCTCGCCTGGCGCTCGAGGTCGTGCCAAGCCGGCCAATTCCGTTTCGAATGCGGGCAAGTGGGAGAGAACACCAGCAAGAGCGTCTGCCGATTGCCATCCGGGTAGGAAACTGTGATATCGCCACCATCCCTTGCCTGGCCGCGCAGGTCGGAAACGGTAGTCCCTTCGGCGGTGTGGCGCAAGGAGGCGTAATGCTGCGCGAGATTCGCCAGCCGGCGATTGTCGCGGACCAGCACGAAATTGGAAGCCGCGAGCAGAACCCCGGCGACGAGAGGCGGCAAGATTACGGCAGTGTTCGAAAAAATACGAGGTAGCGGCACGAGGCACCTACGGCATATTCAGCACCGTTGGGGCCACGCCGGGACATCGTATGATGATTAACCAATGGCTACATTGGCGGAACAGTTCGGCTCCATCGATATTTACCTGTTCGACCAACTGCTGCGAGGCCGCATCCGGCCGGGCATGCGTGTGCTGGATGCGGGATGCGGCGGGGGGCGCAACCTGGGGTATCTGCTGCGCGAGGGCTACGAGGTCTTCGGCGTGGACGCGGATGGGCGAGCGATCGCGGAAGTGCGGCGCGCGGCGGCGCACCTGCCGGCGGACAATTTCCGCGCGGAGAGGGTCGAAGCAATGTCGTTTCCGGACGCCTTGGCGGACGCCGTGCTATCGAGCGCGGTGCTGCACTTCGCGCGCGACGACGAGCAGTTCGCCGCCATGCTGCGCGGGTCGTGGCGCGCCCTCCGGCACGGCGGGCTCTTTTTCTGCCGGCTGGCTTCCGATATCGGCATGGAGGGCCGCTTCCAGTCAATCGCGGGCCGGCGCTTCCGCCTGCTCGACGGGTCGGAGCGGTATTTGGTGAACGAAGCGATGCTGATGGAGTGGACCGCCGAGTTGGGCGGACAGTTGCTCGATCCGCTCAAGACGACGGTCGTGCAGAATCAGCGGTGTATGACGACCTGGGTGGTGAAGAAGTAGCGCTGCTTACAGTTTTACCGTCACCGTCTTCACTTCAGTGTATTGGTGGAGGCCGTATTCGCCGAGTTCGCGGCCGATGCCCGACCGCTTGAACCCGCCGAAAGGCGCGGCGGCATCGAAGACGTCGTAGCAGTTGATCCAGACAGTGCCGGCACGGACGCTGTTGGCGATGGCGTGGGCTTTGGAAATGTCTTTCGTCCAGACTGCGGCGGCCAATCCATAATCGGTGCGATTGGCGCGTTGAACGACTTCATCCATGTCGCGGAACTTGATGATGCTCATGACCGGTCCGAAAATTTCTTCCCGGGCGATCGACATATCGTCTTTCACATCGGCGAAGACCGTGGGCTGAATGAAATAGCCGCGGTCGCCGACGCGATTGCCGCCGCAAACCAGGCGCGCGCCTTCCTTCTTTCCGCTGTCGATATAGTGCATGACTTTGGCGTACTGGTCATGGTCGACCTGCGGGCCCTGCTCGGTCTTGGGGTCGAACGGATCGCCCACGGTCCGCTTCCGGGCCCGGGCGGCGCTGCGCTCCACGAATTCGTCGTAAGCTTTCTCCTCGACGAACAGGCGCGAACCGGCGCAGCAGCATTGGCCCTGATTGAAGAACAGCGCGAAATGCGCCCCTTCAATCGCCTGGTCCATATCGGCATCGGCGAAGACGATATTGGGGCTCTTACCGCCGAGTTCGAGAGTCACGCGCTTGAGGTTGGATTTGGCGGAGGCCTCCATAATCAGGTGGCCGACCTCGGTCGAGCCGGTGAACGCAACCTTATCGACGTCCATGTGGCGGGCGATGGCGGCGCCGGCGGTCGGGCCGTAGCCGGGAAGCAGGTTCACCACGCCCGCGGGGAAACCGGCTTCGAGAATCAGTTCTCCCACGCGGAGCGCGCTGAGTGGTGTCTGTTCGGCGGGCTTCATCACCACGGTATTGCCGGTGGCGAGCGCCGGCCCGAGCTTCCACGCCTGCATGAGCAGCGGAAAATTCCAGGGGATGATTTGCCCCACCACGCCCACGGGTTCGTGGCGGGTATAGCAGAAGTAATCGCCCTGGATCGGGATGGTTCGGCCCTGGACCTTGTCGGCCCAGCCGGCGTAATAGCGATAGCAGGCGATCGTGAGCGGCAGATCGGCCGCGGCGGCGACGGCATAAGGCTTGCCGTTATCGAGAGATTCCAGGCGAGCCAACTCGCCGGCGTGGCGTTCGATGAGGTCGGCCAGCTTGTTTAAAAGGCGGCCGCGCTCGGAGGCGGACATTTTCCGCCACGGTCCGCGGTCGAAAGCCTCGCGCGCGGCTTTGACGGCTCGGTCGACATCGGGGGCGTCGGCTTCGGCCACTTCGCAGATGACTTCTCCGGTGGATGGATTGATGGTAGGAAATTTCCTGCCGGAAGCGCTATCCGTCCACTGATTGTTGATGAGCAGTCTGGTCGCTGACACAGCGACCTGGGCTTCCCTGTGGGCAGCGGTAACTGTTGCCATGAATTTGCTCCTTCGGCCGATCTGTTCTGAGTGTCTACACGGTCGGCCTGTGATAGACACGATATCACTTTCGGCTCGGAATGGATGCGGCTGGATGGTCGGTTCGATACGTTCGTGAGGCCTGAAATCAGCAGTTCCAGCCCAGCACGGGGACCTTACCGTTGACCATCTCGGGGAACGGCGGGGAATCGAACATCAGGTAGGGATGGGCGCGATCGAGGGCGCTCGCCTGGTCCAGGCGGGCACGGATTTCCGCCGGGATGGAAAACTCGAGCGCGCGGAGATTGGATTCGAGCTGACTCATTCTGGTGGCGCCGATGATGGTCGAAGTTACACCGGGCTGGGTGGCGACCCATTTCAGAGCGACTTCCGCGGGTGGACGGCCGATCTGGTTGGCGGCCTCGAGCAGAGCGTCGAGAATGCGCCAGTTGCGTTCGGTGCGTTTCTCGAACACGGGATTGCCGGAGGAACTGATGGTTTCGAGCCGCCCTGAGCCCGTTTCGCCGCGCTTGTATTTGCCGGTGAGAAAGCCGCTGGCGAGCGGGCTCCATGGACAGATGCCCATGCCGAACTCGCTTGCCGCCGGGATGTGCTCGCGCTCGATGCTGCGCTCCACCAGCGAATATTCGAGCTGGAACGCGATGGCCGGCTCGCTGTGGGCGAACTGCGCGATTGTCTGGGCGCGCGCCGCGTACCAAGCGGGAACGTCGGAGAATCCAAAATAGCGGATCTTGCCGGAGCGCACGAGGTCGTTCATGCTGGCCATCACTTCTTCGACGGGCGTCGTGCCATCCCAGACGTGCACCCAGTAGAGGTCGATGTAGTCGGTTTGCAGGCGGCGCAGAGAGCCTTCGAGCGCGCGGTAGAGATTTTTGCGGCCGTTGCCGCCGGCGTTGGGATTGGAGGGGTCGGCGTTGAATGTGAATTTGGTGGCCAGTACGATGCGATCGCGGAGGTTGCGCGCGCGGATCAGACGGCCGCAGATTTCCTCGCTTTTCCCGCCGGTGTAGAGGTCGGCGGTGTCGAGGAAGTTCCCGCCGGCAGCGAGATAGGCGTCGAGCATCTGGCCACAGGTGGCCTCGTCGGATCCCCATCCCCATTCCGTTCCGAATGTCATGGTTCCCAGGCAGAAAGGGCTGACGCGGAGGCCGCTGCGTCCCAGAGTCGAATATGGCGTGAGCGACATACTGAAAGGATGCCCTCGGGGCGGGTCGCGATTCGCGGAACAAACCCGAGAAAGGAGACCTGTCGTTTCGGCGTTTGGTGAGCTGCGACGCGATGCCATGCTATGCTGCCTGCTACAAACCATTCGCGATTTGAATCGTCTAGCCCAGTAAGGAATCCCCATGTCGAATTGGCTCAAGGACTTCAGATTTGCCTGGCGGATGCTCGGAAAAAGTCCGGGACTTTCGGCCGCGGCGGTGCTCTGTCTGGCGCTTGGAATCGGCGCCACCAGCGCGATTTTCAGCGTGGTTCACGCAGTTTTGCTGAAGCCGCTCGGCTATCGCGATCCGGGCCGCCTGGTGCGGGTTTACACCGAGTTCCCCACGTTTCCGAATGGCGGTTTGCGCCGATTCTGGACCTCGCCACCCGAATACTACGAGTTGGCACATGAACTGAATTCCTGGGAGTCGCTGGACGCATGGGTCACTTCGGGAGCGAACCTGGCGGGCGAAGTTGACCCGATACGCGTCACCAGTTGCTTTGTGACCGGCGGATTGTTTCGGGACCTCGGAGTGGCGCCGATGCTGGGCAGGGCCATTACGCCCGGGGATGACGTGGAAGGCGCTCCCAAGGTGATTGTCGTCGGCTACGACTTGTGGCAGCGCACCTTTGGCGGCAAGAACGACGTGCTCGGACGAACCATCCAGGTGAACGGTGAGAATACCAATATCGTCGGGGTGATGCCTCCGGGATTCGCCTTCCCGCCGGGGGAACTGGATCCACCCGAAGCCTGGTCTCCGCTGCAACTCGGGACTCCCGACCCGCAGAGGCGCGGGAGCCATTACCTGTACTTACTCGGGCGGTTGAAGGCGGGTGTCTCGGAAGCGCAGGCGCAGCAGGAAATTAACCGCCACGTGCAGGATTCGCCCGCGCGGTGGGGAAACAACCATCCCTTCAGTCCGAAATTCCATCCAATCGTCACCTATCCTTTGCACGATGAAGTGGTCAGGCCGATTCGCCCGGCACTCTGGATGCTGATGGGCGCCGTGGGATTCGTGCTCCTGATCGCCTGTGTAAACGTCGCCAACCTCCTGCTGGCGCGCGCGGAAGCCAGACAGCGGGAAATTGCGATTCGCAAAGCGCTCGGAGCGGGTGTGGGGCAACTGGTGCGGCAGTTTGTCGCGGAAGGTTCGCTGCTGTCGCTGGGCGGAGCGGCGGCCGGGTTGGTGCTGGCGTTCGCCAGTCTTGGGTTTATCGTGGCCGCGGGAAGGGCCAGTATTCCGCGCGCGGCCGAAGTCACAATCGACCCCACGGTGCTGGCGGTGACCTTCGCCGTGTCGCTCGCTACGGCGGTTCTGTTCGGCTTTGCTCCCCTGCTCCAGATCGCCGCCGGAACGCTGCACGATACTTTGAAGGCGGCCGGAGGGCGAACCGCGGGGTCGGTGGCGGCCAACCGCTTCCGATCGACGCTGGTGGCGAGCGAACTGGCGTTCGCGCTCATGCTGCTGATCGGCACCGGGCTGATGATTCGCGCGTTCTGGAAGCTCAGCGAAGTGAATCCAGGCTTTCGTCCGGGTGGATTGTTGACCCTGCGTGTGAATCTGCCGTCCGCGACTTATCCCAACCCGCAAGTGGTGGATGGCTTCTGGCGGGCGCTGCAACAGAAGTTGAGGTCCCTGCCGGGTGCGGAGTCCGCGACGCTGACCAGCGGGCTTCCGCCGGAACGTCCGATCAATGCCAACGATACTTATATCGAAGGATTCACGGCCGTTCCGAACGGACCCGGGCATAACATCGATTACTGGCAAATCGTCGGCGAGCGCTATTTCGAAACCATGGGCATTCACGTGATCGAAGGCCGCGCGCTCGACGAGCGCGATACCGCGGGCGCGCCACTGACGGCCGTCATCAATCAAACCATGGCGCGAGTCTACTACGGCAACCAGAGCCCGATCGGAAGAAGAATCAATCCCGAGGGCGGTCCGAAACAGGCGGACACCTACCGGACGATCGTCGGGGTTGTGGAGGACGTTAGGAACGCCGGATTGGACAAGCCCGCGGGAACCGAAGCGTTTTTTCCGGCGATGCAGAGAGACTTCGCCGGACGCATGTTTTACGTCATCGCGAGGACGACAGGCGACCCCCACCGATTGAGCAGCGGTATTCGCGGCGCAGTCCACCAGCTTGACCCGGCGCTCCCGGTGACCCAGGTACGCACCATGGACGAGGTTCTGGCATTCGCGAAATCGCGCCCGCGCTTCCTGACCACGCTGCTCGGGCTGTTCTCCGCCACGGCGCTGCTGCTGGCTTCGATCGGATTGTACGGCGTGATTTCCTATTCCGTGACTCGCAGGACCACCGAGTTTGGCATTCGCATCGCGATGGGGGCGGGTGCCGGCAACCTGCTGGGACTTGTACTTGGCCATGGATTGCGCCTGGCGCTCACCGGCGTAGCCGCGGGCGCCGCCGGCGCACTGGCGCTCACGCACTTCATCCGCGGACTCCTGTTTGGCGTCAGTTCATTCGATCCGGTGACATTTGCGGAGATGGCGTTGGTGCTCATCGCCGTGGCGGTGGTGGCGTGCGTGGTGCCGGCGAGGAGAGCGATCAAAGTGGACCCGCTTGTCGCTTTGCGGTACGAATGAGTCAGTTCGCGACCGGCACTTTCAAAGCGGAGTCCACTACGAGCCGTTTCACCACCACTTTTCCGGGGACGAGCTCGAGGCCCAGGTCACGAAGTGCCGCGAAGATAGTGGGGAAGTTGGAGTCTTGCGCGTCAGCGAAATGAAACCCCGGCATCGAGCCGGGTGAGGCATCGAGCTCGATATCGTAGGCACCCGCCAGATTGGTGGCGTTGACAACCGTCCGGCCCATCATGACCCGTAGCGCGGTTGCCAGAGTGTCCGTGGTTTCCGCGGTCCATTCGAAGTGCCCATTGAATCGCATGCTCATTCCCGGCTTGGCGTCCGGCGCCGATGCCTTCAGCCTGGCGCCGCCCTTTGCGACGGTAAGGGTGTAGCCGGATTCCTCGCTCGTCTCCCAATGCTGCTTCATTTGGAACCGGTCCGCCAAAAGATTCTGCAGCATTTCCGGGATATGTCCCTCCGGCCCATCCGCCGGAATCTTTGCCGCAACCATATATCGCCGCTGATTCATCCAATCGGGCGCACGGATGTCGAGCGGCTTCACGCCATAAGCCTGGCAGAGGATACCGATCAGACTCACGTGCGGCCAATCGATCCGCCTGGCGTGAGCTTCGATAGCCGGCGGCATGCCGGTGGTGTAATGTCCGTCCGCGCCATCGTCCTCAGGCGCGGGTTTGACGGAGGCGACTTCAAAGGTCTGCCTTGGGGCATCCTGGGCGACCAGGACCGCGGACATGCTGAAAAAGAGCGCCACCACCTGCCGCATAAGAAACTACCGGGTGGATTCTGTCATGGGACGAATCAGGCGCAGTGCGGGACGCGTCAGGTAATCGCGCTGGTAGGCGCGATGGGCATCATCATCCGGGTAATGCTCGCTCGCCGGATACGGATAGCTGCTCATGCCGTGGAACGGCAGCGGCAGCACCGATTGGGAAAAGGCAGTGTTGGCGTCGGCGTCTTTGGCCCAGCCATCGACGAGCAGCAGGTAATCGCGGCGCCAGCCTTCAGGCAGCGCGGGCAGGTTCGCCGCGGAGAAGCGCATGCGGATCTCATCGCCTGAGCCCATAATCACCATGCGATCGTCGGGCTGGCGCAGCAGGCCGGCGACCGCGCCGTAGCGGGTATAATTGCCGGGCGTGGGATTCCACATGGTGGAGGGGGCGACTGACTGGTAGTCAAAAGACTCGGGCTGCTCGCGGTCGGACGAGATGGTGGCATGGGAAAAACCGCGGAAGTGGAGGTCGGCTGCGCTCAAAGGCATTGCGGTGAGGCGCGTGGCGGGCAGCGTGTCGTTCTCGAAGAGGTAGATTTCGTCCCAATAAACGCACAGGCTGGTGACAATGCGGACTTCGCGCGATGCGCTGAGGAACTTGCCGGTGAGGTCGACGGCCATGGCTTTCGGTTTGCCGGACGGCATGCCCATGTCGTCGATCACGGTTTTCCAGTTGCCCTGCGCGTCTTTCACTTGCAGATAGGGGAAGACGAGATCGTGATGCGCTTGCATGGCGTTGAGGAAGGTGCTCCCATCGGCCCAATCCACCCATCCGTTGAGGACGAGCGTGGCCTTGCCATCGGGCGCCGCACCGGCGAAATCGAGATCGAGTGCGTGCAGTTCGGCGACCCCCGCATGATCGCGCGCGAAATCGACGGGATACTGGTGGTCGAGGGCGAGAAGAGACGCGCGGACATCCTTACCGTGGGAATCGTGGGCGGCTGTGGGATAGAAGCGGCGCGTGCCGCCGTATAAGCGGAACTCGGGGAACGGCGGCGATTTGAATTTCTCGTTGGTGACGATCTCCGTATCCGCGGGATGGTCGAGTGCCAGCAGCTTGACCTGGTCGATGTAGGAGACCTCGCGTAATTCCTCGGTCATGCGGATTTCGTACGCGCCATCGCGCGCCTGAAGTGCCGGGGCGGGAATCGAGACCCATTCCTGGTGATCGACGGGGAAGTAGCGGCCATCGCCGGAACTGGCGCCGAGCGGCGCGACGCCCAGCACGTCGGTGAGGAACTGGAAGCGATTGCCGTTCCAGGTGAAGATCATAGGGCAGGAGCCGGCGAGGCGCGGAGCTTCGGTGATGGGGGTGACTTTGTTCGCCGGCAGCTTCATTTCGTTCTGGATGAGCCCGTTTGCCCAGGTGATGCGGACCGTATCGACGGTGGTGAGATCGCCGAGGCGGAAGACGAGCGGGATGCCGGCGTAGGTCATCTTCTGGTAATTTGTACCGGCTTTCACCTCTACTTTCGCGTTAAACGAGAGCTTGTTATTCTTCACGCCGATGAGGCCGATTTCGATCCAGTTGCCGTAGTCTCCGGTGGTGTCGTGAAACATCAGCAAGTCACCGCCGGGCGCGATACCGGCATAGTCGAGGCGGCCGTTGCCGGTGAAATCGGCTGCTCCGGGGCGGTACGGAACGGCCGGCGCCGGAGCCGCTTCGAGGGTGCCGCGGCGGTTCACAAGAGCGCCATCGTTGGCGACCAAATCGGTGAATCCATCGCGATTGAAATCGACGGCGTTCAGGTCATGGGCTCCCGGCATGAGGACGTCGAGTGGCACGGCTTTATAGTTCCCGCCGAGTTTATCGCGATAGAGCACGCCGGGGCGATCGGCGTAGGAGACGATGAGGTCGAAGCCCGGAGTGTCGGGTTCGAGATCGAACCGGACCGCGTCGAGAGCTTTGCCGGCGACGAACGGGAAACGCTTGGTTTCGTCGCTGAAACCGGCCTCGCCGTTGTTGCGCATGAGCCGGGTATCGTCGCCGATCAGCATGATGTCTTCGTCATAATCGTGGTCATAGTCGATCCAGACGGCCTTGCGGAAGGAACCGGTGGCGAGATCGGCGTGTTTCACGAATGTCTTGCCGGTATTGCGATACAATGCGGCGCCGTTGGCGGTTAGGACACAGAGATCGGGCAGGCCGTCGTTATTGAAGTCCCCGGGAGCGATGAACTCGACACCGCGGAGAGCTTCCAGGCCGGAATTTGGGACGGGCGTTCGGCCGCCGCGATACCAGGCGACCTTGTTTGCCGACCACGCGATCAGGTCGGGATGGCCGTCGGCGCCGGCCATGGTGGCGACGCCCGCGCCGGGGCCGTTGAACCCATCGGCGAGCTTTTCGCCGCGATACGTGGGCGCAGTTGGCGGTGCGCCCGGCGCGACATCGATCGGATCGTAGAGCTCGGCGTAAGCGCACCAGTCCATGTCTTCGGGGACGGCCGCGCCTTCCTGATCTTTCTTGAGCTGCTGGAAAATGGTGAGTTCGCGGGCGGAATCGTTGGCGCGTCCGGCTTGCCGGTAGAGAGCCTGAAGCTGGTAGTGGGGAGCGGAGAGGCGCGGGCTGAGGTCGCGCGCGATCTCGAATTCCTTGATGGCCGCCGGGTAGTCCTCCTTCATTTTGTAGAGGACGCCGAGCTGGTAGTGCGATACCGGCTCGTTGGGAACGAGGCGAACCATTTCCTTAAACTGCGCAAGAGCCTTTTCGATCTCGTTTTCCTTCTTGTACAGGATGCCGAGGTTGAACCAGGTGTGTGGCAGCTTCGGATCCTCCTTTTGCACCTTAAGCAGTTCGGCCATACCTGCATCGTTGTCGCCCTGGCGCAGCAGGGCGAGGCCGTAGTTGAGCTGCTCGCGAGGCGAATTGGGCGCCAGCTCGAGGGCCTTCTTGAGTTCGGTGACGGCTTCCGCGTGCGTGGTGGGGTTTTCGTAAAAGGCCTTGCCGAGATTGCGGTGCTGCCAGAGGCTGGGGTCGTTGGAACTCTGTCCGAAGACCATCCAGCCCGTGCCACCCGCCGCGGCGAGGATAAGTAGCCAAAGGAAGACGCGAAGTTTGCCGTGCATGCTAACTGACAGTATGGCAGAAGAAGCGGCCACGTCCCCGCGCTCGCGCGACAATGAAGTTTGACCCAAATTCTGACTCTTTCGGCGCGCCAGCAGGCCCGCCTTTTGCGCGAGCGACGGATTTCCTCACGGGAGCTGGTGAGCGCCCATCTGGATCGAATCGCCGATGTCAATCCGGCGCTGAATGCCGCCGTGGAGGTAGTGGGCGAACAGGCGCTGGCCGATGCCAACGCGGCCGATCGCGAACTGGCGTTCGGAAATCCGCGCGGTCCGCTGCACGGAGTTCCGTTCAGCATCAAAGATTCCATCGAGCAGGCCGGGACGAGGTGCACCGCGGGGACTATTGGACGGATGAAGGCCGCGCTTTCGACCGTAGACGCGACGCTGGTCGAACGCCTGCGGCGCGCCGGCGCAATTCCGATCGCGCGCACCAATCTGCCCGATCTGCTATTCGCGTTCGAAAGCGACAATTTGATCTATGGACAGACCAACAATCCGTACGATGTCTCGCGCACGCCCGGAGGGTCGAGCGGCGGGGAAGCGGCCCTGATTGCCGCGTGCGGATCGCCGCTCGGCCTCGGCAGCGACGCGGCTGGCTCGGTGCGGCTGCCGGCGGCGTTTTGCGGAATCGCCGGCATCAAGCCGACTTCGGGCCGACTGCCGCGCACCGGCCACTTTCCGCCTGCCGGAGGATGGCTCGAGATGGTGTGGCAGATCGGGCCGATGGCGCGACGCGTGGAAGACCTCGTCGAAGCGATGCGTTGGTTGAACGGACCCGATGGCATCGATGTCACGGTTCCCGACGTGCCGTTTCGCGAGCCGGCGCAGGTGAAGCTCGCCGATTTGCGCGTCGCATACTATACCGATAACGATTGTGCGCCGGCGGATGAGGAAGTCGCGGCGGTGGTGCGGTCCGCGGCGCGCGCGATCGAGCCCGAAGTGCGATCGGTGGCGGAGGCGCGGCCCTCCTGCCTGGGGGAGGCTTACGATCTGGAGATGAAGTGGATCGGGCCGGATGGCGGCGACGGGTTGCGGGCCTATCTTCACACCCTCGGATCGGCGCGGGTGCATCCGCTGCTCACCGGATGGCTCGATAAGCTGGAGGCATATCGCACCGATCTGGCGGGCCTGGCGCGTTATTGGTCGGAACTCGACGCCTATCGCGCCGAAATGCTGCGATTCGCGCGCGACATCGATGTGATTCTGGCGCCGGCGTACATTCACGCCGGGCTGCCGCACGGCGAATCGATTCGCGATGAGAATTTCCGCGGTTTCAGCCATACGATGGCGTTCAATATGGCGGGATGGCCGGCGGCGGTGGTGCGTGGCGGCGAATCCGCCGGGGGGCTTCCAATCGCGGTGCAGGTGGCGGCGGCTCCCTGGCGCGAGGATGTGGCGCTGCGAGTGGCACTGGCGCTGGAGGAGGCGATGGGAGGGTGGAAGCCGGCGCATGTTTAGCGGATTTCCGGCGGCGACTTTCGACCGCGATCTGGTCACGCGGTGGCCGTGGATCGTAGCGATGCTCGGCTGGGCAGTGTTCAGCCTCTATTGGGACGCCGCCGGGAAACGGACCGCGAAAACCAAGAGCGCGGAATCGCGCTGGTCGCGCTGGCTTCATGTATCGCTGGCGAATATCGCGCTGATTCTGGAAGTGGCTCCTCTTCGCGGAGGGCGTTTCCTTCCGCTTTCGTCGTCTATCATGGCCACTGGCGCCGCCGTGGAGGCGGCGGGGCTTTATCTCGCCATTCTGGCGCGGCGGCATCTCGGCCTGTATTGGAGTGGCGAAATTTCGATAAAAGTAGACCATCGGTTGATTCGTACCGGTCCTTATAGGAGGCTGCGTCATCCGATCTATATCGGACTTCTCGCCATGTTTGCCGGCACGGCATTGGTGACGGGAACGTGGGTAGCGCTGGTGGGATTTGCAATGGCTGTGCTGGCCTACGTGCGCAAGATCTGGCTCGAAGAGAAGAATCTGCGCGCGGCATTCGGAGCGGAATACGACGCTTACCGGCGCGAGTCGTTCTGAAGCTACTTCATCTCGAACAGCAGCATGAAATCCATGACGTTGTTCGGCCGCGGCTGGGTCGTCGGGGTAATACGCCTGAACTCGGTGCTGACGGACGGCACAAAAGCCTTCAAGAATTCGGCGGGGTACTCGTAGTCGTAGGGATCTCCGATTCGAAGCTTCCAGAGCTTGCGGGCCTTGGCTTCATCGTCCGGCGCCAGGCCGATGATGGTCAGCTTTCCGGCATAGAACATCGGGCCCAAGGCGAACGGGATTTTGAGATCGAGCCGAAGCTGGTCGTCATGGAAGATGCGCTCCGGGCGGGCGGATGCCTGAAAATATCCCGTCCGCTTCACGGGCTTTTCGGCCTCCCAGATGGATTTCTGGATCTCGCTCCAATTGGCGATTTGATCCTTCTTGAATTGCGCGGCTTGGAACATGGCCTCGCGCGGCAGGTTGTTGCCGACGAAAGTCACTTCGCCGAGCTTGAATTGCGGGCCCTCATCGATGGCGGTGGTCACCGTGACGTTTCCGGGGGATGTTTTTTGTGCCGTGATTTTCGGAAACGCGACGCGGTACATGCCGTGATCCTCATACTCGCGGCGGAGATTAATCTCGACGAGTTGGCGAAAGCGGCGATCGGTATAGCCCTCGTCTGCGATAAGTTTGGCCAGTACCCCGTTGAGCGCCTCGGAAGTGAGTTCGTGCTGACCGATGAAATTCAAAGCGGCGATGTGGGGCAAGGTAGCGGGCTGGAACGAGATCAGATTCCTGCCAGTTCTCAAGTCGGATTCCAGGCGTATGACCACGGGTTGACCGGCGAGTTCGGCCTTGGCATGCTCGGCCAGGGCGTTGGCGATGAACTCCTCCGCGGTGTCGTTGTCGGGCACCCTGCGATCGAAGGGCGGATAAAGCGAAGTGAGCCAGCGCCAGAGCTCGGAATCGTCGGCGCCCGGGAAGTCGATGGAAGCTGGGGCGAACTGCTGCTGGTCCTGGATGGTCAGGGTGAGCACCCAGCCGCGCTTCGGACCTGGAGCATAGCGGTAGGAGACGGCTTGAAAGAGGCCGGTATCGGTGAGTCTGCCGCACGCCTTTTCGAAGGTCGCCTTGTCGGCGGCGCCGCCGATACGCAATTGCCCGATGCTGAGGATCGCGTCGTGGGAGATTGCCGTGCCTTCGAGAACCAGAGACTCGAGCGGGAGGGATTGAGCGGCCAGAGGGTACGCCAGGACAAGCGCGAACGCGAGTTTCCTTAGCATAAGGCGAGTATAGCGGACCTATCCGGCCGCAATGCAGATGGCTCGTGCAGCCGGAATGGGTCTCTCAGTGCGTCATCGCGTACACGAGGTAGTTTACGCCGATGCGCAGTCCCATATAGGAAAACTTCTGCGGGTAAGTGGGCTCGTCTGCGTTTTCCCAGGAGTCGCCGAGGTCGTTGTCGTGGGTCATCACGGCGATCAGGCGATGGTGATCGTCGTAGACGCCGCGCCAGTGAGGATCGTCGCCGCCGCTTCCCCACGTCGGATTGGTGCGGCACTTTTCGCAGATGCTGTGCGTCTGCGTGTATTGCATGCCGGGAACCTGGTAACGCTCATCGAGATCGTAGACGGTGTGGAAGATCGGATCGTTATTGGGGATGTCGATGATCTGGCTGTCGGGCAGGACCTTTTTGAAGCTGTAGACGAAGACTTCCCATTCCTTGGTGCCGTGGAAATCGTCGCACATGAAGAATCCGCCGCGATCGAAGAACTCGCGGAATTTGGCCACCATCTGATCGGTGAGCTGCCAATGGCCCACCTCCACCGCGTAGACCCAGGGATAATTGAAAATGTCGTCATCCGCTTCCATGTTGATGGGCTGTTCGGCGGAGCGCGCGTCGATGCGGGTGAGGCGGCGGATGGCGAGCGCGAGATGGCGGTCGGAGCGCGGATAGTCGATGGTCCAGTTGGTCATGCCCTGGTGCCAGTCGTACTGCGAGTTCATGGTCGATTGCCAATCGACATATACCGGACTGGTGGGGTACATCAGGCGGGCGAAGGTCCACTCGCCCGGTACCTGGTAGTCCTTGGGCAGTGGAAAATTGTTATATTCCCACGCGGGGTATTCGCGGAAGGGGTCTTGGGCCCATAGGGTGCAGATAAAGAGTGCACACCCAGCCAGTCCCGCGAGAATCGCAGCACGCATCTCTTTTCAGTATAGACGCGCCATCAGCGTCCACGTCTCCCTCCGCCGGTGGCCGCCACGAGGTGCGCCGGCATATCGGCGACGGCAAAGCTCATGACGGCGAGGGCGGCGACGCTTTTGCGGAAGTCTTCAGGGTCCACCTTGTCGAGAGTGTCGGCCTCGCTATGGTGCCAGTCGAAGTAATGCGTGCCGGAGGCGCGTTCGCTCATGCCGGGGACGCCGTCGTGCACCAAGGCGTTGATGTCCTCGCCGCCGCCACCGCCGGTAATCTCGCCGGCACCGATGGGTTCGAGCAGTTTGGCAATTTGCTTCAGCATCTCCATGGAATTGGCGTCGACGCCGGCGCCGAAACCACGCGGCGTTTCGGCGCCGCCATCCATTTCGAGAGCCATTACCTGATTCTTGAGTTGCTCGCCGACAAAGGCGCGGTACGACTCGCCGCCACGCGTGCCGTTCTCTTCGTTTACCCAGAAAGCCACGCGGAGGGTGCGGCGCGGTTGGAGGCCAAGGTGGTGGATGATGGACAGGGCTTCGAGGCAGGCCATGATGGAGGCGCCGTCGTCCTGCGCGCCCTGTCCCACGTCCCAGGAATCAATGTGGCCGCCGATCACAACGACTTCCTCGGGGTGCTCCTTGCCGGGGATTTCGCCGATGACATTCCCGCTGTCGGCATCGGGGAGCATTTCGGCGCCCATTTCGAGATGAACGCGGGCGGGAGTGCCTTCGCCGTAGAAGCGCGCCAGCATGTAGCTGTCTTCGGGAGAGATGGCGGCGGCGGGGATTTTGGGCTGCTCGGGATCGTACTCCATAGCGCCGGTGTGTGGGAGTTGGACGGCCAGCGGAGTGGCGGAGCGGACGAGTGCGGCAACCGCTCCAAGTGCCGCCGCTCGAGACGCGCCGTTCGAGCGGTAATTGCGGCCGGAACCGTAGTTAGTGAAGGTGTAGTTATAGACCACAATTTTGCCCTGAACTTTGTCGCGGCCGAGTTTGGCGAGTTCGTCGAAGTTGGAGACAACCACGGTATCGGCGGTGATTCCGCCAGGAGGGGTGCCAACGCTCATGCCGAGGCCGAGCATGTGCAACGGCCTTTCGACCGGCGTGATCATCTTGGCGGATTCGCTGTTTCGCACCCAATGCGGCACCTTGGTGGGGATGACGCGGACGTTGCTCAGGCCGGCAGCCTTCATCTGCTCGACGGACCAGGCGATCGCGCGCTCCAATCCCATCGACCCGCTGAGGCGGTTGCCGATCCGGTAGCACAGATAGGCGAGGCGATCGTAGCCCTCGTGGTCCGCCATGGCCGCGCGGATGAGCTTGTCGGCGGTATCGCGGTATTGTTCGGTAAGATTGGGCTCGTTGTGGGCCAACAGGGCAGAGGCGGCCAGAACGAGAACGGAAGCGGACATGCTGCGCCGAGTCATTAGGACAATATTACATGACCGGGCAGGATTCTACTGCGGGGCGTATCTTCGGGTGGCCGCCGTGACGGGAGCGACTTGTCAGGGAAGCGTTTCCTTCAGCACTTTTTCGCTTTGTTCGCGGCGGAAATCGTGGAGCTTTTGCTTCAATTCCGGCCGGCCTGTGGCCAGGATCGCAATCGCCAGCAGCGCGGCGTTGCGGGCACCAGCGCCGCCGATGGCCAGCGTGCCGACGGGGATTCCCGCCGGCATCTGAACCGTGGAAAGTAGCGAATCCATGCCCTTGAGCGATGCGCTCTCCATCGGGACGCCGAGCACGGGCAAAACGGTGTGCGCCGCGCAGACGCCCGCGAGGTGAGCGGCACCTCCCGCGGCGGCGATGATCACCTGGATGCCGCGGCCGTCGGCCTGGCTCACGTACTCAGCCGTCTGATGCGGCGTCCGGTGCGCCGAAAGCACCCGGCACTCGTGCGCCACGCCGAAGCGCGTCAACATCTCGTCGGCCTGGCGCATGGTTTCCCAGTCCGACTTGCTGCCCATGATCACCGCTACCAGCGGGTTGGTTTCTGCCATGATTTATTGTCCTTGAGCGAGAGTATATCCGGCCTTGCCGTCGAAATCGCGCAGCGTCTGCGTGGCTGCGATGGTGATTCCGGCCCCGGCCACGCGTCCCAACAGCGCGACGATCTGCGCCATGCCGGTGGGGCCGGATGCCACAAAGCGGCAGCGGTAGCTATCGGTGCAGAAAGTCCACGCGTTGCCGCCCGGCCAGACTTTCACGCCGCGATTGTCGATCATCTGCAAGGTCAACCCGTCAGCCGCGAGTTTTCCCATGGCCGCCGCCAGGTCGTCGGTCGTCCGCCAAGGCCACTCGACGAATACGTCAACGCCCTTCACGGTGACGGCACTGGCGCTCGTTGACACAGACGCCATCGGGGCAGCGGCCGTCCGCCGCGCATAGGTAACGGCCTTCAAGGTGTTGGGCTTCTGCCCCAGGCGCGCGATTACCGCCGCGGCAAATTCCTTCGTCCCCACTTTCTGCGTGCTCACGCCTTCGGTGAATACGTCATAAGTATGGATGCCGTCCTCGATGGTGCGTAGCCAGGCGTTCTGTACCTTTTCGGCGGTCTCCGGCAAGTCGATGTGAACCAGCATCAGGACCGCGCCGAGCAGCAATCCCGAGGGGTTGGCCAGATTCTGTCCCGCGCGCCGTGGCGCCGAACCGTGGATCGCCTCGAACATCGCGCACTGCTCGCCGACGTTGGCCGACCCCGCGAGTCCTACCGAACCGGCGATCTGCGCCGCCACGTCCGAAAGGATATCGCCATAGAGATTCGGCATCACAATCACGTCGAAGGCTTCCGGGGTATCGGCCATCTTGGCGGCGCCGATATCGACAATCCAGGCTTCCTTCTGAATGTCCGGGTAGCCGGCGCCCACCTCGTCGAAAATTTTGTGGAACAGGCCGTCGGTCATCTTCATGATGTTGTCCTTCATGAAGCAGGTGACCTTCTTGCGATTGTGCAGGCGGGCGTACTCGAAGGCGTAGTGGATGATTTTTTCGCTGCCGGGGCGCGAGATCAGCTTGATGCAGGAAGTGACCTCGGGGCTGATCTGGTATTCGATGCCGGCGTAGAGGTCCTCTTCGTTTTCGCGGACAATCACGACGTCCATATTGGGGTGCTTGGTCTCGATGAAGGGGTGATACGAGACGCAGGGCCGTACGTTGGCATACTGCCCCAGCGTTTTGCGGGTGGTGACGTTGAGGCTCTTGAAGCCGCCGCCCTGGGGGGTAGTGATAGGAGCTTTCAGGAAGACTTTGGTGCGCAGGAGGGACTCCCACGAACTGGGTTCTATGCCGGCGGTGTTGCCGCGCAAATAGACCTTTTCCCCGATTTCAATGGTCTCGATCTCGAGAGCCGCGCCGGCCGCTTCCAGGATCTGAAGCGTAGCGCTCATGATTTCCGGGCCGATGCCGTCGCCGTAGGCAACGGTGATAGGGATTTTGGTGGGCATATCGGAACACTCAGGATAGTTGGAATTATCCACATCCGCAATGGGAGCGGCGGAATTTCCGACAGGGTGGCTACTAGTAGCCCCGGCCCGCAGGGTTTATGGCGCGCAAACTTTGCGAAAACCCTCTGTTATGCTGAGTGGGGCAGGTTTCAGTCCCGCCGGTTGCCGATGCGAGTCTCGAAGGCGGTAGTCGGTCCCGTAATCGTTGCGGTGATGTTTGCCGGGCTGGCGTTCCGGCTGTTCCGGCTGGTGTCGGAATACGCCGTCAACATCCTGTTTTGGGACCAGTGGGATTTCAACGACGCCGCACTGTTCAGCCATCATTCCGTTTGGGGTATTTTCCGCTTCCAACATGGGCCGCATCGACAGGGAGTAGGAGGCATTCTGGCGGCGCTGGTGGAACCGTGGTTCCGATGGAACAGCCGCACGGAAGCATTTCTTGTGACGGCCATTGTGGTCTTGGCCGGATTGTGCCTGTTAGTGCTCAAGTACCGGTTGCTCGGGCCGTTGACGTGGACTGACACGGCGATTCCGCTGTTGATGTTCACGCCCGCGCAATGGGAGTCCGATTGGAATACCGTGAATCTCGCCCACGGAGTGCTCCCGGTCCTGCTGGTCGTGGTCTATTGCATCGCGTGGACGTGGCGGAAAGAGCGTGCCAAATATGTGTCGATTACGGCCATCAATTTCCTTACTCTTTACACGGGTTTCGGCTTCTTCCTCGGGCTGATTACGCCCGCGCTCCTGGCGGCGAAATTTCGCCAGGCCCGCAAAGCGGGACAGGGAAACCGGGGCATCCTGCTGGCTTGTTTCGGGCTGTCGATTTTGTCGCTGGCGTCCTTCTTCATTTCGTACAAAAACCAGGATGCGTCGGACTGCTCGTCCCTGTTTTCCGCTCCCGGGCTGGATTACCTGCGGTTTCTATGTCTGATGTTGGCGAGCCCTTTCGGTATCCGTTCGGTGGATTCTGCGGCGATTCTGGCGGGAGGCCTGGTATTGGCCGCGGTGACGGCTGTCGCAGTAGCCGGCTGGAAAGATATGCTCGCTGCCGCGCCGCGCCTTTCTCACGAAGTGCTGGCGATCATGACCTCATTCGCGATTCTCTTCTGCGCCGCCGCCACCGTGGGGCGCACCTGCACGGGACTGATCGACGCGCACGCATCGCGCTACATCATTTATAAGCAGATTGCCCTGGTGAGCTTGTATTTCCAGGCGCTGACGGTGCGGACGAAGGCCTGGCGCACGGCTCTCGCAGCGCTGGCGGTGGTGCTGTTCCTGCCGTCGCTGGTTATCACCGGCGCCGACCGGCGGCTAATCACGGATTTATACAAGTTGAAGACTGGTTGGCGTACGTGCTACCTCAGCGGCAAAGCGGCCGGCGAATGCGACGAGCAGAACGGCGCGATTTATCCCGATCCGGATTTCACCCGGTTGCAGCAGAAACTGGACTACCTGCGGGCAGCCCGCCTGAATCTCTTCTCGGACACCCCCGAAGTGCGAAGATAGCAGCATGGACGGATCTCCGCCGCGATTTGCGGGTGTGGAGTTGTATTTCTACGATCTCGAAAGGGCGCGGACCTTTTACCGGGAAATACTCGGCCTTACGGTGGCCGACGAAGAACCGGGGCATTATGCCAGGTTCGACAGCGGAGGCGGCTTCGTTTGCCTGGAGCGAAAAGGCTCGGAGCAATATCCTTCGCGCGATAAGGCCGTACTGTTCTTCGAAGTAGAGGATCTGGCCGCGGCGCGAGCTGCCATCGGGGAAGACCGCTTCGTGCACGAGGCACCCGGTTGGGCAGTGCTGCACGATCCCGAGGGCCACAACGTGCTGCTGCTCGAACGCCGGCCGGGTGAAGGCGCCGATGCCGAAAAATGACACGCGCGGCTTCGCGCGCTTCGCCTGGTTCGTGCTGGCGTACAACATCGCGGTAATCCTGTGGGGCGCGTATGTGCGCGCCACTGGCTCGGGCGCGGGTTGCGGCAATCATTGGCCGCTGTGCGACGGCACGGTCGCGCTGGTGTCGGCCAACACGCACAAGATCATCGAATACACACACCGGGCGATGACTGGTCTGGACACGCCGCTGGTACTGCTGCTGGTGGTGTGGGCGTTTCGCGCCTTTCCCCGCTACCATCCGACGCGCCGCGCCGCGCTGCTTTCGGGCATATTTCTGCTCACGGAAGCGCTCATCGGAGCGCTGCTGGTGAAGATCCAGCATGTGGCGCAGAACGCCGACGCTTACACGGAATCGGCACACCTGGTGAACACTCTGATGCTCGTCGCCTGTTTCACGCTTACGGCATGGTTCGCCGAAGGGCACAGGCCACCGAAACTGCGCGGCAGAAATGCCTGGACGGCGGCGATGAGCCTCGCGGCGGTGATGTTGCTGAGCATCACGGGTGTGATTGCCGCGCTGGGCGACACGTTATTTCCGGCGAAAACTCTGGCCGCTGGAATCGCGCAGGATTTCGATGCGGGATCGAGCCTTTTGCTGCGGCTGCGGGGATTACATCCGGTGATTGCCCTTGCGGTGGCAGCGTGGCTTACGATCTACGCCCTGGGACGGCTACGATCGGCCAAAGCTCCCGCTCTGCGGGTAGTGGTGCTGGTGTGGATTCAGCTTCTGGCCGGTATGGCGAATTTCCTTTTGCAGGCGCCGGTGTGGATGCAGATTGGCCACCTGCTGATTGCGGACCTGGTGTGGATTTCGCTAGTGCTGCTATGCGCGGCGCCATAAAAAAAGGCCGGCGCGGCGCGCCGGCCTCAGGACCTGAGTACGATCAGAAGCTGAAACGAAGGGAGAGTTGAAGCGTCCGCTGCAAGCCGGTCTTGCTTGTGATGATGCCGAAGGTTCCGGAAGTCGCGGTGAAACTGGGGGCTGCCAGGTTCGGATGGTTGATGAAGTCGTAGGCTTCCGCCCGGAACTGGAAGGCGGCGCGCTCGTTGACCCGGAAAGTCTTGAAGAGCGAAAGGTTCCAATCCTGGAAACCGGGACCATAGATGGAATCGCGAACGCCCTGCTGCAGGTTGAACGTGCCGGCGGGCGGGGCGGAAAAATTGCCGGTGAAATATCGCGGCGCACCGTTGCTGAGATTGCCCGTCGGGCCCGCGAAAGCTCCGGTGTCGATCTGAACAGGGCCATTCATGACCCAGAACTGGCCTTCGCTGCCGCAGCCGAAACTGCCGAACTCCCCAACCCCGGCGTAATCGTTGTTGACGCCGACTCCGCAGGGAGTTCCAGTCTGAAATTGAGCGGTGCCGGCGAGCGACCAGCCGCCCAGCCACTTGTTGGTCTTCATCAACGGAATGGCGTAGATGTAGTTGATCAGCACGATGTGGCGCTCGTCGTATTCCGAAGGGCCCCAGAGATTGCTGGTGTTGTAGGTATCGGGAACGATGTCACGGTAGTTGGATCCGTTATCCATGCTCTTGGAAAGAGTGTAGGTGACCCCGAAGCTGGATCCGTTGGTGAACTCCTTGTGCCAGTAAACCTGGAGCGAGTTGTACATGGAATTGACCACGCTTTCCTCCTCCTGGATCGCCGCAAAGCCTTTATACGGACGGAGCAGGCTCGGGCTTACCCCGGGATTCGCGAGTACCGTGCTCAGGGAAGGCTGGTTGATGTCGTATACCTGCCAGCCATGATTGCCATGATGGGCGACATAGGCGACCGAAAGCAGCGACTGCCAGAAGAGTTTGCGCTGCACGGTGAAGTTCCAGTTATACGCCTTCGGCGGCTTCAAGTTCGGATTCAGGGTTGTCATGGTGAGCGGCGCGGCGATGGTGTTGGTCAATCCGGCGCCGGGGTTGTCGACCGATACGTTGGTGACGGTGAGGAACGGTTGGAAGGGCGAGTTGCCTCCTGGGAAGATGTTATCGATCTGCACCATGCGGGTGACGAAACTACCCGCTCCGGCGCGGATGACGGTCGAGCCGTTGAGTTCGTAGGCAATACCCACGCGCGGCTGGAACACATTTTGCGTCTGGATGTAGCCTTTGGGAAGGCTGGGATCGAACAGACTGCCGCACGAGGCGCCGTCGCACTGGTTGGAAGTCGCGGCGGCGACGCGCCCGTTGGCGGCGGAGGGAAACGCATTGATGCCGGGAATCACCACGCCGTTGTACGGATTGCCGGTGCCGAGAATCACGTTTCCACTGCTGTTGAGCGTAACGGCCTGGGCGGGATTATAAAGAGCGCCATCGAAGTAATCGGCATTGCCCCAGAGCGGATGTTGGCCCTGCACTTGCGTCCAGCGGACGCCATACTCGACGTGAAGCTTGGGAGTGACCTTCCAGGAATCCTGCGCGAAGCCTTCGAGCATCCAGGACCGCCAGATGGTGAGGGCGCGCGGACCGATTTCGGTATAAGCATCGGCGAGTCCCAACGCCAGGTTCGCCATACCAATGCCGGAGGTTGCGCCAAAGCCGGTGCGGGCATCGGTGAAAGTGAAAGTGCCGTTCTGGTCGCTGGCCCCGCCGGGCACCGTGCTGACATTAATCTGGTCGCCGTCGTTTTCACCGGAATATTCGGCGGAGAAGCCGGCCTTGATGGTGTGGTTTTGCCAGACCTTGGTCACGGTGTCGCCGAAGGTCCAGATGGTGCCGGAAGAGTGGGAGGGATAGGGACCGCCCGCCAGGCTGGAGAAGTTGGGCACATTCACCGTGGGGATCTTGGTGGGGATGTCTTTTCCGTTGGGCAGGATGTATGGGAAGTCGATGCAGCTGCCGGTAATGGGAGCGCACAGAGTGCCGCGGTTGAATCCCGCGAGGGAGGTGTTAACCGGAATGTAGACGTCGTCGATGCTCAGGGAGCCGATGGCCTCGTTCACCAGAGTGGGGCTGATGGTGCTGGTGAGGGAAGCCACGTTAGTCTGGTTCGGACGCTTGAAGTACTTGCCGGTGAGTCCCAAATTCTGGTCGAAGGGCTGATATTCGAAATACGAAGCGTCGGTGCGCCGCCCGGAGAGGCGGTTCTTCTCGTTCAACAGCATGTCGACGTTGATGGTTTCCTTGCGCTGGTTGATGGGATGCTCGGCTTGGGCAATCCAGTTGTTGCTGCCGTTTTGGAAGCCCGGCGTTGGCAGCGGATAAGCATTGATCATGGCAATGCCGTTGGGGCTCAAACGGTTGACGGGAATGGTATTGTTCGGGAACGGCTGGCAGCTGGCGGCGCCCACTTTCGGGCACGTCGTGGGATCGTAAATAATGTGGCTGCCGGAATACCACGGGTTTGGATTGAGCAGCTCGCTGAAATTGCCCTGGCGCATGAGTTGCGTGGGCACAGGCTCCTGCGAATAATCCTCGTAGCGATAGCGGATCTCGTCTTCACCAACGAAGAAGAAGAACTTCTGCCGGAACCAGTCTTTCATCCCGGGCGCCCAGATGGGGCCGCCGATGGTACCGCCGAAATTGTTGTAGCGAAAGGCTTGCGTGGAACCGGTCACGGAGCTGAGATTGCGCGACCAGGTGTTCGCGTTCATGTCGGAGTTGCGGAGGTATTCGTAAAGGCTTCCGTGGAAATCGCGGGTACCGCTCTTGCTGACGATGCGGATCTGCCCGCCCGCCGCACGGCCGTACTCCGGGGAGTAATCGGCGGTCAAAACCTGAATTTCCTCGGTGGAGTCGACGTTGGCGACGCCGATGATAGCGCCGTTCGCCCGCGTGCGGACGGCGGGCGCGCCGTCGAAGGTGACGTCGGTATCCTGGGGGCGGGCTCCGTTAACGTTAAAGGGGACGCCGCCGCCTACCGCAAAATTGAAGTCGCCCATAGTCGATCCGCTGCGCATGCCGGGCAGGAGCTGCGCGATGTAGAGCGGATTGCGGCCGTTCAACTCCTGCATATCCACCTGTTTCCCAGGGATTTCGGTCTGCACTGCGGAGGAATCGGTTTGCAGCACCTCCGCGGTTGCCGCCACTTCCACGGTCTCGCTGACATTGCCCACCGTCAGCGCCGCGTCGAGCGACAGGGCGGTATTGGAATCCAGCTTATTCTGTTTGCTTTCAAAGCGCTTAAATCCCGGCGCCTCGGCCGAAACGGTGTACATCCCGGGCGGCAATTGCGTCTGTATGTAGTAACCCGAATCGTTGGTGGTCAGGGTATGAACTTCGTTGGTTCCTTCGTTCCGGATCGTGACCGTTGCCTTCGGCACACTTCTCCCGCTGGGATCCTTGACGTATCCCCCTATCGACCCCGTATCTGTTTGAGCCATAAGGGATAAGACTGCCAGGCAGAAACCGGCAATAAGAAAAGTACAAATGCGCACACTTCGACGGCCCATCATTTTCGCTCCTCCCATAAAAATTGTTGATTACCCCAAAAAGCAGGCGTGCAGAGTGATCATAAACCCGTCCTGTCCACCAAAGCAAGCAATATTTGATATCAACTTAGTAACTGATGTGTGATGAAAAAGCCAGAACCTCTTACTTAGGTGGGAAACCCTCGAGGAGCCAGATGTCGGACCGGATCTTCGCCACGGTGGTGGCGATGTTCTTTCCGTCCGGGGAGAGACTCATGGGGAACGACGGATTGTAGGCCGAAGCGAAGTGGATTTCGGCATCGTAGTCGTAGATCGCCCGCTCCGCCCCGCCCCGGAAGTCGATGGCGCCAAAGCGCCACTTGCCGCCTTCAACCTGCCCGAGCGCGTAAATCTCCTTGCCGTCGCGCGACCATGTGATGTACGCCTTGCGATTGCCGACCGTGCGCCGCTGCTTGCCGTCGGGCGAAACCAGTACCACTCCCTTGTCAGTGCCACAAGCAATCCATGCGCCATCGGGCGACCACTGCGGGGCATTTTCACAGCCATGCGGAAGGCCGAGGGAGACGGGGGAATCGCTGCCGCCCACCGCGATCTTCGCCACCCCCAAATCAGAGGAGAAATACGCCAGCCAATTTCCGTCGGGCGACCAGGAGGGCGCAATCTCATATGCTTTGGGATTGCCAATTCGAAGCGGCGAGCCGCCGGACAGGGGCGAAATCCACAGTTCCCCGACATGCTGATTGCTGACGCGGCTGTAGGCGATGCGCGTCCCATCGGGTGAAATGGCGGGCGTGAGGAAATCGACGGTTTCGCTGTCAGGGAAATCGCGCGCGGTGACGAGGGGACGGTCCGAGCCGTCGGTGGCGTTCTTCAGCCAGATCTCCCTGCGACCGGTGCGATCGGTGACGTATGCGAATACCGAACCTTTGGGCGACCAGAAGGGGAAGAGTTCGCTGCGGCTGGTGGCAAGCAGCGGTTGGACAGGACCGCCGGCGGTCGGGATCTCGACAATATCGAGATTCGAATCGAAGGAGTTAAAGGCGATTTTGGCGCCATCGGGCGAGACCGCGGGAGAGCCCCGCTCACCCTCGCCGGCAGTCAGCGGCTCGAAGGTTTCGTGGCGCGAGTCGGCCATCCAGAGTTGCTGGGCGGAATCGCCGGATCGTGTAAAAGCCATCACAAAATGGCGGCTGTCGGGCATCCAGTTCAGGTTCGGAATTTCGCCGCCAGACAGAGAATTGGTGAGGATCCGGCGGGGCTTTCCGCTGGGAAACGGGAGCAGCCAGAGGCGCGGGCCGGCGCCGCGTGTCATCGAAACGAGAATCTGCTTGCCGTCGGGCGAGAAGCGCATGTAGATAGGCGTGAAAGAGCCCTGGAGTTCAAAAGGTACGGGTTCGTATTTGCGTGGCGGAGTGCCGGGCGGGGAGGAGATCCAGACCTTCGGTTCAGACTTTTCGGCGTCGCCGACGGTCAGCCAGAGGGCGATGGCTTTGCCGTCCGGCGAGAGCGTGGCGCAATAGTAATTGCCTTTTAGGACCTGCTGGGCGGCGCCGCCGCCCCGGCTGACGGAAAACACGCCGCCATCGGCGACGAAGTAAATGCGGGAGCTATCCGGCGACCAGAAGAGCGACCGCGGACGATTCACCGCTGTCACAACAGCCGGTACGGGGGAAGACAGACCGCGGACCAGGATTTGATCGGGTGCGTTGTCTACATCGCGAATGTAGGCGATGTTCTGGCCGTCGGGGGACCATGCGGGGTCGTGCTGCGGCCGGGCGTCGGTGGCGAGTGGTGTGAAGCGATAGTTGGCAAGTTCGGCACCCTGGGGCGGGCGGGTGGCGAGAATCGCGGCCAAAACAACGGTCGTAATCCCAAGGGCGATTGCGGTTATCGCGGCGGCGGAGAGCGGGCGCCGGGTACGATGGGACCGAACTGCAATCTGCGCCCCCGCGGTGCTGCCAGGCGAGATAGCCCGAAGATTGAACGCCAGATCGCCGGCGGATTGGAACCGGCGCGCCGGCTCCTTTTCGAGGCAGTGGACGATCACCTGCTGGACGGCGGGCGGCAGGGTGGCGGGAAGTTCCGGCGGGTCGTCGCGTAGGATCGCGCTCATCGTCTCGATGGCGGTGGCGCGGGCGAACGGAATCTTGCCGCTGAGCATCTCGTGGAGAATGATGCCGAGCGAAAAGATGTCGGAGCGGGCATCGGTGGCGGAGCCGGTGACCTGCTCGGGCGACATATAACCGGCAGTGCCCATGACCATTCCGGGCATGGTCATCGTCATGCCGCTTTCGGCGGCCGCGGCGGGCTGATAACGCGCGAGCCCGAAATCGAGGATCTTCGGGCGACCATCGCGCGTGAGCATGATGTTCTCGGGTTTGAGATCGCGGTGAACGACGTTGGCGGCGTGCGCGGCGGCCAGACCATCGGCAATTTGCGCGCCGATCTCGATGGCTCGGCGGAGGGGGACGGGACCGCGCTCGATGAGGTCGCGGAGGGATTCGCCGTCGACGAGTTCGGAAACGATGTAGGAGACCCCGTCCTGATCGCCGACATCATAGACAGTGACGATATTAGGATGGGAGAGCGCGCTGGCGGCGCGGGACTCCTGCTCGAAGCGGCGGCGGCGGTCGGGATCGATGGCAAATTCGGCCGGGAGAATCTTAAGCGCGACCTCGCGGCCGAGACGCATGTCGCGGGCGCGAAAGACTTCGCCCATGGCGCCGGCGCCCAGGCGGGACACAACTTCGTAGGCTCCGAGGCGCGCTCCGGGGTTCAAAGACATAACCGCTGACAATTGTATCGCGAGGTATACTGAGGGCTCTGTTAACGGCATGTCCCTGATACAGAAAGCAGCTATTTTCGGTGCGGCGGGCGCCATTGGCCGTGCGCTGGCTCCGGAGTTCGAACGGCGTGGAATTGCGTTCCGTGCCGTGGGTCGCGGGAAAGCGAAATTGCAGGAGGCGTTCGGCGCCATGGCGCACGCCGAGATCTTCGAGGCGGACCTCACAGACCTGCGCTCGGCGGCCGCCGCGGCACGCGGGGTGGACGCCATCATTTACGCCGTGGGCGTGCCGTATCCGTCCTTCCAGTTGCACCCCGCGATGATGCGCACCGCCATTGAGGCGGCTGTTTCGATGCACGTGGCGCGACTGGTGCTGGTGTCGAACGTATATACGTATGGCGTGCCGGGGACGTCGCACGTGGCGGAAACGCATCCTCGGGAGCCGCAGACGCGGAAGGGCAATTTTCGCAAGCAACAGGAAGACGCGGTGATGGATGCGCATCGGCAGGGCACGTTAGAGGGCATGATAGTGCGGCTGCCGGATTTCTACGGTCCGCATGCCGATCTCAGCCTGGCGAATCCCATTTTTCGCGCGGCCATCGCTGGCAAGACCGCGAACTGGCTGGGCCCGGTGAATGCGCCGCACGAGTTCGTTTTCGTCCCGGATGCCGGCCCTGTGATTGCCGATTTGGCTGACTGCGCGGAGTGTTATGGCGAGGCATGGAACGTCGGCGGCGCCGGCGAGATCAACGCGATGGATTTCATCACCCGAGTCTATCGGGCGGTCGGCAGGAGTCCGAAATACCGCTCGGTGGGGCGCGGATTGCTGAAGATCATGGGGTGGTTCAGCCCGCTCTATCGCGAATTGCCGGAGATGCTGTACCTCTCGGAAACGCCTGTCGTGCTGGACGACACCAAACTGCGGGCGAAGTTTCCGGCAGTGCGCAAGACGAGCTATGACGAAGGCATCCGCCAGACGCTCGATTGGATGCGCAGATCGTGACCCTGAGCCCTTCCAGGCACTCGCCGTGGCTGATCGGTACGGGCGTGTTCGCCATGCTATGGACCGTCGCGCGAGCATCGGTGCAATCAGTGACCATCGACGAGGCGGATACGTACCTGACTTTCGTGGCGCCGGCAGAGCCGCGGCAGTGGATCGCCAGCGCCAACAATCACGTGCTGAACACGCTGCTGATGCGGCTCTTGACGCAGATCTTCGGCGCGTCGGCGTTTACACTGCGGATGCCAGCGCTGATCGGTGCGGCCTTGTATATTACCGCGGCTTACTTCCTGGTGCGCCTGATTTCGCCGCGCCGCTGGCTCCAGTGGGCGCTGTTCGCTTGCCTGACGCTGAGTCCGCTGGTGATGGACTACCTGGTGGCAGCGCGGGGATATAGCCTCGCGATGGCGTTCTTGCTCTGGATGGTGGTGATCGCCGCGCGCCAAGGCGGCCTGTGGCGGACTTGCGCGTTGATTTCCGTATGCGCTGCCCTCTCCGTGAGCGCGAACTTTTCCTTTGCGATTGCGGACGCATTCACTGCGCTCGGCCTGATGATCTGGATTTGCCGCGAACATCGCGGGCAGTATCTGAAAATTCTCGCGGCGTTGGTGGCGCCGGGCTTGGTCGTGATGTATGGAATCGCCGGACCGGCGATCCTGAACTGGTCGAAGGGTCAACTCACGTGGGGTGCAGACTCGCTGCGCCAGATGTTCGCCAGCCTGCTTCGCGCGTCGCTTTTTGACCCGAACCAGGATCTTCTGCATCCGCAACTACGGCACTATTTTGTCCACTTCGGAACGTTCCTATATCCACTGCTGGCCGCCTGCATGATCTGGCGGGTGATCATGCTGCTACTGGAAAGGCCGGCTGACTGGAAGGAAGGGCGGGTCGCCGGCCCGCTGGCGGTCATCTGCGGATCCGCATGCCTGGTAGCGGTGGTCTGCCATGAGTTGGGCCATCTGCTGTATGGCATCCCGCTGCCGCTCGATCGGACGGCACTCTGGGTAGCTTTACTGTTTCTCACGATGGCGGGCGCCCTGGCGGCGCCGGGATTGACCTCGCCGGCCGGCCGGACTTCCGGCAAAGCGCTGACCGCAATTCTGGTGCTGATCGGCATTTATAACCTGGCTTGTCTGCGCCTGACTTACTTCAATGAGTGGAAGTACGATGCCGATATGAAGAACGTGTATGGGGTCCTGAACTCGACTCGCGCGAAGAACGTGTCGGCGAACTGGCGCTATGTGGCGGCCCTGAACTGCTACCGGCAGATGTCGGGCGGCAATAGTTTTGAAAAAATCGCCTCCGCGCCCTCCACGGTGAACGATTACGCGGCGGGATATCAGGCCTACATAATCTTCTATCCGGTGGACCGGGATTTCGTGAATCGCCAAGGCCTGAAAGTCGTCTACCACGACGAATTCTCCGGGGTGGCAGTAGCCATTCGGCCGGAAGCGGCCGGACAATAACCCCACCGAAACGTGGTGGCATAAGCTTCCGGCTCACGGTAGAATGGAACCGGTGCCACTCGTTCCTCCCAATATCGAAGCTCTCCGGCCCTATGAAGCCGGGCGCACCATCGAATCCGTACGGAAACAGTACGGGCTCACCCGGATCGCCAAACTGGCTTCGAATGAAAATCCGCTCGGGGCTTCGCCCAAGGCGATCGAGGCCATGGCGGAAACGCTGGGTGGCCTGAATCTCTACCCCGATGGCGGCCTGCGCCTGCGCGAGGTACTGGCCGCGCAGTTCGATCTCAAGGTGGAGAATGTCATTGCGGGGAGCGGCTCGGAAGGCATCATGTCCAACATCATCCGCGCGTTCCTGTGCGATGAGGACGAGGTGCTCACTACCGAAGCGGCTTTCATCGGATTCCAGGTGCTGGCGCGCTCTCGCGGCGTGAAGTATCGCACGGTCCCCTATCGCGACTGGCACTACGACCTGAAAGCGCTGGCTGCAGCCATCAACGAAAACACCAAGATCATTTACCTGGCGAATCCCAACAACCCTACCGGCACCATCTTCACGCGGCACCAGTTCGACGATTTCTACCAGCACGTACCCGAGCGCGTGCTCATCATTCTGGACGAGGCTTATTTCGAGTACGCCAAGGACAATCCGCGATATCCCGATTCCATGCACTACCGCTACGACAACGTGATCACGCTGCGCACGTTCTCGAAGGCGTATGGACTGGCGGGAGCGCGCATCGGCTATGGATTCGCGCACCAGGAACTGATTCGCAATCTGCTCAAGGTGAAGCTTCCGTTCGAGCCCTCCACGCCCGCGCAGGCCGCGGGGATCGCGGCGCTCGCCGACAAGGAATTTCTGCACCGCTCGCTCGAACTGAACGCGCGCGGCTTACGCTATCTGAACGAAGGACTGCGGGATCTGGGACTACCGCTGGCGCCTTCGGAAGCGAATTTCGTGATGATCGACATGACCTCCGAGGGGGAGGCCACGCGGGTATTCGAGGAACTGCTGTCGCAAGGGGTGGTGGTGCGTCCGCTGAAGGCGTTCGGTTTGCCGAACTGCCTGCGAGTGTCCACCGGAACGGACGAAGACAACGGTCTGTGTATCGAAGCATTCAGGAGGAGTTATGCAAGCTCTGGAGCAACCCGCTCGGGTTGAGAAGGACTTTCTGCCACTCAACGGCACCGACCACGTGGAATTCTACGTGGGCAACGCGCGCCAGGCGGCCTATTATTACCGAGCCGCTTTCGGCTTTCGCCTCGCGGCCTACCGTGGACCCGAGACCGGCAAGCGCGAAAGCGCTTCCTACGTGCTGGTGCAGAACAAAATCCGGCTGGTGTTCACCACTCCGCTGGCGCCCGAGCATCCAGCCGCCGAGCACGTTCGCGTGCACGGCGATGGCGTGCGCGACATCGCGTTATGGGTGGATGATGCGGAGTCGGCGTGGCGCGAGACAACCCAACGCGGCGCGCGCAGCGTGCGCGAGCCGGAAACATTGCACGACGGCGATGGCACGGCGCGCGTGGCGTCAATCGCTGCCTATGGGGATACCATCCACACCTTTGTCGAGCGGCGCGATTATAAGGGCGTGTTCCTGCCGGGATTCCGTGCCGTGGATGCCGAAGATCTGGTCGCGCGGCCTGTGGGGTTGCTCCATATCGATCACATGGTGGGTAACGTCGGCTGGGGCGAAATGAATCGTTGGGTCGATTTTTACCACGATGTGATGGGTTTCCGCATGTTCAAGCATTTCGACGACAAGGACATTTCGACGGAATATTCGGCCCTGATGTCGAAGGTGATGTCCAACGGCAACGAGCGCGTGAAGTTTCCCATCAATGAGCCCGCCGAAGGCAAGAAGAAATCTCAGATCGAAGAGTACCTGGAATTCTACCGTGGCCCCGGAGTGCAGCACATCGCCATGGCGACCGGCAACATCATCGAAACGGTGGGGACGCTGCGCCGGCAGGGCGTGGAGTTTCTGCGCGTGCCGAACACATACTATGAAGACCTCGTCGGGCGGATTGGGCCAATCGACGAGCCGATCGAAGAACTGCGCGAACTGGGCATCCTTGTGGACCGCGACGACGAGGGGTATATGCTCCAGATTTTCACACGCCCGGTGGAGGACCGGCCGACCTTGTTCTACGAGATCATCCAACGCAAGGGGAGCCGCAGCTTCGGCAAGGGCAACTTCAAGGCGCTGTTCGAAGCCATCGAGCGCGAACAGCAACTGCGAGGGAATCTGTAATGTATCCGCTCAAAAAAGGCACATTCGCGCCGCAAGCGCATGTGGGCATTCCTGCCGGAACCTATGAGGAAGAACACGGCCGAAAGGGATTTTACGGCAAAAGCGCGCACCTGTACCACGCTCACCCGCCCACCGGCTGGATCCGCTTCGAGGGCAAGCTGCGCCCTCACCTGTTTGACCTCAATCGCCTGGCTCCCTCCGATTGCGGCGATCCATACGGGATGCCGGTGGCGTTCCTTGGCAACCACGACGTCACACTGTACGTCTCACGGCGTTCCCAGCCCATGCCGTTTTACTACCGCAATGCCGATGGCGACGAACTGATTTTCGTGCATCGCGGCAATGGCACAATCGAGACGGATTTCGGTCCGCTCTCATTCGAGCCCGGCGATTACTTAGTAGTTCCGCGCGCGGTGACTTACCGATTAGTGCCCGAAACGCGGGATAACTTCTTCCTGATCATTCAGTCGTGCACCGAGTTTGAGCCGCCCGATAAGGGTCTCCTCGGCCATCACGCTCTTTACGATCCCGGCGTCGTGACCGTCCCCGAGCCGGACGCGCACCTGGACGACAGCCGCGAATGGGAAGTGCGTATCAAGGTAGATGACGAAATCTCAAAGGTGTTCTATCCGTTCAATCCGCTTGACGTGGTGGGCTGGAAGGGCGACCTGACGGTGTGGAAGCTGAATATGCGCGATATCCGCCCGGTCATGAGCCATCGCGCGCACCTTCCGCCAAGCGCGCACAGCACCTTTGTCACCGGGGGAGCGGTGGTGTGCAGCTTTCTGCCCCGCCCGCTGGAGCAGGACGCCGACGCGCTCAAAGTGCCGTTCTTCCATCGCAATACCGATTACGACGAGTTCATCTTCTATCACGATGGCGATTTCTTCAGTAAGGACAACATCAAGCCCGGCTATGCCACGCTGCACCCGCGCGGCATTCATCACGGTCCGCACCCCAAAGCTCTGGCCAATCAGGGTAAGAAGACCCATACCGATGAGTACGCGGTGATGTTAGACGGCCTCAATCCCATTCACGTGCTCCCGGCGGGCGAACAGGTGGAGTGGCCGGATTACTGGGCGAGCTGGAAGGAAAAAAAGTAATCACCGCGTCATGGCGTACACGATGTAATTCACGCCCAAGCGGATTGCCAGGTCGGCATACTTCGCGGGATAAAATGAATAGTCCGCATATTCCCAGGCATCGCCGATGTCGGAATTGTAGGAAATGGCGACCATAATCCGGCCCTGGTCGTCGTAGATCGCCCGCCAGTGCGCGCCTTTGCCATCCTCGAGACCATTCGGAAAACGCGGCCGCTTGTACCCCAAGGCGATGTGCGCCTCGCCCGGAATTTGGATTCGATCCTTGATGTCGTAGACGGTGTGAAATATCGGATCGTCGTCCGAGATCTCGCGGATTTCGCGGTCGGGAAACACGCGCCGGATCACGTTCTCGAAAACGTCCCATTCGAACTGGCCGTGAAAATCGTCGGCCATGAAGAATCCGCCGCGCAGCAGATATTCGCGCAGCGCCTTACACTGCGCGTCGGTCAGCCCCCATTCGCCTACCTGGACGGCGTAGAGCCAGGGCCAATCGAATTCGTCGCCTTCATCGAAATTGACCACCTGTTCCACCGAGCGCGTATGCAGGCGCGTGAGGCGGCGCACGGCCTCCGAGAAATGGCGGTCGGCGGGAGGAAAATCCTGGCTCCAGTCGGAGATGCCGGTGTGCCAGTCGAGGTCGCGGCCATAGTAGCCGTTGACCCTGCCCTCGCCGGGTGGGTACATCAGGCGGGCGAAGGCGAATTCGGTTTTTTCCTGGTAGTCGGACGGTAGGGGAATTTCGCCGATACGGTGCTCGATGCCATCGAATTGGCGGAACGGACGCTGGAAGGCGAGCATCGCGCCGGCCACGGCCAGTCCGCACGCCAGCATCGCAGGTGCCTTCCGGATCTTCATCCCTCCGCCTTACCCCGAGAATATCACGGGCGGCGGCTACTGCTTCCGCTGCACCAGATCTTTGGTGATCTTGTCGCCGGCGCTCAGTTCGACGCTCTCGGGATTGTACTCGTCGAGATCGGCCCCTTGCATGCGCCAAACCATGGTTTCGTCCACGATGGCCAGCTTGTACTTGCCCGGCGGAACGCGGAACTTGTAAGTTCCGGAATCGCTGTGGGTGGTTTGAGTCTGCCCTCTCCCTTCCACCGGGGCCAGCATGACGATGGCGTTGCTAAGCGGTCCGTTGGAGTCGCTGACGGCGCCGGAGATCTCGCAGTAGTTGGAACTCAAAGTCAGGGTGACCGGTCCGGGGGAGCCGTTGCGAACGTCCAGGATGCTGCCCTCCACTTCCGTATCGCCGGCGCGAATGGATTTCACGAATCCCGATACGCCCTGCACTTCCACGTGATATCGTCCCGGCTGCACGCGCTCGAGCGTGAAGGAATCATCGGCCGCGACGGCTCCGCCGCCCATTTGACCAAACTGGTTATCGAGAGGAATCAAGTCCAGACGGCGCGGCGGCGCTGGCGGTGCGGGAGTCGCCGATCCATTCCCCCTGGTGGGAGTCTTCGGAGCCTCGCGCGCCTCTTCGTCATCGAAGCGCAACAGCCCCGCGATTTCGAACGGTGGCACCATCCGCAGTTCCACATGTTCGATGTTCGTGCCGGCCACTTCGATCTCGACAGGCGCCGACAGGAGCCGAGTCTGGCCGCCCCAATGCTGCGCATGCAGAGTGTACTTGCCGGGATCGAGCCGCCACATGGTGAATGTGCCGTTGGCGCCTACGGTGCTCGCTTGACCTGGCGGCTGAACTATCACCATGACATTCTGGATCCCCGGTGGAATTCCGGTCACGCTACCGCTCACTTTTGTGAACGGGGTCCGTAGCAGTTTGATCTCGATCCCGGTTACCTCCGCACCGGCTTTCACCTCCACGCGCTGCGCGCTCTTGGCATCGAGCGAATCGGGATAATACGTGGCGGCGTCATTTTGTTCGGTTGTGCCATCGCTGCGAATCTCCGGTGGGAATGGCGGTTTCTGCGGAGTGGCTCTGACCCGATACTTACCGGGATACAAGCCGCCGACGCGGAATTCGCCTTTTTCGTCCGTCGTGGCGTTGCCGGAGTTCCCAGCCGACATTTGCGCGGAAACATTGATGCCATCCATCGGCTCGCCCTCAGCGTTCACCACGCGGCCGGTAATCGATCCTGTGGGAATCAGCGTCAGCTGCACTCCTTCCTTGTGTGTGCCGCTGCTGAGCGGGATGGTCTCGGAGCCGTCGCCGGATACGAATCCCGCCCGCTCCGCGCTCACCCAACAATTTCGAGGCGGTAGCGGGGCGATGGAGAACTCGCCCTTCTCATTGGTGAGCGCGCCGTAAACCTGCGGCTCGCGCTGCGGTCGGTTGCCGGCAGGGCAGTTGACGCTCACGTGGGCGCGCAGAATCGGCTCACCAGTGACGGAATTGCTCACCGTGCCGGCGATGCTGGCGGGCTCCGGCGCGGTCTGCGCCGCAAGCACGGATGCGGCCGCGAGAATCGCCGGATATTCCGCGAACATGCTACGGGCGCTCCTTTTTTTCCGGCACTTTGACGATGACGGTGACGTCTTTTGAGATCGCGTCGCCCTCTTTGATTTCGATCTCCTCGGCGGAGTCGAAAAGCTGCTGCATCATCTTTTCGTTGTCGTCGGCCGCACCGAACAGCGACGCCATTTGCAGTACATCAAAGGCGAAAATGCGGTACTTACCCGGGCGGATGCCTTTGATCTCGTACCTGCCGTCCAGAGCGCGCTTCGAGTTCTCATCCCCCATGAGTTTGGCGTCGCTCGCCAGGAAGACCATCACCAGCCCGGCCGTGGGCTGCCCGTCTTTATCCAGCACCCGGCCGGAAATCCGGCCGCCCTTACGGCTCACCGTGATCGTGAGACGCGATCCGCCAACGCCCTGCGTGAAGTCGAGCACGTTGTCCGCCATGCGCGTGTTATCCAGCGTGACTTCTTTAAGAAAGCCGTTCTCGGGCATCGGCTCGACTACCGGCTTGAATTTTCCCGGCGGGATGCCCGTTATGTGGAACGATCCGTCGGGAGCGACTTCCGCTGCGGCCAGATCGCCCTGGCCGAATTGATTTCCCCAGGCGCCGGCTTCCAGCCGCACGGTATGCTTGGTGGATTCTCCGGCAGCGGGATCGCCAACCAACTCCAGCTTGCCCGTCAATTCCTCACCGGGCGCGAGAGTCAATTGGATACCGGTCTGGTCGGCCGACTCGAGATGGAACTCGAAGGTACGGCTTTGGAGAGCGGTCTTGCCGCCCGTGTAGGACGCCGCAATGGAGTAGTATCCCGGCTGCATCCCGGAAATCTTGAACGTGCCGTCCTGCTCGGTGCTGACGCCGGTTCCGTTGTAATACTTGCCCGCGGCTTCTCCGAAGCGCAGCATAACGTCGGCACGCGCGTTTTCGGGAACGCCCGTGACAGCCCCGCTAACCGAGAAGGTCCGCGCGGTTCCGGGGCCGCTGCGCAGGAGGCGGATGTCCATGTCCGTCAGATCCTGTCCGGCCGCCGCTTCGATTACCGACGCCGCGCCGGTCGAGGCCGCGCTCGGATAGTAAGTGGTTATGAATGGCGCGGAGGGCGTGCCATCGGTGCGGATCTCCTGTGGGCCGAAGCGGGCGTCCTGCATTTCAGAGGCTTTCAGATAATATTTCCCGGGCCCGGCGATCATACGGAATTCGCCCCGGTCGTCAGTTTGGGTGAATGGCCGCATGAGCGCGAATGCCTCCGGCTGATTGGGTGTGACCGACTCAGCTTGCACGTTTACGTTCTGCACGGGATCTCCGTATTCATCCAGCACGTGGCCACTGATCGCGGCGCGCGCAGCCATCGCAATCTTATAGTCGGTAGTCTCGCCCGGTTTCACCGCGATGGTCGCAAGATCGGAAATCTGCTGCACCCAGCCGGCGCGCTCGGCCATCACGAAGTACAAGCCGGGCGGGACGGCATCCAAGGAAAAGTGACCGGCCTTATCGCTGATCGCTCCGTAGACCGTTAGCTTGCGATCTTCTGCGCCGAGATCGCCGCTGAGCAGCCGGACGTGAACCCCGGCGAGCGGTTTGCCTGTCTGATCGGCAACCGTACCGGTTACTCCAGCCGGTTGGGCACATAAACACCCGGCAGCGACGAATAAGATCGCGGCGCGGCGCATTGGTTCGATTTTACAACACGAATAGGTGTCTTAATCAGTCAACGCCAGCCCCATGCGCCGCAAGCCTTTGCGGAACATAGCCGAGTCCACCCCCATGCCGACGCGGAAATGATCCGGCATTTCGAAGAACCGGCCCGGCACCACGCTGGTGTCGTATTTCGTGCGCAGGCGATCGAGAAACGCGTCGGTGCCACCGTTTTGCAGGCGCAGAAATGCCGTGGTGCCCCAGTCGGTGCGCACCGTCGAAACACCGCGGTTAGCGTCGAGGAACTCGGCGAGCGCGGCGCGGTCCGCTTCCACGACTTTCCGCGCGCGCTCGCGGATCGGAGCGAGATTCTCGAACGCTGCCACGCTCAAAATTTCGCCGGGGTGGACGCCGATCGAGCCGAACACGTTTTTCATTGCGTACATACGCCGGGCGAGTTCGGGTTCGGCCAGCACCCAACCGCAGCGCAGCCCGCTGAGCCCGTAAATCTTCGTGAGACTGCCGGTGACCAGCACTTCCGGGCCGATGCGTGCCGCGGTGGGCGGCGTGTTCTCGTAGACGGCATCCAGATAAACCTCGTCGACGAGCAGCTTGGCCCCGGCGCCGCGGGCGATATCCGCCACTTCGCGCACCACTGCATCGGGCGCCAGCACGCTCGACGGATTATGCAGGTTGGTGAGCACAATCAGGCGCGTTTTGGCGGTAACTACGCGCCGGATTTCCGCCGGATCGAGCGCATAATCGTTCCCCTCGCGGCGCGCGAATCGCTTGACTTCGGCGCCGATGTACCGCGCGGCATCCACCAGCAATCCGTAGGCAGGGTGCTCGATGACCACTTCGTCGCCCGCGTCGAGCAGGGTGGCCATGGCCAGGTAATTCGCCATCGACGTGCCTTCGGCAGTTACTACGCCATCGGGATCCACACCGTATTGCCGCGCGATCGCGTCTTTCAGCGGCGGATATCCGTAGCTGTTCGGCCCGTTGATCTCGAGCTTCTGGAAATCGAACGGCAGTTCGCGCAGAGGGAAGGGTCCCACTCCGCTGGTGGCCAGATTGACCGGCGCTTTGCTGGCCGTTTTGGCCCAATGCATGTAATCGGAATGTTTGTGCGTCATGCTTTTTTCTGGCGGCGGCTCCAATACAAATATACGGGGATGCCGGTGAGCAAAATCAACCAGCCTTTCACGGAATTGACCGGATCGCTCCAGATCGTGCTGGCGACGATCGCCACGCAGGACACCACGAAAATCGCCGTCGTGTACGGATGGCCCGGCACGCCGTGAATTCCTTTGGGCAGCATGCCGCGCTCGCGATGGCGGAAGACGAACAGCGACGTGGCTACCAGCGCGAACAAAATGAAATCCACGGCGACTTCGTAATTGAGAATCTTCTCGTATTGCCCGATGAGCGCAGTCGCCGTGGCGGTCAGTCCTTGCGCTACGATGGCGACCACGGGCACCGCGGTGCGCGGCGACAATCGCCCGAGGCTCGAGAAAAACAACCCATCCTTGGCCATCGCATAATACACGCGCGGAGCGGTGAGGATGCTTTGGCTCAAAAATCCCAGCGTCGACACCGCGATTCCGATGGCGATCCACAGCGCTCCCGAATTGCCCATCGCGGCGCGCATCACAGCCGTCGCGGGCGTGCGCGTCGCCGCCAGCCCCGCCGGTCCGAGCACTTTCAGACAAACGAAATTGGCCGAAAGGTAGAGCACGATCACCCCGCTCACGCCGAGCAGCAGGCCGCGCGAAAGATCGCGGCGCGAATCGTGCATTTCCTCGGCGACGAAGCTGGCGGTTTGCCATCCGCCGTAGGCGAACGCCACGGGAGTCATGGCGGCGCCGATGGCGGCCACCAGCGGCAATCCCAATGGCTGATCGACCAGCGGCAGCGGATGAATATGGCCGCCGCCCAGGGCGAGCCCTAGCACTACCATCCCCGCGATAGCCGCGGATTTCAGCAGCATGAGCGCGCTCTGCACGTTGCTGCCCCACCGCACGCCCAGGCAGTTGATGGCCGTAAGCGCGAGCAGCGTAGTGGCTGCCAGCGCTCCATCGCTCCAGCCGATTCCGGTGATTTCGCGGAAGTACCGCGCGAAGGTCACCGCGACCGCGGCCATCCCGCCGGTTTGCGTCACCAGCAAAAGCACCCAGCCGTAAACAAACGCCACCGATGGATGGTACGCTACGCGCAGATACAGATAGTTGCCGCCGGCGCCCGGAAGACGCGTGGCCAGCTCTGCCCAGATGAACGCGCCCATCAGCGCCAGCGCTCCGCCCGCCAGCCACACGCCGAGAATTAAAAAGGTCGTGTGCACGTGCAGCGCCACCACGTACGGATTGATGAAAATTCCCGACCCGACTATGCCGCCCATGACAATCATGGTGGCGTCGAAAAGCCCCAGTTGGCGCCGCGGAGCGATGGCCATCTAGAGGGCTTCCAGTACGTCGTGCCAGTAGTTCAACATTACTTTCTTGGGCCGTTTGGGCAGCATGAGTTGCACTTCGCGGCTGGTAGAAGTGCCTTGGATAGGAACGGACGCGAGACGCATCACGTGGCCATCGAAATCGGCGTAAATGGGCACGGGCATGATGAAATTCTTCGGCACTTCGCTCTGCTCCACGCTAGCCTTCAGCAGGCACTTGCCGCCTTCCTGGTCGGTCAGGGTGAAGTCGAGCTTGTACCGCGGCACGGGAGTGTCGTAGAGCCATTCGTAAAAAAACCAGTCCATCCTGCCGCTGGTCGTGAATTTCATGGAGGGGGTCATGTGTTTTTCCACGATTCGCTCGAAGCTCTCGGTGGACGCGTTCTTGTTCATGAACGTGCTGACGAAATCGTGCATCATCTCGATAAACGGCTTGTCGCCCTCCTTCTGGTCCCACATCATCATGCGGAGCATATGCAGGACGTAGGCGCCCTTGCGATAGACCACGGCATCATAGGCCGATTGATTGTGCGCGCTGTCCATGCGCTGGCCCAGCCAGACGGGACCGGCGTCGTTGCGCCGGTTGCCGAAGTTGTTCTTCTCGAGCAGGTATTGACGGGCATTTTGCCAATACTTCTGGTATTTTTCGGGCGTCTTTTCGGTGAGCTGCAAAAAGAGGCCGGCGGAGAACGTGGCGAATCCTTCGGAAAGCCACTGATCGTGATAGGTAGCCCATCCGACCATGTGACCCCACCACTGGTGCGAAACTTCGTGAGGCGTCACTTCGTCGACAAAATCCGTCAGCCCCTGTTCGATGTGGTTCAGAAGCATGTAGCGCTGCGTCGGGTCCAGGTATGCCCAAAGCGGCAGATACACCAGTGTGGGCCACGACTGGCCGAAATTAAACTCCGGCTGTTGCGTGACCGAGACGTGGTTGAACTCCGATTTGCCGAACCACGCATCGTAAATCCGTTCAGCCACCTGTGCTTCGCCCATCGGCATATCCATCATATTGGAAGGGGAGAGGCTGCCGACGCCAGGCGCGTCTTTGGCCATTGCCAGTGCGTCCGGAGGCTCGGTGTTGGCGTAGCCTTCAACCACGAATCCCGAGTCCTTGTCGGTGATCTTCTTGACCTTGAAAGCGCCGTAGTTGAATCCCGCAATGGGAATCGGCGTCTCCGACACCCAATGAGTGCATGCAGCGTCCTTCTCGGTCCATTGCTTTTCCAGATTGCCGACGGAAACCAGCGTGTATGGTTTGGGCACTTTGAAAGTGAGATCGTAGCTCGCGTGATCGCGAAAGGTATTGACGTTGGGATACCAGCTTTCGCGCGCGCCCACCGAAAAATTGCCGCCGCCCTCCTTGTGAACCACCTTGTCGCCGGTATATTCGATGTGCAATTCGTGCTCGCTGCCCTTGGCCATCGGTTCCGCCATTACGACGTAAAAGCTGGCGTCCTCTTTCTTGTCTTCCTGGATGAACGGTACGTCCTGGCCTCCGCTGGTGACTTTCTCGACACGCAGAGTGGGCACCAGGGAGAACTTGATCACGCGGTCGCCTTCCGTGACGGCGTGGAACTTCAGGTCGGCGCTGGCGGTGAAGTGATCGTTCCGGGCGATGGTGGTTTCGATCTGATAATGATCCGCCTGCACCATGTCCCGATTTTCGTCGGAGCTCGCCGTGTGGCCTTTTATCTCACCCTGCAGATGGGACAGGTACCAGATACCTTCTTCCTTCGCTTCCGGGTCCAGGTTGATGAGCGCGACTTCCTCCGGAGTACCCAATTCCGGGAACGCGCCCCGCGGCCGGACTTGAAAGCGGAGATCGGCGTGCCTTTTGCCATGGATGTAAGCACGGAAGAAACCGGGGGCGTGTCGATTATAAAGGTCCATGGCCACGTCGGCTTCTAAGTTGTCCATGGCCACGTCATTCAGCAGGTACTCCAGCATAGAACGCGGCATATCCAGCCGCGAACGGAGATGCTTGCGGTAATCGCGTAAGATGTCGGCGAGCTTGGGGTCTTTGGAATGCGTTTTGGCGGCGCTGCGAATTTCTTTGCCGGTATCGTCGGTAAAGCAGAAGAAAGCCCGGTCGAACGTCTCTGAGACGGTTAGTTGGCCGGTAAGGCTGGCCATATAATTACGATCGATGGGTGAGGCTGGATTGAAGGTGAAAGTCCCTTCGCCGTCAAATACCGCGACCGTGTCGAGGCCCATGGCAGGCGCGGTGAAACCGATCGACCCGGTCTTGAGCGTGATCACGCCGCCATCGCGATGGATTTCGATATTTTCGACGACGAAGGAGTCGGCGAGCGCCGCGTCCCGCATCGACTGATAAAGGGGATCGGTGGCTGCAAATGCCGGCGCCAGAAACAACGGAACGAGAACCGCCGTCAACCCCAGACGGAAGAAGGACATTCGTCAGTAGTAACAGATCTTGCCTGCGCGCACAAGCGCTACACCACGGAGCCGTAAGCCCAGGGAGCGGGCTTGCCGATCTATCATCACGGCACTTACTCGATCGGTAGGGGCAGAGTATTGCTCTTGACTCCGTTGACGGTCAGAGTTACCGGAATTGCGGCGCCCGACGGCGCGTTGCTATCGAGGCGGAACTGCACCAGATCGACCCCAACCTGCCCGGGCGCGGCAAAAGACGCCTCCGGCGTGAACGATGTGCTGCCGACCTGGACGGTCACAGGATCGAGAATCATGTAACGCGGCGACGCGGGTATGGCAACGCCCTCCGGCCGGGCGCGATCCGTGGGCCCAAAGCCGGTTCCGTAAACCGTGAGTAATTCGCCTTGGCGGGCGGGCGCGGCGGTCGTCACCGGCGTGCCGTCTTCATGCATCGTCATGGCGTAAAGCTGGCCATCCAATACCGCGGAAAACAGACCGGGCGCGTTGCGCTCAACCGAGAGGCTGCTGGTGCTGTCGGACGTACCGGGCGAACTCAGAGTCACAGTGTGATCGCCCAGCGGCAAGTCCGGAGGGATTTGGAAATTGATTTGTGACGGCGAGGCGAAATATAGCGGAACGGTCCGATCGCCGATGCGGATGGTGACGCCCGCGAGCGTAGTGGCAAGTGAATTCTCCGGCGCCACCGCGGATTCCGCCGACAGACCTTCGCCGTAGAGCGACGCCACCGATCCTGGCGCAACTCCCACTGCCGTTCCCGTACCGGCCCCGTTCACGATGCCGCGGCGCGAGACGGTCGGCGCGCCAATGAGCGTAGCCGTTATGCTGTGAGGCACATTCATGCTGAGCGATGCGTTTGGATCTGATCCCGAGAGGTCGCCGCCCCAATTGCTGAAGCGATAGCCGGGCCGCGGCACGAGGTGAATGGCGACCTTGGTCTGTGCATCGTAGAAACCATCCGCAGAAGACGGGGTGACACGCCAGGTGGCGCCTTTGGAAGGGGTGGCGGCTACTGTCAGGCTGTTCATCAGGTGATAGCTCGCCATGATCGACGTGCTGGCCGTGTTCAGTGTGCCAACCCAGTCGCCGGCCACGGGAGCACTGCCGCCCGTTGACCATCCCAGAAGGCTCTGTCGCGAGTTGGCGCTAACCGGTACCGATGCCGGCGCGCTTACGTGTACCTGCGCGCCGGGATTTCGCGTGACCGTGCAGGGCGTCGTGCAGGAAGATCCGTCTACGGTCACCGCTTGTCCGGCGATACTGCTGTTCACGGTGAGTTGCGCCTGTTTGGTGTACACGGCGGTTAGGCGGAAGCCGTTCACGTCGGCGCCAACCGGGATCGTCAAGGTTCGCGACGGAGCAGTTACGCCGTCGTCCCACGATTGGAAGACCCAGGCGACACCCTGCGCATCCGTCTGCGGGCTGGTGGCCGTGACGGTGTGGGTGGAACCGACGCCCCAAATATAAGAATAGGGAGGCGGCAGCACCAGGTTGTCCACCACCAGGTCGAGCGCTGCCGGCAAAGTAACGAATGTCGGGTACGCGGCTGCGGCGTAATTGCAGGTGAGCGTTTCCGGATTGAAGCCGCTTCCCACTACGTAGGTATGCGTTTGGGCCCCGCCATCGCTCCAGGAGCCGAACACCCAACGCTTTCCGTTGCTGTCGTTCGTCAGGCTGAGGCCGGTTACACTGTGGCTCGAACCGTCGGCCATTTCTACGGTTTCAGGTGCGTCGGTGTAAACGTTGTAGGAAGTGAGCCCTCCGTCGACATAGAAGGTTAGATTCGGCGGATTAGTAAGAAAAGTAACGTTCTTGGCCGGGATAAAGACTGCCGTCGCTACCGTGGGGCTGTTCACCGTCACGGTGTACTGAGGACCGGTGTTCGTGATCAGCGGATTGTTTCCGATCTGCCAGCCTTGGAATATCCAGGTGGAACTGCCGGGTGCCCCCAGGAGCGCGGTGCTGCCGCCGGACATCCAGCTAGTCCACGGTTGGCCGGGCTGTACCGTATTCGGTATCTGGTTGTTCACCGAAACCCAGCCCAACTGATTGGCCGGGCAGGGCCCGGGATTGCACGCCACCTGAACCGTCAATAGATATTGCACGGCGAAGTTCGCCGTGTACTTGTCGATTGAGGCATTGGCGTAGACTTGCACAGTCGGATTCGGACTCGAATTGCCTCCCCACGACCAATTCTGGAACTGCCATTGCGTGTCGCCGGTCACACTAAAGGAGTAACCCGTCGCTTGTGGGACCGAGAGAACATGCTCGCTACCCACCGGCCAAAAGGCACTCATCGGACCAAAGTAAGTCGCGCCATCGACCGTGAACTGCGGGCCGCTCGGGTTGGTCAGCACGGTGGCTTGTGTGCCCGTCTGCCCCTGAACAGCCGGAATGAATGCCGTTACCAGCAGAACCGGTAGCGGAAGAATGCTGATGATACGTTTCTTCATGGCTCGGTTTCCCAAGGCCGAAACGCGCGCAGAGCGCCCGCCGGCAGCCTTTTCCCACCCGTGCAGTATAGGTGTAAATATCCAGAAATACACGACTAACTTTGGTAATGCGTGGCTTATTAGCCATTTCGATCATTGATTCCCCGGCGTCCGGGGCATTTAATCGTATTCGTTTGAAGAGTCCACCTATGCGTTACTACGGTTTCCTGATTTTATCCGCCTTCCTGGCTCTGACTGTTGCTACCACGCCGGCGTCCGGCGCGACGTTCGGTACGGTTGTTGCCGTCGGCGGGCAAGCCTCCGATGAAGCCTTGGATGAAACCCGCGGGCTGTTGTACATCGCGAACTTCACGGCGAATCGCATCGACGTCATGTCGACGGCGACCAACTCGATTCAGACTTCCATCAACGTGGCGGCGCAGCCAGGGTCTCTGGCCCTCTCTCGCGATGCGCAATATTTGTTGGTGGCCCACTTCAACAACAGCACTCCGCCGGTGCCCAGTGCCAACCTGCTCACGCTGATCCACCTTCCCGATAACACCCAGCGTACCTTTATTACCGACGATCCTCCCCTGGGTGTTGCGTTTTTCGCCACCGTGCCGCAGACCGGCCCGGCCTACCAGGCCGGTCCCGGGATGGCGCTTGTCGTGACGACCACCGGTTTCTATACCCTCGATCCGAACAGCGGGGTCCTGCAGGTACTCAGCACCTTGTCGAACCTGGCAGGCAACCTTCCGGCCACCGTGCCGACATTTCCCGGTCAGATCCTGCAGACCGCGCTGTCGACGTCTGGCGACGGCACCGTGATCTGGGGCATTGGCGGCGCCGGAACGGGAACTCAGGTCATTTATCAATTCCATGCGCCAACCAACAGCCTCTACGCCGAAACCTACGTATCCGCGCCGCCGATGCTTCCGCGCGTGAGCGTTTCCAACGATGGTTCTTACGCCATGGTTGGCTGGATTCTCATGAATTCCCAGTTCGTGACGCAGTCGAAATATCCCAATGTGGTCAGCTCCAATAATGTGACGGGGCACGCCATCGATTCCACCAACGGCATCATCTACGGTCAAATCCCCGATGCAAACCAGCCAGCTGGCCCACCATATAACACCACACCGACGGCAGGCTCGACGTCCTCCGCCAGCCTGCCGACACTTCTGACCATGGCCAGCGACAATCTCACGGTTACGGGACGTATCAACATGCCCGAGAACATCGTGGGACGAACCATCTTAAACTCGGCCGGTAACACTCTTTTTGCCATCTCCGACAGCGGCGTAATGGTCCTTCCCGTCGGCTCGCTGAATCAGGCGCACCGTCTTGCGGTGGATCGCGAAGATGTCCTCGTCCAGACCACCTTCTGCAATCGGAGCGCCGTAGCCCAAGCCTTCAACATCACCGATCCGGGCGGTAATCAGACCGATTTCACCATTACCACCAGCCAGCCGGGCGTGACGGTTTCGCCCGCCAGCGGCACGACTCCGGCGAAAATCACCGTAAGCATCGATCCGGGGCAGTTCCAGACCGAGGGAACCTCCGCGGTCACCCTGAACATCGCCTCTTCGTCGGCCGTCAACATTCCGCCTTCGGTACGGTTGCTGGTCAGCAATCCCGATGAATATCAACGTGGCTCCGTGGTGGATGTTCCCGGCGTACTGACCGACCTTATGGCCGATACGGCGCGCAACCGCTTCTATATTCTCCGGCAGGACCTCAACGAGCTCGAGATATTCGATGGGTCGACCAACCAGATGATCGTCGCACTGCGCACCAACACCACGCCGAGCGAAATGGCGATGACCAACGACGGCAATTACCTGCTGGTTGCCAACGACAATTCCCAATTGCTGTCCGTGTTCGATCTGAACGCTTTGCAGGCCGTCTCGCCGGTGGTTTTACCCGGCGGACATTACGGCCACTCGGTGGCGACTTCGAATAACGCCATTCTGGTGGTGGCGAATAACAACGCCACCGGCACCGGAACAATCGATACCGTCGACTTACAAAACCTCTCGGCGACGAATCTGCCGACTCTCGGAATCTTTCAGAACCAACTGTCCACCACCGCCGTGGTCACGGGCTCGCCGAACGGAGCCAATATCCTGGTGGCGGACCCGGACGGGGAAGTACTGCTTTATTCCGCCGCGGCCAACACGTTTACCCTGGCCCGCCATGACCTCTCCGCGCTGGCTGGCGCCTTCGCCGCGTCTTCCTACAACACATTCGTGATCGGCAATAACGTGTTCAACGCGTCCCTCGTTCCGCAGGGCACTCTGAGTTCCAGTGGAACGACTTCCGGGTTTGCCTTTACCGGCCAGGGCGGCTACCAGGTAGCGGCTACCTCGGCCTCGACCGCCGGAGTCATCCAGAATATGCCGGTTCTTACGGGCGCCCAGATTTCACCCACCGCCATGGTGGAAGCACCGATTTTGCCCAGCTCTAAACTCAACTTTACGCGCACGGTCGCCCCGCTACCTTCGGCCGGTACCCTGATCGCGCTCACAACTTCAGGTTTCACCGTGCTTTCGGCGAATTATGCTGCCGCCACCACTCCGCCCGCCATTTCCAGCGTACAGAACGCCGCGGATGGCAGCACTGCCGTCGCTCCCGGCGGGTTCATCAGCGTCTACGGTTCGCAAATGAGCGCCACCAATATCGCCACGTCGCAAATTCCACTGCCCACCGCGCTCGGCGAATCCTGCCTGGTGGTCAACGGCTCCCCGATTCCACTGCTCTTTGTATCCTCCGGCCAGGTGAATGCGCAATTGCCTTTGAACATGGGCGGGAACGTCAGCGTGAACATTCACACTCCCGCCGGCGTGAGCAATAACTATAATTTCGTGGTCGCCAGCGCCGCGCCCGCGGTGTTCCTCACCGGAACCGCCGGGCCGCAGACCGGTCTCGCCACGATTTTCCGCGCCGACAACGGCCAATTGGTAACCCCGACGAATCCGGTTCGCCCGGGCGATACCCTCGTCATCTATCTCACCGGAATGGGTCCGACATCTCCCGCGGTACAGGCCGGTCTGCAAACTCCTCCCACGCTGCTTACCTCGGTAACGCAGGCGCCCGAGCTCAGCCTGGGCAGTAGCAGCCTTTCGATACTATATGCCGGCCTGGTACCCGGTTCGCTCTCGGGCCTGTACCAGATCAACGCCAGCGTTCCGAAGACGGGACTGGCTTCAGGAGATACCGTCCCGCTGGTGATCAGCCAGTCGGGCGGGGCCACCACCCTCAACGTCCGCGTAGTCAACTAACAGGAGAATCGCATGAGAAGGATCGCAGTCACCACTATGTTTCTGGCGGCTCTGGCCGCGAGCTGCTTCGGACAGCAATGGGAGTTCGGCGGCTCGGGCGGCGCCGGGTTTCTCAGCAACGTGAACGTCTCCAGTCCAGCGGGGTCGGCCACGGCCGGATTCGAGACGGGAGGCGCCTTTGGCGGCTACTTCGGACAAAACCTGTATCCCCACTGGAGCGGAGAAATCCGTTACATGTACCTCCAAAACGATTTGCATATTCAGAGCGGTAGCACCAACGCCTCTTTCAACGGAAACGCACAGGTGCTCCATTACGACATCCTGTATCACACCAATCGTAAAGGATCCATGATGCAGGCTTTCGTCGCGGTCGGCGGCGGAATGAAGGTCTTTCGCGGTACGGGCACCCCGGAAGCCTACCAGCCCAATTATCAGTTCGGATACCTGACGAATACCCAGCAGTTGAAACCCATGGGAGATGCCGGCGCTGGATTGCGTTTCGAACTGAAACCCCGCATCTATATGCGCCTGGAATTTCGCGACTATATCACCCCCTTCCCCGAGAAGATTATCGCCCCCGCTCCCGGCGCGAAATTCGGTAAGATCCTGAATGACTTCGTGCCGATGGCCAGCATCAGCTACGAAAAGTAACGCTCCTAAACATCGCAACGAAAAAAAACCGGCGGTGGGGTTCGGTCCCCGCCGCCCAGTTTTTTTGTCCCAAAGCTCTTCCAACGCCAGTTTTTCGCGGGACAGCTCAACAGCCCCCGCCACCTGCTACTGGCCCTCCACCGCGATCGTAACGGCGCTCGAAGTCGTGATTCCTCCCGCGACAATTTGCAAGGAGACCGCATTTCCGGTAGGAGTGCCCGGCGGAAGCGTAATGTTGATCTGGTTCACGCCAACGAAATAGGGAGTCAGACCCGACCAGACTACCGTCGCCGGTTGCCCGCCGACCAGCACTTGCGGGAATGTCGTATTGGTGCGCAGCTTGTCGCTGGACGCCGCGCCATTGGCGATGGCGGAATCCACCGCGCCCAGCCCTGTGCACCAGATCTGCAAACCTAACGGATCACCGACCTTGGCCGGGCGCGTGTTGACGCCGGCGATTGATCCGGACGGAGCGGCGACGGTGCCATCCGAATTATTGATCGCTACCGCAACGTTATTTCCGATCACGAAGATTCCCGGCGAAAATGGGCCGATCGGCACGTTCTGCGCTGCCGACATCTGTGTCCCATTCTGCACCACCACGGTAGCAGTCCCGCTGGTGCCGCTTTGGAGAACGTTCCACGGAACCTGTGCATTTATCTGCGGCGAGTCCACGTACAATAACGGTGCCGGGATTCCATTAATGGTCACACTCACCTTGTTGAGCGAGGCCGAAAGCGGAATCGTGTCCGCCACAGCGATTCCGCCGGCGAGATTGCTGCCGTAAATGGAAATCAACGATCCCGGCGTCACCGGAGATATGCCGTTGGCGGCGTTCGATACGCCCCCCTGTGCCACAACCGGGCCCTGCGCCAGCGCCAGCGCAGCCACTGTGAGGAATATCACCACCGAGCCAATCTGAGACCCCAGAATTCTTCCCATGGACACATTCTAGTAGCGCGGACCGCGGCAACCCAGCCGAAAACCAAAAAGTTAACCCTTGCTAAGGCAGGTTTATCTCCTGTAAAGTGCGCGCCACTTCGGGATGCTTTCCGCCGTCGAGGTCAGCGGCGATGGCCGCCTCCTGGCGCGCTTCTTCCTTGCGGCCCTCTGCGTAGAGTATCTGGGCCAGCACCCAATGCGGCTTAAACCAGTTCGGATGCGCCGCGATCGCCGATCGCAAGCAGCGTTCCGCGCCCGCCGCATCGTTCTGGCTGGCGCGCAGGGCGGAAAGACTATACCAGGCATTGAAGGGCGACTCCGCGGTGAGAGTGGCGTGCTCGCCCGCGGCGATTGCCTCGCGAATCGCCTGCACGCGGGCCGGAATCGACGGCGCCTTGCTCGCATATGCCGCCAAGGTACGGGAATACCACAGGTCGTCGCCGTCGTGGGAACGGGAATAAGCGCTTGCGGCGGATGCCAGGTTGCCCGATGCCAGTGCCCGTTTTGCGAGGAACAGCGCGTGGTCGTCGGTAGCGGCGCGCGCCGCGAAATAAAGCAGCGGGAGCGCGGCCGGAAAATATCTCCGCGGGGGCTCGGCACCCTCCCGCAGTCCTTCCGCCAGCGCCACGGTCGCGAAGAAAATCACCGCCGTAGGGATAATGAACACCGTAAATTCCAGGCTGACGATAGCCGCGCCCAGCGCGCCTGCCAGACCGGCAGCGATAGCCGTATGGTTCGCGCGGATGCGCCACGCGGCGTGAAACCCCACCGCGCACCACGCCATCAGCAGGAGCAAACCCGGTACGCCTTGTGCGTATAGCGCATCCAGAAAGATATTGTGCGGCGATTCGTGAGCGAAATCGGGATAGGCCCGAGCCAGTTGGCGCGATTCGAAATGCGGGAATACCGCTGTGAACGTCTCCGGTCCATGGCCAAAAACGGGGCGCGCCAGCCCGGTGCGCCAACTATCGCGCCACAGCAGCAGCCGCGCTCCGCCCCACGGATCCTCCTCGAACCAGCGCGTGCGGCTGCGCATCATCCGTCCCATCGGCGAGAAATAGAAGAGCGTGCCCGCCACAACCACGATTCCGCCCATCGCTGCCGCCCTCCGCGACAGGCGATATCCGCGAAAATAACACCAGACCGCGCCGCCCGCCACCAGTCCGACCAAAGCCGCCCGCGTTCCCGAGAGCAGTAGCGCGGCGGCCGCGATCGCCAGCGTCACTTTCGCCGCTTTTCCCGGAAGCGCCAGGCTCCAGAAGATTACGAAGAGCATCCAGGTAGCGAAATAGCTGGCATATCCGAGCGTGGAAGGCGGTCTCACGATGGTCCAGATTCCCTCCCCGATGTGGTAGGCCGCCGCCGGCAGAATCGGATCCCAGCCGAAGTACTGCGCGATTCCGTAAAGCGCGGCGACTAATCCCGCCGCCCGCACCACTCGCAGGAAGATTCCGATCCGGCGGGCCTGGCCATAGATGCCACACGCCAGCACCAACACCGCAATCTCGGCCAGCGCTCCGAATCGCCGCCAGGACGAGCCGTAAAAGGAAAGTGCCGGCCGCGCGCTCAATGCCGTAGAGACCGCCAGAGAAATGGAAGAAAGTATAGCGAGATACAGAATTCGCGAGCGCCACAAAGGAGCCGCCGCGAAGGCCGCCGCCACCAGCAGGATGATGAGCTTGGGAACGATATCGAAAGAGAAAGACAAGCCCGGCGCAAGAATTAACGCGATAGCCGCGACTGCACCCGCCAGAAAATAGGCCATTCCAGGTTACACTAACTCAGGATCATCCCCATGGTCGAGTCGTTCGACTCCTATCGTTACATTCGTTACCTGCAAACCTGTTGGCGCCAAATCGCCGCCACTGCCGCCATTGCGGTAGCGTTGGCATTCGGCGTCAGCCTCGCGCTTCCCGCCCGCTATACCGCCACCGCTCGCATCGTCATACAGCCGCCGGCCGGCGCCGACGTGCGCACCGCCATGGCGGTCAGCCCGATTTACCTGGAGTCGCTGAAGACCTACGAAGAATTCGCCAACAGCGACAGCATGTTTCAAAAAGCTGCGCGGCAATTTCAACTGGGCGGCGGACCGATTGAGACCCTGAAGCGCCGCGTGCTTAAAGTTCAGATCGTCCGCAACACTCGCATCATGGAAATCTCGGCCACTCTGGCCGATCCACGCAAGGCCCAGGCTTTGGCCAAATTCCTGGCCGATGCCACCGTGGAATTGAATCGCGCTTCCACGCTGGAAGGCGATCAGGACCTGTTGGCCGGACTGGAACAGCAGCAGCGCGATGTGCGCTCGGGTTTACAGCAGATCGAATCGGCGTGGTCGGCCGCGGTTTCCCACGAACCCACAGCCGGGCTCGAAGCCGCCATCGAGGAAGGCGCCGGGCAGCGTTCCAATTTGGAAGAGCAGATCGAGAGCGCGGAAGTCGAACTCGCCGGCCTCCAAGAGCGCGGAAAAGCCGGCGACCAGGGCGGCGAAATGGCCAACGAGGTGAGCAACGCGCGCGCACGCCTCACCGAGATGCGCCGCCAGATGGCCGATTTCAACGCGCAGATGGCCGAGCGCGAGAAACTGCTGGGCCAGCGGCAGGCGCATCGCGATCAACTGACCGCCGACCGGCAGGCGGGCGAAGCGGCTTTGGCGTCGGTCGAGGGCCGCCTGCGCGATGCCCGTGGCGAGAGCGGTTTTCGTGGAGAACGCCTGCAAGTGATCGACCCCGGAATCGTCCCCGAGCGGCCTTCCTCGCCCAATATTCCACTGAATATCGCTGTGGCCCTGCTGGCCGGATTAGTGCTGCCGGTTCTCTATTACACCCTTCGCGCGAATTACCAGGAACGGCGAATTTCCTGGGAATCGGCGGCTTACCGGACACCCGTCCGCACCCGCGATGAGTAGCGCGGCGCGCCCGCGGGAACCTACTGTCGTCTGGGGACCGCTGGCTCTGGGAGGATGGGCCGCGGCCATTGCGGTCGCGCCCGGTCTCGAAATCAAACTACTGCTGTGTGCGCCTGCCGTGCTTCTGGCGCTGCTCTGGTGGAGTTTTGAAGGACCGGTTCGATGGTTGGCGCTGTTTTTGGGTACCGCGCTGCTGCTGCCGCCTCTGCCTATCGCCATTGGCGATTCCGGACCGCATCCTTCACTCCTTTTCGCGGCCTTCGGCCTGGTTGCCGGTTTCCTTTGGGCTGCGGATTGGCGCATCGTGCCAGGTGCGTTGCCTTCGGCATTCGCGGTGCTTTTCGGAATACTCGCCCTCAGTGTCGGCCCGGCTGCAATCTATTCAGGCGCGGAGGCGGCCGTGGGTAGCGCCATCCGCGTCGCACTGCTTGGAATCTCCATCTACGTTTTTTTTTACGGCGCCTATGGGCCCGGCCGCCAGGCGAGCGCGCAAGCCAGCGTGCAATTGCTCTATGCCGCGGCAGTGCTCGCGGCTTTGTTTGCCTGCGTCGATTTTTATTATCAATTTCCCGCTCCGGCGGGCTATGGCCCGCAATTCGTCTGGCTCGATTCCGGCGTCTACCGCCGTGCACAGGGATTGTTCTACGAAGCCAGTACGCTCGGCAATTTCTGCGTTTTCTTTCTGGTGATGATCGCGGTCGCCTTCACGCGCGGCCGCGCCGAGGTCCCCGTAGCGCGCAAGTGGCTCGTCGCCGGCGGCGCGGTTTTCTTTGCCGCCCTGGTGCTTTCCTACTCCCGCGGCTCGCTCATCAATCTGGTAGTAGCGCTCGCGGTGCTCCTGTGGACCAACCGCCGCCGCGTCCCGCTCTTGCGAGTTCTGCTCCTGGCAGCCGCCGCGGCACTCGCCACCTGGTGCATCTTTCCGGCATTCGCGCAGGCGTATTGGGCGCGCTTGACGGCCTCGACGGAGTTTCTGCTCACCTCCACCAATGGTGTGCTCTCCGGCCGGCTCACCAGTTGGCAGACGCTCGGTGCATGGATTGCCGCTCATCCCTGGCAGGCATTCTTCGGAATCGGCTACAAGACGCTGCCTTACACGCAATATCTCGGCAGCCCGGTGGTGGCCGACAACATGTACTTGAGCCTGCTGGTGGAAACCGGCGCCGGCGGCCTCGCCGCCCTCATCTGGCTCAATATCGCGATCCTGCGCGCGGCGGCGCGATCGGCCCGCCGTTCCTTTTTCGGAGTGTGGATGCTCTGCTTCTGGTCAGGCCAGGCGGTGCAAATGGCCTCCGGCGATCTGCTCACCTATTGGCGCGTCCTTCCCGTTTATTTCTGGATTCTCGCCCTGGCCGTGCGCTCGTGAAGCTCCTGCTGCTCGATCAGTTCAGCGACCTCGGCGGCGCGCAACAGGTGCTTCTGGAACTTCTGCCGGCCATCCGCCAGCGCGGTTGGTGCGCTACCGTGGCCCTGCCGGGGAACGGTAAACTCCGCGATGCCGTCCGCGATTCCGGATTTGCGGTCGAGCGCATCGATTTCGGCCCACGACTCGGAACGCGAATCGGCGCCTTAGCGAAGTCGGCGAACGCGGACCTCGTGTATTTAAACGGACCCCGGCTGCTTCCCGCCGCTGCGATGGCGGGCTTGAATTGCAGGGTGGTCTTTCATAGCCATAGCCGCGTGAGGCTCACTGCGGCGCGAACGGTGGCCGCTATGGCGCTGCGCTGGATGCACGCGCGCGTCATCGCCAACTGCAAGTTCGTTGCGGCGCAGTGGCGGCCCATCGTTCCCGCCGGCCGGATCGCCATGATCATGAACGGTGTCGCCGGTCCGCCAAACCTCCCACGCCGTCCCTTATCCTGCCCGCCTTGCATCGGGTGTGTCGGCCGCATCTCACCCGAAAAAGGCCAGCGCGAGTTTGTGGCTGCCGCCGCGATCATCAACGCCTCCTTGCCCGGCTGCCGCTTCGCGATTTGTGGCGACCCGCTTTTCGGCAACCCCAAGGCGCTGCGTTACGCCGCGCAAGTGCGCCAGTCCACCCTTGGATTACCCATCGAATTTCGCGGCTGGCAGACTGATGTCTATGCCCTGCTGGCGGAACTCGATATCCTGCTGGTGCCTTCCCTGGGCCCGGAGGCCACCACGCGCGTGATCCCGGAGGCGTTCGCTGCTGGAGTGCCGGTGATCGCATTCGATACCGGCGGCATCCCCGAAGTGGTCGAGCACGGCTTGACGGGGATGCTGGTGCGCTCCGCCGAGGAGATGGCGCGGCTTGCCGTTTCGCTGCTCACCAGCGACCGGGAGCGCCTGTTTTCCATGGCCGCCGCGGCACGCCGCGCCTGGGAACAGCGCTTCACTCTCGCCAAATTCCAGCAATCGGTTTTACAAACCCTCGAAACCGTAAGCGGCCTCCAGCCGTTGCCCAACGCCCGCCAGGATCGACCCCCGTCAGGAGAATCATGAGATTCCGATATGTCGCCGGGTTCGCTCGATGTCTGTTCCGGCGGCGGCCACGCCCCTTTTATGGCGGAAACCATCGGGCATTGGAGGCTCGCGCAAGATGCTTACATGCGACGAATGCGCCCTCGCCAGCGCCAGCCGCTCGCGAGCGTGGTGAATAGCGAAATCGCATGGTGGCGCACGCGCGAAGCCAACCGGCCCACCCAGACCGCGTGCCGCGACTGTGATTCCGTAGCGCGCGAAGGCGGCGGCAGATTGGCCGGAAGCAATCGCCGCCGGGCCACGCTCAGCTTATCGCGCCAGCGCGCCAGCAGGCTCAGATGCAGCCACAATTCGTTTTTATTCGGGCGAAAAGTCTGCGTTACCGGCGACGCCGTGAACTCGTCGAACCAGGCCCGCGCCGCTTCCGGCAAGCGCGCGATTTCCTCCAGCACCGCCGGCACCATAGCGCACCCGAACCACGTCTCCGCCAGCGCGAATGCCACCGCCTGCAAGCGCCGCAAGCCCGGCGCGTGCAGCCGGCGCCATTCAGTCCAAAATCGATCGTCCCCGTCGTGCCGCTCCAAAAAGCTCGCCAGTTCATACACGTGAAAAACCCGCGTGCTGCCCTGCAGGACGTGTTTGAGGAGATGCAGCGCCGAATATGCCGCCATATCCTGCGGGCACAGCACGAAAAGCTCCGTGTTGCCGATAGTCCGACGCACCCGCCGCGTCCAGAATTCCTCGATTCCCGGTACCTCCAGCCGTTCGAGCCGGGCATTCCAAAACTGAACGTGCAGCTCGATCGCCAGCGGCATCTCCGGGTCGAAATAGTCGCCGTTCCAGCGCCAGCCGGTGCGCGGAAAAAGCCCAGGCAAATGGTCGGTGGGCAATTTTCCGGTGCCCCCGATACTCTCGTAACCGTTCGCGAGCAATGCGTCCCGTGCCGCCTCCACGCTCTCGCGCGGAAAGTACAGGTCGATGTCGTACTGCGCGCGATCCTCCGGGCGGATACCGAAAAGCTCGCACTGTGTGAGTCCTTTGAGCGCCAGAAACTCACCCGGCAAATCGGTCAAACGCCGGTACGTTTTCTCAGCAGTCCGCAGCCGCAGCTGATTCTTGTGCGCCCGCTCCGCCACCTCCTCCGGTGCAAGGTCCCGCATCAGAAGCGTCAGGCCCTGCTGGTCGCACCACGTGAGAACTTTCCGCCGCTCCGCCTCGTTGAGGTCGCGCAGCCGGGCCGCAGAAGATTTACGAAAGTGAAGAGTACCCAGAACCGCGGCCACAGGACGCGGCAATCCGGGACAGTTCAACCAGAGATTCGACAATCTAAACACTATGCCAGAAGTACGCGCCGGGTGACCCGGTTTTTCGCTCTGGCTCCGGTTCTTTTTTCGAATCGTGCCGCCGTTTTTCCTGCTAAATTTGGAGCATCACGCGATGCTCGAGCCGCCCCAGCCCGCCTATTTCGACCCTTCGCAGCGCCTCTGGATTCTCAGCCGCTATGTCGACGTCCTTGCCGCTTTGCAGCACCCGCATCTCTGGCCGGTCAGCGGCGGCGATCATCAAATCGAAACCCTTTCGCGTGACGAACTGGGCCGCCTGAAATTGCGGGGCGACGTTCTGTCTCGTTTCTCGCAATCGAACCTCGCGGAATGGCGTCCGAGCATGGAGTCGGAAGCGCTCCGCATCTTGCGATCTCTACCCGCGCGCGCGCCCGTTGATCTCTTCCGTGAATTCGCTCTGCCCTGGGGACTCACCGTCGCCATGCTCGCCACCGGCGCCGATCCGGCGGATCGCGAGAAACTCGCCGCCCTGAGCACGTGCGTATTTGCCGCTACCGGCGCCGCGGACAATTCACCTTTGCGCCCCGAAGCTGCTTCCGCAACCGCCGCACTGGAGCGCATCTTCGCACACATTCCTTTGGGCGAGCCGATGTTCGTCGCGCTCTCCCAAACCACCGCGCGCATGCTGGCAAGCTGCTGGTTTGCGCTCGCCGGCCACCCCGCGGGATTCGCCACCTTGCGAGCGCAGCCGGGATTGATGCCCGCCGCGGTCGAAGAAATGCTGCGCTTTTCGGGCATCGTGGGCCGCATCTACCGCCGCGCCACCGGCCCTGTCGAGTTGGGCGGTGTGGCGATTCCATCAGGCGATCTGGTCGCCCTTATGCTCGCCCGCGCCAACCACGATCCCGCCCAGTTCCCCCATCCCGGCCGCCTCGATTTCACGCGCCCCATCCCCGGCCACTTCTCGCTCGGCTATGGCCGCAACTCCTGCGTGGGAGCCAATCCAGTTCGCATGGCCCTCGCGGTAGCCACCTCCGCGCTCGTCTCCACATTCCGCGAGATGGCGCTCGCCGGCGATGCCGGCTGGCGAAGCGGCTCGGGCTTTTTATTCCCAAATGTGGTGAATGTAACACTTATTGCATAGCTTTTTACGAAACCGCGACAACTCCTGAACGGGGCGTGTTTAATTCTAAGTGCATGGGCCCCATCCATAAGGTGCGTAGGAAGAAAGTCGTATTCTTTTTCCCCGCATTTTCCAGCCAGGAAGCCACCGCTCCGCTCGGAATTCTCGCGGTCTCCACGCCGCTTCTGCGGGCCGGCTACCAGGTCGCCATCGTCGATTCCACCATCACTCCGAACTTCCAGAAACGGGTCATCGAGGAACTCGCGGACGCGGTCTGCCTCGCGGTTTCCCTCGTCACCGGGCCGATGATTCGCGAAACCGTCCAAATGGCGCGAGAAGTGAAGCGCCTCTACCCGGAGATGCCGATCCTCCTCGGTGGCTGGCACCCATCGCTGCTGCCCGACCAAACTCTCGCCGCCGCATTCGTGGACGCCGTCGTCGTCGGCCAGGGCGAAGATGCCATCGTCGAAATCGTCCAGCGCTTCGAAGGCGGCGAATCGCTCGCCGGTATCGCTGGCGTCGGCTACAAGCAGGATGGCCGCCTGCGCTTGAATCCCCAACGCCCTCTCCGCCCGCTCGCCGAAATGCCGCCTAAAGCCTACCATCTGGCCGATTTCGACGCCTACCAGCGGGTCTGCGGGCGCCGTTGGGCCATGTACACATCCAGCCTGGCCTGCCCATACAATTGCGGCTACTGCACCAACGATGGCGTCTACGGCCGCAAGTGGAATGCGCTCGAACCGGCGCAAGTTGTCGAAGAGACCACCGATCTCGTGAGCCGTTACCACCTCGAACTCCTCTGGATTGTCGACGACAATTTTCTGGTCGATCGCGATCGCGCCATCGGCATCGCCGAAGGTCTCGTCCGCCGTGGCGTCAAGTTCAACTGGAGCATCCAGGCATCAACCAACCTGGTGATGCGCCTTTCCGTGGACGAATTGAAGCTCCTTCGCCGCGCCGGCCTCACACAAATGTCGCAAGGCGCCGACACCGGCTCGAAGCGCATGATGCACTTGATGGGCAAGGATTTTCAAACCCTCGACATGATCTACGGTGCAGCCGCACGCCTCACCGCAGCCGGCATCCGCCCCAGCTTTAACCTGATTTTCGGCTATCCCGGCGAAGGCGAGGAGGAGCGGCGCGAATCCGTGGCTATGATGATGAAGATCTGCCGCGAATACCCTGGCGCCGAATTCTGGACCAACATTTTCACGCCTTATCCCGGATCGCCGGTTATGCTGCGGGCCTTCGAACTGGGCATCGAAGTTCCCAAAACCCTCGAAGGCTGGGCCGATTTCTTCCCCCGCTACACTGTGCTCCCGTGGCTCCAGGGCCGCGACCACGCCCGCGTCCAGAACATGCGCGAATACATGCGCGTCGCATTCCATCGCATACCCATCGGCAAATACCGCACCCCCGCGCTCAGCCGCGCGCTGTTCGACCTCATCAGCCGCCCCGCCCGCTGGCGTCTGGACCATCACATCTATTCTTTCCCGGTGGAACTCTGGGTCCGCAAGCATGCGCAGAAGCTGCTGACTCCGCCCAAACCGAAAGTTGACGCGCACCAGCTTTCGGCCGAACCGGTCACCTGTTAGGGGCAGCTATGGCAGACATTCTTCTGACCCATTCCAACCACCTCTACAATGACCGCAAGCAGATCCGCAAGATGCAGCCTTATCCCCCGCTGCAAACCCTGCTCGCCGCTGCCTGCCTCCGCCGTGCCGGTTATTCGGTGGCGCTGTTCGACCCCACCCTCCAACCTCCGCGGCCGGGTTTTGAAAACGCGCTCGCGGAGCACCGCCCGCACATGGTCGCCGTCGTCGAGGATAATTTCAATTACCTCACGAAGATGTGCCTCACCCGCAACCGCGAGGTGGCCTGCTGGATGGCCGCCACCTGCCGTGAAGCTGCAATTCCCGCGGTCGTCAACGGTGCCGACGCATCGGACCGCTCTCCGGAATATCTCGCCGCCGGCTTCCGCCACGTGATCCGCGGCGAAGTCGAGCAGTCGATTCTGGACGCGGCAGCCTGGCTACTCGAAGGCGCCCCTCGTCCGCAACCATTCCCTCGTCCGCTTGCCGATCTCGATTCGCTGCCTATGCCCGCGTGGGACCTGCTGGACGCCGCGCCTTATCGCGCCGCTTGGCGAAAGGCCCATGGATATTTCTCCCTGAATCTGGTATCGAGCCGCGGCTGCCCGTACCGCTGCAACTGGTGCGCCAAGCCAATCTGGGGAGACACCTATCACTCCCGCTCCGCCCGCCTGATCGCCGATGAACTCCGCGAAGTAAAACGGCGCTTCGCCCCCGACCACATCTGGTTCGCCGACGACATCTTCGCCCTCTCTCAGCAGTGGACCCACGAATTCGCCGAAGTGGTCGAATCGCTCGACGCCAAGATTCCCTTCAAAATGCAGTCGCGCTGCGACCTCATGACGCGCCAGACCGTCGCCGATCTCCGCCGCGCCGGCTGCGACGAAGTCTGGATGGGCGTGGAGTCTGGCTCGCAGGATATCCTCGACGCCATGGACAAAGGCACCCGCGTCCGGCAGGTCTTCGAGGCGCGCGAGAACTTGCGCCGCCATGGCGTCCGCGCCGGATTTTTCCTGCAATTCGGATATCCCGGCGAGACCTGGAACGAAATCGAGAAAACCATCGCGCTGGTGCGCGATACCGGGCCGGACGATATCGGCGTCTCCGTGTCCTACCCGCTGCCCGGTACCAAATTCCATCGGATGGTCTCCGGCCAACTCGGCCCCAAGGAGAACTGGTCGGACTCCGACGACCTCGATATGATGTTCCAGGGCGCGTTCTCGACTGACTTTTACCGCACCCTCGCTGACGCTCTCCACCTGGAAGTGAGAGAAGGAAGGGAAGCCGCCGCCGGCGCCTGGCGGAACGTGCTGGCGCTGCGTGAAACTTGTACGCGGAAGATGCCCATATGGATCTCCTGCTGACCCACGGCTATTTTCTCCGCGAAGACGCCAAAGAGCTTCAGATCATGAAGCCTTACGCCCCGCTCGGCCTGCTCTATCTTTCGTCGCACCTGCGCGCGCGCGGGTTCGATGTCGAGATCTACGATTCCACTTTCGGTTCCCGCGCGGAGCTCTTTCGCATCCTGGAAACCGAAACTCCTGCCACACTCGGCGTCTATGCCAACCTCATGACGCGTCCGCACGCCATCGCCATCCTGCAACATGCTGTGAAGTGCGGCTGGCGCGTGGTCCTTGGCGGACCCGAGCCGGCGAATTACGCCCAGCCGTATCGCGACGCCGGGGCCCATTTCGTCGTGCCCGGCGAGGGCGAACTCGCCCTGGAAGCGATTCTTCGCGGCCAGCCGTTCGACCATCTCCCCCTCATCGCGGATCTCGACGCGCAGCCCTGGCCCGACCGCGAACGCATCGATATGGATCGCTACTTGCGCGCCTGGCGCGAGCGCCACGGCGTCGGCTCCATCTCGCTGATCACCGCCCGCGGATGTCCGTACCATTGCCGCTGGTGCAGCCACTCCACCTTCGGCAAGACCCACCGCCGCCGCTCCGCGCGCGGCGTCGTCGACGAAGTCGAATGGATCCTCAACCGCTACGCACCCGAGCAACTCTGGATCGCCGACGATGTCTTCACCATCCACCATGGCTGGCTCGACGAGTTTGCGCGCCACATGAAACAGCGCACGCTCCGCGTCCCTTTCGAGTGCATCACCAGGGCCGACCGCATGAATGCGCAAGTGGCGGGCCAACTCGCCGAACTGGGCTGCTTTCGCGTCTGGATTGGCTCCGAAAGCGGATCGCAGCGCATTCTCGACCGGATGGAGCGCGGCGTGACAGTCGCGCAGGTCCGCGAGGCCGTGTCCCAGCTGAAAGCCCACCGCATATCGGCCGGCATGTTCTTCATGTGGGGCTACGAAGGCGAGGAGCTGAGCGACATCGAAGCCACCTACGAGCACGTCAAGGCCTGCGTGCCGGACGTCTTTTTCACCACGGTGAGCTACCCCATCAAGGGCACGCCATACCACGAGGACATCGCCCCAAAGTTGGTGCAGCTAGGCGCGTGGTCCACCACCACCGATCGCGAGGTGAAAATTCGCGGGCGTCATTCGCGCCGTTTCTACCAGATGGCCGACCAGTTGCTGCGCAGCCGGACTCCCGCGGAGGCGGAAGCCGCGCGCGCCGGCCTCCGGGCCGCGTACAGCGAGGTGGAAGCGTGAGTGCCGCCGCCCTGTTCGATCGCCTCGCTCCGCGTTACGACGAGCTCTGGACCAATACCCCTGTCGGACGCGCCCAGCGCAACGCCGTCTGGCGCGTCATGGACCTGGTATTCGGCCCCGGCGATCGTGTCCTCGACATTGGTTGCGGCACCGGCGAAGACGCCGCGCACCTCGCCGCTCGCGGCGTCCTGGTGCACGCGTTGGATGCTTCCCCCGCGATGGTGGCGCAAGCCCTGGCGCGGGGAGTCGCCGCGGAAGTCCTGCGCGCGGGAGACCTGGGCGGTTTGAAAGGGAGCTTCGATGGCGCGCTCTCCAATTTCGGAGTCCTCAACTGCATCCAAGACCTTTCCGGCCTTTCCCGCGTCCTTACTCCGCTCATTCGTCCCAACGGCCGTCTCGTGATCTGCACCATGGGCCGCTTCTGCGCCTGGGAAATCTTGTCTTTCAAACGTGCCTTTCGCCGTCTTCCCGGCCGTCATGGCGATATCTGCTATCCCACCGTCGGCCAACTCCGCGCCGCTTTTGCACCCCACTTCGAGCTCCTCTATTGGACCGGCATCGGCAAACTCGTGCCGCCCTCTTACGTCAAACTACCCGCGCGAATCGTCACCCTCTTGGAGCGGCTCGACCGCGTCGTCCCTCTGCGCTGCTGCGCCGACCATCGCCTGCTGGTCTTCCGGAGGAAATGACCATGCTCGCCAACGTCCGCCGCCAGTTCCTTGACGACTACATCAAGATCCGTCATGCGGAAGGCCGCGGCTCGCAGGAACGCGATTATTACCTCGCGCTCCCCTTCCGCGACATCACCGGCCACTTGCAGGACCAATGGACCATCCGCGCGAAAAGCTTCCGCTATCTTGAGCGCCGCATCCTCCCGCGCCTCGAAAAACATACTTCGCGACCGCTCCGCATCGCCGATTTGGGTGCCGGCAATTGCTGGCTCTCGTACCGGCTCTCGCTGCGCGGCCATCTCCCCGTAGCCATCGACATCCTTGCCGATCCCCTCGACGGGCTCGGCGCCGGCCGCCACTATCAGACCGTCGCCTCCTTTCCCCGCATCAACGCCGAGTTCGACGATCTCCCGTTCGCTTCCGGCAGCCTCGATCTCGCCATCTACAACGCCTCCATCCACTACTCCACGGACTATCGCCGCACACTCGCCGAGATCCGCCGCTGCCTTCGCCCGGACGGCCCCTTCCTCATCGTCGATTCGCCCGTCTATCGCCGCCACGAGCACGGCGAGATGATGGTGCGCGAGCGCCACAAGCAGTTCCAGTCCAGCTACGGCTTCGCTTCCGACACCCTCGCCTGCATCGAATACTTCGATCGTGAAATGCTCGCCGGCCTGAGCCGCGATTTAGGAATCGCTTGGACGATCGACCGCCCCTGGTACGGCTGGCGTTGGGCGCTTCGACCTTGGAAAGCACGTTGGCACCGCCAACGCCCGCCGTCCCATTTCTGGATCCTCACCGGCAGGTTCACGCCATGATCGTCCTCTTCCATCCCCGCAGCACCAGGCCGAAAAATCGCCGCCTGCCGCTCTCCGTCCTCTATCTCGGAGCCGTGCTCGAAGGCCGCGAGGAATACGAAATCGTCGACGGCAATACCGATCCCGATCCTGCCGCCACGCTCGATGCGCTCGCCGCCAACCAAAATGTCGAACTGCTGGGCGTCTCCGTCATGCCCGGACCGCAGCTGCTTCAAGCGGTTGCCGTCTGCCGCGCTTTCCGCGAGAAACACCCGCGCGTTCCCATCGTTTGGGGCGGATATTTCCCCTCGCTTTACACCGAGGCCGCGCTGAATGCGAAGTACGTCGATTTCGTCGTCAAAGGGCAGGGCGAAGATGCCCTCCTGGAACTGATCGGGGAACTGCGCGGCCGTCGCGATTTCACGCTCGTGCGCGGTATCGCATTCAAAGATCGATTCGGCCTTCACGTCCATACCGCCGGCCGTCCCCTCCGTGCTCCCGACGAATTTCCCTGGCCTCCGTACCACCGCCTCGACGTCTCGAAATACATCGCGCGCACTTTTCTGGGATCCCGCACCGCGGTCCACCAGGCGAGCATCGGCTGCCCGTTCCGCTGCAATTTCTGCGGCGTGGTCCCCGTTTATGACCGCGAAAAAATGGAATCGCCGGCCCGCACCGCGGCAATTCTCCGCCGCTTGCAAACCGGCTGGGACATCGACGCCGTCCAGTTCTACGACAATAATTTCTTCCTGCGCGAGGAGCACGCCCGCGAATTGGCCGATCGCATTGCGCCCCTCAATCTCCGCTGGTGGTGCGAGGCGCGCGTCGATATCGTTCTCGGCTATTCCGGCGATACCCTGCGCAAACTCCGCAATGCGGGATGCGTGATGATTTTCTTCGGCGTGGAATCGGGCAATGACGCCGCCCTCCGCAACATGAAGAAGCAGCTTTCCACCGGCCAGACCGTGGAGCTCGCCCGCCGCATCCGCGAATTCGGCATCGTCCCCGAATATTCCATTATTTTCGGCAACCCCGAAAACGCCGAGGAGGATGTCGTCCGGAATATCGACTTCGTCCGCCGGATCAAGCGCGTCAACCCCGATGTCGAAATTGTCGTCCAGACCTACGTGCCGACGCCGCAGCCGAACGGCGCTTACGGCGGAGTCGAAATCGCATTCCCCAAAACCCCGGACGAGTGGATCACTCCGCGCTGGTATCCCTACCTCATTCGCACCGACCCCGATCTTCCCTGGCTGCCGCCTCACGTCAAGCGCCGCATTCGCAATTTCGAAACCGTCATGAGTTCCCGCTGGCCCACCACCCAGGACATGCGCCTGCCCGCGTGGGGCCGAACGCTGCTGAAATCGCTCAGCAGTTGGCGATATCTCATGGGCGCCTACGATTTCCCCGCCGAGCTGCGCCTCGCGCAAAGGCTGGTCCGCCTCCGCCAGCCACGCCTGGAGAGTTTATGACCGGGACGAGTTTCACCCAGGCGTGCGTCCATGCCCGCCCCACACGGTGCAACCTGAATGACCGCTTCGGTGGGTCAGGCTTCAGCCTTGCGCCGGCTTTCAAGCCGTCGCGGATCCGGCGGGCGCTTTTATTCTGTCTTCCGGCCCGTGGTTTCCGGCATCTTCCAATGGCGCCCTTATGACCACCGTCTCCGCCGCCGAAGGCTATCGGCTCTGGGCAGAAACCTGGGACTCCACTCCCTCCCCGGTCGCCGCCCTCGAAAACCGCGCACTCCTCCCGTGGATCGCGGCGCTCCCACCGTGCCGGGCCATCGATGTCGGCTGCGGCACGGGCCGCTGGACATCGCGCCTTTCGGCAGTCGGCCTGGACGCTTCACCCGCCATGCTAGCCGTCGCGGCCCGTAAACCGGCCCTCCGCGGCCGCCTCGCCCTGGCCGACGCCGCAAATCTTCCGGTGGCCGGCGCTTCGGCCGGTGTCGTTCTCTGCGCCCTCACCCTCGGCCATATTCGCGATCAAGCCGCTGCGATGCGCGAGTTCGAGCGCATCCTCCGTCCCGGCGGCACTCTCCTGCTCACCGATTTTCATCCCCAGTCCGCCGCCCGGGGATGGCGCCGCACCTTCCGCTGCGATGACGAGGTCTACGAACTGGAAAACTACCCCTACACCGTGCCTCAACTTTGCGCCATGGCGCCCGGACTGCGACTCGTCGAGGCCGCCGACGCGTATATCGGCGAGCCCGAGCGCGATTTGTTCCACCGCGCCGGACGGCCCGGGCTATTCGCCGCGGCCCGCGCGCTACCCGCCGTCCTGCTGACGCGATGGGTGCGCGCATGAACCTCGAAGGCCACGTCCGTCTTCCCGGGTTGATCAATGCGCACGATCACCTCGAATTCAACCTCTTTCCCAGGCTAGGTAGCGGCCCTTACCGGAATGCCACCGAGTGGGCCTTTGACGTTCACCACCCTGAGCGTTCCCCGGTTCGCGAACACCTCCGGGTGCCCAAGCCCGTGCGTCTCTGGTGGGGAGGCTTGAAGAACCTGCTCAGCGGAGTCACCACGGTTTGCCATCACAATGCCTATGCGCCTGCGGTCTTCGGCCTCGATTTTCCCGTCCGCGTGGTGCGCCGCGTCACATGGGCGCATTCGCTTGCGTTCAAGCCCGGTCCGAAGGCGCACCGCCGCGCCGGGTGGCCGTTCGTCATCCATTGCGCCGAAGGCATCGATTCCGCTGCCCGCCGTGAACTCGACGCGCTCGACGCGAAAGGCGCGCTCGATTCTTGCACCGCCGTTGTCCACGGCGTGGGATTGGCGCGCGCCGGCATCGAACTCATGCGCCGCCGTGGCGCGGCCCTTATCTGGTGTCCCACTTCCAACCTCGGCATGTTCGGCCGCACGATTTCGCGCGCGGTCCTGCAATCCGGGCTGCCCATCGCGCTCGGCACCGATTCCGCTTTGAGCGCGCCCGTCGACCTTCTGGACGAATTCGCCGTCGCGCGCCGGTTCGTCCCCGCCGGACGCGCGTACGCGATGATCACCAGCATTCCAAGGCGCATTCTGCGCCTGCCCGAACGCCATGACGATTGGATCGCCATTCGTGTCAGCACCGGCGCGGTCGCGCTCGTCGTCGTCGCTGGCCGCGTCCGCCTCATTTCGCCCGATCTGGCGCGGCAACTCCCGAAATCCCAGCGGCGGAGCTTTCAACTCCTGCATGTCGAAGGCCGCGAACCCGTCCTGGTGGACGCCGATATCGCCCACTTGAAACGGGCAGCCGCCAAGCATCTCGGCAGCGACTTATATCTCGCTGGAAAGAAGATCCTCTCATGAAGATCCTGCTTCTCGAGCCGCACAACCGCTGCAATTGCCGGTGCCTGATGTGCGATATCTGGAAGCGCACCGGCACGCAGGAGATTACCGAGGCCGAGCTTACACGCCACATCGATGACATCAGTGCGCTGGGTGTCGAACACGTCGTCTTCACCGGCGGGGAGCCTTTAATGCACTCCGATTTGTTCCGGCTCGCCGCTCCGCTTCGCGCCCGCGGCATTCGCATCACCCTGCTCAGCACCGGCCTCCTGCTGGCGCGCCATGCCGGCCGCATCGCCGCATCCATTGATGAAGTGATCGTTTCGCTCGATGGCCCGCGCCAGATTCACGATGCCATTCGCCGCGTTCCGGGCGCCTTCGACCGGCTCGTGGAGGGCATCCGCGTCCTGCCGCGCGTGGCCGCGCGCTGCACCGTTCAAGCCCGGAACGCCGCTCATCTGCGCGCGACCGTTGCGGCGGCCCGCGCCATCGGTTTGCAGTCCATCTCGTTTCTCGGCGTCGATCTCGATTCCACGGCATTCGATCGTCCGGTCCCCTGGCCGGACGGCCGCAAGTCCGCGATCGCCCCCGACCTGGGGGTCTTGGAACATGAGATGGAGCGCCTGATCGCCGAATACCCAAACGACTGCTTCATCCTCGAGTCGCCCGCCAAACTGCGGCGCATCGTCGAGCACTTTCGCGCCCCCGCCGCGCCCCGATGCAACGCGCCGTGGGTTTCCGCGGTGTGGGAAGCCAGCGGCGATGTCCGCCCGTGCTTCTTCCATCCGCCCTTCGGCAACACCAGGAACGGCACCCTCGCCCAGATCGTGAATGGTCCAGCGGCGGTCGCGTTTCGCGCGAGCCTGAACGTGATGGAAAGCCCTGTCTGCCGGCGCTGTGTCTGCTCGCTATACCTCTGAAATGATCCCCACCGCCTCGTCCAGGCTCCGATATTTCAGCCGCCACGCCGGCAATTTCGCCAGCATCCCGACCGTCCGCTCGTGCGCCGCATTCACATCCGGCCCATAGCTCGGTAAGTCTGCCAGCAGCAGCCTCGCCACTTCCTCCCCGGCCATTCTCTCGCGGCCCACGCCGCTTCCGCGATCGAGAAATACCAGCCGTCCAACCTCGGCCCTCGGCGCTGTGCGCACGCCTGACAGCATGGATGTCGGCACTTCCATCGAAAGTTTTCCGTTGGGCATGGCTCGCTTGGAGAAGCCCGTCAGTTCCGGGAAGAAATGCGCAGCATCGGCGCGCAACCTCGCCTGGTGCGGCTTGCCGAGTGCGGCCGGAGGATCCATCCCTGTCAGAATCCACGTGCAATCGTCGGACAGGAAAGTAAATCCCGCCCGCGCGCACGCCACCGCTAAAGTGCTCTTTCCCGCGCCCGAACTTCCGCACAGCAGGATGCCTGCGCCGTCACGGGCCACGCACGCCGCGTGCAGCGACACCACCGACCGCTGCGTCAGCAGCATGTACGCCATGGCTTCCAGAAAGAGCCAACGCATAAGCGCGTGGTCCGCCGCCGTTTTCTCCGAGAGGAAAAAACTCGCGGTCAGCCGCTGGATATCCGCCGTGGCAAAATTGTGCGCGTCTGAGACGAATGAGAGCAGACCGGCGTGTACGCGGTACGCTGGCGCGGCGGCGGCTTCCCCATCCGGCCGCACCACGACACGAAAATCCAGCGGTTCGGTATCGAACGCACGCTCCCAAGGTCCCCATGCCTCGCCGGCAGCTTCCAGCACGCCGCGCGCATTGGTAGCGAGCCGCAGCGGAAACCCCACCGGATAAAACATGCCGCCCATGGAAAGCTCGACGTCGCTCAACATGGGATCGTAGCGTCCGCCGTTACAACGGTAAAAGTGGCCTTCGTCCGTGCTCGCCATGCCCTGCTATGAGTATGCTGGAAGCAGCGTGCGCGCGGCAATCGTTCATTACTGGCTCATCAACCGGCGCGGAGGGGAAAAGGTCCTCGATGCCCTGTGCCGCCTGCTGCCCGAAGCCGACATCTTCACGCTCTTCTCGGAGCCCGCCGCGTTCAGTCCCAACGTGCGGCTGCACCGCGTCACCGCCTCTTTCCTGAATCCGCTGCGGCGCCATTACCGCTCGCTGCTTCCTCTCATGCCGATGGCACTCGAAAGTTTCGACCTCCGCGGCTACGACCTGGTGGTGAGCAGCGAATCGGGGCCGGCCAAGGGCGTCATTGTGCCCTCCCACGCGCGCCACGTGTGCTACTGCCACACTCCCATGCGCTATCTCTGGGATCTCTACCCCGCGTATCGCAACGAATGGACGCGCTCCCGTTGGAAGCGCGCGCTGATGACGCCCGTCGCGAATTATCTCCGCCTGTGGGATTACGCCTCGGCGGCACGTGTTGACCAGTTCGTGGCCAACAGCCGCAACGTGCAGGTGCGCATCTGGAAAACCTATCGCCGAGAATCGGAAGTAATTTATCCGCCGGTGGATGTCGCTTCGTTCTATTGGAAGCCGGCGGAGGATTACGCCCTTGCGGTCTCGGAGTTGGTGCCCTACAAGCGCATCGACACGGTAGTCCGCTGCTTTTCGCAATCCGGCAGGCGTCTCAAGATTGCCGGCGCCGGCCCCGAATATCGCGCTCTGAAGGCGATCGCCGCGCCCAACGTAGAATTCCTTGGCCGCGTCACGGATGAAGACTTGCGCGAACTGTATGCCCGCTGCCGTTTCTTCGTGCTGCCCGGGGAGGAAGACTTCGGCATTACTCCCGTGGAGGCCTTGGCCAGCGGCAAGCCAGTGGTGGCTTTCGGGCGCGGTGGTGCGCGCGAAACGGTGCCCTTTTTCGGCGGCATCTTTTACGGAGAGCCGGAACCCGGCGCGATCGCCATGGCCATCGACCGGCTCGAATCGATGGAACCGTCCATCCTTCCGGCCGATTTGCAGGCTTGGGCGCGGCAGTTCTCGGAAGAAGAGTTCGGCCGCCGCATGTCCGCCGTATTGAAAGCCTCGCGCACCACGGAAAGCGCGATGCCGGTATGGTAAGAAATCCAGATCGACGATCTGAGGCCATGCTCCGGAGCTGAAACCGCCTGGCTCACAAGTTCCCCAAGATGACGCCGGCCAGCTGTAACTCCCGATCTACTCCAGCTTAATTCCCCGAGCCTCGATTGTCGCCGCCGTAGCGCGATCGAGATTCGCGATCGCTTCGCCCGCATCGGCGCGCGCCCGCACTTCGCGGCTGCGCGCGGCGATGAAGTCCGACTGCCGCTGTAAGACCAGGAACACCGTCGATGTTCCCGCCTGAAATTGCCGCTGCTCGCTCTGGTACTGCTCTTCAGCCGAGCGGCTCGCCAGCGCCGCCGCCGAAAGCCGCGCCTGCGTCGCCATGACGCCCTGTACCGCATTCCGCACGTCGGCCTCGATCGCCATACCTACCTGATCTTCCACTGTGCGCAAGCGGCGCCCTTCGGCTTCCGAAATGGCCGCCTGTGCCTGCGCGGTGCGATTCCGTAACGGCAGAGAAATTGTAACCCCCACCTGCGCCGAGGGGAACACTCCCGAGGCCAGCGTGCTCAGCGACTGACCGTAGTTGCCCATCAGCAGCGTCGGCACGAACTGCGTTCCCGGCGGGAAGAACGCCGCTAGCGGATTGCTTCCGATCGGCGTTGCAATTCCCGCCAGCCCCGATTCCGAAAGGTTCGCGAACAGATCCACGCGCGGCTTGGTTTGCTCGCGGCTGAACTTCCGGTCGAGTTGATTGACGTCGAGCGCGAGTTGGCTTTCCGACAGTTCGGGCCGCGTTTTCAATGCCCGCGCGATGGCCTCTTCCAGGCTCGGCGGCTTGCGTTCCGCCGTCAGTTGCGACTCCGGCACCAACGCCATGCTCCACATCAAGTCGGTCCGATTGGGGAGCATCATGGTTTTCAGGTTGTTTTCGGCTTGCGTCAGCAGCTGCTGCGCTCCGAACAGTTCCTGCTCGAAAGTCGCCACCTGAGTTTGCGCCGCCACCACGTCCACCGGCGCGAGCACGCCCTGGTCGGCCAGGCGCTGATTGCTTTGATACTGCCGTTCCGCCAGTCGCACCGCCTCGCTCTGCACATCGAAATTGTGGGCCGCGTAGTCCAGCTCCCAATACGCATCCACCGCCTGGGTCACCACTTCAATGATGCGCTGGCGCAATTGCTCCTGGCTGAGCTTCTGGTTCTTGCGCGCTACTTGAAGGCGGTAGCGGCTTTCGTCGAAGCGAAGCCCGCGCCAGAGCGGCTGCGTCACGTTCAGCGTCACAGACGTTGGATATTGCGGGTTCAGCGTGTTGAACGTGCTGTCGTTCTGCAAACGGGAATTCTGGAATTGCAGCGAATAGGTGGCGCCGGTCGCCGTGATCCCGCTCATCTGCGGGCCGCCCGCCCATTGCGTTTGCGTCAGCTTGCCGGTTTCCGTGCCCCCCAGAATGGACGCCACCGGCACCACCGAGCGGGTCCGCGATCCCGTAAATCCGAACACCGGATCATACGCGCCCTGTGCGGCCCGCACCGAAAATCCCGCTTCGTCGCGCTGGATGCGCGAAATGCGCAGATCCGGGTCGTTGGCCAGCGTGCGCTCGATGGCTTCCGAGAGCGTGATCGGCGTCCGCCCCGTAATCCCGGGCCGCGGCGGAATGCTGACCTCCTGCAAACTCTCCACCTTCACCGCCTGCGAGGGCGCCGTCTGCCCGAAGGCCGACCCGATGCCCAGAATTGTGGATACCGCGACGGCTGCCACTTTCTTGCCGCGCAGCCGCAAAAACTCGAGCAGGCGTGCCATGCGGCCCGAAGAGAACGATTGTCCGAGATCTTCGAAAAGCGAATAGAACACCGGCACCACCAGCAGCGTCAGCACCAGGCATAACGACTGTCCGCCTACCACCAGCACGCCAATAGAGCGGTTGGTCGCCGCGCCGGTGCCGTTGGCGATAACCAGAGGCGCCATGCCCGCTACCAGCGCGATGGTAGTCATCAGGATGGGCCGCAAGCGGTCGCGGTTGGCCTGAATGATAGCGTCGTAGCGCGGCATGCCGCTCTCGCGCAGGCCGTTGGTGTGGTCGATCTGCAGAATGGCGTTCTTCTTCACGATGCCGAAGAGCAGCAGCAGTCCGAGGCCCGACATGATGTTGACCGTCTGGTTTGCGATGAATAGCGACACGATCCCGAACGGCACGGCCAGCGGCAGCGTGAGCAGAATCGTCACCGGATGGATGAAGCTCTCGAACTGCGCCGCGAGCACAATGTACATAAAGATGAAGGTGAGGGAAAACGCCAGCGCGAAGTAATACCCGGTGCGCCCGAGTTCTTTCGATGCCCCGGTCTTTCCCGAGACATAGTCGGGGTCCATGTGCAGCCCGTCGCTGAGCTTGTCCATCGCCGCGAGAATTGCCGCCTGCGATCCGCCGTGCGCTACGTTGCCTGAGAGCGTCACCTGCCGCTGGCGGTTGATGCGATTGATGGACGATGGCCCGGTGCCAGGTACGATCCGCACCACTTCATCGAGCCCTACCGACCGGCCCTTGCTCGAAGGCACGGTCATTCGCGCCAGATTCGCCGCGCTCACGCGGGATTGCTCCTGCGCCCGTACGCGCACGTCGTACTCGTCTTCGCCGGCTTTGAACTCGGAGGCCACCTGCCCGGCCACCAGCGTGTTGAGCGCCATTTCGATATCCATGACGGAGACGCCGAGATCGGCCGCGCGCGGCCGGTCGATCTCGAGCCGTACTTCGGGCTTTCCACTGCGCAGCGTGCTGTCGGTATCCACCAGATTTGGAATCTTCTTGATTTCACCGAGCAGTTTCTCGGAATACTGGGCCAGCTTGTTGAGGTCCGGTCCCTGGATAAAGTATTGGATATCCGCGTTGCTCTGGTTCCCGCCGACAGTGCTCACCAGGTCGACGCTGGTGTGGATCTCGGACGGATATTTCTTCAGCAGCTCGCGCGTGCGCGCCATCAGTTGCGACTGCGAAATGCTGCGCTTGTCGAGATCCTTGAGGTCGACATAGATTTGCGCGTTATTGGCGGAAAGATCGGCCGTCGCGCCGGCCGTCATGAGCGTGTGCTGCACGCCCGGAAGTTGCCTGATGTCCTGCGCGACGCGCTCCGAAAGGTTGGCGGTGGCTGCGAGCGACGTGCCCTCCGGCGTCCGCACGATCACGTTGTATTGCGAGGAATCGTCGTCGGGAAGGAAATTCTTTCCCACGAAAGCGAAGAGCGGAACGATGGAGAGCACCAGCAGCACGCTGGCCGCGACCATCGCCTTCCGGTGCGCCATCGACCACGTCAGCATGCGCGTGTACCAGCGGTCCAGATGACGGAAGAGGAACGATTCCTTCGACGAGTGGCCGCCCGATTTCTGCGCCGGCGCCTTGATGAAGCGCGAGCACAGCATGGGCGTGAGAGTGAACGATACCAGCAGCGAAACCGCGATGGCGAATGCGGAAGTGAATCCGAACGAGCTCATGAACCGGCCCACAATCCCGCCCATGAATCCCACCGGAAGAAACACCGCGAGCAGCGACATGGTGGTCGCCATCACCGCCAGGCCGATTTCCTTCGTGCCCTGAATCGCCGCGGTGAACGGTGGTACGTTCTTCTCTTCGACGAAGCGGTAAATGTTCTCCAGCACGATGATGGCGTCGTCGATGACGATCCCTACCATCAGAGTCAACGCCAGCATGGTGATATTGTTCAGCGTGAACCCCATCGCAGCCATCAGCGCGAACGTGGAAATAATCGAGGTCGGGATGGCGACCGCCGCGATGAGCGTGGTGCGCACGTTAGCCAGGAAGATGAAGATGATGATCGCGGCGAAAATGCTGCCCTCGATCAGATGGTGCTGAATCGCATCTACCGACGCTTTGATGAAGACCGATTGATCGCCGATGATTTCCGCCTTCACGTCCTTCGGCAGGCTCTGGCGGATCACGTCCAGGCGGCTGCGGACCTCGTCCGCGGTCGCCACGGTGTTCTCGCCGGATTGCTTCGCCACGACCAGGGTGACCGCGGGAACGCCGTCGAAGCGCGAGGAACTTGTGGGCTCCTCGTAACTGTCCTCGGCGTACCCTATGTCGCTGACCTTCACCACGTATCCATTGCGGTTGGCGATGGCGATCTGGTTGAATTGCGAGGCTTCGGCCACCCGCCCGGTTGTGCGGACGGTAAATTCCCGCGCGCCCGCGTTCAGGCTGCCGCCCGGCAGTTCCAGGTTCTCCATGCGCAGCGCGTTGAAGACGTCATTTACGGTGAGGTCGTACGCGCGCAGTTTGGTGGGATCCACCAGCACGTGGATTTCGCGCTTCGCCCCGCCGACGATGCTCACGTCGCCCACGCCCTTGGCGTTCTCCAGGCTGCGCTTGATCTGCTTGTCGGCGATGAGGGTGACGTCGCGCAGCGAGCGCGGCGCGGAGACCACCACTTGCAGGATCGGCGCGGCGTCGGGATCGAACTTCTGCACCACCGGAAGTTTGGCGGTCTGCGGCAGGTCGTTGACAATCAGGTTGACTTTATTCTGTACTTCCTGTGCCGCCACGTCGCCGTTTTTCGAAAGCAGAAACGTGATGATTACCTGCGACTGGCCTTCGGACGAGACCGAGCGCACTTCGTCCACCTGGCTGATGGTGTTCACCGCGTCTTCGATCTTTTTGCTGATTTCGGTTTCGATTTCTTCGGGCGACGCGCCGGGGTTAGCTACTGTCACCAGCACCGTCGGGATATCGACCTTGGGGAACAGGTCCACGCCCAGGCTGTAGTAGGAGAAGATTCCGATTACCACCAGCGCCAGGATCAACATGGTCGCGAAGACCGGCCGGCGGACACAGAGTTGAGCGAGTGCGTGCATGGCTAATTCCGCGCCTCCACCAGCGCCCCGTCGTACAATTCACTCAGCCGGCTTACCGCGACCGTCTCCGTGCCCGCAAGGCCGGACGCGATGCGGATCTGGTCTCCCTCGGCGTCGCCCAGCACCACCACGCGCAGGCGCGCCTTGCCGTTATCGATGAAGTAGACTTGGTTGGAATCCGTGGTCTTGTCGCGTAACACCGCGCTGCGCGGCACGAACACGGCCGTCTCACCGCCCGGCAGAAGCACGCGTGCTTTGGCAAACATGCCGGGACGTAATTGGCTGCCGGCGTTGTCGAACCGCGCTTCCACGATGAAGACGCGCGACGCCGGATCCACCGAGGCGTCGATGGCGGTCACTTTGCCTGTGAAGACACGGTCCGGGTACGCCGCGACACGGGCTTCCACCGCCATGCCGAGTTTGGCTTGCGAGGCGCGCTGCTCGGGGGTCTGCAACTGTAGTTTCAAGCTGCCTATGCGCACAATGGTGGCGATCTTGTTGTTCATCCCAACGTACTCCCCGGCGGCCACCGGCCGCGCCGTGATATTGCCGTCGAACGGCGCCCGGATGGTAGTGTCCGCCAGGCCCTTTTCCGCCTGCTCCAGTTGCGCGCGCGCGGCCGCGAGCGCCGCTTGAGCGGACTCCACCGCTCCGAAGCCCTGCCGCGCGCCGTTGAGCGCCGCCTCGTACTGCTGGCGGGCGGCGTTGGCTTGGGCGTCGGCGGTTTCCTGCTGGGTATGGGCCTTGTCGAATGCGCTCCGCGACACATCGCCGCTCGCCACCAGGTTTTCGTAGCGCCTGGCGTCGGCCGCCGCGAGTTTCGCCTGCGCCTGCGCCGATTCATAATTGGCGCGCGCCGCGGCCACTTCCGGCACGCGATTGGGGTCGAATTGCGAATCGCCGCGCAGCCCGATGCGCGATTCCGCCTGGTGCATGCCCGAGGTGGCTTCGTCCATCTGTGCGCGCGCCTGTTCCAGACGCAGTTCGGCGTCGCGATGGTCGAGCTCGCAGATCACTTGCCCCTGTTTGACGAAGTCGCCCACGTTTACCGGCGTCGTGAGCACACGCCCGGCTACCAGCGGGGCGATATCGGAAGTCTCGTCGGCCACGAACGTGCCCGTTTCCTCGAACGAGGCGGGAACCGTGCGCGACGTGGCTTGCGCGGTGGCGACCGAAAGTTTCTGCGGTGCCGTCGCGGAAACCGATTCCGGATGGTTGGCGGAGCACGCCGCCGACCACGCGGCAATCATAAGTGCGGAGAATAGGATGAAGCGATTCATTTTCGGTTCCTTGCTTTCACGGTGGCCTTCTTCGAAGACTTGCTCCGACGCACGCCACGCATGACGATTTCAGTGAAACTGTCGATTACCTCCTGGTCGTCTGCATGGAGGGGTTTGAATCCGAATAGCTCGGTGTAGAGCGCGTAATTCTGCGCCATCCCGGCGATGGCGCCAATCACGATGCCGGGATTGAGGCCCTTGATCGCTCCCGCTCGCTGGCGCCGCGCGATGTATTCGCGAAACAGCTCGAACACCGGGAGCGCGAACCGGCGATGGTGCGCCAGCCCCAGTTCGTGGCCTTCGAGCGCGGCGAAGAGCAGGATGCGCTCGATTCGCGCGCCGGTGCGGTACGACTCCAGGATTTTGGCGGCCAGGGTGCGCAGCACACCCGCATCGTTGTCGCGGTCCATTTCTTTTTGGATGTCGGCCAGCCATTCTTCGTGGCCGCAGGATTCGGCGTTGGAGTCGAGCACCGCCGTGTAGAGCGCTTGCTTGCTCGGAAAATGGCGGAAAATGATGGCCTCCGTCACTCCCGCGGCGGCCGCGATTTCCTTGGTGGTCGTGCCGCCGAAGCCTTTGCGGGAAAACAGATCGAGGGCCGCTTCGAGGAGCTGCCGCTTGCGGTCGCCGGCATGCATCCGGCCTGCCGCGGGGGCCGTTTCAGGCATACGCAATTGTAAGTCAGTACTTACTTACACGTCAAGCCCCCGGCGGTTTTACAAGCTATTTACACCTCCGCGACGATCCCCAAACCCCGACACTGTAGCCTGATCACATGGAACATCCAACGTTCTATCGCGACGCCCATCTGACCCTGGATTTCAGCAGCGAAACGGTAACCCTCGATTCCAAACCGCTCCCGTTGACGCGCAAGGAGTACGACCTGCTGGTGCTGCTCGTTTCCTACGCCGGCATGATTATTCCCCGCGCCGAGGTGTTGATGCGGGTTTGGGGATACAGTACCGAGATTCGTACGCGTACGCTCGATGTCCATATCCGCCATCTGCGCCGGAAACTGGGCGCCTACGCCGACGTTTACATCGAAACCGTGTTCGGCGTCGGCCATCGCTTTCAGCCGTTCGGCTCTTCTCTGCGCGTCCAGTCACCCGCCGCGGGGCCGGTGATGGCGCTGAGCGCATAGGCTTCGAGATTTCTGCGCCGCGCATTGCCCGGGCGCTCTGATCGCGCCCGCTCTGATCGCGAGGTGCCTTCCGGCGCGCCGCGCCGCCGCGTTACGCGTAAACCCGAATTCCTGCGCCATCCACATCCCGAGGACGATAGAATACCCCCATGGCTCAGCCTTTGCCCCAACTTTGGGAAGAACACACCAGGCACGAATTCGCGACGCGCGATACCGAGGCGACGCTCGCCACCATGGTGGAAGACGCCTACGTCAATCATGTTCCGGTGCTCACGGGCGGCGCCGGCCTAAGCGCCCTGCGCGAGTTTTATTCGCGCGATTTCATTCCCGCCATGCCGCCCGATACCACCCTGACGCCCGTTTCGCGAACAGTCGGCGAAGACCAGCTCGTGGACGAAATGATCTTCTCGTTCACGCATACCCGGGAGATGCCCTGGATGCTGCCGGGCGTCGCGCCCACCAATCGCCGGGTCGAAGTGGCACTGGTTGCGATCGTGAAATTCCGCGGCGACAAGCTTGCCCACGAGCATATCTACTGGGACCAGGCCTCCGTGCTCAAACAAATCGGACTCCTGGAGGGCCAGGCGCTCCCCGTCTGCGGTGCGGAGTCCGCTCGCAAGGTTCTCAATGGCACTCTACATGACGAGGCATCTTCCTCTTCGTAAACTTCGGAATCGCCTCGCCGGCGCAAGTCCTCGCACCTTGCTCCTCGAGGCTGGTTGCCGGCGGTGGGGACTTTGTCAGCGCATTTCGGAATCGATCCGCACCACGAACAGATACAGCGCCAGGCACGCCGCGAAAAGGATTCCGGAGACGATCGCGCCCGGTACGGCCGCTTCGCGATGCCCGGCCAGAAACGATTCGAGGGTCGCCGAGAGCAGCCAGATTTGCACGATCAGAAGCAGTACGATGAGCGCCATCGCGCCGTCGATGGCCGTGAGCCCGCCCTTCTTCATGCGCCTTCTCCTTCCATGCGGACGGCCACCAGCCGGCCGTCGCTCTTTTCGAGCGTTACTCGTGGCAAGGGTCTCTGCGGAGGGCCCTGGAGCACCGAGCCATCGGCAATTGAAAAGAATCCCTGGTGGCACGGGCACTCCAGCCGCTTCTTTTCCTTGTCGTAATAGACTGCGCAGGACAGGTGGGTGCATTTCTGGCTGTACGCCACGTAAGAATCGGCCGAGGTGCGCACCAGAATGCAGGGATCGTCGGTGGTGGGGTAGGCGAAAATCTTGATGCCGCCCACGGCGATTTCATCCAGTCCGGCAATGGCCTGCCTGCGGTACGAAGGCCCGCGTTGCAGCAGCGACCGCCCCAGAATCCACAAGTTGCCCGCGAACATGGCGAGCGAGGTGAGCGTGAGGAACTTGGTGAACTGGCGACGGCTGACGTAGCGTTCTTCGGCGGTGAAGACCGGGAATTCGTCCTGCCAGAGCGGCGCGCTAGAAGGCTTGCGGAACCACTTCATGCTCTCCCTCCCAGGTGTAGTCGGCGACGTCGATGGCGATTTCGGTGGCCTCGGCCGGCGCCATCATGAAAACTTTGGTGGTGATTTTCTGATTGCCGAACCAGAACGTGTTCACCGGCTTTTCGCGGCGCGTGTCGGCGATGGTTTCGGGCTTCACATAGGCCAGCGCCTGGCTCGGGCAGACGGTGGCGCACATGGGCCGTTTGCCCACCGACGTCCGGTCATAGCACATGTCGCACTTCATCATCTGCTCGTACTGCGGAATCAGTTTGGGAATTCCGAACGGGCAGGCCAGCACGCAGTTGGAGCATCCGATACAGCGCGGTTTGAGCGACGAGCCGACGATGCCGTCCTCGTACTTCTTGATGGCGTCGGCCGGGCAGACCTGCGCGCAGGTGGGATTGTCGCAGTGCCAGCAAACGTAGGCCGCGGTGGCGATGGTCTCGCCGCGGTCCACGAAATCGAAATTGATCATGGACACGCCGCGGTGCGTGTCGCATTCTTCGCAGGCTTTGAGGCACGACTGGCAGCCGATGCAGCGCGAGGGGTCGATGTAGAACTCCATGCCGAACATTTAGGAGCCCCCTCCCGGAGCGGAGGCCTTCGCAATGCGGCAGGCCGACACTTTGAATTCCGGAATTTTGCTGCGCGGATCGAGCGTGCGATGCGTCAGTCGATTGGCGCTGCGGCCGCCGGGCCAGTGGTAGGGAATGAAGACGGTATCGGGCCGGATGGTGCGGACCACCATGCACGGCAAGGTGATCGAATTGCGCCGCGACGTCACCGTCACCCAATCGCCGCTCCGGATGCCGAGCGGTGCGGCGAGCTTCGGATGAATTTCCAGCTTCGGCTCGGGATTCTGATCTACGAGCGCGCCAATACGCCGCGTCTGCGTGCCGGAAAGATACTGGCTGACCACGCGGCCGGTGGTGAGATAGACAGGAAAATCGGCGTCCACGGGATCGCCGCTGTCGCGCCAGGTGAGACTCATCAGATGCGCCTTGCCATCGGGATGGAAAAACCGGCCGTCTTCGAAAAGGCGCGGCGTGCCGGGGTGGTCGAGCGTGGGGCAGGGCCAGAACACGCCCTTTTGAGCGTCGATCTTTTCGTAAGTGATGCCGTAGTAGTCGGCCAGGCCGCCGCGCGATGCGAGCCGCAGTTCCTCGAAGATCTCGCGCGGTTCGCGATAGGGGAAGTGCTTGGCTTTGCCGAGCCGCCGCGCCAGAGCGCAGATGATTTCGGAATCGCGGCGGGCGTTGCCGGGAGGATCCACCGCCTTGCGAATGTGGATGACGCGCGCTTCCACATTGGCAGTGACGCCCTCTTCTTCCTCTTGCAGGCTGCCGGCCAGCACCACGTCGGCATGCGCGGCCGTCTCCGAAAGGAAGAAATCGATCACGCCGAAAAATTCCAGGCGCTCCAGAGCCTCGCGGGTGAAATTGGCGTCGGGCAGCGAGACCAGGGGATTGAAGCAGGTGCAAAGCAGGCCCTTGATTTCGCCGCTGTGGATGGCGTTCATGATCTCGACCGCGGTGTAGCCGGGGCCTGGCAAATCGTCGGGCTCGATGCCCCACACACCGGCGACGTGCGCGCGGGCGGCGGGGTCGGTGAGGCTCCTTTGGCCGGGCAACTGATCGCATTTCTGCCCGTGCTCGCGTCCGCCCTGCCCGTTCCCCTGGCCGGTGATCATGACCGGACCCGCGCCTTCGCGCCCGATATTCCCGGTGACCAGCGCGATGGCCACCGCCGCCTCGCAATTCTCCACGCCCTTGGATTGGTGTTCCAGCCCGCGTGCGTGCATGATCATGGTCCGGCGGGATTCGGCCACCCAGTGCGCCGCTTTCTCGATGGCTTCGGGTGGGACGCCGCACACATCCGCGGAACGGCGCGGATTCCACGGCTCGACCGATTCCGCGGTCTTTTCGAACCCGGTGGTGTGCGCGGCGATGAATTCGCGGTCGGTGAGGTTGTCGCGAATGATGACGTGGAGCATGCCCATGAGGAGCGCGAGGTCCGTGCCGGGGCGCACCGGGAGGTACAGATCGGCATTGCGCGCGATGGGCGTGAAGCGCGGGTCGGCCAAGATGAGCTTCGCGCCCTTATCGCGCGCGCGCCAGATGTAGTCGGTGGTGATGGGGGCGCATTCCCCGATGTTGGCTCCGATCACCAGCAGCACTTCTGCGCAGGCAATATCGGCCCACGGATTGGGCGCGCGGTCTACTCCCAGCGCTACTTTGTACGCCGTACCGGCCGACACCATGCACAGGCGGCCATTGTAATCGATGTGGCGCGTGCCCAGGGCCACGCGTGCGAATTTGCCCATCAGGTACGCCTTCTCGGTGGTGAGCGAAGCGCCGCCGTAGACGGCGACGGAATCGCGGCCATATTTCTCCTGCAATTCGCGCAGGCGGCGCGTCGTGAAATCGAGCGCTTCGTCCCAGGTGGCTTTGCGGAAGCCCGTATCGGTGCGCAGCAGCGGATCGAGCAGACGGTCGGGATGATTGCCCTGCAGGTAGCGCTTGACGCCTTTGGGACACAGCATGCCGCGATTGAACGGAAAGTCCTCCCAGGGCTCGAACCCCACCACGCGGTTGTCGCGCACTTTGAGCTGAATGCCGCACTGCTGGCCGCAGAAGCAGCAATGCGTCTTCACCAGCGTCTCGGGCACGCGGCTGGATTCTCCTTGCCATCCGCCGGCGGGGGTGTAATTCAGGTGCGGCCCGTAGTGAGCGGCGAGTTCTTCGAGGGCGGGAGCTTTAGCCACGGGCGGCCTCCTTAATTCGCATTTGCGCGACCGAGAGAGTTTTGCGCTTGCAGGCGGGGCAGAGCTGCTGCCAGTGTCCGGCCGGTCCCTGCGTGGCATAATCGAACCCGAGCTGCGGCAGAATGGCCCGCAGGTCGTCGATGTGCATGCGGGAGGCGAAGCGCTCGCCGCAGCGTGCGCAGAGAGCGCCGGCGTCTTCGATGCCGGCATCCTGATACAGCTTGACGCCCACCTGGGCGGGGCGCTGGAAAATATGGAAGAATTTTCCGAACGGCAGGAACAGCAGCGCGGCGATCACCGTGATGGCGTGCAGGATGGCCAGAAAGCTGTATGACGCGCCGCGCAGCCACTCCTGCGAGACGGTGAGCGCCAGGCCCGTCACTGAGATCGCGAACAGCAGAATGATGGGCAGAAAATCCATTCCGAATTGCTGAAGCGTGCGGGCGCCTTTATCGGTCATGCGGCGCCAGAGCGAGAGCGCGATTCCGGCGAGCACGAGAAGCGCGGAGATATCGAGGCCGTGAAAAAGCAAAAACGCCGTTACCGTGTGGAGGCGGAAGCTACCCATGGGAAAGCCGAAGAGGAACGTGACGTAGGTGAGTTGATCGTCGGGCAGCGTGCGGAAGTGGATCCACCCGAAGACCAGGGGAAAAGTGATGGCGACGGCGAGCAGGCAGCCCCAGAAAAGGAGTTGATGCATCCACCAGCGCTGGCGCGAACGATAGGCGATGAAGCGTTGCGCGGCGAGATGCGTGGCGGCGACGGAAGCGATCCGGCCGAAGCTGCGGAAGACACCGCGGCGGCGAAAGAGCTCCCATCCGCGGTCCCAATAGACGCGCGTGGGCGGCTTTTCAAGCCACACGTTGTAGTGGTACACCACTCCCCACGTGGCGAAGATCACGGCGAACGTGTAAATGACCAGCGCGGGGTCGAAATTCTGCAAATTGCGAGAGCCGACCGCGATAGCGGCGACCAGCAGCGCGGTCCACAGCGTGGCCCAAGCACCCGCGCGAATGCGGTCGGCCGTGCGGCGCAGGTCCGCCGGCAGCCTGATTTCGAGCGCCTGCTGTCGCGGCACGAACACGCGGTGGTTGGCGTACCACAACGCGAGCGAGGCGGACGACAGCAACAAGAATCCCGGCCAGATCTCCCCGATGTGGCTGCGGAAGAATGCCAGCACCAGGGGAGGGAAGAATCCGCCGAGGCCGCCCATCGCGCCAACTAACCCGGTGACCGTGCCGGTCTGGCCCGGGAAATACTGCGGCACCAGTTTGAAAACCGCGCCGTTTCCCAATCCCAGCAAAGCCGCGCAGCCGAGCGCGCCGGCGGTGAACGGAATCATCGACGACCACGCCAGCAGCATGGCGAAAGGAACCACCCCCAGCAGAACGGCGGACAACACGCGCGCGCCGCCGATGCGGTCGGAAAGCCATCCGCCCAGAGGCCGCAGGAGCGTGGCGAGAACCACGAACCCGGCGGTGCGAAATCCGGCGTCGGCGGCGGCGAGATGGAATTCGTCCTTCAATAAGGTGGGCAGGTAAATGGAGAACGCCACGAAGCCGCCGAATGTGACGAAGTAGAATGCCGCCAGCAGCCACGAGAGCCGTTCGCGCGCCAGCACTTCGAGCATCGCCCCGAGGCCCTTGGGCCGCGCTCCGTCTGCTGCGGGAGCGTCGCGGGCGAGCAGCCAGAATGCGATCGCCCAAACCACAAGCATCACTGCGGCCGCACGAAAAACGCCTGCCATGCCGATCTGCGCGGCCAGAACGGGTCCCAGGAACACGGCGGCCGATTGTCCGATGTTGCCGAGTCCGTAAACACCGAGCGCGCTGCCCTGGCGGTCGGCCGGCGTCCATCGCGAGACGTACCCGACGCCGATGGCGAACGAAGAACCGGCGAGTCCCAGGAAAAACGCTACTACGAGGAGCGCGGTATAAGAAGGTTGCCGCGGCGCGATCCACACCGGCACCGCGACGGCGGCCATCAGGATGGCGAACACGGCGCGGCCGCCGAAGCGGTCGGTAAGAATGCCCATGAGGATACGAGCCAACGAGCCCAGCAGCACCGGTACGGCCACCAGGAACGCCGTCTCCGAGGCGGAGAGGTGGAACAGTTCGCGGAATCGCGGCGCAAACGCGCTGATGAGGCCCCATGCTGCGAAACAGACGGTGAACGAGATGGTGCCCAGAGCCACGTGCTGGCGATTCCCCATTTCCCCTCCCAGAAGTTTCAGTCTAATCCGGTCCGATAGGCTTCGGCGTGACTGAAGTCACCGTCTGTTGCCCGCAAAGACGGCATGATAGAGTCATGGCAATCGAAGCGCGTCGCAAATCTTTGGTTTTTCCGCGCGAGCATGGAGCTTGGGGCATGTTGCTGGTCCCATTGATTACCGGAGCGTCGGTGGGCCTGGTGAACGGCGGGCACAGGTTACTGCTGGCGCCGTTAACCGTCGCGGTGCTGGCGCTCTTCTGGCTGCGCACGCCCGTGGAGAGTTGGCTGGGCGCGGCGCCGGTGAAGGCGCGAAGTCCACGCGAATTCGAACTGGTGCGCAATGCCGCTCTCATTCTGGCGGTAGTGGCTTCGATGGCTCTCGCGTGGCTGTTTTGGGGCGGCCGGAACATGGCGCTGGTGTGGATCGGCGGCGCCGCGGGCGTGGCGTTCTGCGGCCAGGCCGTGGTGAAGCAGATCGGCCGAAATGCCCGGACCGCGGCGCAGACGATCGGCGCCGCCGGGCTCACGGCAACCGCCCCGGCGGCTTATTACGTGGTTACCGGCCATCTCAACGGCACTGCGTGGGCGCTCTGGTTCGCGAATCTGGCATTCGCCGCCAACCAGATTCAATTCGTACAACTGCGGATTCGCGCTGCGCGTGCCATGACGGCGGCGGAGAGGCTCGTGGTCGGCCGGGCGTTTCTGCTGGCGCAAGGTGCGCTGGTGATCGCGCTTGCGGTCGCCTGCGCCGCGGGGTATTTCGGTTGGCTGGCGGCTGTGGCTTTCGCGCCCATCGTGGCGCGCGGTTTCACCTGGTTTGTCTCCAATGGAGAGCCACTTGCTATTCATAAACTCGGCAAACGCGAACTGGCCTATGCGGCGGTGTTCGGGGTGCTGCTGGTGGCGGGGTTCGGTATGTAGCGTCTGGTTGCCCGGGCTTTCCGTGTGTTCCGGAACGGCCGCCGCCGGCGGTCTGGTTGGAGTCGCAGCGCTTGAGCGATAGCACTCGGGCACTTGCGGCGCCAACGCGTATGCCGCGGGACTCCGGTCGAGCAGATACCGGAACAACCCGCCCGGGCGCGAAGTCGAATGGAAGCGGCAGAGCAGACATTCTAACAGAGAGGTGCTCTGCCAGCGTGTTGTGAACTCCTGGACGTCGAAGACGATTTGTGATCCATCCGCGGTTGGCATCCATTCGCCGCGCGTCACCAGCGCGGCCCGACACGGGCGCCGCTCGCCACGAGCATCACACCCCGTGTCGAAGAAGTGATTCGTGCAGATCGTCCGCAACCCCATCCGCTGCCAATTGCTTTAGCCGATCGCTCAAAATCCGCTGGGCGTCCATATTACGATAGAAACTTGCCGCCCAAATTCGCCGCGCTCTCCGAAATCGCCCTCTTTGCCGCCCTCAGCGAGAGCGAAATGCAAGGGCTCGCGCAACGCGCCGTGGAGCGCCGGTTCGCCGCCGGCGACATGCTCTTCTGGGAAGGCGAACCATGCGCCGGAATCTTTCTCATCGTCCAGGGAAGCGTGAAGATCTTTCGTACTTCGCCGGGAGGACGCGAAGTGATGCTGGCCATCGAATCCGCCCCCGCCACCGTGGCCGAATTGCCGCTGTTCGATGGAGGAACATATCCCGCATCGGTGCGCGCGGTCGAGCCCGTGGCTGCTCTCTTCCTGAATAAGACCGACTTCCAGCAGGTCTGCCGTCAATACCCCGATGTCGCTCTCAAGGTGCTCGCCGTGGTGGGACGGCGGCTGCGGCATCTCGTCGGCCTGGTGGAAACCATGACCTTCGGCTCCGTCACCCAGCGGATGGCGCGATTGTTACTCGATACCGCAAAGGCGGCGGGGTCGGACCGGTTCGAAATGCCCGGCACCCACCAGGAACTGGCTTCGCGGCTGGGGACTGTGCGCGAGGTCGTGTCGCGCAATCTGGCGCGCTTTCGCGCCGAAGGGCTCATCCGCATTCAGGGCAAGCAGGTGGAAATCGCCGGCCGCGCCGGGCTGGAGGCGGAAGCGGAGCCCCGCGAATAATTGTATCGTGCTACGATATAATTGTGGCTGGCGTCCAGGACCTCAATCCCGAGCAATACCGCGAACTCGCCGAATTCCGGCGGCAGATCCGGCGGTTCGTGCATTTTAGCGAGACTACGGCCAAGGAGCACGGCATCGAGCCGCAACAGCATCAGCTCCTGCTGGCGGTGCACGGCCTTCCGGAGGGCGTCAAGCCCACGATTCGCGAAATCGCGTCGCGGCTCTTCATTCAACATCACAGCGCCGTCGAACTGGTGAACCGGCTCGAGCACACCGGCGCCATCGCGCGCCACCCTGGCGCCGGGGACAAGCGCGAGGTCTGGATTCGCCTCACTCCGGCGGGACGCGCCACGCTGCGAAAGCTGGCGCTCGCGCATCGTACCGAATTAGAACGAACCGGCCCCGAACTGGCCGCCGCTTTGCAGACCATCCTCAAATGAAACAATCCCTCAAGCAGCTTGGCGATTTCACGGCCACCCCACGCGTCATTCCGATTTCTCTCGTCGCCATCGCCATCGGATTCGTGGCCGCGTTCGTGGCTTGGATCCTGTTGCGCCTGATCGGTTTCTTCACCAACGTCTTTTACTATGGCCGGAGCGCGACCACCATGGTTTCGCCGGCGAGTAACCACCTGGGCTGGTTTGCGGTATTGATTCCGGCGGCCGGCGGCCTGATCGTCGGGATGATGGCATATTACGGCTCGGAACGGATACGCGGCCACGGGATTCCCGAAGCGCTGGAATCCATCCTGATCAATGGCAGCAAAGTGGAGCCGCGGCTGGCGATTCTGAAGCCGCTCTCCGCCGCCATCTCGATCGGGTCGGGCGGCCCGTTCGGCGCCGAAGGTCCCATCATCGTGACGGGCGGTGCCATCGGGTCGGTGGTGGCGCAGCTTTTCCGCCTCACCGCGGCGGAACGCAAAACGTTGCTGGTAGCGGGCTCCGCCGCGGGCATGTCGGCGACGTTCGCCACGCCTGTGTCGGCCGTGCTCCTGGCAGTCGAGCTGCTGCTTTTTGAATGGAAGCCGCGCAGTCTCATCCCGGTTGCCCTGGCCAGCGCCACCGCGAGCGCGACGCGGCGCTACATCCTCGGGATGGGCCCGCTGTTCCCGGTGCCGGTGCACCCGCTGTCCCTGTCGCCGATGGCCCTGGCGGGGTGCTTGATCGCAGGTATCCTGGCCGGGTGTCTGGGCGCCATCGTGACCCAGGGTGTCTACACCATCGAAGATCTGTTCGGGAAGCTGCCGCTTCACTGGAAGTGGTGGCCGGCCATCGGCGGTATCGTGGTGGGGTTGGGCGGCCTGATATTTCCGCAGGCGCTCGGCGTCGGGTACGACACCATCGGCGCCATGCTACAGGGAGACGTGCCGCGCACCGTGTTCGCCGGTGTGCTGCTGGTGAAATCTTCCATCTGGGTGATTTCGTTGGGGTCGGGAACCTCGGGCGGCGTTCTGGCGCCTTTGCTCATGATGGGCGCGGCGCTCGGCGGTGTGGAGGCCGTATTCCTGCCGTCCGCCGGCGTGGGCTTCTGGCCGCTGGTCAGCATGGGAGCCATGCTGGCGGCCACCATGGGAGCGCCCTTCACGGCGGTACTGTTTGCCCTCGAATTGACCCACGACATCAACATGCTATTACCGTTGCTCATCGGGACCATGGTGGCGTACACCATCACCGTGCTGCTGATGAAGCGGTCCATCCTCACCGAGAAAATCGCGCGGCGCGGATACCACCTGTCGCGCGAATACGCCACCGACCCGCTCGAAATTCTTTTCGTGCACGAGGTGATGCGCACCCAGATTGTAGCCTTACCGGCGCAAGCTACCGTCGAGACTCTGCGCGACACGCTGATTCACGAGCCGCAACAGCGCGGCCAGCATCTCTATCCGGTGATCGATAGCGACCGGTGTCTCAAAGGTGTGGTGACCAGGAAAGACATGCGCAAACTGACGGCCTCGACCGACGGCCAGGTGTCATTGGGCGATGTGCTGCGTAAGCCGGTGGTGGCCGGTCCCGACGAGCCTCTCCGGACGGTGGTGTTCCGCATGGCCGAAACCGGCTTCACGCGGATGCCGGTGGTGGAAAACGGCCGGCTCGCGGGCATGATCTCACTCCACGATCTGCTCATGGCGCGCGTCCGCAATCTGCACGAGGAACGGATTCGCGAGCAGGTCCTGCGATTGCGTCTCCCGTTCGGCAGTCATCAGTCCTTGCAGAGCCGGGACCACAAGGGCGGGGTTTAGCTCAGGCTTCCAGCAGCTCTCACCTTCGGTTTGTGGACGAAGAGGAGAGCGGCAGGGGCGAGGCAGGCGGTTTCGTCCGCCGGCCGTCGCGCTTCTACTTGAAAATGCTTTTGGGAATCATGCCGTGGACCCCCTTCGTCCCGTCCACGGCCTGCGTCACGTTGAAATCCACCGCCACGCTGCACAGTGCGTAAGCATCCTCGCGCGTCATGTGCTTTTCCGTCACCAGAAAATCGATCGCTTCCTTTACCGCGATGACCAGCGCCTGGTTGAGGTCCTTGTCGATCCCCATGGCGATCCAGTGCGTCGGCGTTTCGCCACGCGGCCATGTCAGCTTCATATCCTTGCGCACCACGAACTGAAACGTGCCGATGAGCGAGGTCTCCATGGCGGTGATGTCCACTTCGCCGTTCCCCTGTCCGGCGTGGCCGTCGCCCACTTCGAACAGCGCGCCCGGAGCGTGAACCGGAATATACAGCGTGGTGCCCTCCACCAGGTCCTTGTTATCGAGATTGCCCGCATGGTCCCCCGGCGGCGCACTATCGATCTTGCCTTTCGACGGGTCGGGCGCCACTCCCATGCTGCCGAAAAAGGGATGGAGCGGGATCTCGATGCCGTCGGCGAACTTCGCCACGTTGCGCTGGAGATCGAGCGGGATCAGGCGGCTCTTGCCCTTCTCGAACTCGCCGTTGATGAGGACGCCGCGGGCCGGGCTGAAGCCGTTGTAGGCGTAGGGCGTGGCGATCCTGATTTTCTGAATGCGGACCTCCAGCACGTCGCCGGGCTCGGCGCCTTCGATGTAGATCGGACCGGTGAGAACGTGGCCGCCGGGACCGCGCTCCTCGCGCGGCGGCTGGTGGGCATAAATGTCCTTCCACTCCGGCTGGATATCTTCGTCCTTCACTCCCACGCGCGCCAGAGCCGCCGGACTGCTGGTGCTCATGGTCAGGATTTCGACGCGGTCGCCCGACTGGATGCGCAGGACGGGCTTGGCGCCGGCCCAATAATTGCCCCAAACCACGGTCGAGGGCGATGACGTCAGCTTGTAATCGGCCGCATGCGCCGCGGCGAGAGCCGCCAGAACGAAAAGGAATGGCTTCATGGTATTCCGCGATTCTACCGCACTCGCCGCGGAATGCCGCTGCAATCCCCGCGCCGCCGAAACGCTCATACCCTGAGCAATTGCCGCCCGGGCAAATCGCGGCAAGCGGCCCGCAGCCTGCAACAGAACGGGCATGTAGTCGGCGACGGGAACCTTACTTGTCCACGACTTCAACTTCCGGCCAGCCCGATTTCCAGGTGAGCGGCATAATTGCCAGCGTGGCTTTTCCGCCCATCCGGCTATCACCCTCGAAATCGGAGCTGAACCAGCTCTTGCCGCCATCCACGAGGATGCCGGCGTGACCCGGTCCGAACAGCGGCCCCTGGCTGGAAAGCACGAGAGTACCGCCGGCTTTCAGCATGTCGGCACCTTCCTTGTCGAGGTACGGGCCGGTGATTTTGCGGCTTCGTCCAACGCGGATGTTGTAGGTGCTGTTCACCCCGCTGCAGCACGAGCCCCAATTCACGAAAAGATAGTAATAGCCGCCGTGCTTGTACAGGCAGGACGCTTCGATTGACTTGTTGTACGCGAGCGGCGAGACCGGCGCCTCGGGGTTCAATCGCTTTCCGGTTTTCGGATCGAGTTGCACGAGTTTGATACCGCTCCAGTAGGAACCGAATGACAGCCACAAACTGCCGTCGTCGTCGGAAAAGACGGAGGGGTCGATGGTGTTGAAGTCGCCACCCTCCCGCGATTGCACGACGATGCCGTGGTCGGTCCAGCCATAGGCGGAATCGGTTGGATCGAGAGTGCGGGTGGTTGCCAGCCCGATCGCCGAAGTGATTTTCCCGAAGCTGGAGACGGAGTAATAGAGCAGATATCGATCGCCGAGATGGATGATGTCGGGAGCCCAATAGTTCAGGTTGCGGTTCGCGGGAACAGCTCCGGCAATCCATTCGGGAGCGGTCTGGAATACGGGTGGCCCGGGTTCCCACTTCACCAGATCCCGGGAATGAAACGACGGGACGCCCCGCCCCGTGTAGAAGACCCAGAACTCGTCTTTGCATTTCACGATCGTCGAGGGGTCGCGAGTTACGATTCCGCGGCTCGCGGTCTGGCCGAGCGGCAGACCGGCTCGCCAGGCCGGGTCTGTGTCCGCCGCGAGGGCGATGGCCGGCAGAGATCCAGCCAGCAGGAGGGTTGAGACGACGCGGTACCAGGAGAATTTCATGGA
>DATJMA010000146.1:0-33065 GCA_035509055.1 Bryobacteraceae bacterium | reverse complement strand
GCCCATCGTGCATCGACTTCGGATCCAGTTCCACCACGACGTCGGGCGCCTGCCCCTTGTTCTCCACGTCCCACTGCCCTTCGGGATTGAAGAAGCCGAAACTGGGCGCCGTAAAAGAATCCCGCGCGCCCGGCGGTGAGGTTGCTGTAGGCCCGGGACGGCAAATTGACAGCCACGATGCGGCGCTCGATGCCGTCGAAATCGATCTTCACCGGCTTGGGAGGCGTGTTCGCCGCGGCCCCGCTGCGTCCGCCACGGCCGCCGCGCCCGCCTTCCGCGCCTTCGGCCGGAGTTGCGTCGGCGCCCTTTTCTTCATCGCTCTCCGCCACGAGCGGCGAGGCCACATCTTTCGCGAGCACCATCAGGTAGATATTGCTGGTGACGTCGTGCTCGTCGCTGGTCATATCCAGACCGCTCTGCGCGGGCCCGTAATTGGTGCTGGCGGTGAAATAAATGTACTGCCCGTCGCGATCGAAGGCTGGATGGCGGACGTCGCTCATGCCGTCGGTCACCTGCCTGGATTGCGCGCTTTCCAGCGAATAAATGGCCAGCGCGTGCAGCCGGTTGGGCAGCGACTGGGTGTACGCAATCCACTTGGAATCGCCGGACCACGCGAAGTCCACGCCGCCTTCGCTGATGTAATCGGTAGCTACCTTGGTCAGCTTGCCGGCCGCCACATCCACGTCCCAGACATGCAGTTGATTGTCGTCGAAAGCGAGGTGCTTGCTGTCGGGCGACCATTTCGGGTTGGAATAGAAGGCGGAGTGGCCGTACAGTTCGATCTTCCGGGTGTCGCCCTCGCCGGTCTGCGATTTGATGTGCAGCGCGTACTCGCCCGATTCATCCGAGAAGTAAGCGATCGATTTGCCGTCTGGCGACCACGCCGGCGAACGCTCCATCACACCGGGCGTTCCGGTGAGGTCGCGGATGTCGCCCTTGTCGGCGGGGACGGTGAGGATTTCGCCGTGCGCTTCAAACACGGCGCGTACGCCCGTGGAAGAAATGCGCGCATCGCGAATTTCGCGCGAGACGTTCTGGAAATGGGGACGAACTTCGGCGAGGTCGGCGGCCATCTCGATCGGTATCTGGTGTTCTTTGCCGCTGGCGATGTCGTAAACATGGATCTGGCCGAACTGCTCGTAGACGATGCCGCCCGGACCCGCGGTGGCATATTCGATATCCTTCCAGGAATTTTTGATCAATTGGTCCACTTTCCTGCTGGAAGGATCGTAGCGGAAGAGTGTGACCGGACCGTTGCGGTCGGAAAGGAAATACACCTTATCGCCGATCCACATGGGCGCGAAATCGTTGGAGTTGGTGCGTGGGAGCGGTTCGGTCTTGAGGTCGGCGAAGTCGACGATCCAGATATAGCTGGCGCGTCCGCCGCGATACCGTTTCCAGGAGACGAAATTGTTGGTGTCGGTAGCGAATTGGCCGCCATCGAGCGGCTGGTAGGCCATGCGCTTCATGTCCGGCGAGTAGGTGCCGGAGAACGCCATCGGCAGCGGCAGCGCCACCGGCAAACCGCCGCCGGACGACACGGTAAAAAGCTGCGTGTAGCGCGAATAGGCCTCGCGATTGGAGCGGAAGAGGATCTGCTTGCCGTCCGGAGTCCAGCCCACCACACGATCGGCGTCGGGGTGGTATGTGATGCGCTTCGGCACGCCGCCCGAGGCTGGGACCGTGAACACGTCGGTGTTGCCGTCGTACTCGCCGGAGAAGGCGATGGTGGCGCCATCGGGCGAAAATGCCGCGCTCGATTCCGTACCGGCGCCGGCGGTGAGCCGCACTGCCATGCCGCCGTTACGATTGACCGTCCACAGATCGCCCGCGTAGGAGAAGACGATGTCGGTCTTGTTCATGGCGGGCTTTTGCAGCAGGTGTACGGTTCCCGCGGCGCCCAATGGGAGCGCGGTCAAAAGGGCGAACCAGATCCGATACTTCATGGCCAACCTCCGGTTGATTAGTGTATCAACCCGAAGGGCGGGCCGCTCGCGTGTCGAGTTCGATAATCTACGGGCTGCGCGGCGCAACCAGCACCGGTTTGGGATTCGGCCGCGCGCCCCGGACTCGTGGCCGTTGCCGAAGGCGGCACAACCAGCGAGGAATGGTATTGAATGAAAGAGCCAACGCCGCGAAAAGAAGCGCCCGGGAGTTCCGCAACGCAGTCGAGAAGCCGGCTGTAAGCGATGAGAATACCATTGGAGATGTTTAGCGTATGCGGAAGGAAATCTTGCTGGAAATTCTGAAGCAGAACCAGTTCACTAGCCACTTTTCGCTGGACGGGTCTACCACGAGAATGCATCGCTACGGCTGAATGACCGCAACGCATCGATTGGATTTATATACCGGCATATTGGCGAAACCATGAACCTTTTCGGTGCGCTTCTCGGCACACCGGCTGACGGGAAGGATACTACGATGGGTCAAGCGGACACCGGCCAGGGCGTGGATGTGGAATCGAGCCGGGAGTTGATCTCGCGGGGATACGGTGTGTTGAAAGACCTTATCGAAAACATCGTCGGCGAAGACTGGATGAAACCGGTGGATACGCCTTTCTTCGGCACGGTTACACGCGTCAGATTGTTGGTCCACGCGCTTTATCACACCGCAAATCATGCAGGCCAGATATCGCTGACACTGGCGAGAGGAAGTAAACCGGAATGACTTTGGACGGCTACTTGCACCCCCGGCCGGCTTCCGAATGATCGGGAAGCGATCAATGCGCTTTGATGGCCACCACCGTAACATCGTCGTAACGGGAGCCGTGGCTGAATTCCGTGACGTTCTCCACCACGCAGTGCACCAACGCACGTGCCGAAGCTCCGCGGCTTTCGCGCAGGCAGCGCACCAGCCGCTCTTCGCCAAAGTCCTCGCCGGTTGGCGACTCGGCTTCCGTAACACCGTCGGAATAGATCATCAGCACATCGCCGGGGCGCAGCGTGGCTTGGTTTTCGCTGCACATCCAGTGGTGGAAAGCGCCGATCGGGGTGGCCGTGGGATCGAGCGTTTCGAGGTCGCCCGAGGCGCGCAGAAGGATGGGCGGCACGTGCCCGCAATTCACGTAGCGTAAGGCGCGGGTGCGGTCGTCATAGATGCCGTAAAAGAGCGTGGCGAAGCGCTCGGCGGCGGTGGAGTCGTAAAAGTGACGGTTCACCGTTTCCAGCATGTGCGCGGGCTGGAGCAGCGCATGCGGCTCCTGGCTGCGGAAGCAAGCCTGCAGGTTGGCCATGAGCAGCGCCGCCGGCACACCTTTGCCCGACACATCGCCCAACACGAACCCGACGGTGCGTTCGCCGGCGTTCAGAAAATCGTAGTAGTCGCCGCCGACTTCGCGCGCCGCCACGCAATGGCCGGCATATTCGATGGTGGCGAGTTCCTGCACCGCATGGGGGAAAAGCTTCTGCTGCACGTTGGCGGCGATTTCGAGTTCCGATTTGCGTTTGCGGACCGAATCGGCCTGCTTGCGGACCACCGTCATCACGCGCTCGTTGTCCCAGGGCTTCTGGATGAAGTCGCAAGCGCCGCGGCGCATGGCTTCGACCGCCAGGTCGACGCTGCCCCACGCGGTCATGACTACCACGGGAGTCGCATTTCCCTGGGCTTCGAGGCTGGCGAGCAAATCGAGTCCCTCCACGCCGGACGTGGTATCGCGGGTGTAGTTGAGATCGGCCAGGATCAGATCGAAGGATTCGTTGAGGACCGCGCGCAGGAGCGCGCCCGGAGAGTCGACGGTAACCGCCTGGCAGCCTTGGCCTTTGAGGAGCAGACGCAGGGCTTCCAAGACATCCGGCTGGTCGTCGCAGACCAGCACGCGGATGGGGCAGGTCTGCGTCGTCGGGCCGGGCTGTTGCATGACTAACACCAAGATATCAGACGGCCCGGAAGCGGATTTCGGTGTGGCAGGCAATCTGGGAGCACTTTGCCAGCACCTTATTCGAGCCGATAGATGGTCAGCCCGGAGAGCAGCTTGGGGTAAAAATCGGTCGACTTTTGCGGCATCACTCCGCCGCCGAAAGACGTGTCGGCCACCTGATCGATGGAGGTGGCCTTCAGGAGGAAGGCGATTTGGGCTTCGCCGGTGCGCGCGGCTTCCACGGCCGCGTCGAGGCCGCGGATGTAGCGCAAATGCTTTTCGTCGCGCACTGCCTGTTCGCCGATTCCGAGGGTCTTATCCAGCAATTTCTCGTGCAGGACGCGCACGTCGAGTTGGCCGCGCTCGCGATATTCCAGTTGGAAGAAGCGCGCGCCGATGGCCGCCCCGATAATCGTGCGATTTCCGGCGGTCTCCCACGCGCGTTGCAACTCCGTTACCGAGGCGATTTCCGAGACGGTGAAGTCTCGCGCCGCGGCGGCGGGAAAAGCGAGGATGCCGGCGGAATCGAGGCCGTTCACCAGGCGGTGCGTGGCCAGAATCCGCAGGCCGGGCGAATACATGTTGACGAACGTCATCATGACCCGGCCGCCGCCCGCGAGGCCGGCATTTTCCTTGTGGAAAGCCAGGGCGGTTTCGTAGCGGTGATGACCGTCGGCAATCAGCAGACGCTTGTCGGCCATCAATTCCTGAATGATGCCCGCCGCGGCGGTCTTCCAGAGGCGGTGGACGGCGCCATATTCATCGGTGGTCTCAGCCAGGGGTTCGGCGGCGGCGGTTTGATCGAGCAAAGCGTCGATGGCGCCGGCTTTATCGGGATAGAGCATGAAGATCTGCCCGAAATGCGCGTGAGTGTGGCGCAGAAGTTCCAGGCGATCTTTTTTCGGACCGGAGAGCGTCTGTTCGTGGCGGAAGACGACGCCGGCAGCGTAGTCCTCGATCGCTCCCAAGGCGATGAAGCCCTTGCGAACCAGCCGCTCGCCGGTATCGGGAACGGTGAATTCCTGGAAGTACGGGAAAATGCCGGGCTCGGCGTCGCGCGCGAGCATGCCGCCGGTAGTCCAGGAGTCGAGATACCCGCGGGCGCGCGTGTAGACGTTGTCGCCGTCGGAATCGCCCTCGCGGCGCTCGCCGAGGATGATGCGCACCAGGTTGTGGGGGCTGAGCCCGAGGTACCGGTTGCGCATAGGGGGAGAAATCTTGTCGTAGGGCTGCGTCACGAGGTTCGCCAACGGACCGGCCTTGGCGGTGTAGCGAAGGGGGTGGAAAGGGTAAATTCGGGCCAAGTCTCAGGATACACTGACGGGGCCGCCACCTCTCTTGTCTCACACAAGATGAGCCTGAAAGTACTGACGGTTTTCGGAGCGTCCCTGCGCCTACCAAGCCGGAGGCCATGAGAGATGATTCGATGCACCCGGACCTTGATCTTTTTCGCGATTCCGGCCGCGTTTGCCCAACCCACACCGTGGACGACGGTCCGCGATACCCAGGAGCAGGCTTTTTCGGTGGACGTGCCGCGCGGGTGGACGGCTCACGGCGGGCTTTCGCGCCGTGGGCCGCTCGATCCGAGGGTTCAGGTGGATATGGTCTCGCCGGATGGGCGAGTCGAAATTCGCCTGGGCGATTGGGGTGTGCCGCCCTTCACGGTTCCGACCGGGCAGATGGAGCAATACGGGTTCACCGAAGGCAAAGTATATGCGCCCGGACATCCGCCGACGGCCACGATCGTGGCGCGCTACCGCACCGGGCTGGATTTCGCGGCTTTTTACGCGCGGGTGCGATTTGCCAAAGCGTGCCAGACGTTCGAGCCGAAAAGCCTGAAATCCATGAACCCCGTCTTCAGCGCGCCACGGGAGGGCGCGGTGACGACTACGGCCGGCGAGGCGGTCTACCGCTGCGTCGCGAACGGGCAGGAGAAAATGGCGTACGCATATGCGGAGACTGGCCTGTACCAGGCGAACGGAGTGGCGAACTGGCGGGTGGGATACCTCATCAGTTTACTGGCGCCGAAAGACCAGGCGAATGCGGCTTATAAAATGGCCTTCCAATCGGCCGCGTCGTTCCGGGAGAATCCGCAGTGGCAACTTCGGCAGGCGCAGATTACGGCAGCCAATGCGGCCTCAACTTTGAAGACCTACCAGATCCAGGTGCAGCAAACACAGGCGCGTTTTCAGCAATGGTCGTCATCCATGGCGAGACAGGGGCAGACATTCTCCGACGTTTTGAACGGGCAGACGTTGACCAGGGACCCATCCACCGGACAGCAGCGCGAGGTCTGGACGGGCACCGGCTCGACGCGCTGGATCGATGGGTTGGGGAATGTGGTTTCCTCAAACTTGTCGCCGGGAACCTCTTTCCACGCGTTGCAGGATATCGGCAGATAAAGCAGCTTCGCGGCCGAGGCCCGCGGTTTGGCGGGTAGGCGCCTTCGCCGGATGGGGTGGAGTGCCGGAGCTATTGCCCTGGGAACTTGAGCAGGGCCATGGCGGTTGGGTGGCACCAGTTTGGCTCCGGCAGTCCTTGATATGAAGTTAATATGCTCCGGCATCCCGATCTATACCCCGACTGTAGTAGCGAGGGGCAATTTGCATAGTAGAAGCGGCCTCCTGGATCGGCCCGGCAGCGAATGTGATTTCGGCCACAGCTTGGGCGAAGGAGGCGGGGCGAATCGATCTTCAGGGTTTTCCCTGCCACGCACCGGGTATGTTGGTGGTGCAATCGGAACATTCGCGACAGGAGGCGGTTTCGAAATGAAAATATCCGTGCTCCGATACGTCGAGACTTGCATCCAACTAAGCGATGAGCGAACCGGCACACACCCAACACCCGATTTACAATCTGCTACCGACGGAGATCGACGGATTCGATTCGCTGGCGCAGCTTGCCCTCGACATGCATTGGTCGTGGACGCACGCCACCGATGAAGTCTGGCGAAAGCTCGACCCCGAATTGTGGTCAATCACACATAATCCCTGGGTCGTATTGCAAACGGTGGCGCCGGAGCGGATTTCGCAGGCGCTGGCCGACCCCGGGTTTCGGAAATGCGTGGATAGCCTGTTAACGGCGGCGCGCGAATCCACGCAAGCGGCCGCCTGGTTTCAGCGGACACACCCCACCTCGCGGTTGACCTGCGCGGCGTACTTCAGCATGGAATTCATGTTGAGCGAAGCGCTGCCCATCTATTCGGGCGGGCTGGGGAATGTCGCCGGCGATCAACTGAAGGCGGCGAGCGACCTGGGGGTCCCGGTAGTTGGCGTCGGCCTGCTGTATCAGCGCGGCTATTTCCGGCAGGCGATCTCGCAGGATGGCGTGCAGCAGGCGCTTTATCCGTACAACGATCCTTTACAACTGCCGATTACGCCGCTGCGGCAGGCCAATGGCGAATGGCTGCGGCTGGAGATCGTGCTGCCGGGATACTCGGTGTGGGTGCGCGGATGGCAGGTGCAGGTGGGACGCGTGAAGCTCTACCTGCTGGACAGCAACGACGCGGCGAATTACCCGGTGCATCGCGGCATCACCAGCGAGCTTTATGGCGGTGGACCGGAGTTGCGGCTGAAGCAGGAAATCCTGTTGGGAATCGGCGGATGGCGGCTGCTGCGCGCGCTGGGGCTGACGCCGGAGGTGTGCCATTTGAACGAGGGACACGCGGCTTTCGCGATCCTGGAACGCGCGCGCGCGTACATGGACGAAACCGGAGCTCCGTTCGACGTGGCGCTGGCAGTGACGCGTGCGGGCAACCTGTTCACCACGCATACCGCGGTGGCGGCGGGCTTCGACCGGTTCTCACCGGAGCTCATCGAGCAATATCTCGGCTGGTATGCGGCCAACCGGTTGGGCATTAGCGCGCACGATCTGCTGGCGTTGGGCCGGCAGAATCCGGAAGATGTCCACGAACCGTTCAATATGGCATATCTGGCGATTCGCGGCAGCGGGTCGGTGAACGCCGTGAGCCGGCTGCACGCCGACGTAAGCCGGCGGCTGTTTCAGCCCCTGTTTCCGCGCTGGCCGGAGGCGGAAGTACCGGTCGGGTATGTCACCAACGGAGTGCACATGCCGACCTGGGATTCCGCGCCGGCGGACGCGTTGTGGGAGAGGAGCTGCGGCAAAGAGCGGTGGCTCGCATCCAGTGAGACCGTGTGCCAGGACATGCACGCCGTTTCGGATGCGCAACTCTGGGAGTTCCGGACGGCATCTACGCGCGCCCTGGTGGACTATGCGCGCGACCGGTTGGCGCGCGAACTGGCCGCATCGGGAGCGCCCGAGGGCGACGTGGAAATGGCGCGGCACCTGTTTAATCCGGACGCCTTGACGCTCGGTTTCGCGCGGCGCTTCGCCACCTACAAGCGGCCCAACCTGCTGCTGCACGACCGGGAGCGGCTGCTGCGGATTCTGGGCAATCGCGAACGGCCGGTGCAACTGATCATCGCGGGTAAGGCGCATCCGGCGGACGGACCGGGGCAGGCGCTGATTCAGGAGTGGGCCCAGTTCATCCGCTCGCCGGAGGCGCGCCAGCACGCGATTTTCCTGGCGGATTATGACATGCTCCTGACGGAGAAACTCGTGCAGGGCGCGGATGTATGGATCAACACGCCGCGGCGCCCGTGGGAGGCGTGCGGCACGAGCGGAATGAAGGTGCTGGTGAATGGAGGGCTGAATCTCTCCGAACTCGATGGCTGGTGGGCGGAAGCGTACACGCCGGAGGTGGGTTGGGCGCTCGGCGACGGGCAGGAACACGACGACGACCCCGATTGGGACGCGGCGGAAGCCGATGCGCTCTACGCGCTGCTGGAGAACAAAGTGATTCCCGAATTCTACAGTCGCGACGGCCACGGCATTCCGGCGGCGTGGGTGGCGCGGATGCGCCAAAGCATGGCGACGCTCACGCCGCGATTTTCCGCCGACCGCGCGGTGCGCGAATACACCGAAAGGCATTATCTGCCCCGCGCGGCGGCATACGCCGAAAGGGCCGCTGCCAAGGGTAAAGTGGGGCGCGAGATCGTAAAATGGCAAGGCGATGTGGAGCGGGCCTGGCCGGGTCTGCGGTTCGGCGCCGTAAAAGTCGAAACGAGGGACCACCACCACTATTTCGAGGTCGATGTGGATTTGAACGGACTCGATCCGGAGGAAGTGCGGGTAGAGTTGTATGCCGACGGCGCTCCACCGGAACGGCACGAGATGGAACGTATCGGGACGAACCGATATCGCGCGCAGGTGCCGGCGCCGCGCTGGGTGAATGATTATACGCCGCGCATCATACCTCTGCACGACGGAGTGCCGGTTCCGTTACACAGTCCGCATATCGTGTGGCAACATTAAGACTGCCGCTGTAACTTCCGGCGTGGGAGGCATCGGGGCGGGTCCGCATCTCCACCTGGCGGGAGGGAATCCAATAATCAGGAGGGGAAAAAGATGAAGAAGTTAGGGTTGAAACTAGCTTTGGCGTCGATGCTGCTATTCCCCACCGCGGTATTTGCGCGGCCGGGCGGAGGATTCCACGGCGGCGGGTTCGGCGGTTATGGACACGCCTGGGGCGGCGGCGGTTTTCATGGCTATCGCGGCTGGGGCGGTGGCTGGGGTGGCGGAGTCTACGTGACGCCGTATGTGAATCCCTATTATGGATACGGCTACGGCTATGGCTACCCATATTATGAGCCCAACTGCTACTACGACTACTGGAACTGCCCAGTCTACCCGTATTAAGGCGATCTAGAGAGAGGCTCGGAGGCGAAGGATTGAAAACCAGCGATCAACTGGATCCCAACATCTTCGTGATCTTCGGCGGCGCCGGCGATCTTACGTGGCGGAAACTGATGCCGGCAATGTTCGATCTGTCGCAAAGCCGCAGCATACCGCTGCATTTTGCGATTGTTGCCGTCGACCGGGTGGAGATTTCACAGGAAGCCTTGCGCAAACGGCTCCAGGAGGGGGTTCGAAAGTTTGCGCGGAGCGGTAAATCGGTTACTAAGGAGTGGCAGGAATTCTCCGAAAATATTTACTATGTGAACGGGGACTTCAAGGGCAAGGCCACTTACAAGGAGCTGGGCGAACTTTGCGACGGTCTCGAAAAGAAATGGGAGAAAAAGGCGCAGCGGATTTTCTATATGGCGGTGCCGCCATCGCTGTTCGGCGAGATTCCGCCCTTCATCTTACATTCAGGTTTGGCCAAGGACCGGAAATGTTCGCGGCTGGTAATCGAGAAGCCCATCGGGTACGATCTCGATTCGGCCTTGGCCTTGAATCGGGTTCTCGCCGGCGCGTTTGAGGAATCGCAGATTTTTCGCATCGACCATTACCTCGGAAAAGAGACCGTTCAAAACATTCTGGCGTTCCGGTTCGCGAATCCATTGTTCGAACCGATTTGGAACCGGCGATATGTGGATTACGTGTCGATAACGGTTGCGGAAGACGTTGGTGTGGAGCGCCGCGGTGGATATTACGATGGCGCCGGCGCGCTGCGCGACATGGTGCAGAACCATCTGTTGCAGGTGATGTGCCTGGTGGCCATGGAGCCGATGGTTTCGTTCGACGCGGACGAGATCCGCAACAAGAAGGTGGATGTGCTCCACGCCGTGCGCGCGATTACGCCCGACGCCGTGCATCTTTCGACGGTCCGCGGGCAATACGACAAGGGCTGGATTTCGGGCAAGCATGTGCGTGCGTATCGCGAGGAAGATAATGTTCCGCCGCACTCCAATACCGAGACCTTCGCGGCGCTGCGCCTGTTTGTGGATAATTGGCGCTGGCAGGATGTGCCGTTCTATTTGCGGACGGGGAAGCGGATGCCGCGGCAGGTCTCGGAGGTGGTCATCCAGTTCCGGGCCGTGCCGCACCAATCGTTTCCCATCGAGGCGACGCTCGACTGGCAGCCGGCACGGCTGGTGATGTCCATCCAGCCGGACGAAGGGATTGTGTTGCGGTTTCAGGCAAAGCATCCGGGACCGAAAATGGTTTTGCAGCCGGTGGACATGCGTTTCAACTATCGCGAGAGTTTCGCCACGCCGTCGCCGGAAGCCTATGTGACGCTGCTCGGCGACATCATCAACAACGATCCGACGTTGTTCATGCGCGCGGACCAGGTGGAAGCCGCGTGGCGATTGCTGATGCCCGTGCTCGACGCATGGGCATCCACTCCCCCGCGAGATTTTCCCAATTATGCCGCCGGCACGTGGGGTCCGGACGCCGCGCAGGGACTGCTGGTGCAGCAGGGGCACAGTTGGCCGGCGCCGGTGGAGCTGTCAGGCGTTCGTAACATGGCAATGGGAAAATGAGGCATATGAGTAGAATGCGTGCCGTACAAGTTTCCCGCGCGGGCGGACCTTTGGAACTCGTAGAGCGCGAGATTCCGGCTCCCGGCGCGGGAGAGATCCGCATCAAAGTGCAAGCCTGTGGCATCTGCCATAGCGACTCGCTGGTAAAGGAAGGACACTGGCCGGGGATTCCCTATCCGCGAGTGCCGGGTCATGAAGTTGCCGGCGTGGTGGACGCCCTCGGTGCGGGCGTTTCCGGCTGGAAGGAAGGCGAATCCGCGGGCGTCGGTTGGAATGGCGGCTATTGCGGATATTGCGCGAACTGCCGGCGCGGAGATTTCTTCTCCTGCTCGACTGCCACCTATGTAACGGGCATCACGAGCGACGGCGGCTATGCCGATTACATCGTGGCGCGCGCGGAAGCGGCGGCGCACATGCCCGAAGGGATTTCGGCGGTGGAGGCGGCCCCGCTGATGTGTGCCGGGGTTACCACTTACAATTGCCTGCGGAACTGCGGCGCCCGGCCCGGCGACGTAGTGGCGGTGCTGGGACTGGGCGGCTTGGGACACCTGGCGGTTCAGTATGCCGCGAAAATGGGCTTCCGGACGGCGGCGATCGCGCGCGGCGGAGATAAAGGCGCGCTGGCGGAAAAGCTGGGCGCGTCGAAGTATATCGACAGCAAAGCGCAAGATCCCGCACGCGAGTTGCAGAAGATCGGCGGTGCCAAGGCTATTCTGGCGACGGTCACGGCAGGCGATGCCATGGCGGCCGCGCTCGGCGGATTGGGCGTCAAGGGGATGTTCTGGATTATCGGCGCGGCGATGTCGATGCAGATTCCTCCTCTGCAACTCATCACCAGGAGTCAGTCGATTCGGGGCTGGTATTCAGGCACGGCAGCCGATTCGGAGGACACGCTGTGGTTCAGCGTGCAGACGGGCGTGCGGTCGCTGAACGAGGAGTTTCCGCTGGAGAAGGTTGGAGAAGCTTACGAGCGGATGATGAAGGGTGAGGCACGGTTCCGGGCGGTACTGAAGATGTAGGGCCCGGCACCTGCCTTCAAAAACTGAATCAGCCCAGCCGTTTTTCGTAGCGCCGGCCGTCGGCGCCGTCCTCGTAATAGGCGCGAAGCAGGCGTCCGCGTTCGAAACCATAACTTTCGTAAAATTTGATGGCGGGGGCGTTGGTCACTTTCACTACGAGGTTAACTCGCGAAATCCCGCGGCGGCGCAGGCGGCGGAGAGTGCTATCCATCAGGAGTGAGGCAACTCCCTGTCCCCGGTACCAGGGGTCCACGGCAATCGAGGCCACTTCCGCACGCGGCGAGTCGGGCCTCCCTCCGGTGCAGGTAAGGCTATACCCGCAAACTTTCCGGCCTTTTACCGCAACCAGAAACAATTCCCCACATTTGTGGAAAAAATCTGCAAACAGGTTGCGATCCCACGCGTACTTTCCAAAACTGGCGTGTTCAATCTCCAGGATACGATCGAAATCAGCCTCGCGGCAGAGCCGGATAGAAAATCGCTCGAACATTCTGTTATCCTTTATTTTGGCGTACTTGGAGGCAGTCTTCCAGCGGTGGGCTCAAAAAAGCGCAAGAAAGCGCGTAGTTCGCTTGACAAGGATTTCAGACCGGCGCATACTGAAATCGAGATGCAACTGAGTGTCAACTGTGATCTTCCGGAAACACTCCCCGCGAGCCTTGTGGACTTGCGGCAGGGAGATGCCGCGATTCTGGAAGGGATCGACCTGCCTACGGAAGATGCCCGCCGCCTGATGGAACTGGGCTTTCTGCCGGGCATGCAGATTACCGCCGGACGCAGCGCTCCTGGCGGCGACCCACAGGTCTTTCAGGTGGACGGTTCGGAAATCGCGCTACGGCGCGAAACCGCCCGGCGTCTCAAGGTACGCCGCAAAAAAACTGTCAAGCCGGATCCGAAGCCGAGGGCCTGATGAGCGGATGCAGCGACTGCAGCAGTTGCAACCCGGCAACCGTCGTTGAATTCCCCGGCTCCCAGACTGCGTCCAAAGCGGTAGCTGTAATCGGCCCTCCCAACTCGGGCAAAACCACCTTATTCAACCGCCTCACCGGCCTCCATCAAAAAGTCGCCAACTTTCCCGGCGTCACCGTGGAACAACATACCGGAATCGCCATGCTGCCGGACGGGCGCGCCGTCCAACTCATCGACCTGCCGGGTGTCTACAGCCTTTCGCCGCGGTCCGAAGATGAGCAGGTAGCGCACGATGTCCTCACCGGCCAACGCGCCGGCGTCGCCAAGCCGGAAGCCATCCTGCTGGTGCTGGATTCCACCAACATGGGCCGGCACCTGATGCTGGCGGCGCCCATTCTGGCCCTGGGCCTGCCGACGCTGGTGATCCTCAACATGGCCGACGACCTGCAAAATCGCGGCGGGCGCGTAGATCTGGAGAAGCTTTCGGTTGAACTCGGCGCTCCGGTGGCTCTGGTGAGCGCGCGCCGCGGGCAGGGCGTGGACCGGGTGTTCGAATTTCTGGCGGGCGCCATGCCGAAACCGGTGCCCAAGGAACTTCCCATCCTGCAGGATGTTCCGAAGTGCCGGCAATGGGCCGGGCACGTGGGCAGGCAGGCTTCGTATCACGCTCCCGCGCCGCCCAAATGGACGCGCCGCCTGGACGCCGTATTTCTTCATCCGGTTGCCGGTCCGCTGCTATTTCTGGCGGTGGTGGTTGCCATCTTTCAGACCATCTTCACGGTCGCGGCGCCCTCGCAGACTGCGGTCGACTGGCTGATCGAGCATTCCGGTAAATTGGTTGCATCGGTGCTACCGGCAGGCCTCATCAAATCCCTGCTGACCGACGGCGTGTGGAAGGGCGTGGGATCGGTGATCGTGTTCCTGCCGCAGATCCTGCTGCTTTTTCTGTTCATCGGCATTCTGGAAGACTCCGGCTATCTGGCGCGCGCGGCGCTGATTGCCGACCGCACCATGGCGAAGGTCGGCTTGCAGGGAAAATCCTTCATCCCGCTGCTGTCGGCTTACGCGTGCGCGGTGCCGGCCATCATGTCCACCCGCACCATCGAGAACAAGCGCGACCGCATCGCGACGATCCTGATCGCGCCGTTCATGACGTGCTCGGCGCGTTTTCCGGTATACCTGCTGGTGATTGCCGCGTTCATTCCCAACCGGCCGCTGCTGGGTAGTTTTCTCTCCACTGGCGCGGCGGCGATGCTGGGGCTATACGTTTTGGGGTTCTTGGTTGCAGTGATCACCGCGCGCGTGCTGAAGTCCTCCATTTTGAAAAGCGGACGCACGCCGTTTCTGCTGGAAATGCCCTCGTACCGCTGGCCCACCCTCACATCTCTCGGGCTGCGGCTGCTCGATCGCACGAAGGTTTTTCTGGTTCGCGCCGGCACCATTATTCTGCTGGTGAGCGTGCTGCTTTGGGGAGCGCTCAATCTTCCGTACACCAACGGCCACCCGCCGGAGATCGCGAGCAGCCTGGCGGGGACCATCGGACGGACCATCGAACCGGTAATCCGCCCGCTCGGATTCAACTGGAAGATCGGGATCGGCCTGCTCACGGCGGTATTTTCACGGGAGACGATCATCGCCACGCTGGGGACGATCTACGGCATGGATCCCGAGGCGAACAAGGAAGGACTGCAGGCAGCGCTGCACCACGATTTAAGCCTTGGCGGGGCGTTCGCGCTGCTGGTCTTCTTTGCCTTCGCCATGCAGTGCATTTCCACCATCGCCGTGGTGCGCCGCGAAACGGGTGGATGGAAGTGGCCCATCCTGCAATTCAGTTACATGTCGGTGCTGGCTTACGCGGGCGCGTTCGCGGCCTACCACCTGATTGGGCGTTAGTGGATCAGGGCATTTGCCATCCGCGCGTCGTCGAATTGCGTTCTCTCGCCGGATTTCCTCCCGGGCGCCGGCAATAATCGCGCTGCCAGCGGCTTTTGCCACTTATACGCCAGGGTCGCCACGTCGCTGAGGATGTGTGCCAGTCGCTCTTCGCCGGTGTCTCCCGCAAGCGGGACGGTGTCGAGCCCTCCGGCGCAGACCGCCGAGTAGGCCAGCAGCGCGTCCATGCCGAATGCGCCTTCGTCCCAGCGTTTGGTGAGCACCGCATCTTCCAGCACCGGCACCATCAGCCCGCTATATCCCACCCGTTTCACCGCGACCGACCGCACCGCGCGCGTGATCACCGCCGCTGCCGTCATGGTGCCGCTCGAACCGAACGGCACCCCAGTGAACGATTCGATGGCGCGCGCGATCGACACTTGCCCCAAGGGTGCAGGGGTTGGATCGAGACCCGCATACTTCCAGCCTTTGGACGCGGCAATCTCAGCCGCGATCTTTTCCACGGCTCCGAGTTGAGCATCCAGCGCTTCCGTGAGTTTCCTTTCGGCGGCACGCGGATCGTGTTCTTGCGCGAAAACCTGCGCCACCACGCCCGCTCCTTCCACGCCGATGGAGAAGGCGCGGCTGCCACCCGGATGATACGCGCCGGGGAAGAACGGACCGTAAGGTTTGAGCATGGCGATGGCGGCAAAATTCAGGTTTCCCTGTCCGTGCAGGCTGCGGCGCGAAACCGTATCGATCAGCCGCGCGGCCTGCCGGATGGCGTTCCAGTGAATGCCGTCTTCGGCGGCGGTGATCAGGCTCGCATTGGTGCCGCCAGGCGCGGAAAGGAAATCGATCAGCAGATCGACGGGTGCGCTGCTGTCGCTATCGTTCCACATGGCCGGACCGATTGACGGCATGATCGAGAGCTTCGCGCCCAGCGAGTCGATGCCGCGCAGCATCGCCAGCGCCGCGTCGCGACTCAGACCCTTGGTGTACTGGGGGAACGGCTGGGTGGCAATGCGAATGGTCTCGACTTCCCAACCTGCGCTGCGATAAGCGTCCCGCGCCGCGTTCAGGAACCCGGCGGCGTCCTCGATCTGGCGCCGATACCCCTGCGGATCGACATCGATGAAGGCGGTGATCGCCCGCACCTTGGGGTGCTCTCCGGCATGGAGCGCGGCCGCGCAAAGTATCAGCGGGAGCAGGGAATTTCGCATGATTGGTTATAGCATGCCGATGTCGCGCGGGCCGTTAGACGGCGGTTCGCGACCGAATTTGGTGGAGTGGGCATGGATTGTACAATCGAGAGGGAGCAGCCTGATGTCAATGGGATTGTCGAAGAAAGAAGCGATTCGGAAATTCAAGGAGCAAAAACCGGCGATCGGCATATACGCAATCCGCTGCGCTGTGACGGGGCATGCGTGGGTGGGATCGTCCCGGAATCTCGGCGCCACCCGGAACCGCTCCTGGTTCACCCTGGGCAACGGCAGTTTCATGGACAGTTCACTCCAGGAGGAGTGGAACGCCCACGGCGAGTCGGCATTTCAATACGAGATTCTGGAAACGCTCGATCCGGAACTGCTTCCCATGGCCGCCGCCGATCTGCTGAAGGAACGATCCAGCCACTGGACGGCGCAGTTGCCGGGCAAACAGCTTCTGCCGGGCTAAGCGTGGCGCAGCACGGTGCAGACGCTGGCACAGATCGGGCCGCCGATATTGAACGTCGCGGCCAGTTTGGGGTTGGCCACCTGTAGTTCCGCCGGCGCCCTACCCTGCAACTGCAGCGATGCCCACCCGATCATGGCGACGCCCGTCGCGCCGATCGGGTGTCCCTTGGCGATCAGACCGCCGGAGGTGTTGATGCCGCACTCGCCTGCCGGAGCGGCTTTGCCATCCACCCAGTACTGTGCTCCACGCCCCGGTTCGGCCTTACCGATGACCTCGGTGCCGAGCGCTCCCATCACGGTGAAGCAATCGTGGACTTCGGCGACGTTGACGTCCGCCGGGCTCGCGCCGGCCATCTGGTAGGCGGTGTGCATGGCGCGATATGCTCCCGCCGGATGGAGCACGTCGCGGCCGGATTTGCGGAGCGGGTCGGTGGCTTGTCCCCATCCCGCGATTTCGACACAATCGGCCTTCTTGACGCCGAGCCTGGCCAATCCCTGTTCGGTGGCGAGGATTAGGGAAGCATATCCATCGGTGATTTGCGAGCAATCGTAAGTCTTGAGCGGCAGGCCTTCCACCACGTAACGGTTGGGGCCTTCGATCTTCAGCGCCTGCTCCAGCGTGATCTGCACCTTGTTCATCTGCGCGCAGGAGTTGAACTTGGCGTTGGCATATTCCTGCACCGCGATGGCGGCGAGATCGGCCTGCGAGACACCGTGGACGGTCATGTACTCCTGCATCACTTCGGCGAAAATGTGCGGGAAGACGAAGACCTTGCCTTCGCGTTCGGCGGGAAATGAGAAATAGCCGAGCACCTCGCCGATGAGCTTGCCATCCATTTTGCCGGCGCCGTCGCGCATCTTCTCGTAGCCCACGGCGATGCCGGTATCGCCCATCCCAAGCTGCAGCTTGTGGATCACCGAAAGCACCGCCTGACCGCCCGAAGCGCAGGCATTCTCCACCGCCTCAATGGGCTTGCCTTCGAGCCCGGGAGTCATGGCCATCAGGCCGGCAAGCAATCCCTGGTGATTCAGGGAGAAGTTGCAGGCGGCGCCGATGGAGCCGGCATCGAGCGCGGAAGCCGGCGCGTCGATCTGGCGGCAGGCGCCCTGAATCGCCGCGTCGACGATTTCGGGCACGGTCATGCCCATCAGCTTGCCGAACTTCGATTGATGATAGGCAGCGATATAAATGGGTTTCATAGATCCCTACTTATATTATGTTCCGGTGACCACTCCGCCATCGACGCTGAGTACCGCGCCGCTGATGAACGACGCCGCGCCGGAGGCGAGCCAGAGATAAGCATTGGCGATGTCTTCCGGCTGTCCGGGGCGCCCCACCGGAGTATGCTCGATCATGGCCTTGAGGATCTTCTCGGGCATATTTTTCGTCATGTCGGTGGCGATGAAGCCGGGCGCTACGGCGTTCACGCGGATGTGAAATTTGCCGAGTTCGCGCGCCCATACCTTCGTCATCCCGATCACTCCCGCCTTCGACGCCACGTAATTGGTCTGGCCGAAGTTTCCATACAGTCCCACCACGCTGGAGGCATTCAGAATCACACCGCCTCCGCTTTGGATCATGCGTGGAGTGACGGCTCGCGTGCAGACGAACACGCCCTTCAAGTTCACGCCGACGACGGAATCGAACTGCTCATCGCTCATCTGTCCGGCGAGCGCGCCCTCTTTGTATTTGATGAGCTGACCGTCGCGAATGATTCCGGCGTTGTTGACCAGAACATGGATTGCGCCCCAGCGGGCCATCGCGTCTTCCATGGCGGCTTCCACTTGCGCGGCATCGGTCACGTCGACCTGACGGAAGAGCCCTCCGGGCTCCGCCTCGCCTTCGCGGACGTCCCAGGAAGCGACATGGCAGCCCTCCCGGGCGAAGCGCCGCGCGGTTGCTTTACCGATGCCTGCCGCGGCGCCGGTAACGATTACGACCTTGTCTTTCAGACCAGTCTCGATCATGACTTTTCCATGATCGCAGAACCGAAACACGGTACACTCACTTATTTCGAGGTGCTCGCTTGAACATTCTCCGGTGGCTGCTGGTGTTGGCCGGCGGCTGTGGCGCTCTATTTGCCCAAGGCAACTACGAAGTCCAGGTTTACGGCAGCGAGCTCGTCCCCCCCGGGCGAACCATGGTGGAGTTGCATTCGAATTTCACCTTCGAAGGCTCCAAGACGGCGATCGACGGCGTCCGCGCCGACGAGCACGGGCTGCACGAAACACTCGAAATCACCCAAGGCATCAACGACTGGTTCGAAGTGGGATTTTACGTGTTCACCAGCTACCGGGGACCGGAGGGGTATCAATGGGTAGGCGACCACATCCGCCCGCGCGTCCGCGCCCCGGAAGCGTGGCACTGGCCAGTGAACGTGAGCATCTCAACTGAGTTCGGGTACATGCGCCGCGCTTATGCTCCGGACACGTGGACGTGGGAAATCCGGCCGATTGTGGATAAGCAGATGGGCCGCTGGTACGTGGGCGGAAACCCGGCACTGGAACGCGCGTGGCACGGGATCGACGTGCATCAGGGAGTGACGTTCGCGCCGGCCGTCAAGGTGAGCTACGACATCACCAGGAGGGTTACCTTCGGATTCGAATATTACGGGGACGTGGGGTCGTTCTCCTACGGATTCGACCCGTTGCACGAGCAACTCCAGGCAATCTATCCGGCGCTCGATTTGAATCTCGGACCGAATTGGGAGTTCAACTTCGCGCCCGGGTTCGGCCTGACGGGTTCGACCGACCACTTCCTGATCAAGATGATCATCGGGCGGCGGCTGAAACTGGGCTCACGGTAATTTCTCGGGCGCTTTGATCTGCTGCCAGCCCTCACCGTTCAGCGATTCGAGGAAGGCGAGCAGGTCCGCCTTGTACAATGCGTCGAGAAAGAACGGCGCGATGCGCGAATCGAGATACGGGCCGGGCTGTCCGCCTTTGCGATAGAACTCGAGCACATCGTCGAGGGTCTTATAACGGCGGTCATGCATGTAGGGGCCGGTATGGGAAACTTCGCGGAGGGTGGGCACTTTGAACCTGCCATCGTCGTGCCGCTTGCCGGTGATGGCGCCGAGACCGAAATCGGGCGGCTGCACTAAAGGATCGATGCCGAGGCTGGCGAACTTCTCGTTGGTGAAGTTGGGGCCGTTGTGGCACTCGGAGCACTCGCCGGTGCGCTCGAAGATCTGCTCGCCGCGTTTGGCTTGTGCGCTGAGGGCCTGCTTGTCGCCGGCGAGGTAGCGATCGTAGGCGGAGTTGCCGGAAAGGATGGTGCGTTCGAAGGACGCGATGGCCTTGGCGATGCGCTCGAAGGTGACCTGCGGATCGCCGTAGGCGCGCTCGAAGAGCGGAGCATATCCGGGGATTTGGGAGATCGCCCGGGTGGTGGCTTGGATGCTGCTGCCCATCTCATCGGGATTGGATACCGGGAAATGGATCTGGTCTTCGAGGGTAGATGCTCTGCCATCGTAGAACTGACTCTTGCCGTAGGCGCGATTGATGAGCGTGGGCGCGCGCCGCGGAAGCGGCTTGCCGGTAACGCCCACCGGCGCGGGGTCGCCGCCGGCAAAGGCGTGCTCAGGCGGATGGCAAGTGGCACAGGCAACTTTGCCATTGGAGGAGAGGCGCGGATCGAAAAACAGGTAGCGGCCCAACTCGACGCGCCCGGCGGAGTAGGGGTTGTCGGCGGGCCAGGGGACGGGAGGCAATCCCAACGGCGGTTTGGGCTGCGCGTGGAGGAAGGACGCGGACGCCGCTAGAAGAAAAATGCTAAGCGGTCCCATGCAACAGCCTGTAGAGCTGCGCGCCATACTTCTCCACTATACTGAGGCCGATGCCAGGAATGGCGAGCAGTTCGGCGGCGGTTTCGGGACGTTTTGCCGCCAGTGCGCGCAGCGTCTGATCGTTAAAGATACAAAATGCAGGAACCTTGCGCCTTTTGGCTTCCTCGAAGCGCCAGTTCCGGAGCGTAGTCTCCAATTTTTCATCCGGCGCCGCCGGGACTGATTGGGGTTTTGATTGGCCGCGCTTACGCCGGGCGCGTTCCTTCTTCTTGGTCTTGCGCTTGCGGCTGGGAGGCGGCGCGGTGACGGCGGCCTTTATGAGGATTACGAATTCCTCGCGGTCGTCGAGCAGGCCGACCTTGCGATAGGGGATGCTCTTGCCATCCTTCTCGAAAATTTCGTTGGTCAGACGCACCAGGCCGATTCGTGCCATGGCGCCCAGGACCTCTTCGAAATCGTCGCGCGTCATGGCCCCATCCGGCTGCAATTCGGTGTAGAGGCGGCCGGTGGTTTTGGAGCCGCCTTTGCGCAGCGCGGTCATCACCGCGACGGCACTCCGGTGTTCTTCGGCGGTCGAGGCGCGGAAGCGCTGGCCGGCGCATTGCGACGGCGCGCAGAAGTCGCAAATGCCGCAAGGCTGGCGCGCGCCCGCGAAATCACCGAAGTGGCGCACGAGCCCGGCCATACGGCACTCGTTGCTTTCGGCGAAGCGTAACATCAGATCCAACTGCTGCTGTTTCTGATCGACCTGGGCGGCGTAAGTTTCGCGCCAGTGGTCGTGGCCGCGGGTGATGTTTTCGGCGAAATCCACCACGGCGCCCCCGTGGATCCAGAGCTTTTCGAGCGCCTTTTCGAAATCTTCCTCGCCCATGCGCGTTCGCCGCCGCACGGCGGCTTTTTCCTGCGGTTCGGCGCTGAGATGAGAGTAGATGCCGGCCAGCACCGAGACCTCGGGATAGTCGCGCTCGAAGAAAAAGTCGTGCGTGCGCCGATCGGCGTAGGAGTGCATGAGGACGGTGCGGCTGGGCAAACCATCGCGTCCGGCACGGCCGATTTCCTGGTAGTACGCTTCCAGGCTTCCCGGCAGCGCAGTGTGGATTACGGTGCGGATGTTCGCCTTGTCGATTCCCATGCCGAAGGCGATGGTGGCTACCATTACTTCGATCCGGCCGGCGAGGAATTCCTCCTGCACGCGTTGGCGGCGTTCGGCGTCGAGCCCGGCGTGGTACGCCTCGCAGGGGAAGTAACGTTCGAGAGCGGCGGCGAGGTGGGTGGCCTGCTTGCGGGTCGGCGCGTAGACAATGGCCGGGCGGCGCGATTCATCCTCGAGGAGCTCGGCCGTGAGCGACCCTCGCTGCGACGGCGCTACCTCGATTACTTCAACGGCGAGATTCTCGCGGCGGAAGCCGTGGATGAAGCGGGCGGCTTGCGTGAGGCCCAACTGTTCGGCGATATCGTCCTGCACCAGGGGAGTGGCGGTGGCGGTCATGGCAATCACCGTCGCGGGACGGAGGGTGGGCAGGTATTGGCCGAGCATGCGATAGTCGGGGCGGAAATCGTGGCCCCATTGCGAGATGCAGTGGGCTTCGTCGATGGCGATGAGGCTGGGCTTGCGCTTGGCGAGCATTTCGGGGAAGCCGGGGACGCGGAGGCGTTCGGGGGCGATGAAGAGGAACTGGAGGTTGCCGTTGAGGTATTCGACGCAGGCCTGGCGGGCATCGGCGCGATGGCGTCCGGAGTGAATGCGCTCGACGGCGAAGCCGCGCTCGCGCAGTTTGGCGGCCTGATCTTCCATGAGGGCGATGAGCGGGCTGATGATGAGCGTGGTGCCGCCGCGGGCGATTCCGGGCAACTGATAACAGAGCGACTTGCCGGCGCCGGTGGGCATGACGAGCAGGGCGTCGTTTCCGTCGATGACAGCCTGGCAGACGGCCTCCTGGTTGGCACGGAACGATTCGAACCCAAAAGCGCTGTGAAGGAGTTCGAGGGGAGTGCCGGTGTGATTGCGGAACGAAGCCAATTCGGAGGGCGGGGCTGACGGTAGACCTTCCGGCGATGGAGTGCGGAACGAACCCGATTCGGGGGGCTGGGCTGACGGCGGATCTTCCGGCGATGAAGTGCGGAACGAAGCCAATTGGGGTGTTGGGGGCGTGGCCGCCACCTTGCCGACGACCTCCGTCACATAGGCCTCGATGCCGTGCAGGAACGAACCCAATTCGGCCGTACCGCGTTGAATCCGGTGGAGATACGCTTCCCATTGGCCGGTCATCGCAGGGCTTTTGACTTCGGGATGGACCACTTCGATGAGGTGAATCCCCTTTTGGGTGGCAGCCAGGCTCTTGCCTTCGCGCACGATGTACTCGCGCTTGAGGAGCACCTCGATGATTGAGGCCCGGGTGGCGGGGGTGCCGAGGCCGGTCTCTTTCATAGCGTCGGAGAGTTCTTTTTCGTCGAGGGTTTTGCCGGCCGTTTCCATCGCCGTGAGGAGGGTTGCTTCTGTGAGACGTTTGGGCGGGCGGGTCCTTTTCTCAAGTATTTCGACGTCGACGACTTCCACGGCCATGTCGGCGGCCAAGCCCGAAGGCAACGCTTGCGGCGCATCGCCGGCTTTCGCCTTGCGCGCGGGTGGGGCAAGATCGAGCACTTTCCAGCCGACCTGGCGTATTTCGCTACCGGTAGTGTGATAGCGGTCGACGATGCCGGGATTGCGGATGGCGGTGATGACGGTGGTGACCGACGTGATGTGGTCTTCGTGCCAGGCACTCAGGAGGCGGCGGCAGATCAGGTCTTGGATCTTGCGTTCGTCGGGAGAGAGGGACGCCTTCTCGGGCGATACCGCCGTCGGGATGATGGCGTGGTGGTCGGTGACCCTGGAATCGTCGACAAATCTGCGGCCCAGCGAACGCTCGCCGGTACCGGGCGCAAGGCGATCGCGGTAGGGTGCGGCAATGGCGTCGACGATGCGCGGAAGAGTGCGCGCGACATCCTGCGAAAGGTGACGGCTATCGGTGCGCGGGTAGCTGATGAGCTTGTGGCGTTCGTAGAGGGCCTGGGCCAGATCGAGGGTTCGCTGGGCGCTGAATCCGAAAAGGCGGTTGGCGTGGCGCTGGAGTTCGGTGAGGTCGTAGAGGCCGGGGGGCGGCATGCGCTGCGTCTGCGCTTCGATGGACTCGATGGCGGCGGCGCCGGTGCGGGCGCGCGCGGCGATTCCGGCGGCTTCTTCGCCATCGGCCGGGAGGCGCATGTGCTCCTGCGGCGGGCGCTCGCGAAACCAAGTCCCCTGGTAAGTGTTCGCGGGCGGCGTGCCGGAGGGGTGGAATGTGGCCTGCACCTCGCGGTAATCTTCAGGCACGAAATTGCGGATGGCCAGTTCGCGTTCGACCACCATGGCGAGCGTGGGAGTTTGTACGCGGCCGACGGAGAGGTCTTTTTCGTTATAAGCCAGCGAATAGGCGCGCGAGAGATTCATGCCCACGAGCCAGTCGGCTCGGCTGCGGCCACGGGCGGCATCGGCGAGGGGGTCGTAATCGCGGCCGGGGCGGAGGGTATCGAAGCCTTTGCGGATGGCGTCCGGGGTGAGAGAGGAGATCCAAAGGCGGCTAAACGGTTTGGTGCAGGCGGCGGCCTCATAGATGTAGCGGAAGATGAGTTCGCCCTCGCGGCCGGCGTCGGTGGCGCACACGATGCGCGAGATTTTCGGCGAGTTGAGGATCTTGCGGACGGTTTCGAACTGATCTTTGGTTTGTTCGTAGACCACCAGGGGCCACCCGGCGGGGAGCATGGGGAGGAGATTGCGCCGCCAGTGGCGCCACTCGGGATTGATCTCGTGGGGCTGAGCGAGCGCGGCGAGGTGTCCGACGGCCCAGGTGACGACATAGCCGTTGCCGTGGATGTAGCCATTGCCCTTGTTGGCGGCTCCGAGGACGCGGGCGATATCGCGCGCTACCGAGGGTTTTTCGGCCAGCACGGCGACGGTGCCGGATTCAGTGCTCGCGCTCACTTATCTCAGTGTAACGGGAGGTGAGATTGGGGGTGGCGAGGGGGATTCGCGATCGATGTGGCCCTCCAGGCGCGGTACGGGGTGTTTTCTTGATGGCAGTGCCGCTGCTCTACGCATGGCCGTTGCCGTGGATGTAGCCGTTGCCCTTGTTGGGGGCTCCGAGGACGCGGGCCATATCGCGGGCTACCGAGGTTTTTCGGCCAGCACGGCGACGGTGCCGGACTCAGTGCTCGCGCTCACTTATCTCAGTGTAACGGGAGGTGAGATTGGGGGTGGCGAGGGGATTCGCGATCGATGTGGCACGCCAGGCGCGCATGGAGTTGAGTGGGCAATCGTCCACTGCTTACTTACGGGGGAACACCTTGGGTCCGGTGACGGTGACGCTGAACTTCGCCTACCCCGGTCTGTTTCGCGTGCGGGTGGGGCCCAGCGCGCAGGCTGGCGGAGAACCAGGACGGCTCGCTCAACGGCCCGTACAATCCAGCCGCACGCGGGCTTGTGCCGCGGGCGGATTGGAGCGCGCTAGCGCGTTCTACTTCCCCGGCGGCGGCCGTCCAGGATGCGGGCAGCGCCCCGACGCCGGCATGCGGAGCCACGCAGATTAACAGGCAGGCGCCTCCAACGGCCAGTTTCGTCCGCTGCCGATCACTCCGGGTGTGTGTACCAACGGCGGGAACACCTGCCAGGAGTGCAGCGCCGCACTCACGGCCGCATCCGCCGGAGCCGGTGAAGAAAAGCACAGCGGTTGCACGGGGGCGTACACTGTAGATCATGGTGCGTCCAGTTCTAAGCCTGCTTTTGATATCAGCCTCGTTTGCCGGCGCGCAGACGGGCCATTTGCTTCTGCGCAACCCGGCTTTGAGCAAAACCCGGATCGTGTTCACCTATGCGGGCGATTTATGGAGCGTGCCGCGCGAAGGTGGTGAAGCCATCCGTCTCACCACGGCACCGGGCACGGAAACCTCCGCGATATTTTCGCCGGACGGGTCCACCATCGCCTTCACCGGCGAGTACGACGGCAACGTGGATGTCTTCACTATTCCCGCGGCGGGCGGCGTGCCGCGGCGCCTTACGTACCATCCGGGAAGCGACGAGGCGGTCGGCTGGACGCCGGACGGCAAGAGGGTGCTGTTCCGTTCTCATCGCGCCGTTCCCAACGATGGCGACCGATTGTACACGTTGCCGGTGGATGGCGGCGGACTGCCCGACGAATTGCCGCTGCCCATCGCCGAAGAAGGGTCCTATTCACCCGACGGATCGCACATCGCCTACGTGCCGCTGTTCCAATTTCAGAAGGCGTGGAAAAAATACCGCGGGGGGCAGACGCGCAAGATCTGGATCGCCGACCTGGGGGATTCCAGCGTGGTTCCGGTTCCACGCGAGAATTCCAACGATTTCAACCCCATGTGGGTTGGCGACCGCATCTATTTCCTCTCCGACCGCGAGGGGCCGGTGACGCTATTTTATTACGACACGCATGCGAAAAAAGTGACGCGGGCGATCGAGAATCACGGTCTCGATTTCAAATCGGCCGCGGCGGGTCCCGGCGCAATCGTATATGAGCAGTTCGGTTCCCTGCATTTATATGACTTGAAAACCGGCCGCACCAGCGAAGTCAACGTGACGCTGGCGGGCGATCTTCCGGAACTGCGCCCGCATTTCGTGAATGTGGCCAAGCGGCTCGCCAATGCCGACATCTCTCCGAACGGCGTGCGGGCGGTGTTTGAAGCGCGAGGGGAAATCGTCACGGTCCCCGCGGAAAAGGGCGACGCGCGCAACCTGACGCAGACCACGGGCGTGATGGAGCGCGAGCCGCGCTGGTCGCCTGACGGCCAGACTATCGCGTACTTTTCCGACGAATCGGGTGAATACGCTCTGCACATCGAAAACCAGGACGGTTCCGGCGAAGTGAAGAAGATTCCGCTGGGCGAGAAGGCGTTTTTTTCCGTGTCGCGCTGGTCGCCGGACAGTAAGAAGATCGCGTTCCTCGACAACCACAGCCATCTCTATTACGTCGACCTCGAACAGAAAAAGCCGGTGCTGGTGGAAACCGATTATTACTACAACGGCGACGGCTTGGCGCCCTCATGGTCGCCCGACAGCCAGTGGCTGGCCTATTCGAAGACGCTCAAAAGCCACATGCAGGCAATTTATCTGTATTCGCTGGCGAGCGGCAAAAGCACGCAGGTTACCGATGGATTGAGCGACGCGGAGAACCCGGATTTCGACAAGGGCGGCAAGTACCTGTATTTCACGGCCAGCACCAACTCCGGCGCGGCGATGGAACCGGATATCGAAGGGTTTTCGCGGCCAGTTTCGGCGACGGTATACCTGGTGGTGCTATCCAAGACGGAAGCTTCTCCGTTCGCGCCGGAAAGCGACGACGAAAAGAAAAAGGACGAAGCCAAAAAAGACGAGCCGAAGAAGGATGACAAGGACAAGAGCGCCGAAAAAGTGGAAGTGAAAATCGACCTCGAAAACATCGGCCAGCGCATTCTGGCGCTGCCCATGCCGGCGCGCCGCTATATCGCGGTTGCCGCCGGAAAGGCCGGGGTGGTGTACGTATCGGAAGCTCCTCCGCCGCGCACTCCGGGACCATTCGCCATGACGATTCACCGCTTCGATTTGAACAAGCGGAAGGCGGATACGGTTTTGAGCGGCGCAGGGGATTTTCACGTATCGGCGAGCGGTGAGAAGCTGCTTTTTAAGCAGGGCGACAAGTGGACCATTGCGGATGCGCCGGCGCCGCCTTCGGACTCTCCGGACGGGCCGCCAGCGAAACCGGGGAACCAAAAGGCGCTGAAGACGGATGCGCTCGAAGTGAAAGTGGATCCGGCGGCGGAATGGAAGCAGATGTTTCACGAAGTGTGGCGGATCGAGCGCGATTTCTTCTACGATCCGCACTACCACGGACTCGATCTCGCGACGGCAGAGGAGCGTTACGGCGTGTATCTTTCCGGTCTGGCCTCGCGCGACGATCTCAACTACCTGTTCACCGAGATGCTCGGGAACCTGACGGTCGGCCACATGTTTCTGGGGGGCGGCGACACGCCGGAGGTGAAGCATGTGCAGACGGGACTTCTGGGGGCGGATTACAAAATCGAAAACGGCCGCTATCGATTCACCCACATCTTTAACGGCGAGAATTGGAATCCGGGCACCAGGGCGCCGCTCACGCAGCCGGGCGTGGACGTGAGCACGGGCGACTACCTGCTGGCGGTGAACGGCCGCGATCTAAGGGCCACCGACAACATTTACAGCTTTTTCGAAGAGACGGCCGGGAAAACGGTGCTGCTGCGCGTGGGCGCCGATCCCTCCGGTGCAGGGGCGCGCGAGGTAAAGGCGGTTCCGGTAGCCGATGAATTCGGACTGCGGCACCTCGAATGGATCGAGGCCAACCGGCGCAAAGTAGATCAGGCCACCAACAACCGCGTGGCGTACGTTTACATGCCCGACACATCTTTCGGCGGCTACACCAGCTTCATGCGCTACTTCTTCGCCCAGGTGGATAAGGAGGCGCTGATTGTCGACGAGCGCTTCAATCACGGTGGAGAGCTCGCCACCGATATCATCGAGTACCTGCAACGCAAACCGATGAGCCTGGTGAGCGCCCGCGACGGCGCCGACACGGTCCAGCCGCAAGGCGCGATATTCGGGCCGAAGGTAATGATCATCAACGAATTTGCCGGCTCGGGCGGCGATGCCATGCCGTGGTATTTCCGCCGCGCCGGGGTGGGCAAGCTGATCGGCGAGCGAACCTGGGGCGGATTAGTGGGCTTGAACGGATATCCGCCGCTGATGGACGGAGGTACGGTAATGGCCCCGAGCATCGCGGTGTGGAATCCGAATGGGACGCAAGACGTGGAGAATCACGGGGTGGCGCCGGATATTGAAGTGACGCTCGATCCGGCGGCGGTGCGGCAGGGCCACGATCCGCAACTCGAGAAAGCGATCGAAGTGGTGATGCAGGAACTGGCCGCCAATCCGCCCCAGCAGTTCAAGCGGCCCACGTACCCGGATTATCAGAAGAAGTAGGGCCGGATGCGCCGTGAGGCGCGCGGCAATGGCCGCCTACTTCTTCACGGTGCCGTCGTAAGTAATGGTCGTGTCGGCGGAGAACTTGCGGTACTGGAGAAAGTCGATTTCATTGCGATGCAGGAACGGCGGAGCCCATAGGGTGGTGGCGGAATGCAGCGGCAGAAGGTAGCGCTTGCCGCCGACATCGGTAAAATCGTAATCCAGATTCAGGATCACTTTGCGGACGTCGAAGTCCCGCGGAAAAGTGTCGGCGATGGCGGTGACTTTCACCACCATTTTGGTGGCGTCGTCGATGTAGACAAAGCCGTGCTGGCCCACGCGGACGCGTTCCTCTTCGCCTGGGCCGGCACCGGAAGTGACCTGGTAATCGGAGTTCGGAGCCGAGATGGCGAACAGGTAGACGTGTGTGGGGCGCGAGTGGAGCAGCGTCCAGTGGTCCCAGTCGCGGTTGGTGCGCGATTTCAACGCAAAAATCGCCGCCAGCATGGTGCCGAATTCGTTCTCTGTAATCGCGCCGCGCATCTGCTCATAGGACAAGCTGGTGGAACGGCGGTTGACGCTCATCAGCTTGTATTCCTCCCGGCGGTCGAAATAGGTGAGCCGGAGCGAGAGGGTGTCCTGGAGCTTCCACCCGCCATTCAATTTGGAAGCAAAGTAGCGCCGGATGGTCTCGGTGCAAATGAAATCGGGCAGGGTTTGATTCTGGCTGACGGCATTCTCGTGGGCGGCGTTCCAGATCTGCACCTGCGCGGCGGCGGAGGGGGCCGGAGGTTCCGGAATGGCAGGTTTGGAGGGGCGCGGCATTTGGGCCGAGCGATCGCGCAGGAGGAGCAATTCCTCCACCGTCTGGCGCCCGGCGCCTTCGCTCTGAAGGATTTCGATGGTCCGGTCGTCCAGGCGTTCGGTGAGTCGGAGTTTGCGGATATCCTTGGCGATCCGGCCGTCGCCGCGGGCGCCATCGAGGCCGGCGCGCACCTGCGCCACCAGGTCGCTGATGGAGCCGCGGTCCTGAGCGGCGGCGGCCGCCGCGATGGCGATCAGCGCGAAAGAAACGCGCAGCATAGTACCCAAGACGAGGGGTTGGGGCGCCCCGTTACCCGCCCACGGGCGCCGCATCGGCGATCTCCCGTTCGACGGTTTGAAACTTCTCGAAGTTCCGGTTGAAGCGCGCGCTCAAATCGCGCGCGGCGCGGTCGTATGCGGCGGTGTCCAGCCACATACCCCGGGCATCCAGAAACTGCGACGGCACTCCGGGACATTCCGACGGCACCGCTACTTTAAATACGGGGTCCGGCGAGGTGGAGACATTCCGGAGTTCGCCGGAGAGGACGGCGTTGAGCATGGCCCGCGTGTAGCGGAGTTTCATGCGCTCACCGACACCGTACGGGCCGCCGGTCCAGCCGGTGTTTACGAGCCAGCAGGCGGCGGAGGAGCGGCGCAAACGCTCGCCAAGCAGAGCCGCGTATTCCGATGCGGCCCGGGGAAGAAAGGGAGCGCCGAAGCAAGCGCTGAAAGTCGCCACGGGTTCCTTTCCCAGGCCGCGCTCCGTGCCGGCCAATTTTGCGGTATAGCCGCTCAAGAAGTGATACATCGCCTGCTCGGGCGACAGCCTGGCGATGGGCGGCATGACGCCGAAGGCATCGGCGGTGAGAAGGATTACGTTTGAAGGGGTGCCGCCCACGCTCGGAATCAAGGCGTTGGCAATATAGTCGAGGGGATAGGCTGCGCGGGTATTTTCGGTAATCTCGTCGGAATTGAAATCCAATTCGCGCGTGTTGGGGTCCATCTCCACGTTTTCCAGGACGGTACCGAAACGGATAGCGTTCCAGATCTGCGGCTCCTGATCGCGAGACAAGTGAATGCACTTGGCGTAGCATCCGCCTTCGAAATTGAAGACACCGTGGTCGCTCCAGCCGTGCTCGTCGTCGCCGATCAACTGGCGGCGCGGGTCGGCGGAAAGCGTGGTTTTACCGGTGCCGGACAGGCCGAAAAAAAGCGCGACATCGCCGGCCGGACCCTGATTGGCCGAGCAGTGCATGGGGAACACGCCGCGCTCCGGAAGCAGGTAGTTCATAATTGTGAACGCCGACTTCTTCATCTCCCCGGCGTACTGCGTGCCGCAGATGAGCACAATCTTCTTTTTGAAGTTGATGACGATGCAGGTTTCCGAATTGGTGCCATCGAGCGCGGGATTGGCCTGAAAATCCGGAGCGAAGAGAATTGTAAACTGCGGCTGGTGCGCCTCGCCACCGGCTCCCTCCGGGCGAATGAACAACTGGAGCGCGAACAAGGCGTGCCAGGCGAACTGGCTGATGACGCGGACGGGAAGGGCGTAGGCCGGGGCGGCGCCCACGAAACAATCCTCGACGAAGACGTCGCGGCCGTGCCAAAAGGTTTGCATGCGGGCATATAGGCGGTCGAAATGCGCCTCGGACATGGGCTGGTTCACGGGGCCCCACTGTACGGTGGAGTCTGTGATCTCATCCCGGACGATGAATTTATCCTTGGGCGAACGGCCGGTGAACTGGCCGGTTCGGACAACCAGCGAACCATTGCTGGAGAGGTGGCCTTCCTGCCGCTGGATCGCTTTTTCCACCAGGCGAACCGCGCTGAGATTCCAATAGGCCGCGTTCATATGACGAATTCCGTGTTGTTCGAGTCCCGAGTGCGCGGCGTGGACTCCGGTAGTCGGATGGTTTTGCTGACTTGGCATTTTACCTCCAAACGGCTGGAGTGACTTATCGTAATATGGTCTCATGAAAAGGCTTCTCGGGGCGGCGGGGCTGGGACTGGCCTGGCTGGCGGGGGTCGCCTCCGCACAGGTCATCGAGGTCCAGTCCAACGGCATCAGCTACCAGACTCTGACGAAGTCCGGTATCACCGTAATGTTCAACCACTTGCCGGGGAATCTCCACCAATACGCAATCGTCCAGGTAGCGATTTCCAACGGTTCGCAGGGGCCTTACATCATCCGGCCGGAAGATTTCACGTTCGAGCGGACGGATGGGGTGAAAATTCGCGCGGTGCCGGCGCGGGTCGTGATTGACATGCTGCGGCAAAAGGCCAATGGCAGCGATGCCATCAAGCTGGTAACGACCTACGAGAACGCCATTTACGGGAGCCCCCATCCGCAGGCCCTGAAAGGGTGGGAATCGCGGCGGGAGGCGGCGATCGCATCGACCGGCAACAAGGTGACGACGTCGCTTATTGCGAGCGCACTGGCGCTGGTGCAAACCAAGCTGGCGGTGGGGGATACCACAGATGGCGCGATTTTCTTCCCGACGGAGGGAAAGCCCCTAGGCACGGGCCGCCTGGTGGTCCGCACCAATACGGACGTATTTGAATTCAATAACGAATCGAATTGAATTTGGCCACCGGGCCTGCGCGTCCGGCCTCCGCAAGGAAGTCGATCGGGGCACTTACTGCAGCGGGTATCCGCGCGTGAGACGGAAGGTCCGCGACCAGCGAGTCTTGGTGAAGAAGTGCGCCACCACGTCCACGATGTGGTCCAGGCCGATGTTGCCGTTGGTGAGATCGGAAGTCGGGGCGTCGAACGACCAGTAAATGATCACCGGGGTGCCCACGATGTTCTCACGAGGCACAAAGCCCCAGTAGCGGCTGTCGGAGGAATCGTCGCGGTTGTCCCCCATGGCGAAAAGCGCACCCGGGGGGACGACCAATTCGCCATCCACAACGTGGTTTTCCAGCATGTCAATGGCAGGTTGCTGCAATGGTGAGTTGGGTGGGGCGGGGAAGTTGTCGCGGTAGGAATCGATCATGGTGGACGAGTGGACGGCGTAGGGCTCGTTCACAAAATGGCCGTTCAGCCACAGGCGTTTGTTTACCAGCTTGAGGTGGTCGCCGGGGAGCCCGATGGCGCGTTTGACGTAGTCTTCCTTAATGTCGAGGGGGTACCGGAAAACGATGATGTCGCCGCGGTGGACGTCGCGATACGGAAGAAAGGTCCTGGAAAAAGCACCCGAGGGCGCGTAGATGAGCTTATCGACCAGCACGTGATCGCCAATCAGCAGGGTTCTCTCCATGGAAGCGCTGGGGATGACGAAGGCTTGCACCAGGGTGGTGGTGGCGAAGAGAAGTAGAATGATGGTGACCGTCCATTCCCCGATAAATCCGCGATTTACATCGCGCGAGATCTCCTTATAACGATTCCACAGGGCGTGCCATCTACTGGTCTCGGTTGTTTCCACAGCAGTCCATTGTAACGGATGGGCGCGGTGCGATCCCAAAAAGTGCTTGACAGAACCGGCGGCGATCGCTAAAAATTGTAACGTTAAAATGTTTAACAGAAAACGCCGCAAGGCCCTCACTCCCCTGGAGCAGTTCCTGATGGAATACCTCTGGGCGCATCCCGACTGCACCGCCGAAGCATGCCGGGAGGGAGTGGCGGGCGAACGCGCGCTGAAGGATTCCACCGTTCGGACCATCCTGCGCCTTTTGGAAGAAAAGGGATACGCCACGCACCGGGTGGAGGGGCGGACTTTCGTCTATCGCGCGGTGGATAACCGGCGGAATGTGGCGGCGGAGGGGGCACAGCAATTGATCGAGCGCTTCTGCGGCGGATCGGTGGAGGATTTCCTGGTGGGACTGGTGGACAACCAGGTGC
>DATJMA010000145.1:0-25189 GCA_035509055.1 Bryobacteraceae bacterium | reverse complement strand
GACCGCGTCCCCATCACCAGTCCTTCGAGCGGCGTCATGCCCATCGAAGTGTCCATCGATTTGCCGCCGCGCACCGCCGTGCAGGAACAGCCATTGCCCAGGTGCATGGTGATCACGTTGGTTTGATCGCGTTCCAGATTCTTCAGGCGGCGGTAGCGATACGCCACGTAGCGGTGCGACGTGCCATGGAATCCGTAACGGCGGATCTTGTGGCGGCGATACAGGTGATACGGCAACGCGTACAGATACGCGTGCTCGGGAATGGTGGTGTGGAAGGCGGTATCGAAGACCGCCACTTGCGGGGTCTCGCGCCCGATGAGATCGCGCACCGCCTTGATCCCGCGCAGGTTTACGGGATTGTGCAGGGGCGCCAAATCGATGCACTCCTCGATTCCCGCCAGCACCTTCTCGTCGATCAATACCGATTCCTGGAACACCTCGCCGCCGTGCACTACGCGGTGGCCCACCGCCTGGATGTCGGCCAGCGTCCGGATCTCGGCAATCCCCGACTGATCCGATACCAGCCAGCGGAGCAGGTAATCCAATCCTCCGGAAATATCTTTGATCGGGGCCGTGAGTTTCTGCCGGTGCCCGTTCCCGGTCTCTACCGTTACGATGGCCTCGCCACCGATCCGCTCCATCGCGCCGCGGCACAGCCGTTCGTCGGTATCCTGCCGAATTCGATCGGGGTCCGTCGCGATCACCTGAAACTTCAAGCTGGAGCTTCCAGCATTCAGTACTAAAACATTCATTTCCCTCTTATTCTCTCAAATCGCAGAAGAAAAGTGTCGCGTCTCACGGCGCCGCCTGGACGGAAACCGTCCGGAAACGGAGGGTCTTTTATTGCAGTGAAAGCACTTAGACGGAATTGCTGGACGGAAACCGTCCCGCGCCCCACGCCCCGCGACGCGTGCGCTGTGTTATAAGGGGCGTGAAATGGGATCTCGTTCGATGCGAATTCTTTTCGGCGCGATCGCCGGTTGCGGCCTCGCGCTGGCCCAGGGGATGGTGGATCTCTCCTCGCCGGATGGCAATATTCGGCTGACTTTTTCCGCGCCGGGCGGGCGCCTTCGCTACTCCGTCAACTACCGCGGCAAGCCGGTCCTCACGCCGTCCGCCATGGGGCTTGAAATTCAAGACCAGCCCGGATTGGGCTCCAACGTGACAATTGGATCGGCCCACACCGGAAAGATCGACGAGGCTTACTCGCTGCCCGCCGGCAAATCGAAAGAGGTGCGCAACCAGTGCAACACTGCCTCCTTCGAAGCGCGCGAAATGGCCGCCGCCGGCCGCCATTTCACCGTGGAAGCGCGCGTCTTCAACGATGGCGCCGCCTTCCGCTACGTGGTGCCGCAACAGGACGGCCTGGAGGAACTGCGCATCGCCAACGAATCGACGCAGTTCGTGCTGGCCAAAGACGCCACCACCTATCCGCTGATCCTGCGCAACTACCGCACCTCCTGGGAAGACAATTACCGCACCGTGCCGTTGAGCGGCATCCACCCCGAATCGCTCATCGCCCTGCCGCTGCTTACCGAATTGCCCGGCGTCGCCTTCCTCGCCATCACGGAAGCCGACATCGACAACTACTCGGGCATGTACCTCAAGCACGACGAGCGCAACGCCGCCGCTCTCGACGCGCGCCTCTCCCCGCATATCGACGACGCCGCGATCTCGGTCGTGACGAAGACGCCCGCTGCCACACCCTGGCGCGTGCTGATGATCGCCGATTCGCCCGCGCGGTTGATCGAATCGCAAATCGTGAATAATCTGAACCCGCCGCCGGCGTTCGCCGATCTGTCGTGGATCAAGCCCGGCAAGGCATCGTGGGATTGGTGGTCAGGCCCATACGACGAGAACGTGAATTTCAAGCCCGGCAAGAATTTCGAAACCGCCAAACACTACGTGGACTTCTCGGCACAGGCCGGATTTCAATATTTCATGCTCGATGCCGGATGGGCCATGCCGGTGCACGCCGGAGCCAACGATTCCGGCAGCGACATCACCAAACCCATCGACGCCATGAAACTGCCGGAACTCCTGGCGTATGCCAAATCGAAAAACGTGGGCGTGTGGTTGTGGGCGCACTGGAGCGATATCGACCGCCAGATGGACGAAGCCTTCCCGCTTTACGAAAAGTGGGGCGTCTCCGGCGTGAAGATCGATTTCATGGATCGCGACGATCAGTGGATGGTGGATTTCTATCATCGCGTGGCCCGCAATGCCGCCGCGCACCATCTGCTGGTGGATTTCCACGGCGCCTACAAGCCGGACGGGCTCAGCCGCACCTGGCCGAACGTGCTCACCCGCGAGGGCGTGATGGGTCTCGAGTACAACAAGTGGAGCGCGCGCGTCACGCCCGACCACAACGTGATGCTGGCCTTCACGCGCCTGCTCGCCGGTCCCATGGATTACACGCCCGGCGGTTTCCACAACGCCACCCCAGCCGAATTCGTGCCGCGCAACCAGCAGCCCATGGTGATGGGCACCCGCGCGCACCAAACCGCGCTCTTCGTGGTGTACGAAAGCCCCTTCGAGATGGTCTCCGACTACCCGGAGGCTTACCAGGGCACGAAAGAACTGGCGTTCCTTGGCAAAGTGCCATCCAGTTGGGACGAAACGCGCGTTGTGAACGCCAAGGTGGGCGACTATATCACCGTCGCGCGGCGCAGCGGCAAGGAGTGGTACGTCGGTTCGATCGCCGGATCGCACGCCGCCGAACTCGACATCCCCCTGGAATTCCTGCCGGCCGGCGATTTCGTGGCGGAGATTTATTCCGACGCCAAAGATGCCGGCGAAAATCCCACCCACACCGTGCTCGAAACCAAAAAAGTGAATCGCACCATGCGGCTGAAGGCGAACCTCGTCACCGGCGGCGGACAGGCGATTCGCATTCACCCGGCGCCGTAGCGGGGCAGCCCATCCTGGCCGCCGCCATTCAGGCGGCGGGCAGGCCGTTATCATGAATTCATGAAGCTGTTCGTCTCCCTCGCGCTTTCGGCCGCCGCGCTCCATTCCCAAACGTTTTCCGGAGGTCCGGCGATCGATCGCGTCATCGACGAAGCCATCCGCCAGAACCGGCTTCCCGGCGCCGTCGTGCTGATCGGGCACAACGGGCAGGTAGTTTATCGCAAGGCATACGGCGATCGCGCCGTGGTTCCCAGCTCCGAAGCCATGACGGTAGACACCATCTTCGATCTGGCGTCCCTCACCAAGGTGATCGCCACCACGCCGTCGCTGATGAAGCTCTTCGAGGAGGGCCGCTTCCGCCTCAACGACAAGATCACGGAATATATCCCGGAATTTCAGGGCGGCAAGAGCGACATCACCATCCGCAATCTCTTCACGCATTTTTCGGGATTGGCGCCCGATGTCCCCCTCGAGCCCGTATGGCACGGTAACGAGACCGGCCTTCACCTGGCTTACACCACCAGGCCCGACCGTCCGCCCGGCGTGCGGCACGTCTACAGCGATATCAATTTCATCCTGCTTGGCGAGCTGGTGCATCGCCTCAGCGGGCTGCCGCTCAACGAATACGCCCGGCAAAATATTTTCCTGCCGCTGGGAATGAAGGAGACGATGTTTCTGCCGCCGCCCGCGTGGATTCCGCGCATCGCGCCCACCCAACGGCCGGACAAGCACTCTCTTCCGCTTCGCGGAGTAGTGCATGACCCCACCTCCCGCTACATGGGCGGCGTCGCCGGCCACGCGGGACTTTTTTCCACGGCCGGCGATCTCGCCCGTTTCGCGCAGATGATGCTGAACGGCGGCGAACTCGATGGCGTCCGGCTCTTCAATCCGCTCACCGTCAAGAAATTCACCGAGCCGCAGACGCCGCCCGATCAGCCCATCTTGCGCGGCCTCGGCTGGGATATCGATTCGCCCTATTCAAGCAATCGCGGCGAGTTGTTTCCCATCGGCTCGTACGGCCATACCGGGTTCACGGGCACTTCCATCTGGATCGATCCTTCCACGCAGACCTATGTGATCCTGCTGGCCAACAGTGTCCATCCGGATTTGCGGCCGGCCATCACCTCCGTGCGCGCACGGATAGCCACCATTGCCGCGGCAGCGGTCGGCATCAAGGTGCAGGGCGTGACACTCACCGGCTATAACGAAACTCTGAGCGGCGCCGGCATCCGCCGCGAGGTGGAACGCGAAGGCGAAACCAAGACCGGGCTCGACGTTCTCGCGGAGCAGAACTTTCAACCGCTCGCCGGCAAACGCATCGGGCTGATCACCAACCACACGGGCATCGACCGCCAGGGACGCCGCAATGTCGACCTCATGAAGCAAGCCGGCGTCAACGTGGCGGCGCTTTTCTCGCCGGAGCATGGGTTTGCCGGCTCCGAAGACCGTTCCGGAATCGCCGATGCCGTCGATCCGGCCACCGGCATTAAAATTTTCAGCCTGTACGGCAGCACCAACCGTCCCACTCCCGAGATGCTCCGCGGCATCGACGCGCTGGTCTTCGACATCCAGGACGTGGGGGTTCACTTCTACACCTACGAAACCACCATGGCCTACGCCATGGAAGCGGCGGCCAAGGCCGGCATCCCCTATTACGTGCTCGACCGGCCGAACCCCATCACCGGCGTGCGCGTGGAGGGTCCGCTGCTCGACCACGGCAATGAATCGTTCGTGGGATACTTCGGCGGCCTTCCGGTGCGCCACGGCATGACCATGGGCGAACTCGCCAAATTGTTCAATGCGGAGCGCAGAATCGGCGCCAACCTGACCGTGATCCCTCTGGAAGACTGGCATCGCGGCGATTGGTTCGACGCCACCAACCTGCCCTGGGTGAATCCTTCGCCCAACATGCGCAGCCTCAATGCAGCCGTCCTGTACCCGGGGCTGGGAATGCTGGAGTACGCCAAAATCTCGGTCGGTCGCGGCACCGATTCGCCTTTCGAACTGATCGGAGCGGATTTCATCCACGGGCGAGATCTCGCGACATACCTCAACAAGCGCCAGATTCCCGGCATCCGCGTCTATCCCACGAGTTTTACCCCCACCGAATCGGTCTTCAAAGGCGTCGGCATCGAAGGTGTGCGTTTCGAAATCGTGGACCGCGAGATGGTGGATGCCACGCGTCTCGGGCTCGAAGTGGCCGGCGCCATCCAGAAGCTCTACCCGGGAAAGATCGATTGGGCGGTGGACAAGAAGCTCATCGGCAGCGACGCGGTGATCGGGCGGCTGGAAGCGGGCGACGATCCGCGTGCCATCCAGCAGGGCATGCAGGACGGCGTCGCGGCATTTCTCGAAACCCGGGCGAAGTACCTCATCTACCACTGATCGATGTAGACGGGGTTCGCCGGCGGCTTTCCCTCGCACCAATAGCCGTCGAAATTGCTAATGCCCGCAAGCTCGCGGAGCGCCTCTTCGTCGATCCACTGCCGTCCGGTCGAAGTACGCGGCTCCTGCGCGAAGATGGCCATGGACGCGTCGCAGAGAATCTCGGGAGTGCGCCATTGTGAGCGGTCGGCCATCTGCCAGTTGATGGATGCCTGCGTCTCGATGATGGTGCGCGGCCACAGAGTGTTTCCGGCGATGTTATCGGCGGCATGCTCGGCGGCGAGGCCGAGGGCAGCGTAAGCCATTCCCAGCTTGGAAATCGTGTAGGCTACTTTCCCCGCCGGCGAACACGCGGAGAGCAGCGGGCACATATTCAGCACATGCCCCCATCTCTGTTTGACCATCTGCGGCAGCGCGTAGTAGCTGGCGACATAGGCCGCGCGCACGTTTACGCCCATCACCAGGTCGAAGCGTTTGGGCGGAGTCTGTAGAATCGGGTTGACCCAGATGGCGCCGGCGTTGTTGACCAGAATGTCGAGCCGGCCGAACTCGGCGATGGCGCGCTCGATCACGTTGCGAACGGCGTCCTCGTCGCGAACGTCGGTGGGTATGGCCAGCGAGCGCCCGCCGGCTTTACGGATTTCAGCGGCGGTATCGTGGATGCTGCCCGGCAGCCGTTCGGTGGATTGCTCGCTCTTGGACGCCACCACCACGTCGGCGCCTTCTCGGGCCAGCCGGATGGCGAGTGCTTTGCCGATTCCCCGGCTGGCGCCGGTTACGACGGCGACCCGCCCGCGGAGGTTCGGGTGGAGCGCGGAAATCGATTCGGACATAGGTCCAGGGTAGCGCCCAGGTGGGGCGGCAGCCTTGCCCTGGGGCTTCCACCGGGGGCCGGCTTTTCACTTGAGCTTCTTCGCGAACAGCCAAGCCGGCAGTTCCGCCTCCGCATAGGCCCGGTCCCACGACTGATGCGGCACGTGGTCGTACTCCGTATATCGCACGTCGGCGTGGAGACCGCGGAGCAATTTCACCATCTCGCGGGATTCCGTCACGAAAACATTCCGGTCGGCATTGCCGTGGAAGACCCAGATCGGAATTCCGGCGACTTGCCGCGCGATCGCCGCGTACGGCGCTTCATCCTCGATCTTCTGGGGCGTCGGCCACCGAATGCCGCCGCAAATGACCACGATGGCGGCGAATCAATCCGGGTATTTCGCCGCCAGCGACCACGTCCCGTACCCGCCCATGGAAAATCCCGTGAGATACGTGCGCCGCGGATCGCCGTGGAACTCCCTGGCGGCCGCGTCGAGCGCCGCCAGAATCTGCGCCTCCATTTCCGGAGCGCGCCAATCCACTCCGGGCCGGCACTGCGGCATCACCACGATCGCCGGGAACCGCTCGGGATGCCGGCGCACGGCCAATCCCATCCCCACTTTCGCCTGCGCGATGCCGTCGTCGCCGCGTTCCTCGGACCCGTGCAGGAAAAGGATGACGGGCCACTCCCGCGCCGCGCTCCAATCGCCCGGAATCGAGACCACATATCGATAGGCAGTTCCCTTCACCGTGACCGTGCGGTCGAGGAACTGCGCTTCCGGCGCCGCCTGGGCCGCGAGAACCGCCATCAGAACCGCTCCAACGCGAAGCATCCTCACCGATCAATATATAATCGAAATACTCTCATGTCGATCCGTCCCGAAGATGCTCTGGAGTATCATTCTGCCTCGCCGCCGGGCAAAGTGTCCGTCGTTCCCACCAAGCCTTGCCGCACGCAGCGCGATCTGAGCCTGGCATATTCCCCCGGGGTGGCCGTGCCCTGCCTGGAAATCGAGCGCGATCCCACGCTCGCGTATGCCTATACCGCGAAAGCCAACCTGGTCGCCGTCATCAGCAATGGAACTGCCGTGCTGGGGCTGGGGAACATTGGGGCCCTGGCGGGCAAGCCGGTGATGGAAGGCAAGGGTGTGCTGTTCAAGCGCTTTGCCGACATCGACGTCTTCGATATCGAACTCAATACCGAAAATCCCGACGAAGTAATCCGCACCTGCCAGATTCTGGAGCCCACTTTCGGCGGCATCAATCTCGAAGACATCAAGGCGCCGGAGTGCTTCTACATCGAGGAAACGCTCAAGAAGACCATGAAAATCCCGGTCTTCCACGACGATCAGCACGGCACCGCGATCATCTCCGCGGCCGGCCTGCTGAACGCTCTGGAGATTGTCGGCAAAGACATCGGCGGCATCCAAGTGGTTTTCAATGGCGCCGGCGCCAGCGCCATTTCGTGCGCCGAGCACTACGTGCGGCTCGGCGTCCGCCGCGAAAACATCCTCATGTGCGACACCAAGGGCGTGCTCTATGCCGGCCGCACCGATGGCATGAACGAATATAAGGCCCGCTTCGCCGCCGACACCAAACGGCGCACGCTCGAAGAAGCCATGGACGGCGCGGACGTCTTTTTCGGCCTCTCGAAAGGCAATTCCGTCACTCCCGGGATGATTCTCAGGATGGCTCCCAACCCGATCATCTTCGCGATGGCCAATCCCGATCCCGAAATCGATTACGATCTGGCGCTGAAAACCCGGCCCGACGCCATCATGGCCACGGGACGTTCGGATTTTCCGAACATGGTCAACAACGTCCTGGGATTTCCCTTCATTTTTCGCGGCGCCCTGGACGTGCGCGCCACCACCATCAACGACGAGATGAAACTGGCTGCCACGCGAGCTCTCGCCGCGCTCGCCAAAGAGGATGTGCCCGATTCCGTGCTGCGCGCCTATGGGACCGACCGCATGGAATTCGGCCGCGAGTACATCATCCCCAAACCGTTCGATCCGCGCGTGCTCATCTGGGAGGCATCGGCGGTGGCGCAGGCGGCCATGGAGACCGGAGTGGCGCAAAAGCCGGTCGACCTCAAGCAATACCGCGAGGATCTCGAACGCCGCCTCGGGCAGGCCAACTACGTCATGCGCGGCATGATCCACAAGGCGAAAAAAGAGCCCAAGCGCGTCGTCTTCACCGAGGGCGAAGAGGGCAAGATCCTGCGCGCCTGCCAGATTCTGCTCGACGAATCGATCGCCATCCCCATCCTGCTGGGCAACGAAGAGAAAATCCGCTCCAGGGTTGACGAGTTGCACCTGCACCTGAACCACATCGAAATCGTGGAACCGGCGCAGTCCCCACGGCTGGCGGAATACGTCGAGGAGTTTTACAGCCTGCGCCAGCGCCGCGGCATCACGCGGCACGAAGCCGAGGAGGCGCTGCTCAACCACACCACTTTCGGCAGCATGATGGTGCGGATGGGAGATGCGGACGCGCTCATCGGCGGCTTGACCACGCATTATCCCGATACCATCCGTCCGGCGCTCCAGGTGATCGAAGTGCGGGCGGAGTTGGCGCGCGTTTCCGGCGTGTACGTGCTCATCACGCCCAAGGGCGATATTTATTTCCTCGCCGACGCCACCGTGAATATCGAGCCCTCCGCGGAGGACCTGGCCGAAATCGCGATCATGACCGCGGAAAAGGCGCGCCGGTTCAGCCAGGAGCCGCGCGTGGCCATGCTATCGTTCTCCAACTTCGGCAGCACCCGCCATCCGCTGGCCGACAAGGTGCGGCACGCGGTCGAACTGGTGCGCCAACGTGCGCCGGGTCTGATGATCGATGGCGAGATGCAGGCCGATACCGCCGTGGCGCCGCAGATTATCGAAGAGACCTACCCGTTCAGCACGCTCAAGGGCGGCGCCAACGTGCTCATCTTTCCCAATCTGGAAGCCGGCAACATCGCCTACAAACTGCTCCAGCGAATCGGCGGATGCGAACTGATCGGGCCGCTCCTCACCGGGTTGAGCAAGCCGGTTCATGTTTTGCAGCGCGGGTCGGAAGTGAACGATATCGTACACGTCGCGGCGGTCGCGGTAGTGGACGCGCAGGAAGTCGGAAAGCCGTACGCGACTCTGGGGTAAGGCTTACGGCTCCGTCCAGTTTTTGATGTGGTACATCCCGTTCATGAGGAAGAGCGTGCGGCCGAGCGACTGCATATCTTTCTTCTGCGTCTCGTTCAGCGCCGCGAACGTTTTGGCGAATGCCTGGATCTCCAGCTCGGATAACCGCGCATCCAGGTCGCTGCTGCTCTTGGCCAGCTGTTTCAACTCGTCCTCGCCCTTGTTGGAGGCAATGGCCTCGCCTACAACGATGCGGCTCTTGCTCATCTGATCGCGAATGGGGGCCGCTTCCTTGGCGCCGTCCTCGAGGATGGTACGCACGGTTTTTTCCTGCTCCCGATCCAGATTGAGGACTCTCACGATCGTGTCGAAGCGGTTGTATGAGCGAGGCCGGCTGGCCGTTGGATCCAGTTCGCCCCCGCCGCGGCTCCGGCCGCCGCCGTAACTGCCTTGCGCCATCGCCATCCCGGCGCACAACAGACCCGCCGCTAAAATCTTTTTCAGCATGTTATCGCCCCTGTCCCCCACGGCCTCTGCCTGGTTGGAGGAAGATGCCGGCCATCAGCTCGAATGCTTCCGGAACCCGTGACATCTGGTTGGGCTTCAAAAGCGCCACGATTTTCTGGAATGCCTTCACCTCCACGCCCGTCATTTGAAATTCGGCGTCGGCGAGGGCCTGGTTCAGCGGTGCAAGATCGGCCCCGCTTTTGCCGTTGATCAACGCGTTGGCCAAGTCCTGACGGCACTTCAGAACCTGCTGCACGATGGAGCCCGCGCCTTGCTGCGTCTCGTCCAGAATGGAATTGAACTCCGATTTCTGGCTGCCATTCAGCTTGAGGCGATCCGCCACCTGCTCGGCCTTGGATTCTTTCGGTGCCGCACGCGCCGCGCCAATATTGGCCCCGCCGACGCTGTCGTCACCGCCTCCGCTGCGACTGCCGCGGCCTTGCGCCGCCACTAGACCTGCCATTGCAAAACCCACCAACAAGACTCTCGCGAACATCGCGTCTCCTCTTTCTATTTGCGACTATTAAATCACGATTTCGCACCGGCAGACGAGTGCTGGTACGCTGTTCACCATGGCGCAGACGAACCGGCTTTTTTGCGGCGACAACCTGGAGGTGCTGCGCCGGCACATTCCCGCCGGGTCCGTCGACCTCTGCTACATCGATCCGCCGTTCCATTCCCGCCGGAACTACTCCTCGCGCGAGCAGGCGCAGGGTTTCACGGATATCTGGACATGGGATGCCGCGGCGCAAACCGGGTTCGACACGCTTTGTGCCGGACCGTCGCGGCTGGGACGATTGCTGGCGGGGCTGGAACCGGTCATCGGGCGCGACAGCCTGCTGGCGTACCTGGTCAGCGTGGCGCTGCGCATCGCCGGGATCCATCGCGTGCTTCGGCCCACCGCCAGCCTCTTTCTGCATTGCGACCCCACCGCCAGCCATTATCTGAAACTGGTGCTCGACGCCGTTTTCGATGCCGGCGGCGGGTTCCGCAACGAGATCGTGTGGTGCTACAGCCATGGCGGGCGCAGCCGGAAATGGTTCGGCCGCAAACACGACACGATTTTCTTCTACGCCAAATCGGACCGGCATTATTTCGATGCCCGCGCCGTCCGCTCCGAGATGCGCAGCGGCAAGCACAGCTTCGGCGGGCGGCTGCTCACCGGCGAGGACGGCCGCAAGTACCGTCTGGTATACGGCACGCGCAATTCCCACGGGGTGGCGCGTTATTACAAATACTACCTGGACGAAGGCAAGCTGCCGGAAGACTGGTGGGCCGACATCAATTCCCTGCAAGCTTCCGCCGCCGAGCGCACGGGATATCCCACGCAGAAACCGCAAGCCCTGCTCGACCGCATCCTGGCGGTTTGTTCCCGGCCGGGGGATACCGTTCTCGACGCTTATTGCGGATCGGGAACGACGCTGATGGCGGCGGAACGCGCCGGCCGCCGGTGGATCGGAATCGATTCCGCGCCGGAAGCCATCGCGGTCACTCTCGGGCGGCTGAAGGCCGCGTTCGGCGATGAAGTGGCCGGGCGAATCGAAACCATCGGCCTTGGGGGGACGCTTCTGCCCAATGCCATAGCGTTGCCCTCGTAGGGGATTTGGAAATTGTGGTGCGGCCCTCAGGTCCGCAGCCGACCCCGGTCTGCCAGCGAAAAGCGGGACGAGGGCTTCCGCGCATGCCCGCCGGCCCGTCCACGCACGTCACAAAACCCATTCCACCGGTGTTGTTATAGTGTAAAAAGGACAAAATCGATGGATGCTCGAAAAGCGCTCGGAGCGGTCGTAATTGGTGCGGCGGCCTTAATCGCCGGGTCCACGGCGAACGTGGACAACAACACTTTCGGCAATCCCAAAGCCCCCATACTGATCGAAGTTTTCAGCGATTTTCAGTGCCCCGGTTGCAAATATTTTCACGATAACGACTTTCCGCGCATCATGTCGGACTTCGTGGTCCCCGGCAAGGCCTACGTGATCTATCGTTATTTCCCGCTGCAAATGCATCCCTACGGCCGGGCTTGCGCGGAGTGGGCCTGCGCGGCGGCGCACGTGGGCCGGTATCAGCGGGTCGCGGATGCCCTGTTCAGCGCTCAGCAAGCCATTGAGGTTACGGGAAATGTGGAGGCGGTGGCCAACAGCGTGCTCACTCCCACCGAACAAAAGACGGTGAAGTCGCTCATCAAATCGCCCCAAGTAGAAGGCGAAATCGATGGCGACCTCGCGGAGGGCAAATCCATTCCCGTCGAGTCCACGCCAACCTTATGGGTAACGGCGCACGGACGGAGCGAGGTGGTAAAAGGCCCGGTCAATTACGATCTCTTCAAGCAGTACCTCGATGCCCTGCTCAAATAAGGAAGAATAGAATAAGCATATGAAACTTTACGCGGCTTTGTTGGTGGCCTTGCTGCCGTTGGCGGCGGCAATGACACAAATCGACAAGGAGAGAGCTACCGGCAACCCCTCGGCTCCGGTGAAACTGGAAGTCTATAGCGACTTCACATGCCCGCACTGCAAGCATTTCCACGAAGAGGAACTGCCCCAGTTGATGCGGGATTACGTAGTGCCGGGCAAGATGTATATCATCGACCGCGCGTTTGTGCTGCCGCACCAATATTCACGCGAAGCCTTCGCCTACGCCGTTGCCGCCGCGCGCATCGGTAAATATCATGCCGTGGCCGATGCGCTTTACGCGCAGCAGGCCAATTGGTTTGCCAACGGGAACCTGTGGGGCGCGGTCGCATCCGCCCTGCCCTCGGCCGCCGAACAGAAGAAAGTCCAGGAGCTTTCCAGAGACCCGGGAGTGATCGCCGAATTCGAAACCGAGTCGCGAGCCGGCGCCAATCAGGGGATCAACGAGACGCCCACGCTGGTCATCACCGTGGGCTCGAAAACCTATCCGCTGCCGCCGGCTCCGGACTACCGGCTGCTAAAATCGATGATCGATGGAATCCTCCCGAAGTAAGGCGCTGTACTGGACGGCGCTGGCGCTGCGCGTAATTGTCGGCGGCGTCTTCGCCTACGCGGGCTACCTGAAGCTCCGCGAGCCATGGGCGTTGTTCGCCATGGGCATCGATTCCTACCACATCCTGCCGTACAACATGGTGGTGTTCGCCGCCCATACGCTGCCCGCCGCCGAAGTGGCATTGGGGCTGTGGCTGATGGTGGGATTCTGGCCGCGAATTCCGGCGTCGGTCATTTCGCTGCTGCTGATGGTGTTCTTCACCGCCATGGTACACGCCAAAATGGCCGGCCAGAAGATCGATTGCGGTTGCTTCGGAACCGGCGATCCCATCTCCAAGTGGACGCTGCTGCGCGACGGCTCGCTGCTGGCGGCGTCCCTGTTCGCCACCTGGGTTGCCTTCCGCCGCCTGCCGAAGAAAGCCTGATGTCCGACCGGGAAGTTCGCCAGCGCGAGCTCGCGTATCACGAAAAGCTCTATTCGGGATTCGCCCAGCGGCATTTCGCGCGTCCCGCCGTGCGCCTGCTGCGCTGCCACATGGTGGCGCGGATTCTGCACCTCACGGGCATCGGCAAGCAATCGCGCGTGCTGAGCCTCGGCTGCGGCATCGGCGATACCGAACTGCTGCTCGCCCCCTATGTCGGAGAAGTGGTGGGAGTCGACCTGTCGCCGTCCGCCATCCGCCAGGCTCGCGCCGACGCGGAGCGCCTTTCGATCTCCAACGCCCGCTTCGAAGAAGGCAGCCATGCCGATGGCGAGTTCGACGCCGTCATGGCGATCTTCTTCCTGCACCACTTATCGGACAGCGATCTGGCGGAATTGCCGCGGCAGGTGCGAAAAAGGCTGGCTCGCGGCGGTACGTTCTATTCGCTCGATCCCAGCCGGCACCGGCTCTCGGGAGCGCTTGGGAGGGTTTTCGTGCCCTGGATGATGAAGCGGTACCAGAGTCCCGACGAGCGCGAACTCGAACCGGAGGCGACCTGCCGCGTGTTTCGCGCGGCAGGATTCGAGGCGCGCGCCGAGATGTACGATTTCGGCTCGACGCCTCTGGCCGGCCTCTTGCCAGGATGGGGTTGGGGTTACGGCTTCGCCCGCGAATTCGACGACTGGCTGCTCGGGTTCAACGCGTTCCGCAAGCGCGGAAGCAATTTCGAAATCGTCGCGAGCCAGGGTCCTGACTCCTGACTCCTGCTTTCCCTACACCGCCGCCAATTCTTTGAACGTCCGTCCCTGCGATGCCGCCACGCCGGCGTGCGTCACATACCCGTTATAAGTGTTTACGCCCTTTTTTAACGATGCGTGCCGTTCGCAGGCCCCTTCGAGCCCGTGGTTCGCCAGTTCGAGCAGGTACGGGAACGTGGCATTGGTCAGCGCGAAGGTCGAAGTATGCGGCACCGCGGCCGGCATGTTCGACACGCAATAGTGCAGCACGCCATCCACGAGATAGACCGGTTCGGTATGGGTGGTGGCGTGCGAAGTTTCAAAACAGCCGCCCTGATCGATGGCCACATCCACCATCACCGCGCCGCGCTTCATGGTGGCGATCATTTCGCGCTTCACCAGCCGGGGAGCCGAGGCGCCGGGAATCAGCACCGCCCCCACCACCAGGTCGGCGGTTTTCAGATTCTCGCTGATGGTCCACACATTGGAAGCCAGCGTGACCACTTCACCGTTGAAGATATCGTCCAGTTGCCGCAGGCGATTCAAATTGCGGTCGATGATGGTCACGTGCGCGCCCATGCCCACGGCAATTTTCGCGGCGTTGGTGCCAACAATTCCGCCGCCCAGAATCACCACGTTGGCCGGCGCCACACCCGGTACTCCGCCAATCAGGATACCGCGTCCGCCGTTCGGCTTCTCCAGGTACTGTGCGCCCACCTGCACGGACATTCGTCCGGCGACCTCGCTCATGGGCGTGAGCAGCGGCAGCGTCCCGTCGCTTTCGAGAATGGTCTCGTACGCCACGCCGTTCACTTTCGACGAGATGAGCTTGTCGGTAAGCTCCGGCAGCGGCGCCAGATGCAGGTACGTGAACAGGGTAAGTCCCGGCCGGAAATAGCCGTACTCGGCCGGCTGCGGCTCTTTCACTTTCACCACCAGGCCGGCACGCTCCCAGACGTCCGCGGCCGATTCCAGAATCGCCGCGCCGGACTGCATGTACTCGCGATCGGTGATGGAACTGCCTTCGCCCGCGTGTGTCTCCACCAGGACCTCGTGGCCCGCTTCGCGCAGCGCGATGACGCCGCTCGGCACCAGCCCGACCCGTGTCTCGTGATCTTTGATTTCCTTCGGAACGCCGATAATCATGAGGACTTTGCTCCAGGAATCACTTTAACACCACGCACCAGTGGTTGCACTACTTCGAATCGAGCTTCGAGATCTGTCTTACGAACTCCGAGTACGGCTGCGAACCAACAATCAGCTGGCCATCCACGCCCTCCGGCGTGCTCTTACCGAGCACGAACGTAGGCGTCGCCTCGGCCCCGATTTTCATGGCCTCCAACACGTCGCTCTGCACGGCTTGTTTATATTTCTGCGATTCCACGCAGGTGCGGAAAACCTTCGGATCCATTTTCAGGGTGCCCGCCTCGGTTACCAGATTCTCCAGGTCGAGTTTGTCGGGGTTGGAGCCCATCAGCTCGCGCATGGCCCAGAATTGTCCCTGGTCGGCCGCGCAACGTCCCGCTTCCGCCGCGCGGATAGCGTTGGGGTGGATCTGGTCGAGCGGCAGATCGCGGCTGTAAAAGCGCACCTTCCCGGTATCGATGTAATTCTTTTTCAGCTCGTGAAACACGTTGACGTGAAACTGCCGGCAGTATGGGCACTGATAATCGGTGAACTCCACCAGCGTCAAAGGCGCGGTCTTCGAACCCAGCATCTGAAATCCGCTCAGGTCGAGCTTGGCCCGCTCGGGACCCGCCGGTCCATTTTTCTCCGCCAGCGCCTGTAGCGTGGCCTGCTGCTGTTGCAGCAATTGGCGGATATCGTGCAGCTCGTCGAGAATCTGCTGCGCCTGCTCGCTGGTGATTCCGGTGTCTTTCTTTTTCTTGGACGGCTTGGCATCCTGCGCGCCCAACGGCAGCAGCAAAACCAACGGCAAGGCCGCGGACAAGGCGTATCGCAAAATTCGTTTCATGGCTTCTAGCTCTTCTCCAGTATCAGCATGTACTGGACGTTCTTGATATGTTCTTTCTCCATGATCAGGTGGAAATGGTTGGCTTCCACTTCCTTGATCAGGTCCGGCATGTCGAGCCGTATGTGCGTCATCGCGCGGCCTCCCGGCATGGCAGACGGGCGCTTGTAATACTCCACAATCACCAGTTTGCCATCGGGCTTGAGCGCCTGGCGCAGGCCGGCCAGCATCTTCTCGGGATAGTTGAAATGGTGGTAGGCATCGAGCACCAGTTCCATGTCCACTTGCCCTTCGGGCAGATTGGGACTCGTCTCCGTACCTTTCACAAACGTGACATTGGCGAGCTTGTGCTCCTGGACGTTCTTTTTCGCATCGGCCAGGAAGTTGTCGAAGATATCCTCCGCCAGCACATGGCCGGAGGGCCCGACGCGCTCGCTCAGGTACGGCAGCATAAACCCCGGACCGGTGCCGACATCCGCCACCGTCATCCCCGGCTGCAATCCCATCGATTCCACCAACTCGCGCGGTTTTTCGGTTCCTTCGCGTGTGGGCGCGATCAGACTTTTGGCGACATTCTCGCGGCCTGCCTCGGTCTGGTATGTGGTGTTCGCCTGCTGCGCCACCTGCGCGCTGACGGCGCCGGCCAGAGCCAATAAAACTATCGTTCTTCTCATAGAGCGGTCTCCATAGGCAGCACCAGCGGCGCTTCCTTCAAAAAATCCAGCCGCGACATGTCTTCCACGGCCTCGCGAACGGCCTGCTCGGTGGTCTCCTCGGTGGTGATCACGAACGGCAAATCCTCTTTGGCGTCCCAGGATTCCTGCACCACCGATTCCAGCCCGATATTCTTGCTCGCCAGAATGCCGGCGAGCGCCGCGATGATGCCGCGCCGGTCCGCCACGCGGAAGCGCAAATAATAGGCCTTGCGCTGCAAGGTGACCGAGACCGGCTTGTTCTCGCCCAGCCGTTCATGCGCGAAGGGCGAGACGCGCTCCGGGCTGCCGCTGCGAATTTCGCGCGCCACGCGCATCAGATCGCTCACCACCGCGACGCCGGTGGGAAGCGCTCCCGCGCCCCATCCGTAATAGAACGTGTCCTCACCGTACATGCCCTTTACCCACACGGCATTGTACGCACCCTGCACGCCGGCCAGAATCGTGGAGAGCGGAATCAGCGCCGGGCGGACCGAGAGGATCAGCCCCTCGGGAGTTTTGCGCGCCCCGCAGATCAGGCGGATGGTGTGTTTTAACTGCAAAGCGTAGCGGAAGTCCACTTCGCTGATCCGGCGGATGCCTTCCACGAAAATGTCCGACGGCGTGATCTTTTCGCCGAACGCCAGCGCCGCCAGCAGCACCAGCTTGGAGCGCGCGTCGTAGCCATCGACATCGGCGCTCGGATCGGCCTCTGCGTATCCCAGCCGCTGCGCCTCTTCGAGCACCGCGGCGAGGGGCACATTGCGCTTCTCCATCTCGGTGAGGATGTAGTTGCAGGTGCCGTTCAGAATGCCATAGAAAGCCTGCACGCGATCGCCGGAAATTCCTTCGCGCAATACGGCGTGAATCGGGATACCGCCGCAGACGCTCGCCTCCATGGCGAGATTGATGCCGGCGCGAATGGCGCGGTCCCAAATCTCCGGCCCGCACGCCGCCATCAATTCCTTATTGGCGGTGACCACAGACTTGCGATGCTCGATGGCCGCCTCACAGATTTCCGCCGCCACGGTGGTGCCGCCCACCAGTTCGGCGACGATCTGCACCCCGGGGTGCGTGACCACTTCCCGCCAATCGGTGGTGCGAAATACCGGCCCCAGCGCGTCCGGCAACTTTTTCGCATGAGCGGTCCGCGAGCACACGGCGGCCACTTTCAGCCGGAATCCCAGCTTGAGCGCAATCTGCTCGGCATTGTCCGCGAGGATGGTCAACGTTCCCGACCCGACATTGCCGAGGCCGATAATGCCGAGTCCGACTTCGTCCATCTAGACAGCATAACAAGACTTGTTTTCTGGGCACGGCAGCCAATCCTGGCATAACACCCGCCCCAAAGGCCTCCGCATGCCACAATGTGGATGGATGCCTGACTTCGATGTAGTGGGCGTGGGGCTGAATGCCACCGACACCCTCCTGATCGTGCCGCGATTTCCGCCTTACGCCGGGAAAGCCCCGTTCGAACAGGAGATCGTCAGCCCTGGCGGCCAGGTGGCCAGCGCCATGGTGGCCTGCGCGCGCCTGGGGCTGCGAGCCAAATATATCGGCACCATCGGCGACGACGAGCGCGGCGACATCCAGTGGGCCAGCCTGCAATCCACCGGCGTCAATCTCGATCACGTCCAGCGCCGGAAAGCCTGCCCCAACCAATCGGCGTATATCATTGTCGACCGCTCGAGCGGCGAGCGTACGGTCTTCTGGAGCCGGCCCGAATGCCTGCAACTCACACCGGCCGAGATTACCCCCGAGCAAATCACCTGCGCCCGCCTGCTGCACATCGATGGGCACGACACCGCCGCCATCGCGCGTGCCGCGGGAATCGCCCACCAGCACGGCATTCCCGTCACCGTCGATGTGGACACCATCTACCACGGGTTCGACCGCGTGCTGCCGTTCGTCGATTACCTGGTGGCGAGCTCGGAATTTCCCAGCGCGTGGACCGGCCGCAGCGATCCCCTGCGCGCGCTCGAAACGCTCCAGGAGGAGTATGGGATGAAGGTCGCCGCCATGACTCTGGGCGCGCATGGTGCTTTGGCGCGCACCGGCGGCAGGTACTTCTATTCGCCGGGATTCGTAGTGGACTGTGTCGATACCACCGGCGCCGGCGACGTCTTTCACGGGGCGTTCTGCTATGCTGTTTTGCAGAAGATGCCGATACTCGAAGCGCTCGAGTTTTCCAACGCCATGGCCGCCCTGAACTGCACCGCATTGGGCGCGCGGAGCGGTATTCGCGGCATCGACGAAATCCGTTCGCTCATGGCGCGCGCGGAACGGCGCTCGCAGGCCGAGTTGGCCGAGCGCGCCGCGGCTTCCTGCGCCAAGTAAATGTTTCCCATCAAGGTTTCACAGCCGAGCTACTCCCGGCCGATCGTCACCGTGCTGCTGATCGCCGTGAACATCATGGTCTTCCTGCACGAAGCCTGGCTCGACCCGTATGCCTTCAATCATTTCACGAGGGAATATAGCCTGCGGCCGGCATATTTCCACCCGGAGAACCTCCTCACCCACATGTTTCTGCACGCGAGCTGGATTCATGTGTTGGGCAACATGCTGTTCCTCTGGGTGTTCGGCGACAACGTGGAGGATATTCTCGGGCACGTCAAATACCTCGTGTTTTACCTGTTGTGCGGCGTCACCGCGGGGCTGGCGCAAGTGGCCATCGATCCCTATTCCCGCGTTCCGATGGTGGGCGCGAGCGGCGCCATCGCCGGCGTGATGGGCGCCTACCTGGTGAAGTTCCCGCGCTCGGAAGTGAAGCTGTTCGCCTGGTTCATCCTCATCTTCACCTTCGATGTGCCTGCGTGGATCATGCTGATCTACTGGTTCGGCATGCAACTTCTGGGGGGCTACGGCAGCCTGGGCGAGACGTCGCAAGGGGGCACGGCGTTCTTCGCGCACATCGGCGGATTCGTCATGGGAATTGTTCTTATATTTATGATGGGCACGCGCCAGCGCTATTGGCGCCGCGAGGACCTGTCCTGGTGAAGCCGCTCGTCACCCTTTATACTCGCGCCGGCTGCTGCCTCTGCGACGAAGCCAAACGCGTGCTCGCCGATGCCCGCCGCCGCGCCGATTTCGACTACCAGGAGTTCGACATCGATGGCGATCCGGAACTGCGCTCCCGCTACAATGACGAAGTGCCGGTAATCGCCATCAACCAGGTGAAAGCCTTCAAATACAAAGTGACTCGCGACGAATTCCTCAAGAAGCTGGCGGCGCGCGCATGAGCCTCGACGTTCTGGCTATCGCCGCCCACCCCGACGACGTGGAGCAGACCTGCGGCGGCACCCTCATCCGCATGGCGGAAGCCGGCTACCGCACCGGTGTGCTCGATTTAACCGCGGGCGATATGGGGACGCGCGGCTCGCCGGAAATCCGCGTGGCGGAAAGCGAGATCGCGGCGAAGCATATGCTGCTCGCATGGCGCGGCAATCTGCATTTCCCGGATGCGCGCCTGGAGAACACGCTCACCGCGCGTCTCACCCTCGCCGTGAAGATCCGCGAACTGCGTCCGCGCGTGGTCATCCTGCCCTACTGGCAGGCGCGCCATCCGGACCATTACCGCTGCGGCGAAATGGGCTTCGAGGCGTGCTTCCTGGCGGGATTGAAGAAGATCGACGAATACAGCGAGCCCCATCGCCCGCAGAAAATCCTCTACGCCAGCCTGTATGCCGACGTGAAGCCCTCATTCATCGTCGATATCAGCGCGCAATTCGAACGGCGCATGACGGCGCTGTTGAGCTACGTCTCGCAATATGGGGCAGTGGACGAGGGCGAGATGCTGTTCCCCGACGAAGCCGAGATCCGCGAGCGATTGGGGGCCATTGCGCGATTTTATGGCAATCAGATCGGCGTGAAATACGGGGAACCCTACGTGGTGAAAGAGGCGATCCGCATCGACGATATCGTGGCGATGCCGGTGCGGTCGATCTAAAAGCGCATTTCACGCAGCCCGAGCGCGATCGCCCGGCGCGGTGCCACGCAGGTTTCCTGCAAAGCCAGGGCGCCAGGAGGCATGGCAACGTCTCGCCTTACTCCGCTACGTTTAGCGAATTCCGTGGACAGTCTTAGTCTTACCCTTGCTTGCTCTGTGGCTCTGCGGGAAACCTATCTCTTTAAATGCAGCAGTTCCCCATTGGCGTGCGCGACGATCGCCTCGCTGGTCATTCCCAGGAAAAGCCCGTGCTCCATCACCCCCACCATGGAATCCAGGCGCTCCTGGAGCCAACGGGCGGATTCCAGCGCCTGAAACCGGCAATCCAGGATGATATGGCCGCCGTCGGTGATGAAGGGTTTCCCGTCCGGGGTCGTCCGCTCGGCGCACTGCGCTCCCAGAGCGCCGATCCGCCGCGCCGTCGATTGCCAGCCGAAAGGCGCCACTTCCACCGGAATGGGACGAGAGTTTTCCCCGATGCGGTCCACCAGTTTGTCGTCGCCGGCCACAATCACCAGCCGCTTGCTGACGGTGGCCACCAGTTTTTCGCGAAGTAAAGCGCCTCCGAGGCCTTTCACCAGGTTGAGCGACCCGCGCTCGATCTCGTCGGCGCCGTCGATCGTGAGATCGAGGCTTATGGATTCCTCCAGTGTGGAGAGCGGAATTCCCAGTTCGCGCGCTTGCGCGGCAGTCTTTTCGGAGGTAGGCACGCCGACGATTCGCAATCCCTGCGCGGTTCGCCTTCCGATGGCTGCCACCGCAAGAGTAGCGGTGGATCCGCTCCCGAGCCCCACCACCATCCCGTTCTCAACCAGTGCCGCCGCGGCTTCCGCGGCAGCAGCCTTTCTTGGATCCACGTTTGCCATAATTCTGTGCCGCTTCCTAAGGTACACGGCGCAGAGCCCCCTGTCGGTATCAGGTAAAAACCTGATATGGTGAAAAATTGTTCGCTGTTTGAGTCGTTTTTGCCGTAGAAATCGCTATATGTATGTAGAGCGTTGGCGTTAACGTCTTTCGGAGGGGGTCTCCCAAAAGGCTCGGTACTTGAAAATATAGAGGCGAAACGCGGATTTCAGGGATATATTAAGGAGACTATGCTTCGCAGGGTGGCGATGGCTCTGGCCATAGTGGCCGTGGCGGCGGGTGCCGCGGAATTGAGCCTGGAGCAAGGGAAGCTTTCCGCCGATAAACCTGCGACTTTGAGGGTGACGCTTACCGCCGGCCAGGATCTTCCCACGGGGGTGCAATTCGATCTGGAGTATGACGCGGAGGCCTTGGATCTGACGGTCGAGGCCGGACCGACGGCTAAGCAAGCGTCGAAAAGCTTGCGATCGGCGCAAATCAAACCTGGAAAGCTGAGAGTCTTGATTATTGGGTTCAACCGGACTACGATTCCTGATGGTGTAATTGCGGTCGTCCATGTGTCTTACAAAGGAAAGGGCGGGAGTAAGATATTTCCAATTCATGTGACAGCAGCCGCGGGGACGAACGCCGACGCCAAACCGGTTGCGGTGACGGCAAAGGACACGAGTGTAACTGTGGGGAATTAAAGTGCAGGACGTCTGGTACGCGGCGAACTGTACGAAAATTGTCCGATCCGGCGGCGGGAGTAGAAGGCGGCATAAAGTAACAGGTTCTATAGTTTCGCAACAATGTTATATTGGATGGCGATGTTTGGCGGCTTCGTCGGGTAGTCGCAGGCGAAAAGCTGGCTAGCCTTCCCAGTTTTGGTTTGGCGAGTTCCGCGTACCGGCAGTAAAAGGGCCGGCCGGAACGCGAAGTTTGCAAGTTTTCGATCGATCGGAGGGAATCCGCAATGATTCGATTTACCCGTTTGAGTTTGTTCTTGGGAGTAGCGGCCAGCCTGATGGCTGCAACCAACCCGACGTTGTCGTTCGGTGAAATTAGTTCCATCCCGCCAGCCAACGCGCCAACCGGTGCTTGTCCCCTCACAACCAAGCCCTGCTACAGCATCGCCTTGACCTTGTCGACGGCTAATACTGCGTATGCCGGCGCGACCGGAGCGAACGCCCTGGCGGGTTTCCAGTTCGACGTGAACTACGACCCGAACTCTCTGAACGTGGTCGTCGGGTTGGGTGCGAACACTACCGGTCTGCAGGTGAACACCACTACCCTGCCGGCGGCAAACAATCCGTCGTCCACAGCGCCCGCGAACGCCGGACCCGGGCAGCGCGCCATTATCATTGGTTGCTGCTCCGGCAGCCAGCAGACGCCGACCTCGAGTGCGATCGCCGATGGCGCGGTAGCCACTCTGTTCGTCCAGGCGACGGCCAGCGCAAGCGCCTTTACGTTGACGTTCCCCTCCACGACAAACTACATGGCGGCGACCAGCCAGGGCGGCAATAATATCGCGGCGACTGCGATACCGCTGGGCGTCGGCGCGGGGTCCAGCGACCCCAACGGGACGGGCGTGCTGGATATCTCGACGGTCTATGAGGTCGGTGGTGTTTACCCGTCCCCTTCCGACACCTCTGGCTTCGGCAGCGGCTCTCTGGCGCTGAACGATCTGGTCAACGTGCTGTTCGCGCTCAATAGCGTTACGACCGCCACTTATACGATTCCGGCCTGTGGTTCGAACCGTTGGGATGCGATGAATACTTTCCCTCAAGATACGGCCATACTCCGTGGAGGCGTGGCGGGGGGCGAAAAGACGCTGACCCTCAACGATTTGGTAACCGAGCTGTTTATGCTCAACAGCGTCACGGGGTACACCACACGGCCATGGAGAATTCCGGCGCCATACAATTGCGCCAATTTGAGGACGACGTCAATGGGTCCCTCCGGCCACAGGGTTGTGGCTCCGCCTGAAACGATGGCGACGCTGATCGCCGGTGCTAACCAGGGCGCGGGAACCGGGCAGGACCGGGTGCCGATTTACCTGGAGTCTCGTGTCGACCTGAGCCACTTCGGACTTAGTTTCGGGCTGGGCGACAGGCAATCTCGATTGCAGTTTCAGGCCGCGGCCGGCGTTGCTCCAACCCTGGTTCAGGACGGCACCAGCGGTTTGACGGGGGCCATTGCAGCCGCGTGGTTAAACGGACTGGAAGTCCGCGCTGGACAGCGTATGTTGCTGGGGTACGTGGTGGGACCGTCTGGCTCGGCGGGGAATTTGAAGGTTTTTGCAATGTCAGCCGGTTTGCTCGACTCTCACCAGGAGGTCGGTCTCGAGCTCTCGGGCGCGACTTTGGTGCAGCAGTAGTCTGCCGCCGCGATCGCGACGGCGTGTGAAATCTCGGAGGAATCGTAAATGTCGTTTTCTCATCGTTTGTGCCAGCTCGGTGTTCTAGCTGCTCTACTTGGTGTGGCTCCGCTGTGGTCGCAGGATGCCACCGCTGCGTTTAGCTGCCCCGCTTCCGCTGCCGCCGGCGCCCTGGTGAACTGTACAGTGACTTTGACGCCAAGTAATGGGGTCACCATCACGTACATGGATTTCCACATCATCATCACACCGAACGCAAGTTCGGCGGCTGTGGATGGTAACAGCTCCAATGCCGACTGCTGCGTGAACTGGGCAGACAGCGGCAACCTAAAGAACAACACCCGAACCATAAACGCATCGACGCAATTTCCGCCGGACAACACCGATTTGGTCATTTACTGGGCCCCGTCGAGCGGGACGATTACAGGATTTCCAACCCTCGGCACCTTTTCGTGGTTCATGCCGAGCGCTGCTACGGCTCCGGCCTCGTACACTCTATCGTTTCAGACCGCGCTGGCGAATAACGGCAATACATCGTTGAACGTCGCCACTAACACAGCTACCGTCAGCTTGGCGACCGTCCTGAACATCTCCGGGCCGGCGAGCCTGGCGGCCGCGACCGAAGGGGCGGCCTACTCTCAAACCATAGTGGCGAGCGGCGGAACTCCGTCCTACTCCTGGTCCGTGAACGCGGGCAGCCTACCTGCCGGCTTGTCCATTGGGCCGACCACCGGCATCATCAGCGGCACGCCGACCGCCGCGGGGACCTTCAATAACATAACCGTCACGGTGAAGGATAGCGCGAACCCTAAAGCATCGGTGAACAAGACTTACAGCTTGCTGGTCAACCCGCCGATAACCGCCGTCGCTCCCGCCACTCTGCCTGGCGGCACGGTCGGCTCGGCGTACACCTCCGGTAACATCAGCGTTACCGGCGGCACGCCGCCGTACATGTTCAGCACCAGCGCCAATCTGGCCGGCATCGGACTCGCCCTGACCCCTGTAGCGCCGACTACGGGCACCGTTGCCGTGATCAGCGGTACCCCCACCAGCGGCGTCTCGAACATGAGCATTCCGATTACCGTGACCGACGCCAATGGAGCCACCGGACAGGGAAGCGTCAAACTGACCATTACCGGGATTGGAATCACCTCGCCTGCTCCCGGTGCGCTGCCTAACGGCACCGTGGGCCTGATCTACGACGGGCCGAGCGGCGTCAGCCTGACCGCCGCGGGCGGCACAGGCGCTGTCACTTGGACCATCAGCTCGGGTCTCCTGCCCGCGGGATTGACTCTTGGCAGTACTGGCAACAACAACACCACGGGAACCATCACCGGTACACCGACAGCAACCACCACCGTTCCGGGGCCCAGTTTCACGGTGAAAGCGACGGATTCCAATAACATCTCGGCCACGGCCTCGTACACCATTACGGTGTACGCCGCGCCTTCGCTGAACGCCCCGGCTAACCTGAATCCCGCCGACGTAGGATCCGCCTAC
>DATJMA010000144.1:0-31626 GCA_035509055.1 Bryobacteraceae bacterium | reverse complement strand
TGCCAGGTGACGTCCATGGCATCGTATCGTCCGGCGAGGTAGCGGGCGAAGCGGCGGAGCTGGTCCTTGGTCGGGAAATACTGGAGCAGGTCGGACGGATGGCGGACCAGCACCAGGTCGGCGATGATTCCCTGCCGGTTGAGGTAGAGGATGCGGCGGTCGAGGTGCTGGAAGAAAGCCACGTTGGGCACGTCGGGGCCCTGAAAGATTGCCGGATCGGTTTCCTGGCCGAGGAGCGGGAAGCGCAGGTGCGTGAATTTCTGGTTGGCGCGCGCGGCCGCCACCGCTTGGGCAGCGGCGTCATCCAGAAAAGCGAATCGCGGCTCGCTCACCCCCATCCACAAGTGGCCCTGGTCGAGGCCGTTGGCCTTTTCGCTGTACTGCCAGTGGTGCATCGCGGCGGGATGGATGAAGCCTTTGGCATCGGAGCTGGCGGCGGTGAAACTGCCGGTCTTGTTGTCCCACGTGGGCACGTTGCTCGACACCAGGTAATCCCACTCCCCGCCTTCGATGGGAGTGAAGCGAACCATCATGCGTCGGCCGCCATCCCAATACGCGGGCAGCACGTAGCTGTGCCCTTGCGGCGAGCGGAAATTCACCGAGAGCTGCACGGTGCGATAAGGATCGGGGAACTTGGCGGCATCGGCGTCGCTGAGATCGAAAGCCATTTGGCAGGTGGTGTACGCCGGAGTGCCGCCGCATCCGGAGGCGTCCGGCGCGGGCGCTTGCGCCGCCGCCAGCGAAGCCAGCGCCGCGAGCCCGAAGGCCAATCGAAAGCCCATAAATTATAGTGTAAACTCACCAGATTGGGAGATGTTTTGAAAATCGGGGTAGTCCTGTTTCAACTGGGTGGGCCGGATTCGCCCCAGAGTATCGAGCCGTTCCTCTATAATCTCTTCTGCGATCCCGACATCATCGATTTTCCGTTCGCGCGCATCGCGCGCCAGCCGCTGGCCAAGCTGATTTCGACCACGCGCGCGCGGCACGTGGCGCATCATTATGCCGAGATCGGCGGCAAGAGCCCCATCCTGGAAAATACCGTGCGGCAGGCCAGGGCGCTCGAAGCCGCGCTGCGCGCCGAGTTCGACGCGCGCGTGGTGGTGGCCATGCGCTACTGGCATCCGTTCACGGAAGAAGCGATCCGCGAGCTGGAGGCCTACCGGCCGGAGCAGGTGGTGCTGCTGCCCCTCTATCCGCAGTACTCGAAGACCACCACGGGAAGCAGCTTGAACGAATGGCAGCGGAGATTCCATCCCAACGGATGGAGGCCGCGGATTCACACGGTCGAAGAGTTTTACCAGGACGCGGCCTACATCGATTCCGTGGTGGAAGCGGTGAACCGTACGGTCGCGGGCATCGGCGATCTGGCCAATGTCGATTTCGTTTTCAGCGCGCACAGCGTTCCGGTGGCGGTGATCGAGGGCGGCGATCCGTACCAGCGCCAGATCGAGCGGACGTCGGAACTGGTCTGGCAGCGCGGCGGGTGGCCGGGGCGCAAGCATCTCTGCTATCAGAGCAAGGTCGGCGCGGCGAAATGGCTGCGGCCCTCCATGCATGAGACGGTAAAGCTCCTGGCGTCGCAGGATCGGCGGAGCGTGGTGGTGGTGCCGGTTTCGTTTGTTTCGGACCACGTCGAGACGCTGCACGAAATCGCCATCGAGCATCGCGAGCAGGCGCGGGTGCTGGGCATCACGGATTTCCGCATGGTGCCGGGACTGAACGATGCGCCCTCCTTCATCGCCGCGTTGGCGGGGCTGGTAAGGCGCTCGCTGGCTCACTAATCCGCGCCAATCCGAACGCGCACATCTCCACGACAGCGGACGTGTCGGCTGTTCGCAGGCGGAGGTCGCGGGGTGGCGTGCAGAAGCGGCGGCCCAAGCCGGCAACCGCGCGTCGGTAGGGGCGACCCGAAGGCGTTCAGTCGGATGTTGTCCATGCTTCGCCAGAAGGGCATCGTGAAAACCGTGTCCTCCGCCAGTCGCGGGCAGTTGCTGTTATTTGTTACAGGACCTCGGCCGGTCCCCTTCAGCGGCCAAGAACTACGTGCCTTTCACTATGCAGTTTCCGGCGGAGCGCTTTCAGGACCGGACTCCGGATGTCACCGGACTCGTGATCCTGCGCTCATCGGTTGAGTCCGGTGCGGGCCGGGATTATAGTAACAGCGCTCCGATCGTCCTTTCGATAGCTGCTACGTCGTGGGGCAATCGCTACCGATCTGGCTGGATGCGTGCCCGCTGTCCCCAACTGGTCGCTTTCTACCCTGCCAAGGTTTTTCCTGCTGCTGCGCTTGAAAAACTTCTGAAGCGTTTTGGCCGGAAAACCGCGGGATCACTCGGGGCCGGGTGGGTCGCTATTCCTTTCTCGTGCGGCTCTTTCATCCGCGATCCTATGCCGGTTTATCCGGCGCAACCTGGCTCCGAGCTCCTGGCTCCTGCCCCCGCCGCGCCCCCCTGCCTTCCCCCTCCGCTTTCGCGTATACTGCAACATCATGCACAAGATGCTGTCTATTGCCTTGGCCGCCGTGTCCCTCGCCGCCGCCCAATCGGTGCGCCTCACCGATATCCATCAACTCACCCGCGGCGGACAGAACGCGGAAGCCTACTGGTCTCCCGACGGCAAACGCCTCATCTTTCAGACCACCCGCCCGCCGTATGGCTGCGACCAGATCTTCATCATGAACGCCGATGGCAGCGATCAGCACCTCGTGTCCACCGGCAAGGGCGTCACCACCTGCGCCTATTTCCTTGGCGACAACCACCACATCATCTACGCCTCCACCCACCTCGCGGGCGACGCCTGCCCCGCCCCCGCCGACCGCAGCCGCGGCTACGTCTGGGCCGTTTATTCCGGCTTTGACATCTTCCTCGCCACCGACGATGGCAAAATCGAAAAGCGCCTCACCGACACGCCGGGCTACGATGCCGAAGGCACCGTCAACTGGAAGACTGGCAACATCGTCTACACCTCGCTCGCCTCTCACGATCTCGACCTCTGGACCATGCGCACCGACGGCACGCACAAAAAGCAGATCACCCATAAGGAAGGCTACGATGGCGGCGGCACCTTTTCCCGCGACGGCAGCCACGTGGTTTGGCGCGCCAATTATCCGCCGGATGCCGCGGCCATGGCGAAGTACAAATCGCTTCTTGCCGACAATCTCACCTCGCCCATGAAGATGGAATTAGTCGTCGCCAATTCCGATGGCAGCAACCCCCGAACCATCACCAATTTTGGCTGCGCCAGCTTCGCTCCCACCTTCACGCCCGATGGTAAGCAGATTCTCTTTTCGTCCAACAAGCACGATTGCGATAGCCGCCATTTCGAACTGTACCGCATCAACCTCGACGGCACCGGCCTCGAGCAAGTGACCCGCTTTGGCGGCTTTACGTCGTTTCCGGAGTTCTCCCCGGACGGCAAAACGCTGGTGTTCTGCTCCGACCGCGATGCCAAAGAGCATTATGAATTCAACATTTTCACGGCGAAATGGGCGGAAAACTGAAAGTCGTGGGCGAAAATCCAGCGAAAATCGCGACGCCGTGTAACCATACGGCATTTCTTGTACGCCTTGAAGGTACTATGACCAAAAAGCTGCTTTTTGTAACGACGATTCTGTTTGTCGTAGCGTTTGTCGCCATGGCGGCCGATGTCTCCGGCAAATGGACCTATGAACAACAGGGGCGTGGCGGCAACACCATGAACATCACCATCACCCTGAAACAGGATGGCTCGACTCTGACGGGAACCGTGCCCGGTTTCGGCCGCGGCGGCCAGGCACCTCCGCAGGAGATCAGCAACGGAAAAATCGATGGCGACCACGTCTACTTCGAAGTGAAGCGCACCAATCAGAATGGCGACGAAATCATCACCAAGTATGACGGTACGGTGAGCGGCGACACTTTGAAGATGAAGATCACCCGCCCGGGCCGCGGCGGCGAACCGATGACCAACGAAGTCACCGCCAACCGGGAGAAGAGCTAACCTAAGCCGCAATCAACCGAGCGGCCGTTTCCCTGCGCCATTCTAAGGGAGCGGCCGCTTTCGTATTTTGTCCTTCATCAGGCAGTCTAAAATGCCCGCCGGTACTGTATCGGCGCCTCCACCGCCTCCCCCAGCGCCTTCGCCGCGTGCAATGGAAAATACGGATCGCGCAAAAACTCCCGCGCCAGCAGCACCACGTCCGCCTGCCCGCGCTCGATGATTTCATCGGCCTGCCGCGGCGTGGTAATCAGCCCCACCGCTCCCGTCCGCATCCCCGTCTCCCGCCGGATCCGCTCCGCAAATGGCACCTGATACCCCGGCGCCATCGGGATCTTCTGCTGCGGCGCGAGCCCTCCCGACGAGCAGTCGATCAAATCCATCCCCAGCCCGCACAACCGCCGCGCCAGTTCCACCGATTCCCCGATATCCCACCCGCCTTCCACCCAATCCGTCGCCGATATGCGCACGAACAGCGGAAGCCGTTCCGGCCACGCCGCGCGCACCGCCTTTGCCGTCTCCAGCGCGAAGCGAATGCGATTTTCGAAGGGTCCGCCATACTCGTCCGTCCGAAAATTGCTCAGCGGCGACAGAAACTCGTGCGCCAGGTATCCGTGCGCGAAGTGCAGTTCCACTACCTCGAAGCCAGCTTCCAGCGCGCGCCGCGCCGCCGCCACAAAAGCCGCGCGGATGTCCTCGATGTCCGTGCCCGTCAGCTCCGCCGGGACCGCGAAGTCGGGCTGAAATGCCACCGCGCTCGGCGCTACCGGCTGCCATCCGCCTGCCTCCGGCGCAACCGCGCCCGAACCCGTCCACGGCCGGTACGTGCTCGCCTTCCGTCCCGCATGCGCCAACTGAATCGCCGGTGCCGCGCCCTGCTGCCGGATAAATCGTGCGATCCGCGCCAGCATGGGAATATGTTCGTCTTTCCAGATGCCGTTGTCTTCGGGCGAAATCCGGCCCCGCGCTTCGACCGCCGAGGCTTCCATGATCACCAGCGCGGCGCCACCCGCCGCCCGGCTCCCGAGATGAACTAAGTGCCAGTCGCTGGCAAACCCATCCTCGCTCGAGTACTGGCACATCGGCGAGACGGCGATCCGATTGCGTAACGTGAGATCGCCAATTTTGAGAGGCGCAAAAAGAGCAGACATTCCTCCAGTATCGCAGCGCTACCAGATGGCTTTGATGTCGCTGATCGTCACGCCCTGCGGAAAAGTGACTCCGGTACAGCTCGCGGTGGATGCCGCGAACGTCCCGGCCAGCGCCGCGCAAGCCACCGTCGCGTCGTTGCCCTGCTCCGACGTGAGGTGCAGATTGACCACGGTCCCCACCGGAATATTCGCCGCCGAAATGTTCACCGTCACGGTGCTCATGGTACTGATGGTGAAATCGGGCGAAAGCTGGCTCCCCGTAACGTCCGTGGGGGCATTCACTCCATTGACGCTCACCACTTTCACCGCCGGAATCGCCGTCGGCAGCGGCGGATTGTATAGCGGGCCCAGCGTATATTGCCCCGTAACGGCTCCCGCGATATTCGCCGTGTTGGCGCTGACCTTAACCACCCCGATCGGCTGAACCACTCCGTTGGCGTTGAGCGTGCCCGTGTTCGTCACCGCCGGAGCCACCAGGTGAATCGCTCCGCCGGAGCCGTATCCTCCGTTGTAGCTGCCAAGACCGGCTCCGGCCGTTCCGCCATAGGCAAGAATCGAGCCCGTGACGCTGATTGAAGTGGAACTGACAATCCGGATGGCGCCGCCGCCCGCGCCGCCGTTCCCACCGGCCGTCCCGCTGCCGATCTGTCCTCCGGCGCCGCCGGCGCCGCCCTGCAGCGGAACCAACTCGTTGCTGTTGTAAGCGTAGGTGGCGCTTCCCCCATTGCCCGTGGTGGTTTGGCCGGCGCCCAGTCCGTCGCCATTGGTCGCTGGCGAAGTCAGATACTGTCCCACGCCGCCGGGAAATCCGCCCGCGCCGGGCATGGCCGGATAGCGCGCCTGGCCGGGATTGCTGGCGCTCATTGTCGCCCCGTTCGCTCCCGCCAAATTGAGAGTCCCGGTGATGGTCACATTGCCGCTCGCCAGCCAGATCACCGCGCGATTCCGCAGCACGTCGGCCGGCATGTTCAGCGTCACATTGGCGCCAATATTGATCGTCGTGAAGTTGAACACGTTGTCCCCAGCCGGATTCAGCCCGAGGACTTGCGGATCGAACGTGTACGTTCCCGCCGTCGTGTAATTCAGCGCCCCGTCCGATCCGGTGGACCCGCTGCTGAATTGCGCGTGGAGCGCCGGCGCTATCGCCAAAGCTGCCACCATCACGAGGTTGCTTACTCTCATATTCCCCTCCTGCTCCTATTGATCTATCTGGATGGACCCCTCGCCCGCCACTAACCTCACCGTCACGCCGCTCAGCGCCGCCGGTACGTGCAAAATGAAGCGCCCATCTCCGTCTGAAATTGCCCGCCACATGGGCGGCGCTTCCGCCGTAATCGCCCCCGGAGGAACTACCTCTTCGATGCCGCCCGGCGGAGTCCACAAAAGCTCGAGCGCCGCCGCGCCGCCCGATTCGAAATGCGTCACTTCGATGGCATGCGCCCCGGCGGTCAGATTTATTTCCCCGGTGGCCGTCGCCGCATCCACCCCGGTGGCCGATGCCTCCGCAACAACCTTTCCGTCGATGCTCAGCCGCGCGCTGCGATGCGCCAGCAGTTCGAATTGATACCAGCCCTCCGTGGTTGTCTGCAGCTTACCCGTCAGCCGCACCGCGTAATTGGCACCGAGATGCGCGCCCATCGGATCCGCTCCGAACACCTGGTGCGGATTGGGATAATTCAGCGCCCCCAGAATCGACCGGCGCACCGGACCGCCGCGCAGGTCCGGCATCTCCTGTATCTCCCCGGCGAACCCGAAATAATCCGCGGCCAATCCCTGCGCCTCCCAGCCGATCGCCTTGCCCGCCATCGGCGCGCCGTTCGCATCCAGCACCTGTCCCGTGATGGTCCGCCCGGGGTCGGGATCCACATGCACGGTCTCCGTGAGCGAGTCCGTCGTGCTTCCCGTGCTCGTCACGCCGAATGCCCGCAAATCGAAGGTTTCCACCCCGTACGGCGCCGTCAGAGGGACCGCCAGCGATCCGCCCGCCGTGGAGGCCAGCGGCTCTCCATCGGCGTCGAGTTCCAGGTAATGCAGGAAGCGCTCTGGCCGTATCGCAATCTCCACGGTTTGCCCGGCGAACATGTCAACCGGCGCCTGTTCGAGAGGTGCGCCCGCCACCGCCGTCCCGCCTGAACCCGTCCGCCGCCCGCCCGCCGCTATCGAGATCGGCAGCGATGCCGGCGGTGGGTCCGATGTGTTCTGCGTTGAAAATAATTGCCACGCCCAGTTGCTTCCCGCCGGGAAGTTCGGAGTCGAACCCGTAGCGTTGAACACCGAAAATGTTTGATCGGTCCAGTTGGTTCCCGCCGGAAAGTCCGGCGTCGAGCCCGTGGCATTGAACACCGAAAATGTCTCGCCGGTAATGTTCGTTCCCGGCGGGAAATTCGGAGTCGAACCCGTAGCGTTGAACACCGAGAACGTTTCGCCGGTAATGTTCGTGCCGGCCGGGAAATTCGGAGTGGTCCCCGTGGCGTTGAACACCGAAAACAGCGTGTCGAAATAGTTACTGCCGGCCGTATTGTAGACGATGATGAAATTGCCCGGCGTGATCTGCGAAGTGGAACTGCCCGAGTTGTTCGCGCCGATCAGCACCGACGGCCCGGGCGTTTGCCCCAGCGTGATGTTCAGCGTCGCCTGCACCGGAGTGCTCGCTACCGTCGTCACTGTCCCGCCGCCGGAGAGCGTGAACGTCGCGCCCGCCAGGCTGCTCCCCTGCACCACCACCCCGCTCAGCGTCTGGCCGATATAACCGTAGTATGGCGTGATCGACGTGATCGAAGGCGGCGGCGTAAACGTCAGCGTGCCGGAAGTCGCCGTCACGCCGTTCACCGTCACCGAAATCTGCCCGTTGCTGAACCCCACCGGAACCTGCACCACCAGCGCGCCCGAAGACGCCGACACCACCGTCGCCGTCACTCCTCCGAATTGCACCGTGTCCGACGCGGCCGTCGAACTGAAGTTCTGGCCATAGATCGTGACCGTCGATCCGGTCGCTCCGCTGAGTGGCGTCACGTTCAGAATCGCCAGCGACGACGGCGCCACCGTCGACCGTGACACCTGGGTGATGTTGCCGCTGGCATCGTAATCGTATTCGACCAGATTGCCGGTGGAATCGAGCACGCGGAACAGTTCGTTGGCATCGTCGTAGAAATAGCGGAACGACACCGGTTGGGCGAAGCACGCGCCCACACAGGCCAGCAACAGTAGGAGCCGGCTTTTGGGGTTACCTGGCATGTGCTTGATCACGACCCCCATCCGCTGATGACCGGGCCGGTCTTTGCTGGGGTGGCTGGCACACACTGCGGCGCCGCGGGCGGCTTCTTGGGAAAGAAAGCCCGGTAAATATCCTTTACACCCGTTGCGATGCCCTTGACGCCGTTACCAGCTTTATAGATTCCATAGATTTCCGTGGGAATGCCTAAGGGTGCTCCGACGACGGTTGCGTCTTCGGCGGTCCCGGCGCCGAACGCCGCAATGCCTACGCCGAGATCTTTCACCCCTCCGACAAGTTCCCATTCGCCTTTCGCAAGCTGGCCTTCGCCGGTCAAATTGTTCATGAAAGTGCTGTACGTCGAGTAAGCTTCCTTTCCGAACGTATAGGCCGACTTCGCTGCTGAAGCGGCTTCGTCGATCCACGTAGGCTGGGGCTCTGGCTCCACTGGTCCGCCGGAAACCAGCCCGAGCGGGTCGATGAGGTTCAGCGGATTGCCCTCTACATATGCGTACAAGTTACCGGAGGTACTCGATAGGGGAATGGGATCTTCGCTGATAAATCGCCCGGTGCCGGAGTCATAAAAGCGGTTCCGGTAATAAACAATATTGCCGGCAATCGGAACCCGGCCCGTGAAGCTGAACGGATAGGCCGCTCCCTCGCTGCCGGTAGTCTGGCCATATGGCTCGTAGTCGAACGACGTCACCACATTGCCGTTGGCATCCGTAGTCGCGGCAATCGAGCCGAGCGGGTCGCCAATGCCGAACGTTACCGCGCCGCTGGAACTTACGCTGGCCGCATGGGAATCGATCGTCCGGCCGGTCAACACCGCGGCCGGCAGCCCCGAGGCGTCCGTCAGCGACACTACGTTGCTCAACGTGTCGAACACGAAAGACTGGCTCAGCCCGTTACTCCGGGTAATCCGCGTCAGATTGCGGCCGGCGTCGTAACGGAAGCTGGTAGTGTTTCCGCTCCCGTCGGTGACGGACGCGAGCCGGTTCCGGCCATCCCACGTGTACGTGTAGCTCCCGCCCGGACCGCTCTCACTCAACCGATTGCCATTGGCATCGTACGTGTATGTGGTTTGCGCGTTCGCGAGCAGTTCGTTGGCTGCGTCTACCGAAGCCGCCGCCGCCGGCGTGGTTAGCGCCTGGCTGATGTTATTGCTCGCCGCGATGCGGTTGCCGACCGCATCGTAAGTATAAGTCTGCGTCTCCAGCGCGGTCGCCCCTTTGGAGTGCACCAGGGAGAGCAGATTGGCCACCGCGTCGAAGCTGTACGCGCTGGTAATGCCATTGGTACGGGTCTCCCGCGCCGGAAGATTGCGCGCGTCGTAGCTCCAGGTCATGCCGGCCGCGGGCGTCGCGGCGCTCAGCAGGTTGCCCGCTGCGTCATAGGCATAGGTCACCGCCGTCTGCCCCGCGACCTGTCTGGTTGCAACCCGTCCCAAAGCATCGCGAGTATAGTTCACGGTCCCGGTCGGCTCGCTTTGCGTGATCAGGCGCCCCGCGGCATCGTATTCCCAGGTGAAGGCCCCGCCTGCCGAATCGGTCGTCGTCAGCAGCCGGCTGTAGGGGTCGTAGGTGTTGGCCGCCGTCGAGCCGTCGCCATAGGTCGCTTCCACCATCCGGTTCAATGCGTCGTATTGAAATTGAGCTACCTGTCCGCGCCGGTCCGTGTAACCGGTCAGATTGCCCGCCATGTCGTACTGATTGCTCTCGCTTCTTCCCAGCGGATCGGTCCGCTTTTTGACCCGGTCCATCGCATCGTAGGTAAAAGTTGTCGAGTTGTTTTTCGGATCGGTAAAACTTAGAACGTTGCCAACGGCATCGTACGAGAAGGCCGTCGTGTTATTCCGGCCGTTCACCATGGATAAGATGCGGTCGAGCGGGTCGTAAGTGAGAGCCGTTTTGCGGTTGAGCGCGTCGGCGCTGCCGGTGATGCGCGAGACCGCGTCATATGTATAACTGGTAACGCTTCCCGCGGCATCGGTAGCGGTAGCCGGGTTCTCCGACGAGTCGTAGGTAAAAGTCGCCTTATTGCCCAGCGGATCGGTGACGGTGAGCGGCTGACCATAAGTATCGTAGGTCAACGTAACCGTGTGGCCGTTTTCGTCGGTGAAGCCGGTCAGATTGCCGTTGGCATCGTAGGCATAGCTCCGGGTATGATTGAGCGGGTCGGTAGCTGATGTGATCTCGCTGAAATTGGCGTTGTAAGTGTAAGTGACCGTGTTTCCGAGAGCGTCCGTAGACGTGAGCACGTTCCCCAGGCTGTCGTACGTGTAAGTCATCGGACCCTGCCCCGCCGGGCCACAGACCGCGCACTGCGCCGACCCCGTCACCTCCAGAATCAGGTTGGTTCCCGGAGCCCGAATGAAACTCTTCGTCTGCCCCATCGCATCCGTCACGTCGGTCAGGTAACTCTGGATATTGAACCGGTAGGTGGTTTGATTTCCCAGCGGGTCGGTAACCGTCGTGCTGATGATGGGGCTGGTGACAATCATCGGGTTGGCCATGGTGTAGGCATACTGATAGACGCCGCCATCGGCCTCGGTCTGCTGGATCACATGGCCGTTGGCATCGTAGACGTTCTGAAACATCACCACCCCGCGCGCGTCCGTCATGCTGACCATACGATTCTGCGAATCGTAGCTGTAAGTGGTCACGCCGCCATTCGGATCGGTCTCCGTCGCCAGCGTGCCGCTGGAATTATAGGTGTAACTGACCTTCCGGCCGATCGGGTCCGTCACCGAGGTGCAGTGCGAATTGCCGTCGTAAGCCAGCGTCAGGCTGCGGCCCACCGGGTCCGTAATCTTGGTGATGCGAATTGCGGTGGCATTGAGAGGCGTCTCGGTGAAGGTAGTGGTGTTGGAATTCCGGTCGGTGATGGAATACAGCGGAGAAATGCCGGCGAATCCCTGGAACTGATAGACCGTGCCGTTCGGATAGCGAAGCGTCGTCACGTTGCTCGCATTCGTGGTCATCACGGCGCCTTGTAGAAATGGGGCGCTGGAATTCGTCAGAGTGCCGTTGGTCTGGCGGCTGAACAGGTACTGATTGCCGTCGGGAGCGATCAGTTCGATGGCCGCCGCCGAATTGGGCGTTCCGGTATTGAGTTCCCAACCGTAACTGATTTGCCAGCCGATCCCGAAACCCAGGTCGTTGGTGGTAAGCGTGCGGTAATTCCGGGCGATCTGCAAAGTGCCGCGCGAACCGTGGATCGCGAGATCGGTGGCGGACAGTAGCTGGAGCCCCGACGCCAGATCCACCGGGTCCCCGCTGCTCGGCGGGCCGCCCGGCTGTGCCGAGGAGCCGCCCAGCGAGCATCCGCAACCGGGGTTCGATTGATTCGCCCCCGGCGGCATCTGCCCGTGCCAGTCGAAATGCACCAGCCCGTAGCGGTGCCCCGAGTGCGCCGGATCCATATCGGGCACCACCACCGTCCCGTCCGCCGACACCGCGCCCGTCCCATAGGGCACCATCTGCCCATAGATTGGATTGAGCGTCATCAGCGGCATGTCCGTCCCCGGCGGTGTGTTCGACACATTCGGGAACGTGATCGCCACCGGCTGGCTGGCAGTCGATTCCGCCGGTTGGAACGCCACAATGAACACCCGGATCATCGTCGGCACGTTGGGCTTCAGGTCCGGCAGGCGGTCCACCGGCACCTGCACCGCCGCCAGCGGAAAGGGATTCGGCTTGGTGCCATCGGGCAGCGTCAGCGTGGTCCCGGCATAAACCGTGACCGAGAGACCCGGAATCGTCTGGTACGAGTAGGTCTGGTCCGACGTCGAATTCTGCGTGACGTTAAACGTCTCCACGTTGTCGATGCGCGGCAGGTGTACCAGCACCGGCGAGGGAGTCACCTGCCCCAGCACCAGGGTGAACATCAGGTTCACGCCCGCGTATTGTCCCGCGGGCGACGTTGCGGTGCCGCCGTTGAAGTTGAACAACTGCGGCCCCGTGCAGGCTTGCGGCAGATTGCTGATGGCGAAGTTCCCGGCCGCATCGGAAATCGTGCTGAAGCCCATGCAGCCCGTGCTGTTGCCGTTGCCGTCCTGCCCCAACGACGATACCGTCACCCCGGCAAGCGGGGTTTGGGACGGATCGGAAACCACCGTGCGCCCGATCAGCGAGGTAGTCGGTGCCACCACCGCCAGCGAAACCGTGGCCGATTGCGATACCGGCAGCCCCTGTACGCTGGCCGCCGCGGTAATCGACAGGTTCATGCTGGCGATCGCCTGGTTGCCCGGTGCCGTCAGGGTGAGAACCGAGAACTGGCCCGCCTGCACGCCGGCCGGCGAAAAAGCCGCCGTCACACCCGCCGGAACCCCCGTCACGCTCAATTGCGCCAGTTGATCGAATCCATTGGCGCTCGCCGGCTGGATCGCATAGGCCACGCTCTGCCCCTGAATGAGCGTCGCCGAAGAGGGCGATACCGTGATGCTGAACGTACTGGGCGGTGTGACCGTAAAGGAGCCCGGGAACGCCGTCCCGATCCCGTTGCTGATGGCAAGGCCGCCGGTGGCCGCGCCGCTCGGAACTACCACCTGGAGCGAGGTCGCGTTCATTGCCGAGACCGGTACCGCGATGGAGCCGCCGCCCTGCGCTGCCATGGTGACCTGGGGCGTCCCGAAATTGCTGCCGGTCACCGTGACCAGCGTTCCCACCGGTCCCGAAGTCGGAGTGAAGCTGCTGATCGCGGGCGCTCCCGGGCTGTACGGGCACGGGTATCCCAAGACCACGCCGATCACAATCTGAACGTCAACCACGTTCACAACGCCGTTCTGGCTGAAGTCGTTAGCCGCTTGCGCCGACCCTAGTGCCTGATCGATCTCCAGTTGCACGTCCGTGACGGTGACCTTGCTGCCCCCGCTCACCGAGCACGCCGCCGGGGGAGCCGCCCACAAGACACTCTGCACCGTTCCCAAAAGGACCGGATACCAAATGGCTCGGAACGGGTTCGTGCGATGCATGGAGACGGTGGCCTTCCCTGGTGCAGAGTGATTTCTACAACACCCTTGCGCAGAACCCCGGCCAAAACCGTCATGCCGAACCGATTTTTTTCAAGAAACGGAACGCCCGCCCGCAAGGGCCGGATACCGGCCGGGTTGAGCGGGACGAATCTGACCGGCTCGAGCGGCGCCTTATGGTTCGGCACCGTATCGCGTCAGCCTCATCGGCCGTGCGTCCGGCTCGAACAGCAGCGCCGTGCGCGTGGGATAGTAGGCGATCAGCCTGGCATCCTCCTCCGCTCCCAGGTCGCGCGCCCAGACCACTCGGGCGCCGTCGATATCGGCCGCGTTCCAGACCCACTCCTCCTGGAAGATGTGCGCCGGGGAGTAGCGCACGAACACCAGCAGATCGCCCGGCACCTGGTCCAACTCCTGCCTCACCGCGATGCGGCGCTCCGGATTGCCATGGTTGATGTTGTCCCACGTTTCGTAGGGCCGCACCGCCAGGGAAATCTCGCCGGTATCGAACACGTGCAGCCCGTACCAGAAAACAAAGTGCGCGATGCACACAAAAAAGATGAGGCGAGCCGCCTCGGCGCCCGCCGGACGCCCCCCCATCGTCAATCCGCTGAGCCATTCCAGCCCCGCCACACTCATCAGCACGAACAGGCACGTGCAGGCCGCCACGTAATGCACCTGGAACGCCGGAAAGAAATTCGTCCCCAACGCGAATAACGCCGGCGTGAGCGCCACCCAGGCGAATCGCCGCCGCCGCAGCAGCGGTAGAAAAGCTACCAGCGCCAGGTACAGTGGCGGCAGGAAGAAAAACCGGTAATAGCGCACCCTGTATTCCAGCCGCTCGAAATACGTGCGGAGAGTCTCGCCGCCCGCCGGGCGGAACGACGTCTGCATCCGGTAATCCATCTCCTGCTGCGGCGTCAGGTCCGCGTGCGGCACGGGATTCGCCTGAAAAGTCAACGCGGTCGGCACGCCGTATTGGTACTGGCTCAGGGAATACGGGAACGTGGTCCACGACCCGGTGACCGCGCGATTCTGCCCCAACGTGAGCGCCGCTGCGGGCGCCACCACCATCGCCGAAACCGCCGCCATTCGCAAGATCCGCCGCGCTTCTTTGGGCTTTCGCAGGCCGGGCAGGAAATACAACGCCACCGCCATTCCCAGGAACACTGTTTCATAAGGCCGGGTCAGCAGGTGAATCCCCAACCCGGAACCGAGCAGGATCGCGTCGCGCCGGCGCCATTGGGCTTCGAGTCGAGGCAGGGCTCCGAAAACCAGGCAGCCGGCAGCCGCCGCCACCGATCCGCCCCAGTAACTGTTCATCCACTGGCTCAACGGACCGAACTCCATCACCGCCAACAACCCGCCCGCCAGCGCCCACAACGGAGCGGTCCAGCCCCGCAGCATCCAATAGCACAGCGCGCAGAACGCCGCCGTCGCCGCAACCACTCCCGCCCACGGCGTTCCGAAAATCACCCATCCGATCGCCATTGCGATCCCCTGCCCCAGCGGATAGATCGAGCTGTAGGTCGGCACTTGCAGCACGAAAAAAGTCTCGAAGAACTGATGCATCGGATGCATGGCATTCGCCAGCCGGAAATGCCGCAGCGTGTCGGCCACCAGCAAATGGCTGAATTCGTCGTAGACATCCGGAGTCGGCACGGGATGGTGCCCGAGCAGCGCCAGCCGCAACACTACCGCCAGCGCGGCCAAAAGCGCCATCGACCAACCGGTCCGCTCCGCCAGACGTTGCGCCTGCGGCGCCAACCGCTTCCACAGAACCAGTCCCGCCAGCAGCATCGCCGCCAGCAGCAACTCCAGGTAATCGCCCGCGCCGAAACCGAGCGGGTTTTCGAGCGGCAGGAACGAGCGGAAAAAATCGGGCATTCCGTCAGCTCGCGTAAACCGATACGCGCGTAATCGTTCGGTAACCCATGCGCTCGTACAAGTGCAGCCCGGCGGGCGTGGATTGCAGAATACTCCGCTCCACGCCGTGCTCCCGTTGCGCTTCCGCCACGGCATGGCGCATGACAGCCTCGCCGTATCCCCGCCGCTGCTGATCGGGAATGGTCGCCACGTTATACACCCCCACCGCGCCGCCGCCCATCACGATGGCTGCCGTGGAGACCGGCATTTCATTCTGGAAAGCCACGTACGCCGCGAAGTTCTCCCATACCTGCGGGTTGTCGAACACCTCGCGAAACCAGCTGATGGGTACGTGAAAACAAATCGACCCGATGGAGCAGAAAGCCGCGCGCGTTGCTTCGTCCCCTACGCGCCGTACGATCACCGCGGGTAGCGGCTTCACCGGAGGAGCGATGCGCTCCGCCACCATTCCGGGCAGATCCACCGCGTGCCGCAAACCCAGCCGCTCGAACATCTGCCGGCATTTTCGCCGCGCCTTGCCCTCAATCCAGTCTTCGCATACCCAATACGCCCATTCGAGCCGGCGGGAATCGAAATGCGCCATCGAAAGATGGATTCGCTGTTCCAACTCCCCTTCCGTGAGCACCGGGGCCGACAGGAACGCGGCATTGAACATCTGAAAAGTGACGCCGGCGGCGGCGATGCTGACGCCGGGCAACTCCCGGATCTCGCCCGCGCTGCGCCCGGCTGCCACCACACGAAACGACTCGCGCAGGTTATCCGCCACGGTCTCGAAGGTCACTGCAACTTAGTATAAACGCGCCGCGCCTATTTCTTGGGTGTACTCTTCGGCGGCTCTTTCGGAGAATCCTCTCCGGCAGCCGGACTCGCCCCTTCTCCGGGCTTAGGCGACAGGTACTGTACGATCACCGAAATGCGCCGGTTCGATGCGTGCATCGGGTCGTCCGGGTGCCGCAATTCCCGGTCCGCATATCCTCGCACCTGGTTCACCTGCGCGGGCCTCAGCCCGTGCGCCTCCATCAGTTTCCGCGCCGAATTCGCACGGTCGGTGGAAAGCTCCCAATTGCTGTATCCGTTGTCGCTCGAGTACGGCTTGGAATCCGTGTGGCCCTCGATCAATACCGTATTGGGCATCTTGCCCAACTCCGCCGCCAGCCGCCCCAGCAATTCAGCCCCGCTCTCCGTCGGAACGGCCTTTCCCGATTCGAAAAACATTCCCGCGTCGGTTTCCAGCAATTCGATGCGCAGCCCATCCGCCGTAATCGTAATCTCCACGTGATCTTGCAGGCTCTTGAAATTGGGCGTCTGCGCCAATGCTTCCTGGATCTTCTCGCGCAGTTTCACCATGTCATCCTTGGGGATCTCGATCGCATGGCCCAACCCCGCAGCCGCCAAACCTGTCAGTTTCCCGGGGCCGGTGGGATTGTTGAAATACGCCGCCACTGCCTTTTTGACCTCTTCATCGGCGCTGGTGAGCCACAGGACAATGAAGAGGGCCATCATGGCCGTCACGAAATCGGCGTATGCGACTTTCCATGCGCCCCCATGGTGCCCGCCGTGTCCCGACACCTTTTTCTTGACAACAATGATCGGTCTTGGTTTCGCCGTCGCTGGCGGCGCCTCCGCTTCGGTGATGGGCATAGGCTAGTCTCCAACTTCCCTGAGTCGAGCTTGTGGGCCAGGCAATCCGCCCCATTTCCAGAGGGCGCCGGCCGCTTTCCGGCGGCTCCAGCCGTCTGCAAAGGCAGCCGGGACCGGCTGCGCAAGGCCTTCCGGCTTCTGGCTCCTGGCTTCCGGCTTCTTAAACATCCGCTAGCTCGCCTTCCCGCCGCCCCGGCAGGCGCCTTCCACTTCCTGAAATGTCGGTCTCACCCCGCTCGGTATCGAGCGGCGAGCCAGTTCCACGGCCATCAGCGGACTCAATCCTTTGATGAAACCGATTGCCGCCATGCGAAGAAATCCCAGATAGTTCGCCTCGGCATCGTTCTGTTTGGACATCGCCGCCGAGAGCGGGCCGAAAATCCCGTAGCACATCAGAATTCCCAGAAACGTCCCCACCAGCGCGGCCGCCACATGTTCGCCGATCTGTTCCTTCGGGCCGCCCAAAGCTCCCATCGTGATTACGATTCCCAATACCGCGGCTACGATCCCCAACCCCGGAAGAGAATCCGCCATCGTGCTCAGCGCCGAAATCGGTTCGGCCGACTCGCGGTGATGGACTTCCAGATCCACCTCCATCATCTGGTCGATCTCCATTGGCTCCACTCCGCCCGAGACTGCCATTCGCAGCGTGTCGCACAGGAAATTGACGGCGTGGTGCGACTTCAGAAACTTCGGATACTTGGTGAACACCGCGCTCTTGGTGGGATTGTCCACCTCTTCCTCCAGCTTCGCCGTGCCGCTTTTCCGCGCCACGTTATATAGGTCGTAAATCATTTTCAGGTTTTCCAGATAATAGGCCTTGGTGAAGGGACTGCCTGAGAGCACCCCAAGCACACCTTTTACCAGCCGCATCAGCGTGGGAATGGGGTTGGCGACCACCACCGTACCAATTGCCGACCCCAGAATGATGAGCAATTCCGCGGGCTGTATCAGCACCAGGAACTTCCCGTGCTCCATCAAATAGCCACCCGCGATGGCGCCCAACACAACGACGATTCCGATAAGCGAGATCATTGCTGAGTCACTTGCGACGCACGACAATCTACTTATCGGGCGTTGCGACTCACACCTTTAGACCCACCCTTCGCCGGTATCGCAATATCTCGATCAGCGAAGCATCCCGCCGCGCGCGCACCTCATCCGCGCTCTTCACCGACCAGTCATGGAATCCCTTGCCCGCTCCAGCGCCAATCTCTCCGCGGCGCACCAACTCCCGCACGTACTCCGGCGCATGCGCCTCGCTGTACAGATCGCGCGCCACGTATTCCAGTACCGCCAGCCCGAGATTCAACCCCACCACGTCCATGTGTTCCAGCAGCCCGTAGCCCGGCATGCGGATGCCCAATCCATTGCGCACCACCGAATCGATGTCCTCCGCGCTCGCGATCCCCTCCGCCAGCATGTGCGCCGCTTCCCGCAGCAGCGCCATCTGCAGCCGGTTGCCCAGCTGCCCCGGCCGGTCCTTGCGCACCATCACGGGTGTCTTCCCGCACTCTTCCAGCACCGTGCGCAACCTCTCCGCCGATTCCCCCGACGTCCGGCCGCCCATGACAATTTCCACCAGCGGCATCAGGTGCGGCGGATTCCAGAAGTGCGCCGTTAGCACCCGCTCCGGCCGCGCGCAGCGCTCCGCCACCGCCGTGATGCTCAGCCCCGAGGTGTTCGACGCCAGCAGCGTCTCCGCTCCCGTCAACGCATCCATGCGCGCGAACAGATCCTGTTTGAACGCCATGTCTTCCGGCCCGGATTCGATGACCAGGCCCGCGCCGCGGATGGTCTCCTCAAAATCCGCCGACGCGCGCAATAACGATGCCGCCTGCTCCGCGCGGGCCCCGTCCACCAGTTCACTCTCGGCCAGCAGACCTGCCTGCGCCCGCGCCTTCTCCAATCCCTCGGCCGCCTTGGCTCCGCTGCGGCTCAGGATCGTCGCCCTCCAACCACCCAGCGCCAGCGTCAGCGCAATCCCCGGCCCCATCATGCCCGTCCCAATCACCGCCGCGTTCCGCAATCCGTCTGTCATCGCCCGACCATTCTATACCGCTGTTTCCAAAAATCGCCGCCTTGGGCCGGCGTTCCCGCCCACCGTATCGAACTGCGGCGCGGGGGAGCGGCGCTTGGGCCGGTTTCGCGGCAGACTGTACCGAACCGCCGCCGCGGGGGAGCGGCGTTGGGCCGGTGTCCCGGCAGACTGTATTGAACCGCCGCCGCGAGGGAGCGGCGCTTGGGCCGGCGTTCCGGCACACTGTATTGAACCGCGGCGCGGGGGAGCGCTTGGGCCCGTGTCCCCGCGCACCGTATCGAACCGCGGCGCGGGGGAGCGGCGCTTGGGCCGGCGTTCCCGGCAGACTGTATTGAACCGCCGCCGCGCGGGAGCAGTGCCTTGGGCCGCAAGCGTCCCCCAGCAACAGCGTCACGCCGTCTCTGGCGGTGAACGCCTTTGGTTCGCGGCTTTGTCCAACCCCGCCCACTTCCCTCTTGCCAACCTCGCACTTGCCTGAAACAATAAGCCTTTGGTAAAAACGATGCGCATACGCGTACTGGGTATTGTACTGGCGGGAGGCAAGGGCACACGCCTTTCACCGCTTACAAAGGAACGGGCCAAACCGGCCGTCCCATTCGGGGGCAAGTACCGGATCATCGATTTCGTCCTGAGTAATTTCATCAATTCGGGGATTTACTCGCTCTATGTGCTGACGCAGTTCCGCAGCCAGTCGCTGCTCCAGCACTTGGCCGAAGGTTGGCAGGCCGGCAGTCTGCTGAAATCGCAGTTCATTATTCCCGTGCCGGCGCAAATGCGTTCGCCCGACGAGACCTGGTATCAGGGCACCGCGGACGCCATCTACCAGAACATCAACCTGGTGGAACAATCGGACCCCGACGTGGTCGCCATTTTCGGCGCCGATCATATCTATCGCATGAACATCACCAGCATGATCGAATACCACGTTGCCCGGAAGGCCGAAGTCACCGTGGCGTCAATCCCCGTGCCGCGCGAAATGGCCAGCGAGTTCGGTGTGATCGAAGTCACCCCCGATGGCCGCATTCAGGCCTTCCACGAAAAGAATCCCGATGCGCCTACCTTGCCCGGCGATCCCCTTCGCGTCTTCGCTTCCATGGGTAACTACGTTTTCTCCACACGCACCCTCCTCAAACTGCTCCACGACGATGCCGCCGACGAATCGAGCAGCCACGATTTCGGCCATAACATCCTGCCCAAAATCGCCGGCAAGGCCGAAATCTACGCTTACGATTTCCAGACCAATCGCATCCCCGGCGAGCCCCCGGATTCCGAACCGTACTGGCGCGACGTCGGCAATATCGACGCCTACTACGAGGCCAACATGGATCTCCGCGCCGTCAAACCGGCGCTCAATCTCTATAACCGCGCCTGGCCCCTGCGCAGTTCGAGCTACCCCGACCCGCCCGCCAAATTCACTTTCGACGATGAGCACCGCCGCGGACAGGCCATTGACAGCATCGTCTCCGGCGGCTGCATTCTCTCCGGCGGCGTGGTGCGCAATTCCATTCTGGGACGCAACGTCAAGGTTCACGCCGGCGCGCTGGTGGAGGATTGCATCATTATGGATCGCTGCGACATCGGCCGCCGCGCCAAACTGCGCCGCGCCATTCTCGATAAGAACGTGCAGGTGCCGCCCGATGCCAGCATCGGTTACGACCGCGAGGCCGATTCCGCTCGCTACCACGTCACCGACAGCGGAATCGTCGTAGTGGGAGGCGAGCCGTCGCTCGTGGAAATCAGCGACCTGGTGGTCTGAGCCCGCATGGAATTAACGGGAAGAAACCACAACTCGCGCTTGGGCGAGCAAGGGAACGGGGAATTTTTCTTCGCATGGAACACCAGGTTCTCAACTGGATCACCCAATACGGCTATATCGCCATCTTCGTGCTGCTGGTCTTCGGAATCGTCGGCCTGCCCGTTCCCGATGAAACTTTGCTCACGTTCAGCGGCTTTCTGGTCTTCAAAGGGACTTTTGCCTTGCCGCTGGCATTCGGGGCGGCGCTGGCCGGGAGCCTCTCCGGCATCACCGTCAGCTACGTCCTCGGACGCACGTTCGGACTGAAGCTGATCCACCGCTACGGCCGCTACCTCCACCTCACCGAAGACCACATCGCCAAGGCGCACGCCTGGTTCGAACGTGTCGGCCATTGGGGTCTTACCTTCGGATATTTCGTCCCCGGCCTGCGCCACCTCACCGCTTACGCCGCCGGCATGAGCGATGTCGAAGCGCCGCAATTCGCGCTGTTCGCTTACGCCGGCGGGTGCCTTTGGGTTTCGACCTTCATCGGCTTGGGCTATTTCCTCGGCGACCGCTGGCAGGCCGTGGAAAAGAACATCGAAGGCTATTTCAAAATCGTAGGCATCGCGCTGGCTATCCTGGCGCTGGCATACGTTCTCTGGCGGATTGTGCCGAAGAAGGCGAAAAATATGTGATGGCCAGCGCGGTCACCACCACCACCCCGCAACCCAGCACGTTGTACCACAGCCAGGAAATATTGGTAAAAAAGAACGCCCAGAAGATCGCCGCCTCGCCCGCGATCATCCCCACGAACGTCGCCGTGCCGCCCACCCGCCGGAACCCGAACGCCAGCACGAAACATCCCAGCAGCGAACCGTAAAACAGCGACCCCACCACGTTCACCGCCACGATCAACGGCCCCAACCGCTTGCCCCATCCGGCGAACAGCACCGCGTACACGCCCCAGAACAGCGTCGCCACCCGAGATGCCATTACATAATGATGATCGCTCCCCCGCGGCCGCAAACGGCGATAGATATCCACTACCGTTACGGTAGCCAGCGAGTTGATCTCGCCGGAACTGGCCGACATGGTAGCCGCAAAAATCACCGCGATCACCAGGCCGACGATCCCCACCGGCAGATACTTGGTCACGAACGAAAGGAAAATGTAGTTGGTGTCGCTGAAGTCCTTCTCGCCGCCGCTGAGCGTCACCAGCCGGCTGGCCTCCGCCCGCGCCGCATCCATCCGCTTCTGCGCCACGCGATATTCGCCGATTTCGCGCTCCACCCCCGTGCGGTCGCCCGCATGGTGGGCATCCACCAGCGCCATCGTCGCCTGCCGCCGCTCTTCGAATGCCTGGTTGTACCGGTCCGCCACCGCTGGATAATCGCCCCGCCCTTCGATGCGCGCCAGTTCCGCGTGCTGGAACAACAGCGGCGGTTGGGCGAAGAGATAAAACACGAACACCATCGCGCCGATGAACAGGATGAAAAACTGCATCGGGATTTTCGCCACCGCGTTGAACAACAGGCTCAGGCGGCTCTCCGTCACCGACTTCCCGGTCAGATACCGCTGCACCTGCGACTGATCGCACCCGAAGTACGAGAGGAACAGAAACGTCCCGCCCAGCAGGCCGCTCCAGATGTTGAACCGGTCGTTCCAGTTGAAATTCGTGGTCACAGCGTTCAACCTGCCCGCCGCGCCCGCCAGAAACACCGCGTCGCCGAACGACACCGCCTTCGGCAGCAGCACGATCACCGTGATCAGCGACACCAGCAGTCCCAGAAAGATGATGCACATCTGCTGCACGTCCGACCACGTCACCGCCTTGATACCGCCGAGCACGGTGTAGGTCACCACCGTCGCGCCCATCAGCAAAGTCGTATGGCGCTCCGGCCATCCCAGAATCACCGAAAGCACCAGTGCCGGCGCGTAAATCGTCAGACCCGCCGAAAGCCCCCGCTGCGCCAGAAAAATCAGGCTCGCCAGCGTGCGCGTCTTGCCGTCGAAACGCCTCTCGAGGTACTCATACGCCGTGTAGACTTTGGCGCGATGAAACAGCGGCACCGCCGTCGCGGAGATGACGATCATCGCGATCGGCAATCCGAAATAGAATTGCACGAATCGCATGCCGTCCACGTACGATTGCCCGGTGGTGGAGATGAAGGTGATGGCGCTCGCCTGCGTCGCCATGATGGAGAGCGCCATGGCGTACCACGGCATGGTTCGTCCGGCGAGCAGGTACCGGTCGACCGTGTTGCTCCCGCGGCTGCGGTACAGCCCATACGCCACGATGGAAACAAGAGAGGTGACGAGGACGATCCAGTCCAGATTCCTCATCGATACGCCCGCGTGAACAGATAAGATCCCGCGATGATCGCGCCCAGGTAGATCAGGATCGCCGTATAAACTCGCTTCCAGGTGCCAAGGAATGGTGGAGGCTGATCGGGATCGGGAGGAGCGGGCGGCATGAGTACATGGTGGCAGTTAATGAGCCGCTACCGCAAGGTCTAGTGCCGCCAACGCATGATCAATTTCCTGGCGTCGCGAAGAATTGCCCTTGCAAGGCCTTGCCTCGGGATGGCCGTTACGAAGAGATTCACGCGGTCAGGCGCCTGGTCTACACTGGCATTTGATGAGCACTGCACGACTGATTCCGGGCGCATTCCTCCTCGCGTCGCTCTGCGCCTGGGGCCAAACCGACGCTTATTCGCAGCATGAGCGCGATCTCAAAATGCCCGAAATCATAACCGCCATGGACTTGCATGCCGGTTCCCAAGCCGCCGATATCGGCGCCGGCTGGGGCGATTATGAGGCCGCGCTTTCGCGCGCCGTCGGCGGGAACGGGCAAGTGTACGCCGAGGATATCGCCGCCGACTCACTAAAGAGACTCCGTCAACGCATCCAGAAGGGTCATCTCCGCAATGTCAAAGTCATCCAGGGAGTGGCGGACGATCCGAAGTTGCCTTCCGGCCAGCTCGACGCGGTCCTCATGGTGATCATGTATCACGAGGTCGCCAATCCTCACGCCATGCTGGAGCACCTCAAGGCGGCGCTAAAGCCCGGCGGCCGCCTGGTGATTGTGGACATGACTCCCCATAAGACCCTGAGCCGCCCCCGCGGCGATCAAACCAAGAACCACGTAATCGCCCCCGATACCGTGGAATCCGAGGTGCGCGCGGCGGGCTTCGAAGTGGTCTCGCGCGACGACCGTTTCATCGACCGCCCCGACGAAGAGAGCACCCGCTACATGTTCGTCTTCCGCAAACCCGCCTGACTGCGCAAAGCCGAAATTACCGCGCCCCTTGGGTGCCGGCCGGCACATTGGCTTTAGGTTTGCACTTCCTGAACCGGGGGACGAAATGCGCATCGAATTAGCTCTGGCAACCATTCTGTTGGTGTCGCCCGCTTTCGCTCAAAAGCACAATGACGCCTTCGCGGCCGGCCCGGCGAATGAAAGTCCGTTGGCGCGCCAGATCCGCCACAAGCTGCTGACGCTTCCTTACTACTCGATCTTCGACGACCTGGCGTTCCAGGTGACTCCCGACGGGGTCGTCACGTTGCAGGGCGCATGCCCGCCCGAAGTACCGTGGGACATCCGATCCGACGCGGAACGGGCGGTGAAGGACATTCCCGGCGTCACTCAGGTCGTCAACCAGATCAAGCTGCTGCCTTTGTCGCCGATGGACTGGACCATCCGCCGCGCCGTGGCAAGAGCAATCTACGGCGATGCCGAGATCGGAACGCGCTATGGCTATCAGGCCCTGCCGTCGATCCACATCATCGTCGATAACGGGCACGTGACGCTCGAAGGCGTCGTGGACACTCAGCTCGACGATACGCTGATCCGCACCCGCGTCAACGAGGTGCCGAATGTCTTCTCGGTGACCGACAACCTGGTGGTCGCCCATCCTTCCAAGAAGGAAAAGTAAGACGCCGCGCCTCGACTCATGCAGTTTGGCGCTCCCGGATTGTTCACTTTCGATACTGCCATCGCCCGCGCCGCCTTCGTGGTACTGTGACTTTCAGTGCCAGATCCAGCGAACCTGCGCGACGAGATCCTCCGCCTGGTGGAGCAGTATTGCGCCGAGACTTACGCTCCGGAGCCGTTCATCGAGGGCGAAAGCCGCGTGCCCGTCTCGGGCCGCGTTTTCGACGCCGCCGAAATGCGGACGCTGGTGGATTCGGCTCTCGATTTCTGGCTGACCACGGGCCGCTTCGCCGACCGCTTCGAGCGCGAGTTCGCCCGCTGGATGGGAATCCGCGAGTGCGTGCTGGTGAATTCCGGGTCTTCGGCAAATCTGCTCGCTGTCTCGGCGCTCACCTCGCCTAAGTTGGGGGACCGCCGCCTCAAACCCGGCGACGAAGTCATTACCGTTGCCGCCGGTTTCCCGACGACCGTCAATCCCATCTTTCAGAACGGCCTCGTGCCGGTATTTATCGACGTCACCGTGCCGTCTTATAACGCCGACGTGACGCAGCTCGAAGCCGCGCTTTCGCCGCGCACCCGCGCCATCATCCTGGCGCACACCCTGGGCAATCCCTTCGATCTCGATACCGTGACGGGCTTCGCCCAAGCTCACGGATTGTGGCTCATCGAGGACTGCTGCGATGGCGTCGGATCCACCTGGCACGGCCGCAAAGTCGGCGCCTTCGGCGATCTCGCCACCACCAGCTTTTACCCGGCCCATCACATAACCATGGGCGAAGGCGGATCGGTGCTGACCAACGTGCCGCTGCTGCGCACCCTCGTCGAGTCCTTCCGCGATTGGGGCCGCGATTGCTGGTGCGCTCCGGGCAAAGATAACACCTGCGGCAAGCGCTTCGACTGGCAGTTAGGCGGCTTGCCGTGCGGATACGATCATAAGTACACGTATTCGCACATCGGCTATAACCTGAAGCTCACCGACATGCAGGCCGCCGTCGGCGTGGCGCAATTGCAAAAGCTCGATGGCTTCATCGCGGCGCGCCGCCGCAACGCCCGCGCCCTGCACGAAGGACTCCGCGAGATGGAGGAATTCTTCGTTCTGCCCGAACCCACTCCCGGCTCCGACCCGAGCTGGTTCGGCTTTCCGATCGGCGTTCGCAAAGGCGCGCCGTTTACGCGCAATCAGGTGATCGCGCACCTGGAATCGAACCGCATCGCCACGCGCCTGCTTTTCGGCGGCAACCTGACGCGCCAACCGGCTTACGAAGGACTGCCCTTCCGCGTCATCGGCGATCTCCCGAACAGCGATTTCGTGATGGACCGGGTCTTCTGGATCGGCGTCTACCCCGGCATCACCGGACCGATGGTCGAATATACCTTGGACACCTTCCGCGCGGCCTGTCAGGCTGCCGTCTCGCTCCCAGCCAGCCGGGCCGTCTGAAGGCCGGCTGCCGGAAGAATTGCCTTCCCTGCACAGTCGTTCCGCCGCCCGCACCCTGTTATCATCACGCATGGGAGTCTGAAATTGTCTCTTAGCACCGAACCGCTCGTCTCGCCGGATAGCCTGCTCGCCTCCGAGGACCTCAAGAACATAGAAGATATCGGGTACATGACCTCGATGACGCTGGTCATGCTCGGCAATTACGCCCAGACCGGCCACTTCGGCGGACCGCTGGCCTACACGCCGTACAACGTTTCGGTGCACCTGGCAGGACCCGATCTTGGCGGACTCCGCTACGATTACCGCCACCCCAAGCATCCCTACGGCGACAAGTTCATGATGGCCGCCGGCCATAGCGTCCCCACGTGCTACGCGCTGTGGATGATCCTGGGCGAAGCGCTCGCCCGCAAGTTCGCTAAAACCGGCGACCGCCGCTTCTACGTCGATCCTCACACCGCCATGCTCGCCATCGACGCCCTCGGCTTCCGCCGCGGTGCGGGCGCGCTTGCCACGCTTCTCCAGGACAACCGCCTCGCCGATCATCCGCTTTTCGCGCAAGCCAAAGTTCGCGGCATCCGGGCGCTCTCCGGCCATTCCGAAGCCACCGATCTCACCAACGACGTCAATGGCGGACCCTCCGGCGTGGGCATCGCCAGCGCCGCCGGCAAAGCCGCCTTCTGGGATTACGCCGGCGCGTCCAGCCTCAATTCCCCCAAGATCATCGCTCTCGAAGGCGAATTCGCCCTGACCGAAGGCCACGCCCAGGAGTTCAAAACGCAGGCCGTCGCGCTGGCCGTCGGCAAGCGCCTCCGCGTGCTGCTCTCCGATAACAACGCCGGCATCGACGACTGCCTCCAGGGCGGCGTGATTCCAGCCTGCTTCGATACCTACCGGCTCGCCGATCAGTGGAGTTCCTACGGCTGGAACGTGCTCCAGACCGCGGACGGCAATGATTATCCGTCCATCGTCGCAGCCCTCAAGACCATGGACGATTGGGATCCCGCCGACCGCCGTCCCATGGTCCTGATCGGCAAGACCACCAAAGGCTATTGGCCCGGCGCGATAGACCATAAGATCCCGGGATTCGGCGATCAGTTGGTGGGCTACAAGAGCCATCCCTACGCCATGAAGATGAATGCCGATTACTTCGTGGCGCTGGCGCGGACCTTCGAAAAGCACTACGGCGTGGAGTTCGCCGGCATTCGCGAGGGCGCGGTCAAAGACCCGCGCGAGCGCCTCATCCAGTTCAAGACCAATATCGACGTGGTGATGTCGGTGCTCGATCGCAACGGTCTCGGCGACTGGCTCGCCGACCGCCTCGTGGCCATCGGCGAAACCGTCCGCGATGACTTCCCGCTACGCATCGACACGCACGTCGATCCGTTCCTCGACGAGCGCCTGCGCCCCGCCGCGTTGCCCACGGAGCCGCAAAAGGTCACCGCGCGCAACCCCGTCTCCGGCGCCGAAAAGCCGGTGGAAATCACCCTCTTCCGCAAGCCGGGCGAGACGGCCGGTCCGCGCCGCGCCGTCTCTGAAATCATCAAGTGGATGAACTACGTCACCGGCAACCGCTTCTTCACCGTGGCGGCCGATCTTTCCGAATCCATCAACGTGGAGCACGGCAGCCTCTGGGGCCACTACCATCCCGACTCCAATCCGCAAGCCACGCGCCTCAAGGCGCCCATCCAGGAAGCCGGCAACGTGTCGACCGCGATCGGCATGATCAGCCAGACGGCGTCCGTCGATCCCGATAAGTTTGCCGGCGTCTGGGCGCTCAGCGGCACCTACGGCGCATTCACGCCCCTCATGTACACACCCGCGCGGGTCTGGAGCCAGCAGAACCAGGACAGCAAATTCCGCGTCGGCGTGCTGCATATTCTCTCGGCGCACTCCGGCCCCGAGACCGCGGCCGACGCCCGCACGCACTTCGGCATCTTCGCCCCGCAGGTGTGGAAGCTCTTCCCGCGCGGCCAGGCCATCAATCTCAATTTCTGGGACTATAACGACGTCGCTCCCGGCTATTTCGCCGCCGCCGAAATCGCCGCGCGCGATCCCAAAGTGGGGCTGATCACCATCGAAGTGGCGCGCCCCGATTTCCCGGTCGCCGACCGCTCCACTTTCGCCGATCCCGATCCGAAAGCCGCCGCCAGGGGTTTCTACGTGATCCGAGATTTCGCCCCCGGACCGCGCCACGGTTACGTCGTCGTGCAGGGATCGAGCTCGACGGTGAATCTGGTGAAGGAGCTGAAGCCCCTCGAAGAGGCCGGCGTGAACGTGAAGGTGGTCGCCGCCGTCAGCGAAGACTTATTCGATCGGCAGCCGGAATTCTACCGGCATGCGGTGCTGCCGCCCGAGGCTTACTACGACCTGATGGTGGTCTCTACCGGCACGCGGCGCATGTGGCCGGTCCGCAACGTGGGCCCGCTCACCGACGAGTACTCGCTGACTTCCGATTGGGACAACCGTTGGCGCACCGGCGGCCTGGAGCCCGAGGTCATCGAGGAAGCCCATCTCGATCCGCAAGCGATCTTCGCCGGCATCGAACGCTTCGCCCGCGATCGCGAAAAGCGTCTCGCCAGCCAGCGGCAGCTACTAAGATAATTGCGGCGTTCGCAGCACCAGGGGCGCGTTCGCACCCTCCACAATCTGAACCGGCGGAAAGCCGCCGCGATGCGCCGCCAGGAAATCGGATCGCGGCATGAGCCGGCTTCCTCCCTGGCCTGCGATCACATCGGCACGATATTCGCCGGCGGCCCTCACACTCGCCCTGAAGGCGCCATTCGAATCCACCCGGCCGTTGGATCGCAAATTTTCCGCGGTCGAGACGAACAAAATGCTGCCGCCATTCGCCGGCCGGCCTCCGGCGTCCAATATCGAAAACCCGCCCCGGTGACAGCCGACAATCGAACGCCCGCCAACACAAAAAAAGCGGGCCGGCATCGAGCCGACCCGCTTCCGCTAGTAACAACTAAATCCTGTTACCTTCTGCCGCCGCCGTGGCCGCCGCCGCCGGAGTGGCCGCCGCCACCGCCGAAGCTGTGGCCGCCACCGCCGCTGAAGCTATGACCACCGCCACCACCGAAGCTGCGGCCACCGCTGGGAGCCGAATAACGGGGAGCGGAGTAGCTCCGCGAGGGCGCGCTGTAACTCCGCCCGCCGCTGAAGCCGCCGTACCGCTGTCCACCGGCATTGCTGTAGGAGCGCGCTTGCGGCTGATAGGCCTGCCGTCCGCTCTGGAAGTGCTGATAACCACCGGCTCCCGCGCCATAGCTCCGTCCGGCGCCGCTATAACTGCGAGCCCCGGCCGCTACCGAGTTGCTGGCGCGGAAACCGTTGCTCGCCGCGCCGCCGCGGAAGCCATTGCTGGCCGTACCGAAGCTATGATAGGCGCCCGACCGTCCGGCTTCGACGCGAGCCGCTCGCGAAGCGGAGCCGTAACGCGCATTCAAGCCGGCCGTGGAGTAACCCGCGCCCATGCGGTGCGCCGGATCGTGCGCCCACGCGGCCGTCCCGCGGAATCCCGCGCCGAACCGGCCGGCATAGACGCCGCCGAAGCCGTACCCGTAGTGGTGGAAGAAGCCGGCATTGATAAAGAGGCCGCCGCCAAACCAGTTGGGACCCCAGCCCCAACCCCAGCCGCCCCAACCCCAGCCGCCCCAGCCGCCGAAGCAGAGCCCGATATTAATACCGGGATACCAACCGAATCCGTAATAAGGGTAGTACAGCGGGGGATACTCGCCCCAAACCGGCGGTCCCCAGACGTATGCCGGGTCGTAGTTCGGGACGTACAGCATATCCGGATTAGCGGGCTGAATTTCAATCGCCTGCTGCCCGTCCTGGTTCTCCGTGGTCACATTTTCCTGCTGGTTGGATTGCAGCTTGCCGTTGGCTTCGGCCCGCGAACGCAGGCGCTGCACGGCAGCCATCACATCCGAGGGTTGCGCCAGAAAAGCGTTGCCCAAATCCGTGGTCCAGTGGATGTCCTGCGTCAACTTCGAGAGCACGTCAGGCATGGCGACCATGGCCTGGACGCTGGCGTCCCAATTCTGTTGTTTGGCGGCATCCACCAATTGCTGGCCGTGCAGGTTGCTGTTGGCTTGCAGCCACTGCTGCGCCTCCACCAGTTCTACCGGGTAGGTGCTGGCTGCCAGGACCTGACCCAGCAAAGGGTCGGGATAAAGAGCGATGGGTGCAACCAGGTTCTCCAACTGGTCCGGGGGAAGATTTTGCGACTGCGCGGCCGGAGGAGGCGCCGGAGCCTGCGCCAGCGCGGCCGAGCCCATTCCGGCCATCAACAAAATACAGCTCAGGGATAAAACCTTTTGAAATCCGATTCTCACCAAGTGGCGTGCCATTTGGCTACCTCCTCTCGCTACACCCTTATAGATGCTACAGGTTGCGGGAAGGTTATGTACTCATTTCAGCCACCCCCTGGTGGTTTTCCACCAAAAAAGCAAAAACCGGGAACCTTTTCAGGCTCCCGGTTTTGAATTTGGTACGTTTTCGTACAGTCGCGAAAATCAGACGTGTGGATCGATCATCTTTTTGACGTCGGATTTCCCAATCGCGCCCACCCGCTGTTCCACCACCTGGCCGCCCTTGAAGAGCAGCAGGGTGGGAATGCCGCGGATGTTGTAGCGCATCGCGGTATTGCCGTTCGTATCCACGTCCAGCTTCCCGATCTTGGCTTTGCCGGCGTATTCGGTGGCCACGGTATCGATCGTGGGAGCCATCTGCCGGCAGGGGCCGCACCATTCGGCCCAGAAATCGACCAATACCGGCACTTCCGCGCGGAGCACGTCTTTCTCGAAGGAATCGTCGGTAAAGGTAAGTGTGTTCTGACCTGCCATTTCTTCTCCTAACAAATTAGAGTCGCGCACCGGCCAAAGGATTCACTGCCTGCCCAGCAGCCTGGCGTACAACGAGGAATAGGCGCCCGCCGAAGTCTTCCAGGAGAAGTCGGCATGCATTCCGCGGCACATCATTCCGCGCCAGACTTCGGGGTTCGTATACGCCGCCAGCGCGGCCTGGACGGCCTCCAGCAACGCGTCCCCGGAATATTCCTTGAACTTGAATCCCGTGCCATCCTCGATAGTATCATCCAGGCCGCCGGTCGCGCGAACCACCGGGACCGTGCCGTAGCGCAGGCTGTAAATCTGGTTGAGGCCGCAGGGTTCGTAGCGGCTGGGCATCAGGAACATGTCGGCTCCGGCCTCGATACGGTGCGCCAGGCCGTTATCGAAACCCACGTGTACCGCGACGCGGCCGGGGTGTTCCTGCTGGAAGCGGCGGAAGAGATCCTCATATTCCGGTTCCCCGGTTCCCAACGCTACCAGGTAGGTGTCCGCGGCCAGAATCCGCGGAATGGCCTCCGCCAGGATATCGGTTCCCTTCTGCCGCGTGAAGCGGGAAACAATGCCCAGCAGGGGCCGGTCGAGCGCCTCGCCCGGCAGGCCGAATTCGGCCAGGAGCCGCTCCTTGCAGATACGCTTCCCCGCCAGATCCTCGGCACTGTAGTGCGCCGGCAGCAGAGGGTCCACATCGGGGCTCCACTCGCTGTAATCGACGCCGTTCAGGATGCCGGTGAGGACATTGGCGCGCGCCCGCAAGGCTCCATCCAGGCCAAAACCGCATTCCG
>DATJMA010000143.1:0-17143 GCA_035509055.1 Bryobacteraceae bacterium | reverse complement strand
GCGCTCCGGCAAAACTCGGATCCATGGGAGTGTTCGACGGCCCGGATTCCACCCAATAATGGTCGGAAATCGCGGTTTGCAGGGTCGCGTCGTTGACGGGGTCCGCCAGCGCAGTGCCCGGCGGAATGCATCCCACCACGCGCGAGGGCGCCGTAAACATCGAGCCGATCAAAGTCTGCTCCTGGGCGGTGGTAATCGTCCCCTGCACGTATTGCGCGCTGATTCCGGCCGCCCCCAGCAGCGCGATCAGCAGGCTGGATTTATCGAGCGAGTTGCCGCCCATGCTCCACAGCGTCCCGCGCGCGCCGCGCACCGATCCGTGGTACGCCTGGAAAGCGATGTTGTCGCGCACGAAAGCAAAGATCTTGTTGGGATCGTTATTAAGCGCGGTTGCCTCGGCAATTATGTACGGGTCGGTGGGATCGGCGGCCGAGGCCAGGCGATGGCTCGGAGCCCGATTGACCTGCGCGGTCTGGAACAGGGCTGCCGGATGGGCGATACGCCTTACGGGCGCGGAATGGGCTTGGGAATCGGCCAACGCTTTCGCCTCCAGGCATGGCTGGAAGGCCAGCATCGGAACCAGGACCGGGCAAAAATAGGAAAAACGGACAGCAACGCCAGCTAACCTCAAGACAGGATCCCTCAGGGTTGACAGCTTACCGGAATCGGGTGGAAGGGTGCAAGCGCCGGCCGCGAACAAAGTACCGGTACAACTGCCCGCCGGCCGCTTCAGGTATCATGGTTTCACTCCTTTATGGACAGACGCGCTTGGATGCAGCTGATCGGTGTTCTGGCCGCCGCGCGGCCGGGGTTTTCGCAGACCCAGCCGCCCGCGGGTGGAGGAAGGGGACGCGGTCCGCAGCGGCCGCTGCGCGTGACCCGGGAGCAGGTGCAGGCGGCGCTGAAGCTGATCGGACTGGAATTTCAGGATTCCGAGATCGACATGATGTTGCGCAACGTGGACAATGCGCTTTCGAACTATGAAGCGGTGCGCAAAATCGAAGTCGGGTACGATGTCGAGCCCTCCTTCACATTCCATCCGGGTCTGCCGGATCGCACGCCGATCAAGGGCCCGCAGCGCTTCGAGACGACGATTCCGAAATCCAGCGCCGCCAAGGCGCCGCCGGATCTCGAAGAGTTGGCCTTTCTGCCGGTGACGCAACTCGCGCCGCTGGTGCGCTCGCGCGCCGTCTCTTCTACCGACCTCACCAGAATGTACCTGGCGCGAATGAAGAAATATTCGCCCAAGCTGCTCTGCCTGATCACCCTCACCGAAGAGCACGCCCTTCAGCAGGCTGCCGTCGCCGACGGCGAGATCAAAGCAGGGAAATATCGCGGTCCGCTGCACGGCATTCCATTCGGCGTGAAGGATCTGTTCGACACCAAGGGCGTCACCACCACATGGGGCGCCGAGCCGTTCGAACAGCGTGTGCCGGATGCCGACGCCACCTGCGTGGAGCGGCTGTACAAAGCCGGTGCCGTGCTCATCGGCAAACTTTCGATGGGCGCGCTGGCGCAAGGCGATGTGTGGTTCGCGGGAACCACCAAAAGCCCCTGGCCCACCGAGGAGGCGCGTGCCCGCGGCGAATACGATCGCGGGTCGAGCGGCTCGTCGGCTGGTTCGGCTTCCGCGACCGCCTCCGGGCTGGTGGGATTCTCGCTCGGCACCGAGACCCTCGGGTCCATCGTTTCGCCGAGCACGAATTGCGGCACGGTCGGACTGCGCCCCACGTACGGGCGTGTGAGCCGCCACGGCGCCATGGCGCTGAGCTGGACCATGGACAAGATCGGGCCCATCTGCCGCGGCGTCGAAGACTGCGCCATCGTGCTGAATGCCGTCTACGGTCCGGACGGGCACGATCGCTCGGTGGGCGCCGACCCGTTCCACTGGGAGCCGCGCAAGCCGGTGAGCGGTTTGCGCGTCGGTGTCTTGCAGGCGAGCTTCGATCGCCTGCCGGAAGCGCCGAAGAAGATTTACGATCAGGCGCTGTCCGATCTCAAAAACGCCGGCGCAAGATTGACGCCGGTCGAATACCAGGACGATTTGAACAACATTCGCTATCTGCTCGAAGCGGAAGGCGCTGCGGCGTTCGACGACATCACGCGCGATGGCGAGGTCCGCACCCTCCGCGGGCAAGCTCCCAACGATTGGCCCAACAGCTTCCGCAGTTCGCGCCTCATTCCGGCGGTGGAATACATCCGCGCGCAGCGCGTGCGGACGCTGCTGGTGGAGAAATTCGAGAAATTCATGGCGGATTGGGACGTGATTGTCGTACCCGGCTCGGGTCCGCTGCAAACCACGAACCTTACGGGGAATCCGCAGGTGGTGGTGCGCTGCGGATACACGCAAGGGACCACGCAGCGGACGCCGTGGTCGATGCTCGGGTTCATCGGCAGGATTTACGACGAGGGCTCTCCCTTGCGGCTCGCGCTGGCATTCGAACAGGCCACCGACTGGCACAAGAAAACTCCCACCTTGATTGCGTGAGCGCTATGAATCGCAGAACGTTTCTCGGCACAACTCTCGGCACCAGCGCGGCATTCGGAATAGCCAGGCTGGAAGCACAAGGCTCGGTACCGGACGCCATCAAAGATCTGCGCCCCATGACCGCCGGCGTCCAACCGATTTCGGATGGCGAACGGCGCGCGCGCGTCGAAAAGGCGCGGCGCCTGATGCGCGAGAACAAGCTCGACGCCATCGTAATGGAGAACGGCTCGAGCATGTTCTACTTCACGGGGATGCGGAAGGCCGGAGTTTATTGGGCGCTGGCGATATCGGGCGAACCGGTCTGGATCGAGCCCCCCGGTGAGTTCAAGCGGCTGGCACAATATTTCAGGGACCGCGGCGCCCGCAGGGTCGGGATCGAGGAGCGCACGCGTTTCGCCGTCTTCGAAGGATTGCGCCAGGAAGCGCCGGCACTGGAACTGGCGAGCGCCGACCCAGTGACCATCGGCTGCCGTGTGATCAAATCGCCGGCCGAAATCGCGCTCATGCAGCACGCCAACGATGTCACTATCGCCTGTTACAAGGCGGTGCTGGGCTCGCTGCGCGAGGGAATGACCAACGCAGAGTTGAGCGCCTGGGTTGATGCGGCCTATCGCGCGCTCGGCTATCGCGGCAATGCGCTGGTGATCTTCGGTAAATACACGGCGTTCCCGCATGGCAGCATTCAGCCGCAAAAACTTCGCGAGGGCGATGTGGTGCTGGTGGACGATGGGTGTACGGTAGAGGGTTACCAATCGGATATTACGCGCACCACGGTCTTCGGCAAACCGACGGCGCGCCAGCGCCAGGTGTGGGAACTGGAGCGTAAAGCGCAGGACACGGCGCTCGCCGCGGCGCAGGTGGGCGCGACTTGCGAATCGGTGGATGCCGCCGCGCGCAAGGTGATCGTAGACGGCGGGTTCGGCCCCGGCTATCAGTTACCAGGTCTGCCGCACCGCACGGGCCACGGCATCGGGCTCGACGGCCATGAATGGACATACCTGGTACGCGGCAACAAGACGCCGCTCCAGCCGGGCATGTGCTTCAGCAACGAACCGACCATTGCGATTCCGGGCGAATTCGGCATTCGCCTCGAAGATTGCATGTACATCACGGAAAATGGCGCGCGCATGTTCACCAAACAGAGCCCGGCCATTGACCAGCCGTTCGGATAGAGAGCCCTATGCCACAGACCGCGGAAGTCTCGCCGGCGACGTATCGCCAGCGAATCGAGAAATTGCAGGCCGCCATGAAAGAGCTGGGATTCGGCGCGGTGGTGCTCGAACCCGGTCCGGCGATGGTCTACCTTACGGGAGTGCGCTGGGGAAAGAGCGAGCGCACCTTCGCCGTGGTGCTGCCGGCAAAGGGCGAGCCGGTGTGGGTGCTGCCGGGATTCGAGGAGGGCCGCGCCCGCGAGTTGATCCACGTTGGCGACGACATCCGCGTCTGGCAGGAAGACCAAAGTCCCTACCAGCGAATTGTGGAAGGACTGCGTGATCGCGGTGTTTCCACCGGCAGAGTCGCGATCGACGACAACGCGCGGTTCTTCGTGTTCGACGGAGTTCGCAAGCTGGCTCCCAAGCTCGATTACGCGGGCGCCGCGCCGGTGCTCAAGCTCGGTGGCGTGAGCGGGAAGTAGAATACAACCGGTGCGTTCAGCGTGGCAGTCAAGCCATCGCCCGGGGAGATTGCGGCGCCTGCTGAGGGTTTCATCCACCCGCAGGAGCGTGCCTCGCGGGATGAGCACGCCGGCCGGGGCGGTCACCGTCGCGGCATCGGGTTGGGCAGCGGCCCGGCCAGGGCGCGGCCGACGCGGTCTGGATCGCTTGCGCTTTCGCCTGAGGCTGAACGGGCTGCTTGCAATGACTCCGAGAGCAGGCCCGGTAGACTCTGTCGGACATCCCACTCCATTCTCTGCATCGACCTTTTTCTTTGCGCCGGCGCTGCTCTTCCCGGCACGCTGGGTTCAGCGCTCAAAAACGCCCAGGAAAATAAGTAGGGCACGTCCGCGTTTTTATTCGCGTCTCCGAAAATTCCGCTCTGTCCGACGGTTAAATTCGGCTCCATACAACTTTTTCCACGAAGCCGCAGGGGCGCGAGGAAAAACTCGGATTCCGTCGCTTCTCCGTCCGGAAAATCGCCGTGTCATAATCGAGGAATCGGCATGAAATGGGCGTCCGGGCTCCTGGTTTTCGCGTTGGCGTTTTCCGGGTGCGCACATAAAAAGAAGCATGTCCGGCAGGTCCCTCCCGCTCCGGCTCCAACTCTGCCGCCGATGAAATCGGTGGCGCGGGGCTATGTCGAGACCGGCAAGGCCAGTTGGTACGGCCATCCATACCACGGCAGGCCGGCTGCCGACGGTGAAATCTACGACATGGAGACGATGGTCGCGGCGCACCGCACGCTGCCATTCCAGACGTGGGTGCGGGTATACGACCTCGACAACAATAAAAGCGTCGAAGTGCGCATCATCGACCGCGGTCCATTCGTGGATGGGCGCATTATCGATCTTTCTCACGCCGCCGCCCGCGCCATCGACATGGTCGGCCCCGGCACGGCGAACGTTCGCATGGAAGTGATCAGCGCGCCAATGGAAACCGGTCCGGCGATTTATGTAGTGCAGGTGGGCGCCTTCGAGAACCGGGCGGTAGCTGAGCGCGTGCAGGCAGGACTCGCCGAACATTACGGCATGACCAGGGTGATCCAGCGGCGCGAAAATCCCGGCATCTGGCGGGTGCTCGTGGGGAACGAAGCCAATATGAATGACGCGAACATCCTGTGCGCCCGCATCCAGCAGGAGACCGGTGAGACAAAGGCCTTTACCGTCCGACTAGATCCTTAATGACATCAATGCCCGAGCTGTTGGGGCGGTCGGCCGAGATCGATAGGCTTCGCCGTCTGGTCCTGAAGGCATCGCGTAACCGATTGCCAGTGCTGCTCTTAGGCGAAAGCGGCACGGGCAAGGAAGTGGCCGCGAGAGCCATCCACAACGCCAATCCGCGCGGGCAGTTCGTGCCCATCGATTGCGGATCGCTGGTGGGAACCCTGATGGAAAGTGAGCTTTTTGGCCACATGAAGGGGGCATTCAGCGGCGCCACGGAATCCAAGAAAGGGCTGGTGGAGATCGCCGACGGCGGCACAGCCTTTTTCGATGAAATCGGCGATATGCCCATGGAAATGCAGGTAAAGCTGCTGCGGGTGGTGCAGGAAAGGGAATTCCGCGCGGTTGGATCCACACAATGGCGCAAAATCGACCTGAGGATCATCGCCGCCACCCACCGCGATCTGAAAGCCGCAGTCGCTGCCGGCCGTTTTCGGCAGGATCTGTATTACCGGCTCAACGTTTTCACCATCCACCTGCCGCCTTTGCGGCATCGCAAGGAAGACATTCCGCTGCTGGTAGAGCATTTTCTGAACGGGTCGGGGTTTCGGCCCAGCCGGGAGATTTTGGACGTGCTGCAATCCTACGACTGGCCGGGGAACGTGCGCGAATTGAAGCATTGCGTGGACCGGCTGGCGGCCATGCAATCGGAAGGGGCGCTCCAGATGGCCGATCTGCCTTCGGCTTTGCAATATCACCGGGCGTCGAATGGAATTGAACGGCTGTCGGATGCAGTGGAATGGGATCGCGATCTGCCGTCAATCTCGCTGGCGCCGACTTCACCCGTGATTTCGGTGCCGGAGAGCGAAAAACAGGCCATCGGCGCCGCCCTCGCCGCCACCCACGGCGAGCGCGCCAAGGCAGCCCGCATTTTGAAGATCGGCCGTACCACTCTCTATCGAAAGATGAAACAATACGGTTTCGATTGACCATCGCACTGGACGCGACGTACAGCACGGACGAACAACTTTCGGGGGTCGGGCTGTATTCAATGCAGCTCATGGAGGGGCTCGCATTTTCCCACCCCGAAGCGCGTTTCCAGTATTGCTATCGCCTGCATCGCTACCGGCACGCCCACGGCCCACTGCCGCCGAACGCCGCCAAACGTTTGATTCTCGAGCCGTTCTCGCCACGCGGCGCGGACCTCTTCCACGGGCTGAATCAGCGACTGCCACGCTTGCGGATGCGCCGCGCAGTGGCCACGTTCCACGATCTTTTCATGATGACGGGCGAATATTCCACGCCGGAATTCCGGGCCCGCTTCACCGCCCAGGCACGGGATGCCGCCGCGCGCGCCGATGCCATCATCACCGTTTCGGCATTCACGCGGGGGCAGGTGATTTCGCTGCTGGGCGTGGAACCATCGCGCGTGCATGTGGTACATCACGGAACGCGGCGCTTGGATTTTCCCGCCGTTGAACGCCAGAAAATCGTCTTGAATGTGGGCGCGATTCAGACGCGCAAGAACATCGCGCGGTTAGTGGAGGCATTTGAATCGATTGATCGCTCATGGCGGCTGGTTATGGCGGGATCGGCCGGGTACGGAAGCGAGGCAATTCTGGCGCGAATCGGCGAAAGTCCGGCCCGCGAACGGATTTCGGTCACTGGCTATGTTACGGCCGCTGAGTTGGCCGGCTGGTATGGCCAGGCGTCGATTTTCGCTTTTCCATCGCTCGACGAAGGCTTCGGAATGCCCCTACTGGAGGCGATGGCTGCGGGGGTTCCGGTGCTGACGTCGAACCGCTCGGCGCTGCCGGAGGTAGCCGGCGACGCGGCGGTGCTGGTAAATCCGGAAGACACCGCCGAATTGACACAAGCCTTGCGGAATCTCACGGAGCGGGAGGAACTGCGGAACGAGCTGGCAGCTAAGGGGCTGGAGCGGGCGCGGCTTTTCACATGGGAAAAAGCCGCTGCTGAAACCTGGAAGGTCTACAGCAAGCTATTGAGTTGATCGGCGCGTTTCGTCGTCGACCGCAATTTTCAAGGCGCGCAGGAAGCGGTGATCCTGGGAAGTGAATTTGATTTTGCCGGCGGCCTCGAACTTGGGTTTGGGCTCTTCGCTCACCTCGGCTTCCTCATCCTCGTTTTCACTCTCCTCATCGCGGCGGTTGAAACCGATAGTGGCCTCCAGGACCAGAAAGACGTCATAACCGGCCTTCTTGATCTCGCCGATCGCTTCCGCGATCCGGTCGGACTCGGAAAGGGAATCGTTGATCGCGTTTCCCAGTTCCTGCATGAGGTGCTTCAATGGCTCTTCCACAGAGTGACTCCCTAACTACTGGATGCGCCGAAGGCAACCGGCGTTCCAAATCCCACCCGTTCCGATTGTAATGGACGGCAACCCCTTTCACAAGCAGAACTGTTTGTTCCATCGGCAATTCAGCCGGGATGCATGAGGGCAGGATCGCTTTGCAACCGGCCAGGCATTTGCTATCGCTCCGCAGGTGTGTCATTTTGGTGGAGATGTTCACGGTTCGGAAATCCCGCGTAATTCTTTCGCTTCTTATAACATGCGCGCTTTGCGCCGCCCCCCCGCAAGCGCCTCGCAAGCCCCGCCTGGTGCTGGCCATTATCATCGACCAATTCCGCTACGACTACCTGCTGCGTTTCCACAGCGAGTACCATTCCGGCCTGGCGCGTATGATGGAAAAGGGGGCGGTCTTTACCGACGCTCACTATCTCCACGCCGCTACGGTAACGGCCGTCGGCCATGCCACTTTTCTGACTGGCGCTACACCCTCGGTGAGCGGGATTATCGCCAACGAGTGGTACGACCGGGCCGCTGGACATAATGTCACCAGCGTTTCAGATCCCTCCACCAAGCTGGTAGGTGGAAACCCTGATGCCGCCGGATCTTCGCCGCGCCGGCTGTTGGTAAGCACCGAGCCGGACGAGATAAAAATGCAGGGCCTGGAGTCGAAAACCATCGGAATCTCGATCAAAGACCGGGCCGCCATTCTGCCTTCCGGCCACATGGCGAACGGTGCCTACTGGTTCGACCCCGAAACTAACAACTGGGTGACCAGCACCTACTACCGGGCGGATCTGCCGGAATGGGCCCGGACTGTCAATTCCGCGCATCCCGCGCAGCGGTTTGCCAGTGCCCGCTGGTTTCCTTTTGACGCCAAAAACGAATCGGGGAAGCCGTTCTGCACCATGGTGAAGGGAACCGAAGTGCGATACTGCGGCAGCCTGGAAGCGACCCCGTGGGGCAATGAAATGATCGAGGAGTTCGCCGAGAAGGCGATCACGGGTGAGAATCTCGGCCACCACGCCGGTATCGACTTTCTCACCGTAAGCTTCTCTTCGAACGATTACGTGGGCCACGCCGTCGGGCCGGACGATCCAGCTGTGCGCGATATGGCCATCCGCACCGATATCCTGCTCGGCAAGTTGTTCGATTTCGTGGAGCGGCAGGCCGGAAGCGGCAACACCCTGATCGTGCTTTCGGCGGACCACGGGGTGGCGCCGGTGCCCGAGGTGAATCAGGCGCGCCATATGCCGGGCGGACGGATCGACCGCAAGGCGGTGGACGCCAAAATTACCGACGCGCTCACGGCACGGTTTGGCCCGGGCGCCTGGATTGTCCCGGGCAGCCCGGCGAACATGCCATACCTGAATCTGAAGCTGATGGCCAGCCTTAAGGCGAACCTGGCCGACGTGGAACGCGTGGCTGCCGATGCGGCCGCCGGCGCCGATCATATCGCGCGCGTGTATACGGCTCACGACCTGGCCACCGGCGCGGTCCAGCAGGATGCGATTTCGCGGGCGTTCACGCTCAGCTTTTACGGGCCGCGATCAGGCAACCTGTTCCTGCTTCAGGAGCCATATTACCTGTTCGAGGCCAAGGGTACGTCGCACGGCGTGCCATACAACTACGACAACCACGTGCCGGTGTTGTTTATGGGCCCGGGAGTCAAGCCCGGGACTTACCGCGAGAGGATCGCCGTGAACGACATCGCGCCGACGCTGGCGGCGATGTTGGGGACCGCAGAGCCGAGCGGATCGATCGGGCGCGTGCTGACCGAGATGCTACAGTGAAGCTGTGTGGCAGCGGCAGGCGATCCGGCAGAGCGGCAAGTTCATCAAGCACGTGGTGCCGCACGTTGTTAAGCCAATTCATTCCCTTTGGAATCAGGTGATTGGCTTTTTCTTTGTGTGCTTTGCCGCGTGGTTCTGCTTTGGAGCCTACCGCTACTACCGGCTGTTTGTCAGCGACCCTCCGTCCGAGAAACTGAACGACGAGATGCGCATCGCAGGCTCCATCGTCGTCGCGCTGATCATGGCCGCATTTGGTATCTCGGCTTTTCTCAAGGCGCGAAAAATCTCCCGGTCGTGACCACTCCGTTGCGCGCGACCCGGTTACCCCGTTTGGCTACGATGCGCGGCTGGTGACTTCCGGGGCATATTGCGGGAAGGCCACCGCGGTGGTGACTTGCGTGCGCTGGCGAGTGCGCTCGCGCAGACCGAGGCGGTGCATGATGCGGCCCACGTGATCGGGATCGTAGCGGACGGCGAAACGCGCGAAGATGGCATCGGCGAAGCGAGCCGTAGTCCAGCGATCGGTATCGAAGCCAGCGGCCCGCGCACCGGCGCGATAGATCTCGGCGACGCCGGCAAGTTGGCTGCTGTTGAGGCGGCTAGGACGCCCGGGAGCGCGCCGTTTGCGGAGCGCCTCCAGTCCTTTTCCACTCAGGGAACGATACCAACGGGAAGCCGTTGTGCGGCTGACCCCGAATTTACGGGCAACCTGGGACTGCGAGAGTCCCCTTTGCAGGTCCTGTGCGGCTAACAGGCGCCTGCTCTCCATTTCATCGCGAGTCAGTATGCTTTCAGCGGTCGTTTCCATACGTGACGCGGTTGATTGAGTTCCAGAGCGTCTCTAGAATATCAGAAAACATTCCATCTGCAAATTGTTTTTTGCAGTGAAACGTCGAAATTTCCGACCGCGCGGTAGGATGAAAGTGCCAGATGCCCGTTTCCCGCCTGGAACTCCGCGGAGTTTGTAAGACCTACCGGAATGGCAGCCAGCCCACCGAGGTGCTCCGTGACATTACGCTTTCGCCCGCCGCGGGCGCGGTAATGGCCATTGTGGGGCGCAGCGGTTGCGGCAAAACGACTCTGCTGCATATGGCCGGAGCGATGGATTTCCCCACCGCGGGCGAGGTATGCATCGACGGCCGGCCCACCAGCGATCTCTCCGAAGGCGAACTGACGGCGCTGCGGCGAACCAGGATCGGGTTCGTTTTTCAATTCTTCCAACTGCTCCCGACGCTCACCGCGGTGGAAAACGTGGAGTTGCCGCTGCTGCTGGCGCGCGCGCCGGAAGCGCGGGCGCGGGCGATCGAGCGGCTGCGCTGGGTGGGGCTCGAAGAAAAGGCCGGCAGCCTGCCATATCAGCTATCGGGCGGGCAGATGCAGCGCGTGGCGATCGCGCGCGCGCTGGCGCACGCGCCCGACATCCTCATCGCCGACGAACCAACCGGCAATCTCGACACCGCTAGCGGCGATCAGGTGCTCGGCCTTCTGCGGGCGGCGGCAGCCGAGTTCGGAGCGACGGTGCTGGTGGCCACGCACAGCGCGGAGGCCGCTGCCATCGCCGATACGCGCGTACACCTTCGCGACGGCCGTATTCAATCCATCTCATGAAACTCCTCGGCCGGCTCATTCTGCGGCCTCTGGCCCGCGACCTGGCACGGACGCTGCTCACCGTGCTCGCCGTGGCCCTGGGGGTGGCCGTGGTGGTGGCCATCGACCTCGCGGGCGACGCGGCCACGGGGTCGTTCCATTCCTCGATGGAAACGCTATCGGGCAAAACGGACATGGAAATACTGGCCAACGGCGGGATCGACGAGAAATGGGTTGGGGTGCTCGATTCGCTGCCTGTGAACGCGGCGTTCGCGCCCATGGTGGAAGCGCAGGGAATCGTAGAGGGCGTGGGGAGCGTACCGATATACGGGGTCGACTTCGTGGCGAACGCGCCTGGTGGGATGGCGGACGGACCGGAGGGTGCGGCAATCTCGAGCGCTCTCGCGAACCGCCTGCATCTCAAGATCCCGGGGCCGCTCGAAATCACCATCGGCGGCCGCGAGCGCCGGATCGATATCGGCAGAGTGGTAGGTGCGGCGCCGGCGGAGTTTCTGGCCGTGGACATTGCAGACGCGCAGCAACTGCTGGGACGATACGGCAAACTCGATCGCATCGACGTCACCGTGGCGCCGTCGGAAAACTTCGTGCGAGTGGAGAAAGCCGTGCGCGCGGCGCTGCCGGCGGGCTATCTCATCGAAAAGCCGGGCGTGCGGAACGAGGAAAATCAGCGGATGGTGCGCGCGTTTCGCTGGAATCTGCGGGTGCTGGGCTACATCTCGCTGGTGGTGGGGGCGTTCCTGATTTACAACACGATTGCGGTGAGCGTGGTGCGGCGGCGGGCGGAGATCGGGACGCTGCGCGCCGTGGGGGCGAGCCGAGGCACGGTTTTCGGGCTGTTCCTGACGGAAGCGCTGATCCTGGGCGCGACGGGATCGGTGGTGGGGGTGGCGCTGGGACGCGTGCTGGCGGCGGGGGTGGTGGGGATGATCGCGCAAACCGTGAATGCGCTTTATACCAGCAGCCGTCCTACGCCGGTGGAACTGACCGCGGGCGAGGCGTGGACTGGTCTGCTGACGGGTGTGATCGTGGCGCTGGTTTCGGCATGGAAGCCGTCGCGGGAGGCGATCGAAGTTCCTCCCACCGAAGCGATGAGCCGCGGCGCGCACGAACACCGGTCGGTGCTGCGATGGCGTCGCAGCCTCGTTTGGGCGGCTGCCTGCGCGACGGCGTCCGGGGCGATGTCGCTGGCGCCAGCGTGGAAAGGCTACCCGGTGGGCGGCTACATTTCCGCGCTTCTGGCCATTGCGGCGATGGCGTTCGCATCGCCCGCGGTGGTGCTGGCGGCCGGTTGGATGACTCGTGGCATCACGCGAAAGCGCGCCGAGAGCCTGCTCGCCGGGCTCAGCCTGACCGCTTCGCTGGCACGCACTGCGGTGGTGGTGTCGGCACTGGCGACGGCCATCGCCATGATGGCAAGCGTGGGGATCATGGTGGCGAGTTTTCGCGAGACGGTGGCGCTGTGGCTGGATGTGCAACTGCGCGCCGATTTGTATGTGCGCTCCGCGATGCGATCGGGCGCGGGCGAATACCCGCCCATGGACGCCCGCATTCCCGCGCTCCTGGCGTCGATTCCCGGCGTCGCGGCGGTGGACGACTTTCGCGCCACGGAGTTTCACGATCGCGGCGAGCGGGCCACGTTGGGGGCGGGGAATATGGACATCGTCCGCCGCTACGGACGGCTGCGGTTCCTCGGGGGAGAGTATCGCGAGGCGATTCTGCGCTCGCTTCCCGGCCGGGATCGCGCGGTGGTGAGCGAGCCCTTCGCACTCAAGCATAAGATTCACGCCGGTGACCGGCTTACGGTGGCGATCGGCGGGCAGATGGTGGAACTTACGGTGGCGGGAATTTATTACGATTACTCCAGCAGCCAGGGGTATGTGATCGTAGACAAGTCCACGATGCTGAAATATCTGCCCGACTTAGCTCCGACAAACGCCGCGGTTTACCTTGCGCCCGGCGCCGACGCGGAAAGCGTGCGGCGGGAGATACAACTGAGGACGGCGGAATATGGCATTGCGGTGGCACGAAATTCGGAGTTGCGGCGCGCGTCGATCGAGATTTTCGATCGCACATTCGCGATCACGTGGGCGCTGGAGGCGGTGGCGATCCTGGTGGCCATGCTGGGCGCGGCGAATTCGCTGCTGGCGCTGGTGCTGGACCGGCGGCGGGAGTTAGGGCTGGTGCGCTTTCTGGGCGGGTCGGCAAAACAGGTGCGCGGGATGATCCTCACAGAGGCGGCGTTCCTCGGGCTGCTGGCGGCGATCCTGGGCGTGGCGCTCGGGCTGGCGCTCTCGCTGCTGCTGATTTACGTAGTGAACCGGCAGAGCTTCGGGTGGACGATTCAGTTTCACATGCCGGTGGGGTTGTTGGCGGCGGCGGTAGTGTCGGTCTGGCTCGTCACGGTGCTGGCGGGGATTTATCCCGCGAGAGTGGCGGCGCGAATGAGTCCGATCGAGGCGATACAGGAGGAGTAAAAGGTTCACGCTCGTTCGCGGCGGCTTCCGGAATGCCGAGTCATGACGCCAAGTACTAGTTTAGCTGCAAGCAAGCGCTGTATATGGTTAGAGGTGGGATCGCCGGTCCACTCGTTTGAGTTCCGCGATTGCCCGGCGATCTGGAAGTAGCAAGACGGCATTTAACGAACTTTCTAAGGGCCCTCGTCGATGGCCGGTGCTTGGGTGGCGGCAAGATCGACGCCCTTCTTGCGGCGGCCATATCCAGATGTCGAGGGGTTCGCATTAAGATGCTCTCCCGCCCCGTGCTAGACTCGAAGTTTAGCGCCTCCAACGCCAATCCCCCACATGAAAAGCAGCAATACCAGTATCCGCAATATAGCCATCATCGCCCACGTCGATCACGGGAAGACTACCCTGGTTGACGCCATGCTCAATCAGAGCGGCATCTTCGGAAAGCACGAAGAGCACGTCGAGCGCGTCATGGACTCGAACGACCTCGAGCGCGAGCGCGGCATTACCATCCTCGCCAAGATCACCGGCGTGCGCTATCACGGCATCAAGATCAACATCGTCGATACGCCCGGCCACAGCGACTTCGGCGGCGAAGTGGAGCGCGCGCTCAAGATTGTCGATGGCGTGATGCTACTGGTCGACGCGAGTGAAGGTCCGCTGCCGCAGACGCGCTATGTGCTGTCGAAAGCGCTGGAAGCGCACCTGCCGCCCATCGTCGTGATCAATAAGATCGACCGGCCCGACGCGCGCGTTCCGGAAGTCCTGAACGAGATTTACGATCTCTTCATCGATCTGGATGCCACGGAGGATCAGCTCGGTTTTCCGGTACTGTATACCATTGCCAAAACTGGGGTTGCCAAGAAGACGATGGACGATCCGTCGACCGATCTGCGGCCGCTGTTCGATGCCATCGTGGAGCATATTCCGACGCCCGGGGGCGATTCGGAGGCGGTCCTGCAAATGCTGATCGCCAATCTCGACTACAGCGATTACCTCGGGCGGCTGGGTATCGGCCGCGTATTTCAGGGCACGCTGCGGTACGGCGACACGGTGGCGATTGCCAAGCGCGACGGAACGTTCCACACCACGAAGATCACCAAGCTTTATTCCTTCGAAGGACTGAAGCGGGTGGACGAGACGATCGGGCAGCCTGGCGATATTCTGGCCATCGCCGGCGTGGAAGGTATCTACATCGGCGAGACGGTGACGCACGCCGAAACGCCAGATCCGCTTCCGCCCATCCATATCGACGAGCCGACCATCGCCATGGCGTTCACCATCAACACCTCGCCATTCGCAGGGCGGGAAGGGCAGTGGGTGACCTCGCGCAACCTGCGCGACCGGCTCGACAAGGAATTGCTCACCAACGTTTCGATCAAGGTGGAGGAACTCGGACACGACACATTCAAGGTGATGGGGCGCGGCGAATTACAACTCGCCATCCTGATCGAGATGATGCGGCGCGAAGGATACGAACTGGCGGTGGGCAAGCCCGAGATCATCACCAAAACGGAAGACGGCCAGGTCAAGGAACCTTTGGAACTGCTGATCATCGATTGCCCGGAGACTTTCCTTGGTGTGGTGATCGAAAAACTAGGCGGGCGCAAGGGCAAGATGAGCAAGATGGTGAACCACGGGTCGGGACGCGTGCGCCTGGAATTCCACGTCCCTTCGCGCGGATTGATCGGGCTGCGCAGCGAGTTGCTCACCGATACGCGCGGCACGGCCATCATGAATTCGCTGTTTCATGGCTATATCGAGTGGCAGGGCGATATCCCGATGCGCCCGACGGGATCGCTGATTGCCGACCGGCCCGGCAAAGTGACCGGCTACGCGACGTTCAACCTTCAGGAGCGCGGCGAGATATTCGTGGCGCCGGGGACGGAAGTATACGAAGGCATGATCGTAGGCGAGAATGCGCGCATTGTCGATATCGACGTGAATATCGTTAAAGAGAAGAAGCTGACGAACATGCGCTCGTCGACGGCGGATGAAGCCATCCGGCTGGTGCCGCCGCGGATTTTGAATCTCGAGCAGGCGATCGAGTTCATTCGCGAGGATGAACTGGTGGAAGTGACGCCGGGATCGATCCGGCTGCGCAAGAAGGTTCTGCAAGCGAATAAGAGGTAGGGGTTAGGGTGCGCCGGGATAAACCGGCATAGGATAGCGGATGAAAGAGCCGCACGAGAAAGGAGTAGCGACGCGTGCAATTCGCCGCTCAGCGGCGGGGGCCAAATCGAGCCGCCCCATGGTCTCCACTGCGGCCGCGAATAGCTCTGGGGCGCGACAAGTGCAAGGCCGATTACCCCGCCAGCCGCGCGTTCGAAAAAGATCGGGGCGAACGGCGGAACTTGCCAAAATGCACGCTCTATCTCAAGTGCCACGAGCTGGCGACCGCGGAGTTGCGGAGACGAAGACGCGCGTCCAATCGGGCCTTCGAGACAGGCTGTCCCGAAAACCAAGCCCGGCCTGCTGAAAACAAAGCAGTTGTGTGAATTGCCCGAGACAGCCTGTCTTGAGCCTGCCGTCAGGCGTGCATCGCGCCGCTCAGCGGCGGAGCCCAATCGAGGCGCCTGTCGGCTTCCACCGCCTCGGCGAGCTTGGCCGCGACTTCCGGCGGCCAGGATGCTGTGCGGCGATCGCGCAAATCGGCGAACGAATTGATGCACTCCAGCGTGGCGGCCAGTTTCCCGCGCGTGGCGTTTACCAGAAACATCACGTAGTGCAGCCGCTTGGCGGTATACGCCACCAGGCGGATATAGACCACGATGTCTTCGCCCGGCAGAACTTCGGAAATGAAGTTCACGTGATATTCCAGGTCGAACGTACCTGTGCCGTGCGCGGCGTGATAGGCCTGCGTGAGCCCCATCCAATCGTGCAGGGTATCGCCGGCATCGTCGAAGAGCGCTATGTACCAGCGCACGTTCATGTGCCCGTTGCTGTCGCGATACGAATCCGGGACGGTCGCGCGCAGGCACACAGGTTCAAGCGCGGCGATTTTATTGAGGGGAATCGGCGGCGGTTTCAATCTTCGAGTTTAGCTCGTAGATACCCCCGTCGATTGCGTTCCTTCGAGCGCTTTCAGCAACGCCGCGCCGTCCGGGCTCCCCAGCCCCGTGCAGGCATTCCAGTTCGGGCCGGCATTATAACCGCCATTGTTGCCGCTGGTGATCTCGTGGAACGCCGGCGTCGCCATCAGCGAATACAGCGCGGGTTGGATGAACCCGGCCGGTTTGCCCAGTTGTTGATTGAGGAGCGCTATCAACCCCGCCCACAATGGCGCCACCGCGCTGGTACCGCCGATTACCGTATTCTGGCCGTCGACGCGAACTTTGTAGCCGGTCGTCGGGTCGGCATCGCCGGCAACATCAGGAACGCCGCGTCCCACGAACTGAGTGTTCTTCTGCGGAGGCACGCCGGCTTTCGCCTGGTAGGCCGGAATCGGGAAGATATTGCTGACGCCGCCGCCGGTCGCGCCTTCGCCCTTCGCCAGTTCGTTCCACACCACCTCACTCTTGATGGCATGCCCGCTGAGCGTTAACTTGGTGCCGCCGCAGGCGAGCACCGGGGGCAGGCACGCCGGCAGGTCCACGTGCAGTTTGCCGTCCGAAACGCCATCGGTGGCGCCGCTATCGCCGGCTGCGGCGGTAATCGTCACGC
>DATJMA010000142.1:0-6927 GCA_035509055.1 Bryobacteraceae bacterium | reverse complement strand
TCCATCACTTTGACAGCGATGATGCGCTGCGAGGTGGCCAGCGGCACGGTGACCGAAGCCGCCATGTTTTCCGCAATGCGGCCGGCCGCGCCGCGCAACGGCTGCCACTCCGCGGGAACGGCTTCCGCCGCGGACTCGGAACCACGGCCTGCAGGCGGCGCGACCGGTTCCTGAGTAGGTTTGCTGCCACCGTTCTGTTCAAAGACGTGCTTCCAACTCTCGTCGACCGTCGATCGGTCGTGCAGATACTGCCGGTACAACTCGTCTTCAAGCCAGCTATTGATGCCCATGCTTGGGTCGGGTTTGACAGCCATGGAGGGAGTGATCTCTTCTATCACTTATCATAGCGAAGTGGAGCTCCTCACAGTTCTGGGGATCCCCGGCAGCCTGCGCCGGGCTTCCCTGAACCGAGCGCTGTTGCGCGCCGCGGTTTCGCTCGCACCCTCCGGAATGACTGTCGAGATCGCCGATCTGTGCGACATCCCGCCTTATAATTTCGATGACGAGGGCGCGCCGCCGCCATCCGTGGTGGAACTGAAGCGCCGCATCCGCGCCGCCGATGCCATCCTGATCGCCACTCCCGAGTACAATTATTCGGTTCCCGGCGTGCTCAAGAATGCCATCGACTGGGCCGCGCGCCCCCTCGGCGATAGCGCATGGGAGTCGAAACCGGTGGCCGTGTTGGGCGCGTCCGTCAGTTCGCTCGGGACCTCCCGCGCGCAATACCATCTCCGCCAGACACTGACTGCGCTGAACTGCTATACCCTGAACCGCCCGGAAGCCCTCATCGGGCAGGCCGACCGGAAGTTCGATGTTGCCGGCAATCTCACCGACGAGAAGACCAAAGAACTGATCTCCCAACTCCTGGCTGCGCTTGCCGCCTGGACGCGAAAGGTGAGATAGCAGCCGTGGTCCTGTCCGCCAGAATCCGAGTTCGTCGGGAGGTGGCGAAACGCTGCCACGCAACCGCTGGCCTTCCAACTGTCAGACTCGGGCGTTATACGGCCCGTTGGATCGAAAGTGATGTCTCAAAGGGGGTCTTTTGCGCCCCGAGCCGTGATTGCCTTGGGAGGAGGTGTACACTGTTTGTAGGAGAACTGCGCATGGGGGTGGCCATATTTGTAGCCATTTTCCTTCCGTTATTTGTAGCCATTTTCCTCATTTTCTTTCCGTTCATTATGTCGGGAAAGCAATGGGAAGCAGCGCAGGAGAGGGCGCACGCGCGCCGTATGGTTGAGCATAGGATGAATGCAAGACTCCTGAGACTCAATATTTGATGCGTTCCTAAAGGTCCTCCTCAACGTCCCGCAAAGGACAAGTTTTGAGACGCCGGCGGAAGGCCCTGAAATCAAGGTGATCCCCAACGCGTCTGTGCCCCTGACCCTATCGCCCGCCGAACTCCACCAGCAGAATCATGGCGAGATTCCAGGTGACGACGGCGGCGAACCAGAAGTTCAGGAAGACCACCAGCCGAGGACGCTGAAACTTCAGCGCGGCCGCGACCAGAAACACCGCAAAGATCTTGGACAGCAGCAGGGCCTGGAACGGCCCCAGCCGCATCAAACCGGCAATGAACACGCTGCTTTCGCTCGCGCCCAGGCGGAGTCCGATTGCGGTACTCAGGATGTCGAGCATCTGTAGAGCCACAAATACCGACAGCGACGGGGTTGGAAATTCTCTTTGGGTCCGGAACGGCAGCATTTCTTCCCACACACATCGTATGAGGGTAGTGCCAGCAGTACCAAGTTGTCTTTGGTAAACAGGGCGCGGCCACCGCGGCCATCAATCGCGGCCGTAGCCCGACACGCGATCGGCCGCGCCCCCTGGCGCCGCTGGCGTGCGCAGTGTAGGAGCGGCGGCAGGCTTGCGCACTGGCTCGGCGTCGATCAGGCGTCGGCGCAATTCCCCGTACTCCGAAGTCGTCACCACATATTCGGGACGGGCCGGAAGAATCTGCTGGATTTCCTTCTCCGTTTTGTCGATCCGCGTAGCGTCCATGGGATGCGTGGAGAAGATCCGCGCCGCCACGCCGTGTTGCGTCCGGTCGAGCGCCTCCAGCTTCTCGAAAATGCTCAAAATGCCATTGGGATCGTAGCCCGCGGCATACAGGTATTGAGTGCCGAGATAATCGGCCTCGGTCTCGTCGGCGCGGCTGAAGGCAAGGAACATCGCCGGAATTGCGAGCCCCATCGCCTGCCGGGCGGCTACGCCCGCCAATCCTCCGAGCAGCACGCCCCCGGCGCTGCCCGCCGCGCCCGCAATCGCTCCCTTGGTGGCGCGGCACGTCATATGGCGCGCCGCCACATGCGCGATTTCGTGCGCCAGAACGCCGGCGAACTCATCCTCTTCGTCGGCCAGTTTGATCAGTCCGGTGTTCACAAAAACAAAGCCGCCCGGTAACGCGAAGGCGTTCGGTGCGTCGTCTTCGATCACCTGGAAGGTGAACGGAACCTTGGCGTCCGAGTTGCGCACCAGGTTCTGTCCGGTCCGGTTCACGAATTCACCCAGGACCGCGTCCTGGCTCATTTTCGCCTCGCGGGAGACTTCCTCGGCCAACTGCTTGCCAAGCGCGATTTCCTTCTCGACGGAGAAGAAGTTGAGGCACCGGCCAACGTTCCGGTCGCCGATTTGAGCGGGGTCGTCCTTCTTGCCCGCCCAGCCGGGCGTAGCTCCAGCGAGCATCCCGATCAGCAACGCGGCCTGGAGAGGTTTCGTCAGTGCCAATGCCAGCCTCTTTCCCGTATTGTAGAAGGAATGACCCTCCCCGTGAGTGTAAATTCCGTTCAGGAAGACACCCCGTCTCCGGAACTGCCGATTTGGGAACGCTATGCCGATCGGTTCCCGGTGCGGCAGCATCTCCTTTACCTGAACCACGCCGCCGTCGCGCCACTCTGCCGTCCTGCAGCCGAAGCGATGCAGCGCCTCGCCGAGGATTGTCTGCAGTATGGCAGCCTGCACTACGACCAGTGGCTGGATGCGTACGACGGTCTCCGCCGGGCAGCCGCCAGGCTGATCCATGCCGAGCCTTCGGAGATTGCGCTCATGAAAAACACCTCGGAAGGGATCGCCACGATTGCCATGGGTCTGGACTGGCAACCGGGAGACCGAATCGTAGCTTTCCGCGAAGAGTTCCCCGCCAATTACTTCCCGTGGAAGCGCCTGGAAGAAAAGGGCGTAGCGGTGGAATGGCTCTCCGTCTACGATTCCTTGGACCGGATCGATGCGGCTTGCCGCGGCGCACGTTTGCTTTCCATCAGCTTTGTTCAATTCCTAAGCGGATATCGCGCTCCCATTCAAGCGATAGGTGAGATCTGCCGGCGTAACCATTGCATATTCCTGGTAGATGCGATTCAGGGCTTGGGGGCTTTTCCGCTGGATGTGCAAGCGTGTTCCATCGATGCTCTGGCGGCGGATGGCCACAAATGGCTATTGGGTCCGGAAGGCTGCGCCATTCTATACATCAGCAAAGAGTTACAGGCGCACGTCGAACCGGTAGAATTTGGCTGGACGAATGTCGCAAATTACAACGATTATGCCAGCCGGGATCTGTCCTTACGCCCGGATGCTGGGCGATATGAGCCAGGAACATTAAATACCATAGGAATCTTTGGATTGCGTGCATCAATTGAGTTTTTACTTGAAGTCGGACCCGGAAAAATCGCCCCGGTTGTCCAAAATTTAGGAGACCGGATCGCGGCCGGAGTGCAGGCCTTGGGTTATGAAGTGTTGGGAAATAGGACGCCCGAAAACGGGGCCGGAATCGTCAGCTTCCGGAAATCCGGAATCGATGCGCCCAATCTCACTGGAATCCTCAGAACCGCCGGCATTTCAGCCGCTGCCCGAGCCGGCTGGGTCCGCACCTCTCCTCATTTCTATATCAGCCCGGCCGATATCGTGCGCTTCCTCGAAGCTTTACCCTGATATCTGACAGTCCCGCGGCTTGCTTCGTGCGCCGGCATTCTCCAGGATCGGTTCTCATTTTCGGCGCTAGAATACACAAATGCGAATCGCTGCCTTCCTCCTGCTGGCGTGGCCGGCCGTTGCCGCGCCGCCGACCCCCGCCAGTTGGTTTGGGCATCCCATCGGCGCCGACCGTACCGTGCTCGATTGGGATAAAGTCGTCGGCTACTTCCAGGTGCTTGCCAAATCCAGCGATCGCATCAAAGTGGAGGAATTGGGCAAGACGGCCGAAGGCCGGCCATTCATTGCCGCCACGATTGCCGATCCGGAAACGCTCCGCCATCTCGACCGGTACATCGCCATCCAGCAGCGGCTCGCCGATCCGCGCAAAACTACTCCGGAGGAAGCTGAGCGCCTGATTCCCGAAGGCAAGACAGTTGTGCTGCTCACCTGCTCCATCCATGCAACCGAGATTGCATCCACCCACACGGCCGTGGAGTATGCCTACAAGCTTCTCACCGAAGATACACCGCACAATCGGGCGATTCTGAAGGACGACATTCTCATCCTGGTGCCCTCCATTAATCCTGACGGCGTGGATATCGTGACTCAGTGGTATCGGCGCACGCTCGGCACACCCTATGAGGGAACCGCCCCGCCGTGGCTTTACCAGAAATACGTCGGCCACGACAATAACCGCGACTGGTACATCTTTTCCCAGCCGGAGACGCGTCTCACGATTTCGAAGCTGCATAACGTCTGGCATCCCGAAATCGTCTACGACGTCCACCAGATGGGCCCTAACGCCGCCCGCCTGTTCGTTCCGCCATGGCTTGATCCGGCCGAGCCGAACATCGATCCCATCCTGATGCAGGAAATGAACATGATCGGCACCGCCATAGCGGCAGACCTGACGGCAGCGGGAAAAACGGGCATCGCCATTCATGGCGTGTATGATTTCTGGACGCCCTCCCGCCACTATCAGGCCTTCCATGGCGGGCTGCGCATTCTGACGGAGTCGGCCAGCGCGGAGATCGCTACGCCGATTACGCTCACCCCCGACCAGATCGCCGAAACTGCCCTTGGCTACAATCCGCGCGAACGCTCCTGGAATTACCTGGAGCCGTGGATGGGCGGCACCTGGCGTTTGCGCGACATCATCGACTATCAATTGATCGCGTGGGATTCCTGCTTGTACAACGCGGCGCTGCATCGTACGGAGCTACTGCGCAATTTTTATCGCGTGGCGGAGCGCCAGGTGCAGCGCAGCGAGCCGTGGGGCTTTGTTGTCTCCGCCGAGCAGCGCGACCCGGCCGCGACGCGGAAGATGATCGAGACCTTGCAATTCGGTCAGGTGGAGATCGGCACCGCGGCGGATGGCAGCGCGGTCATTCCCATGCACCAGCCGTATAGCGGATGGGCCAAGGCGCTGCTCGAGCGGCAGCACTATCCCGAAGACCGGCTCTATCCCGGCGGGCCTCCCAAGCGGCCTTATGACACCACGGCAGAAACGCTCCCGTTGCTGATGGGAGTGGACGTCAAGGCCGTAGAGCAGCCGGTAGCATTTGGCGATTTTCGGTGGCCGGCGACGACAGAGCCGCGGGGCGAATGGAGAGCTTCGGACACGGATGGATGGAAAGCGGTCAACGGCCTCTGGAAAGCCGGCACCCGCGTCTTTCGCGATCCCGCCACTGGCGATTTCACGGTGCGCTTCCGCGCGGGCCTTCGCGAACTCAAGCGCCCGCGCATCGCCCTCTACCAGCCCTACACCGCCAACATGGATGAAGGCTGGACGCGCTGGCTGCTGGAAAATTTCGGCTTCGCCTACACCACGGTTCACAACAAGGACATTCAGGCGGGCGGGCTGCGGGCGAAATACGACGTGATCGTTTTCGCCGACCAATCGGCCGCCAGTATCGAGAACGGTAATCGCAACCTGCCCGAGGAATACCGCGGCGGCATCGGTCCGCAGAGCGCGGCGCTACTGAGAGAATTCGCCAATGCCGGCGGCACGCTGATCTTTTTGAATAACGCGTCCGGCTATGCCATCTCGCGGCTCGGTGTGCAGGCCAAAACCGTAACACCCACCGGCGCCGGCCGCAGGCAAGGCGGCGACGGTTCCGTTTCCGGATCGTCGGAATTCTTTGTACCCGGCTCGCTGCTGAATGCCCACATCGATACCCATAGTCCGCTGGCGTACGGCGTTCCCGCCAATATCACCGTCTGGGACGAACAAAGCCCTGCCTGGGACACCGACCTGCCCGTGGTCGCGCGTTATCCCGAAAGTAACCTGCTGGCCTCGGGCTGGCTGGTAGGGGAAAAAGTCATCGCGGGTAAAGCCGCGCTCATTGATGCGCCCATGGGCTCCGGATACGTGGTCTTGTTCGGAATGCGCCCGCAATACCGCGCCCAAAGTTATCTGACGTTCAAGCTGTTCTTCAACGCCCTGGTAAGGCAAACCAGTCCATCTAATTGATTTGCTCGGTTGCGCGCGTGGAGGCTGGCCCTTTGGAGCCAAGTCCGAAATTCCTGTTGAAATGTTGGTTGTCAAGGGAACGGCCCGCGCCGGGCCGGCATCGAAGTATTGTGCCGCAGAGGGTTTCGCTCGTCGTCGATGATGAACCTGCCATTCGGCATTACATCGCAGCCATCCTGCGGCGGGCGGATTTTCAAATCATTGAGGCCGAAGACGGTATCCGCGCTCTCGGCGTCGTTCAGGAGATCGGTGGCCGCATCGATCTCATCGTGAGCGACATTCGGATGCCCAACGGCGACGGATTGAGCTTTGCGGGCAAAGTCAAGAAGCAGTTTCCGAACCTTCCCATCATTTTGATCTCGGGTACTGACGAAGGCTCCTCTGAGTTCGAGGGCTTTATCTCGAAACCGTTTGGCCCGGCTGAATTGCTTCGAGCGGTAGAGGAAGTAGTGGCAGGTGTGGCTGAATCCAGCCCGGTAAGCTGAGCGGCCGCCGGCCCTTGGCTCTGTTAATCCATAACCTACTGGCTCGCTACTCTTGAACCTTTCGTC
>DATJMA010000141.1:0-71865 GCA_035509055.1 Bryobacteraceae bacterium | reverse complement strand
CTGTGTCTAGCGAGGAAAAAATCGACTGGTCGGGATGCCCGCTTGTCGAAATCAAGCCGGGGGTACAAAGCGGCGCTCCCGTGCTGCGCGGTACGCGGATGCCGGTAAGCGCCATCGTAGATAACTTCGACTATGACCTGAGCGTGGCTTGCGCATCCTCTTCGATAAAAACGTTCCAGTTGGTGCGCGTACCTTCCCGCCGGGGCACGAATTCCATACAGTCGTGGAAATGGAAACTCCTCGAGCTAGCGGAACAGTCGGGCTTCGACGTGATGGTGACATCCGATCAGAACATCCGCTATCAGCAAAACATAGCGGGCTGGAAGCTCGCCCCGGTCGTCCTCGGCTCGAACATCTGGCCGGTGGTGCAAAAGCATGGCGCGGCGATATGCGCGAGCGTCGATGCCGCCACGCCGGGAAGCTATGCGTGCATCGAAATGCCCCTCCCGCCGAAACCGCGCAGAACGGCGGCGGAACCGTAGCACGTCTCCAATGGCCGAGCGCGCAACGAAATGGCTTATGGCAACGCGCTAAGGCGTCGGTCGATTGTACGGTGCTCGGACGAAACGCCTGCCAGGTTTACGGTGTCACCGATCCAGTAGCCCGATGCGGACACAACAAACATGAGCAAGTGATTTCTTGTCGATCTCGAAAGTCGAGCCATCATCAAAACGGACGCCCTACGCAAGTCTTGCGTCAGCAGATCGGTAGAAGACCAATATAAAACTGTTTCCTCATGTTCGGGAAATACGCCCGCCTGCGTTCTTCTTTGGTCCTCCCCCAGCGTGTTGGGAGATCCTTGCAGTACGCTGTACGCTTTTAATGCGTACAGCAACCCGCGGGTTCGGCCGGAGCAAAAGGCTTCGCGGCCGGCCTGAACGCAACAGGGCAGTTCCCCTAAATCCCGATTCTATACAATAAAACTCAGATGCCTTTTCAAGAAGTGGTCGAAGCGGAAGGCCACCTGATCGATTCCCATATCATGGAGAACATCTTCGATAAAGTCGTGGAGTATCACGGCCGGTTCGAAGTGCAGGAATTCCGCATTGGCCGCACTAACGTCGAGCCTTCCCACCTGCGCATGCTGGTGGAAACGCCGGACGCCGGGTTGCTCGCGCGCCTGCTCGAAAGCCTGCTCGAGCTCGGGTGCGCTCCCGTGGATTCCGGCGATGCCGATCTGCGTATGGTCGAGCGCGACTGCTGCGCGCCGGAAGATTTCTACTCCACCACCAACCACCGCACGCAGGTACGCATTGGCGATCGCTGGATCGAGACCGAAAATCAGCGGATGGACGCCATGATCGTGGTCGATAACGGACGGGCATTCTGCCGCCGTTTGCGCGACCTGCGCGCGGGCGACCGCATCGTGGTCGGCATGCGCGGCATTCGCGTCACGCCGGAATCCAAGGAGCGCGACCGCCTCGCCTTCGCCTTCATGTCGAACGGCATTTCTTCGGAACGGCAGGTGGAAACCGCTGTCCGGCAGACCGCCGCTCTCGTCCGCGCCGCGCTCGAACAGAAACTCAAAATCGCGGTCGTCGCCGGACCCGTGGTGGTCCACACCGGCGGAGTTACCGGCCTCGCCGCGCTCATCCGGGGCGGGTTCGTCCACGCCGTGCTCAGCGGCAACGCTCTCGGCGTACACGATATCGAAGCGTCGCTGTTCGGCACGTCGCTCGGCGTGCGGCTATCCGATGGGCGCCAGGAAGAACACGGCCATCGCAATCACATGCGCGCCATCAACGCGATTTACCATGCGGGATCGGTGCGGCGGGCGGTGGAATGCGGCCGCTTGCGCTCCGGTATCCTCTATGAATGCGTCCGCGCGGGCGTGCCGTTCGTCCTCGCCGGCAGCTTGCGCGACGACGGTCCGCTGCCCGACACCATCACCGACATGAACGCCGCGCAGGACGCCTACGCCGCGCAATTGAAGGGTACGGGGCTGGTGATCTGCCTCGGCTCCATGCTGCATTCCATCGCCACCGGCAACATGCTGCCCAGTTGGGTGAAAATCGTATGCGTGGACATTAACCCCGCGGTCGCCACCAAGGTCAGCGATCGCGGTACCGGCCAAGCCGTCGGCGTGGTGGCGGATGTCGGCCTGTTCCTGGACCTGTTAGCGAAAGCCCTCACATGAAACGAGCCTATACCGATGAGCACGCGGCGGCGGGAGTTCACGCCGCGCTGCCGGAAATCGAAACCTGGCCCAACCAGTATCCCGACTACGAGATTGAGATCGTACAGCCCGAATTCACGTCGGTCTGCCCCAAGACCGGCCTGCCGGATTTCGGCAAGCTGGTGCTGCGCTACGTTCCTGGCAAGGTCTGCCTGGAGCTGAAGTCGTACAAGATATACCTCAATGCGTATCGAAATCTGGGCATTTTTCAGGAGAACGTGGTGAACCGGGTGCTGCGGGACGTGGTGAAGTATGCCCAACCGAAGTTCGCCACCGTGATTGGCGATTTCGCTGCCCGCGGCGGCCTCAGCACCCTCATTACAGCCACCTGGAGCGGCAAACGTGGAAAGCGCTGAACTGATCGCCATCCTGCGCGAAGTGCGCGAGCGCGTGCGCGCCCGCAATCCCGCCACCGCCGCGGGCGGCATCGATGTGGCGCTTCCCGATCTTTTGCCGCTGGTGCACGCGCGCGATGCCGCACTGGGCAAAGTGGCCGCCATCGGCTCCGTCAACCCGCGCTCGGGCGGATTGGTGAACGCGGTCGTCCAGACTTGGAAACGCCTGGTGGCGCGCGTGCTCGACTGGCACGTGCGCGAGCAGGTGGAGTTCAATCGCAAAATACTCACGTTCGCGGATGCCGTCATCGAAGCCAACCGGCAGATGAATCAAGCCCTGGCCGAATTCTCCGCGCGCATTGCGGAGCAGCAAAACGTGGCCGAAGAAATGAAGGACACGCGAAACCACTGGGCCAGTTGGCGCGCCGAGTGGGAGCACAAGCTGAGCGAAAACGAAATCCAGTTTCTGCGCAGCGTGGCCGATTTGCAGGGCGGATTCCAGCATCGCGTGACCCTGATGGAAGCCAGCCACCGCGACCTGATGCACACCCACAACGTGGACTTCCACGCCGCTCTCGAACGTCACGGATTCGACATCCAGAAGCGCCTCTGGGCCGATCTCGAAAAGATGCACACCGAGATCGAGCGGATTATCCATTCGGAGCTGCGCCTGGTTCGCCAGCGGGCGCAGGTCTCCGCACCGGTCATGGGCGGCGCCGAAGCCGCCGCACCCGCTACCACCCCGCCACTCACCTTCGACTACGCCCGCTTCGCGGAACGCTTCCGCGGCTCGGAGGACTACGTGAATGCCGGGCAGCAGATTTATCTGCCGTACTTCGAAGGCCGAAAAAACGTGCTCGATATCGGCTGCGGACGGGGCGAATTTCTGAAACTGATGCGCACCGCCGGTGTGTCCGCCAAAGGCATCGAACTGAGCGCCGAATCGGTGGCCATCTGCCGCTCGCAGGGGCTGGAAGCCGAAGTTGCGGACGTTTATCCTTATCTCGGGTCACTGCCGGAGGGCTCGCTCGACGGCATTTTTTGCTCGCAGGTGGTTGAGCATCTGCCGCCCGACCGGTTGCCGGAACTGATCCGCCTCTGCGCGCAGTCTCTGGCCCCCGGCGGCGTCATCGCCATCGAAACGCCCAATCCGGAGTGCCTGGCCATCTTCGCTACGCACTTCTATCTCGACCCCACGCACACGCGTCCCGTGCCTCATCCGCTGTTGATCTTTTACCTGGAGGAGTTCGGAGTAGGAAACATCGAAGTGAAGCGGCTGTCGCCCGCGAAAGACTCGATGCCTGCGCTCAATTCTTTGCCGGAAGATTTCCGCGATGCATTCTTCGGCGCGCTGGACTACGCGGTAATCGGGCGAAAGCTGTAAAAGCAACACGGGTTGCCTTTTCGTTCGGCGGTTCAGACCGGAACGCGGAGCACACCGGCGAGGCTCCGAACTATCCGTCGGATTCCCGGTTGTGCCGAAACGCCTTCCTGCCTGTGCTTTCCGGATCGGCACCGCGAGCCCGCCGCCGGTGACGACCCATGCCGGAAGCACGAGCCGCGAGAGCTGCCGCCGCCCAGCGTTCGAATTCCGCTAGCCTTTCGAGGACACGCCGATGCGCGCAGCGAGCGCGTCCGTGCCCGCTTGGTGGGGGAATCGTCCTGCCGGTTCCGGCCGGAAACAGCCTCAAAGCCAGTTACTTTAGCCATCGCCTTCCAGGCGGTGGCTTGTCACTCACTTTGGTAGCATGCAGGGATTCGCCGCGCGCTCCCGGGTGCGCGCTTATTGCTTATCCTTCGGCGGTTGAAGGGGCTGGAACATCTCGAGGAGGATATTGTCTTTGGGATCCCAGATGCCACCGCGGAAATACCCGTTGGCGTCCGGCGTAACCGTCAGTATCATCTCTTTCTTGCTGCGGACCACCGTGACAGCGACTGAATTCTTGGCCCGCGCCGCGCGCAGCGCGGCCGAAATCTGCTGCGGTGTGGCGATGGCACTGTCATCGATGCGGGTGATGACGTCGCCCGCTTTCATGCCGGCCTTTTCGGCGGCCGAGTCTTTATTTACCGAGCGCACCAGGACGCCTCCCTTCACGCCGAAGAACTCCGCGAGTTGCGATTCCTGCCCGAGGGCCTCCCCGACAATGCCCAGCGAGGAAGTCGGCATCAAAGTATGGAATTGCGGCATGTCGAATTGGGGAAGGGAGGGCCAGGAAGGAGCATTTTCCGGCATCGCCGCCGGCGGCATGGGAGGCGTGGGAGGAAAAACCAAACTGAAATTTCCGTCTCCCGATTCGATGGAGAATCCCTTGTGCTCTCCAATGGCGGCGGTTACGGTCTGCTCCGCGCCATTCCGCGAGAGCACGATCTTCACGTCGCGATGCACCGGGGTTTCGCGCACCAGGCGCTTGAGATGTTCCCAGCCTTCCACCTTCTGGCCGTTATACTGCAAAATCACGTCGCCGACCTTGATGCCGGCCTTGTCCGCCCCGCTGCCCGGAGTGATGCTGGTCACTTCCACGCCGCTCTCTTCCTTCAACTTGAGCGCCTTGGCCCGGTCGGACGTCATGTCTTGCCCGCCCACCCCAAGGTAAGGCATCGTCTCTTCCACCTGATAGCTCTGCGCGTTTCGCGCGCGCGGAGCCGGCGCGGGCGTCTGTCCGAACGAAGCCAGACTGAACGCCAGATATGCAGTTCCCATTCCCAACAGAAGTTTCATCGCTCACCCCGAATTATTGACGTTTCAGGAAGATCGTGCCGCTCGAAGCGAAAAGCTGCAACAACGGACCGCCTCCGTTCACCCTGCCTTCCGCCAGCACCCGCATTCCGATCAACTGCGGTTGAATTTCACGGAAGGCGGATTGGATGCGCTGGAGGGAATCCGCCAATCGATTTTCAGCATTGATCCTCACACCAACATTGGACGGAATCAGCACCGTGATGTCACCATTTCCGGTTTTCAGGGTGGATTCTCCCAGCCGGCTTCCTTGAAGGTTGGCGACGATGCTGCCCATCGCGGTATAGACGCTCATGGGACCGCTGATCTGGCCCAGCGTGATGCCGCCGTTGGCCGATTCGCAGCGGATGCCCGCCGCCCCGCGCACCGTTACGGGGCCAGCCATATCGCGCGTGGTCACGGTACCGGCCGCCTGGTCAATCGTGATTGGGCCGCCGCCGTTGGTCACCGTCACGGTGCTACCCATTCTGCCCAGATGCACCGTCCCGCCGCCGGTCTCGGCGCGCGCTAAGCCTCCTACATCGAGCAACGTGATGTCGCCGCCGTTGGTGCGCACCAACGCTTCACCCCGCACCGCCTTGGCCACGATGGCGCCCGCGCCCGTAAGGCAATGGAGATAGCCATCAACCGTTCCGGCATGGATATCGCCTCCACCGGTGGCGAGTGTGCAATTGCCATGGATACGGTCCACCTTCACCTGGTCGGCGCCCGTGTCCACCGTCAGCGTGCCATCGATTCCATAGGCTTCCACCGCGCCATCGGAGCTCGATACCACGGCGTCGCGGAGATGCGGCGCGCGCATCGTCACGCTGGCCGTGGTTTCACGGCCCGGAGTGGTAAGCACGAACCACTCGTTTTGCGACTCCGTGCGCAATTCCACCCTTTCGAGAATCGCGCGTGCCTGGTCTCGGGTGCGCGCCCGCACCGACACCTTCACCGTATATTCGAAGCCCTTGGCAACGCCGCCTTCCAACGTCACCGGTCCATGAGCATTGATGCGGAGCCTGGGCCGCGCAGTAGCCGAATCGTGGAATGTGCGGACCCACATTCCGCCCTCCTGCGTCAGCCAGGACTGCGCTCCGGCAGCCGCCGGCAGCAGGGCTGCACCAACGATAACCCTAAAAAGTCCCGATCGACGCATTCCAGTCCTTGAGAATTTTGGAGGCCTTCGACCGGACTCCGGGGTTTTCTTCCCGCTGCATCAGATTCTGTAACACTCCCACCGTGGAATCGTTCCGCCGCGCCACAATCATATCGATGGCTTCCATGCGCACCGCCGGATTGGTATCGGCGAGCAACACCTGCGAGAGGGCGTCGGTCACCTGCGGCCGTCCCGCCATGGGCTTGAGGGCGTCCAAAGCCTTCAGCCGGACGCCGTCGTTGGGGTCGCTCTTGAGCGCGTTGATCAGGGATCCCAGAACTTCGTCCGAATCGACCTGACCCTTCAGTAACCCCACCGATTCCACGCGCACCGCGGGATCTTCTTCGCGCATGCCGGCCAGAATTAACTCCTGGATGTTTCGGTCCTCCAGGCGTCCGGTGACTTCCTCGCGCTTGTCGAACTGAATTTGCACTGTGCCGTCGCCCGCTGCTTTCACATCGCGCACGACGGGGATGTGAGTACCGCTCAAAATCGCGGCGTTGTTGGTGGTGAGGCCGGATGCCGGCCCGCCGCCGACCCCGGTGAAGCGCGCGGCCAGATAGCCCAGGAAGATCAGGGCCAGGGCTCCAACCGGCTGGCGCAAGCGGCCGAACCCCGCGAGAGTGTCCGTCATCGCTTCCAAAAACAAAGTCCAGGGACCTTTGGACGGTCTCGCCTGGCGCGGGGCGCCGCCGGCAATCGCGGCCATCAGGTCTTCTCGGCATTCCTCCAGCAGAGCGTGAGGAATCACTGCCTGCCGCCGGTCGAGCGCCGCCGCCATCGCCCGCTGCTGCTCGAGTTCCGCGGCGCAGGCGGCGCATTCGTGTACGTGTTGGTCGACCTCGTCTTCCTCTTCCGGTGTGACTTCGCCGTAAAAATAGAGCGGAATCAATTTCGAAACCGAATCGCAGTTCATATAAAGTCCCCTAATACGCCACGCATTTTTTGTGTCGCCCGGAAGAGGCAGTTCTTTGCCGCCTCTTCTGTTGTGCCGAGCATTTCCCCGATATTCCTGAGCCGCAAACCCTGGTAGTGCCGCAACTCGAAAACCATGCGTTCCCGCGGCGTGAGCCCTACCAGCGCGCTCTCAATTCGCTGCCGGAGTTCCAGGTTCCACGTGCTGCGCTCCGGGTTGGCCGCGGCCGCTTCCTCTTCGTACGTCTCCATTCGGTCGATGGGGCCGTCGGCGGTCTCCACCACCGCAGTCTCTTCCTTGCGCACTTTGCGCTTGCGCAACTGGTCGAGACAAATGTTCGTGACAATCCGGTAGAGCCAGGTATGAAAACTACAGTCGAAGCGGAACGAATCGAGGTTCCGATAGACCCGCAAAAACGCCTCCTGGTAAACGTCCCGCGCATCTTCCGGCGAGCGCAATAAATTCATCGCCAACCTGAGCACACTTTGATCGTACGTGCGGACCAGTTGCTCGAACGCATCCTGGTCGCCGCGCTGCGCCGCCCGAATTAATGTGTCAACTTGAGGACTCACTCGGGCGCCCGTCGCTCCGGCTGCATCCTGCGCCATAAGGCTCTAGACTGTCGTTTCCTGAACTCCCAATTTCGTCTATCCTGTTGATTTCGACGCACGTGTTGCCAAAATGTCACGGTTGCCGGCACAGTGTTCGATTCCGGATGGCGGAAACCTCCCGTTTTCAGGATTCAAGCTGTTGATTTTACGATTGTTGCCTGGTCAATCAGTATACCGCGGGCAAGGTTGTTCGGAAATGGGACGGAATCGCCTGGGGGCGGCGGAAGCAATTGCGCGGCGAGGCAACCGTACGGCGCCGTCCGGTTCGTGATAAGCTGGAGCCTTCCTTAACGGCCGGAGACCCTCAGGCGCAATCCTTCCAACACTCCTCTGTTCGTGGGCAACCGATAGGAGACCGTTCCGACATGATCGACCCCGGTGATTTGATTCTGATCGTCTTCTTTTTGATTATCGCGATCACACTGCTCCTGATGCCGCCGGGACCCGGGACACCGCTGAAGTCGCCGGCGCGAATGTGATGCACCCCGTAGTCGCCTGGTGGATCGGACCCCATGCATGGCGGCCGCCCCAACTCATTGGTTCCCAACCGCGATCACTACGCCGCTCTGCGTGCTGGCGCCGTCGAATGTTGCCGATAATGGAATGTCCCCGCTTGAGGTGCCCGGTGGAACCACTACGTTGAACTGAAACAGACCGGGGCTTACGAGACCGGCAAACAGCACGGTCGCCTGCGTTCCGCCGATGGTCACCAGTGGCAGCGACGGCAAAACCCCGGACTGCGACGACGAGCCGGGAGTCACTGCCACGGAAGTAGGTCCGAAGCCGTTGGCGTATAGCACCACGGTTTCACCGGGTTGAGCAGGCGTAGTCAAACCGGGGTAAAGGGTCGCCGGCCCCAGGAAGGCGCCGCCCAGATGCGTTGCCGTTACGTGAGTGGCGTCGAAGACGAAAAATGACGGCGCCAACGCCTGCCCCTGCACCGTGAACAAACCGCTCTCGCCGCCATTGACCGAAACCGCGACCGTTACCGCGTCCGCGGCAAGGTCGGGCGGCGTCAGGACATTGATTTGCGTCGGACTGATATAGTAGACGTACCCCTTCTCGCCGTTGAACGTCACGCTGACGGTATCGAGAGCTTGCGGCATGTCGCCGCTGACGAAGTCGCTGCCAAGCCAGATTCTGGTGTCGCCAGGCATCGAGAGCGCGGTGCCTTTGACCGCGACCCAGGTGTTGGGCGCGATGGTGGCGTTGGCGTCTTCCGCGTTCACCACGGACGAGATGAACGGGCGGCCTTCGAATGCCGATAGAATCACCGCGTAGACGGCCCCGGCGATTTCGGCATGTCCGACCGTGGTGGGATGGACCGGGTCCCAAAAAAGATACGTGTTTGGATTCATCCCTGCGAGACCTTGCGCGGCCGCCGTGATGTTGGCAAAACCGTAAAGCGCCGGGTTCTGCGCAAGTGTGAGAAATCGCGTATAGGTGTCGTAAACCACGATCTCGATGGCCGGATGCGCGCTGGTGAGTTGCGTCACCGCCGCTGCCATCGCGTTATTAAAACTCACCGCTGCGGCATCGAAAGCCGCGCTTTGCCCGGTGCCGATATATAGCGGGACTTCGCCCATCGGCGGCAGATTCATCCAGAGGAAATACTTCGCGCCGGCATTCGCCAACGTTTCGATATTGGCCTGAAGGTTGGCCGCGGCAGCGGTCGGGCTCGAGTTGTTCAAAATGTCGTCGCCGCCGCACCAGAATATATACAGGTAGTCCGAAGGGGCGGTGGAATGGGATTTCAGGAAGGCATTCACCTGGTCGGTAGACCAGGCGACGCTGGGCTTACCGGGCAAGTACGCCGGATTGCTGCCCGTTCGCGCGGAAGCGGTGGCATAGTTCAGCCCGCCTTTGGCGTACGGCTGCGGCACTGCCAGGTTCAGCTTCGGGGGCAGCTGATCGATCCACAATCCGAGCGGTGAACTGGTAGAAGGGACGGAGTTCGTCCCGTCGGTATATTCGCCGGTGGCATACTGCGGTGGCGCGGGTGTGGGGTCGCCCTCCAGGCTGCTTCCGTAGTAGAAGTTCCCGTTGTCGGAGAGGCTATCGCCGAATACCACGAGCTGTTTGAAAGGGAGTTGCGCGTAAATCGGGGCCGCCAACAGGGAAAAAACGACCACATTCCGGAGCCGGAAATCCATGGGGAAAGTTTAAGGAAACTCGGGCGGCAAAAGGCGTTACAGGGGGTTGGTTACGTACGTAACACGCACTTCAAGACAATCGGGAGGGGAAAGCCCCGCAGCTGCTCCCTCCCACACCGGCTCCGTGTCTTAACCCTGGCGAAGGCTGGAGGTTCTCTTACGTGTCCCGCCTCGGTTTCGCCGCTCCGAGGGTCCTTTCGGGCTTCACCCTATCCACCCCGGGCAAGCTCCGGCGAAGCGGATAGGCGGGCGCATTACTGATGCAAGTTTCGCATGCAACCGCCGAATTTAGAACCAGCGCCCTGGATCGATATGGGCTTGGCTGTCATTGGCCACCTCGCCCGGCACCGTATGCCCCAGAGCCGGTTATTGTACATTGGCTCCCACGTTTGCTCCACGCTTCCTCTGAACCCCGCCTCGCGACGACGCCTTTGCACTTCGCTACTCACCCCCGAGCTGTCGAACATGCTCGGCACACCAAAAAGACCGGCGGGCCGAAGCCCGCCGGTCCCGATTGCGAACTGTTGGGTATCAGTCCGCTTTGGGGAAATGCAAGACAATCTCGGCCGTCCGCGCCGGCTCATCCTTCCCCAGTCCCGGGGCGGGCAGGCGGTAAACCGAGTCGTGGCCGCCAGTCCAGATAGTGGTGAACACGCAGCGGCTCACGCCGCACCGGAACGAAAGCACCGCATTGCCCACCGATTTCCACGCCGCCTTGGGCTCGCCGTTCGGGTACGCCACGGTCAGCAGGTCATTGTGTCCCCGGGCATCCTGAATGACCAGCGTCTTGCTGCCCGTGGGCGTGCTGTGCATCCGAAGCTCGTACGTCCCGGCTGCGAACACCTTGCCCGAAGCGCGGAATGCGAACGGGATCTTGGCTTCCATATTTTGAGCCGAAGCAACTCCGGCAGCGGCCATGAAAGCGGCTGCGGCGACTGTCAATCTCATCATCGCGTTTTTCATCTTTGCACCCTCCTTTTAATTTGGGACCACCTTTGCGCTCCCGACGCCACCGAAAGTTGCAGCCTTGGTACCAGCCGGTTTGGCACACGTAAGCCGCTGAAAACAGGTTACTGCTGGCCCAATTCCGGCGGTTCCGTGAACCGCCGCGTTCAGGCTGGTGAACCGCGCCGTTCACCGGCGCATTGCGAGCGCCTGCTACACTAGCCTCCAAACAAATATGGATGCCGAATTCATCGTGGTGGAGGGCCCGCTGTTGGGTACGCGGTATGGTCTCACCACGGGCGAACTCCTCATCGGCCAGGCGCCATCGGCGGGCATCCGGATCGCCGACCATTTAGTCGCCCACGAGCACTGCGTCGTGCGCTGGCGCGACGGGCGTTACCAAATCTCCGACCGCCACAGCGGCACGGGAACCTACGTCAACGGAATGCGCACGCGCGAGCATTGGCTCGAGCCGGGCGATCAGGTGAGCATCGGCGACACCGTCCTGGTCTATCGCGAGGATGCTCCCGCGGCGACGCCGGATTCGCAGAACCAGACGCTGCTTCGCGCCTGCGCGCTGCAGTTTCTCTTTCGCGCGCTCGCCCAGGCGCAAGACGCGCGCCATCGCGCTACCCTGGCCGGGCAGTTGCAGCGCCTCATTGCCGATATCGTGCCCCTCAGTGGCGGTGGAGTGATGCTGGGAAGCAATCCCGAAGAGATCCTGGCGGCCGCCCGCGAATTGAGAGCGGAAGCTTACGTTGGAGAGTTGGCGGTGCGAGTTTTCGGTGAAAGCGTGGTCATGGACGAGGCTCGCCACGCGGCGGCCATCGCCCTTTCCAGCCGCGGCGCGGTGGCCGGGGCGCTGGTGGCGCAATTTCCGCCGAACGAGCAAGTCAATCTGCCCGAACACCGCGATACTCTCTGCGCCATCGCGACTCTGGCGGTAGCCGCGCTCGAGACCGGCCGTCAACTGGAGCAGCTTCAGGCGGAAAATGCTCATCTGCTGGAGCGGCTCGACGTGGATGAATCCGGGGTGGTGGGGCAGAGCTCCGCGATGGCGAAACTCACGCAAATGATCTCCCGCGTGGCTCCGATCGAAACCTCCGTGCTGATTCTGGGAGAAAGCGGAACCGGCAAAGAGCTGGTGGCGCGTGCGCTGCAACGCCGCAGCCCGCGTGCGTCGAAAGCTTTTATCGCCATCAACTGTGCGGCCATCACCGAAACCCTGCTGGAAAGCGAGTTGTTCGGACATGAAAAAGGCGCGTTCACCGGAGCGGTGGCGCAGAAAAAGGGCAAGCTGGAGCTGGGCCAAGGCGGCACCATCTTCCTGGATGAAATCGGCGAGCTCGCTCCCCCGCTGCAAGCCAAGCTGCTGCGGGTCCTCCAGCAGCGCGAATTCGAGCGCGTCGGTGGAACCACCACCCACAAGCTCGACGTGCGCCTCATCGCCGCCACCAACCGCGATCTGGCGGCAGAGGCGCGCCGCGGCGCCTTCCGCGAGGACCTGTATCACCGCCTGAACGTGGTAGCCCTGCGGGTGCCGCCTCTGCGCGACCGCGCCGAGGATATTCCAGCGCTCGCGCGCCATTTCCTGGAGCGCGCCTGCGCCCGCTGCCACCGCCGCGTCTCCGGAATTTCGCCGGAAGCGGAGCGCTGTCTCATGACCTACTCCTGGCCCGGCAATGTGCGCGAATTGGAGAATGCCATCGAACGCGCGGTGGTGCTGGGCGAATCGGAAACCCTTCTGCCCGAGGACCTGCCGGAGACGGTGCTGGAGGGGGCGCCCGTGTCGCACCTGCCGGGAGCGCTGCAGGATTCCGTCATCGAAAACAAGCGGCGCCTGATTCTGGCGGCGTGGCACGAGAGCGGCGGCGATCACAATCTTACGGCCGAACGGCTCAACATTCATCCCAACTCGCTCCGGCGCCTCCTACGGACGCTGAAGCTCCGCGACGTGCTGACGTGACCGCCGAAACGGTGCTTTTGGGGGTCGTCACGGCAGACTGATAGTCCAACGCGACTTAAGTTTCCCCGCTCATAAGCATCCGCGTTTTTCGTAAGACGGGCAATCCTGCCCTGGGTCCCCTCTGGGGACGGCTTTTGAGACCGCTTTTTTCGGACCTTGGGTTCCGCTGCACCGGAAAAGCCGCCTGAAAGCCGGCTGCAGCCAAGATTGGCTGCCCTACAGTTTGTAGACCCCGAGCAAGTGGCATCGGACCAAGCCGTAACCTTTTCCTGCGCTCGCGGTAATATTCTTGCGAACGCAGGCATTTGCCAAAGCGTACCTATTGTTTATGAGATTCGCTCTACGCACCCTCTGGAGAGATCGCGGATTCGCCGCCATGGCCATCCTCAGCCTGGCAATCGGCATCGGCGCCAATACCGCGATCTTCTCGCTGGTGAATGGAGTTCTGCTGCGCCCCCTGGCATATCCTGAGCCGCAGCGGCTGATTTCCATCTGGATTTCCACTCCGGCATTCCTGAACGGCCAGCCTTTGCCGCTCAACATCGCTCAGGTGGTGGAGTGGCGCAAACGAACGGATGCCTTTACCGGCATCGGCGCCTATCGCAATACCACCATGAGCATCACCGGCGATGGCCGGCCGGAGCTGATTTCCGGGGCGCAGGTGTCAGCGAATTTCTTCGATGTGCTGGGCGTCAAACCGCGCATCGGCCGGTCCTTCGAAGAGCAGGAAGATCGCTACGGCCGGCATCAGGAGGTCTTGCTCGCCGATTCTCTCTGGCGGCGCCGGTTCGGAGGCGACCCCTCAATGATCGGGCAAAAACTGATTTTAGGCGGCACGCCGTACACCGTGGTAGGCGTCCTGCCGCCGGATTTCGAATTTCCCAAGCAGCCCAGCGACATCGGCAAACGCCTGAGCGGACCCATGGAAATCTTCCGGCCGCTCGCCTATCAGCCCGACGACCTCGTGCCGCACGGAGGAGACCTCAACTTCGCCGGCGTGGCGCGTTTGCGTCCTGGCGTTTCTATCGAGCGGGCGCGCGCCGAACTAACGGCGGCGGAACGGGCCATGGACGCGCAGTGGGGCGGCGATAAATGGCAGATCACCCCAATCGTCCAGCCGCTTCAGCAAAAGATGACCGGCGATGTTCGCGAGAGCCTCATCGTCCTCATGGGCGCGGTGGGTGCCGTGCTGCTCGTACTGTGCGTCAATCTCGCCAACCTTTCGCTCGCCCGCGCCGCCGGCCGGTCGCGAGAGTCGGCCATTCGCACCGCGCTGGGAGCCAGCGGCTGGCAATTGGCCAAACAATCGCTGGCGGAGACAGTGGCGCTAGCCGGCTTGGGAGGCGGACTGGGCGTTGTTCTGGCGTTTTTGGGTTTGAAACGGCTGCTCGCCGCGGCGCCGCTGGACTTGCCGCGCCTGCGCGAAGTGTCCATCGATGGCCGCGTGCTCTTGTTCGCCATTGCCATATCGCTGATCACCGCGCTGCTCTTCGGCATCTTGCCGGCTGTCCGCACCGCCGCCAGCCGTGCGCCTTACGAAACCCTGAAATCCACCAGCTATGCCAATGCCGGCGGTCCGGCCGGATTGCGCATCCGCAATCTTCTGGTGGCGTTCGAGGTCGGATTGTGCGCCGCGCTGCTGGTGACTGCTGGATTGTTCCTGGGCAGTTTCCTGCGCCTCACCACCATCCCACGCGGGTTCGACATCGAGCGCGTCCTCGCTGTGGACGTTTCACTGCCGGGAGCGAAGTACGGTAAGCCGGAAGACCTGACCCGGTTCTACGACACCATCGTCGACCGCGCGCGAGCGTTGCCCGGTGTACAGTCGGCGGCGATTTCTTCCTATTTGCCGCTGCAAGGCGAGAGCTGGATCGACGATATCAAGACCGAAAACGATCCTCGTCCCGAGGAGCAGAACCCTCACGCCAATCTCCGTTTCATCAGCCCGGGATATTTCGATACGCTGCACATGGCTTTGCGTGCCGGCCGCGATTTCGAACCCTCCGATCGCAATCGCATGACCGCGATCATTTCAGAAGGCCTCGCGCGCAAACTTTGGCCCAACGCCGATCCCATCGGCCGCAAACTGCTGGACACGAACAGACCCATGGAAGTGGTTGGGGTGGTAGCCGATGCGCGCACTACCAGCCTCGACCAAAAACCGGTGGACATGCTTTACATACCGCTGTGGCAGCGACCCCAGAACTCGTCGTCCATTCTGCTGCGCACGGCCATGGACCCGAAGTCGATCGGCGCGGCGGTGCGATCTGCGGTGTGGAGCATCGATCGCGACGTGCCCGTCCCGCAGGAGCGCACCCTCGCGCAATTAATGTCGCAATCGGTCGCGATCCGGCGATTCCAGATGACCCTGGTGCTTCTGTTCGCCATCGCCGCGCTGGCTCTGGCGGCGTTCGGAACCTACGGCGTGGTTTCCTACGCGGTGGCGCGCCGCCGTGCCGAAATCGGCATCCGTATGGCTCTCGGCGCGGGGCAGGGAAGGGTGCTCCGGCAGGTGCTCCGCCAAGGCATGACGCCGGTGTTCGCGGGACTCGCCGCCGGCGCCATCGCGGCCTGGGGAATCGGGACGTATGTGGCGAGCCTGTTGTTCGAGGTGAGCCCGCACGACCCGGTGGCTTTCACTCTGGCGGCGTCCGTGCTTGCCGCGGTATCGGGTTTGGCCTGCTGGATTCCCGCGCACCGTGCCGCCGGCGTCAATCCCCTGGACGCCATCCGCTACGAGTAGAGCCTATTCGGCGCCATACCGGTCTTTGGGCTTGACGAAATCCATCTCCACCTGTTTCGGGATGCCGGGTTCGAAGCAACGCCGGCAGCGCGCCTCGTACATGTCGGCGCCGACCACGATGAGATCTTCCGACCCGCGCAGTCGCTGGGTGTGCTTGGCGGGATTGCCGCATCGCATGCAGATGGCCAGGGTTTTGGTGATGGATTCGGCGTGCGCCAGCAGGTCGGGGATGGGGGTGAAAGGGCGGCCGAGGTAGTCGGTATCGAGCCCGGCGATGATTACCTGCTTTCCGGTATCGGCAAGTCGCTGGGCCACTTCCACCAGTCCGGGACCCATGAAATTCGCCTCGTCCACCCCGACCACTTCCGATCGCCAGTCGATGCGTGCAGTGATTTCTTCGGCCTTGGCGACCACCTGCGATTTCATGCGCAGATCGCCGTGGGAGACGATTTCGTCGGCGGAGTAGCGATCGTCGATCGCGGGCTTGAAAACTTCCACCCGTTTGCGCGCGATCATGGCCCGTCGCAGGCGCCTGATCAACTCCTCGCTCTTGCCCGAAAACATGGGACCGCAAATCACTTCAATCCATCCGACGTTACCGGTGACGATATCCATAGGAACCGTTCAGGATGGCATAATACGGGCAGCGAATCCAGGGCAATGCCGGTAAGCCGGTTCAGCCGGGAAGGAACGCGGCAGCAGGATGTCAGGGATATGCCAAGCATTGTCCCGAGGGCGACGGGTACTTACCCGATATATGCAGTGAAGTTGCCGGATTGTAAGCCGGTTTCTGTACCTTTGCAGGCGGCAGCCATTCCTCTCGACCGGCCATTACTGACCGGCTCTAGCGACCTACCCGGAAGTTTAGCGGGACGGGCCGTCCCTCCTCCCCTATTTGGTCTTGCTCCACGTGGGGTTTTCCCTGCCGGCGGAATTACTTCCGCCGCGGTGCGCTCTTACCGCACCATTTCACCCTTACCCCGCGCCGAAGCGCCAGGCGGTATATTTTCTGTGGCACTTTCCGTCGGACCTTGCGGCCCGCCCGGCCGTTAGCCGGCACGTTGCCCTATGGAGACCGGACTTTCCTCCCCGGGTATTATCCTGGGGCGACTGCCCATCCGGCACTTCACGGCACCATTGTCGCATTTCCGCAGGGGATGTGTGCTGCCTCTCACTGCTAACCAGGTACTAACCCCATCAAATTCTTGCAGATATCCGCGAGTTTCGGTGTATTCTATATCCTAGGTGTCTTGAGGCTTCACTGATAGAGGTAAGTGGCGGGCGCTCGGTACCCGACACGAACAAAAGGGACCGCGCTCGTTGCGCCAAACGAAGGCGGCGGATCTCGCGAATTTGCTGTTTTCTTAAACCATGCGGATGTAGTTGTTGTTCAGGAGATTCAGGAGAAAACGATGAGATTGACAGCGATAGGCGCACTCGGCTTGATGGCTTCCAGCCTGTTTGCCCAGGGGTTGAATCCCGGAGGACAGAACAAAGACTCGTGGGAAGAGATTAATTTCGAGTTCAATTCTTCGATTCTCTCAGACGGCTATCCGAGTTTGCTGCGCCTGGCGGACATCATGGCGCAACATCAGGATTACAAGCTCAAGGTCACTGGCAACACTGATATCGTCGGTTCGGCTGCCTACAACGACAAACTGGCTTTGGCGCGTGCCGAAGCGGTGAAGGCGTTCCTGGTGAAGTACGGCGCGCCTGCGGGCAACATTTCCACTGCCGGCAATGGAAAACGCGATCCTGAAGTCAACAACGGAACCAAAGAAGGACGCTTCATGAATCGCCGCGTGGTGATGGAACTCCGCGACGGCAGTGGGAGGCTCATCGGCGCCGGACCCATCAGCGAAGTTGTGCCCGACGCTCTGAAGGGTATTCAGGACATGTTGAAGCAGCAGGCCGATTGCTGCGCTCAGATTCTTAAGCGCCTCGATAAGCTCGACGATATTCTGGCCGCCGTCAAAGCTCTGCAAGGCGACAACGATCGCCTGAAGAGCGAACTCGCCGACACCCGCAATCAGTTGAACAATTTGAAGGACCAGGTCAACGGAATCCATATGCCGCCGGCGCCGCCCACCGCGGAGCAGGTCGCGACCAAAGTCGAGGAAAATACCAAGGCGCGCAAGAATTCCATCGCCAATGTGGGCATTAACATCGGCCCCGCCTTTGGCAACGGCCGTCCGAATGACAGCCACATCGCCGCCAACGCGCATGGGATGTTCTTCGATCCGTTCGGCCGCGATCAGAAGTTCGCCGTGCAGGCGCAAGGCAACTACAATTACTTCCCCGGATTCCAGGAAGGCCAGTTCGACCTCGGTCTCGTCGATCGTGTGGGTGCCGTGCAAGCTGGAGCTTTCAGCAGCTTCAAATTCGTCGACTTCGGCCAGTATCAACAGGGGGCCGTGGTCGGACAAGCCGCCTTCCTCGTCGACTACCTCTTTAATGGCGGCAAAATTGGCGCCTACGGTACGGAAGCTTTCAAGCCTTACGGGGTGCTGAACAGCATGCTGCTCGCCCCCGGCGCCTATGAACAGACTGTGGCCCGGGTGGACAATCAAGTGGGCTTTTCCGCTACCGTGGGAGCCTGGGGCAATGCCTATTTCACCGGTAACGCGGGCGCGATTTTCGCCCACTATCAGGGAAACAAACCAGGCTTCAATATCGGGCTGGTTCAGCCGATTGTCCCCCACCTCGCGTTTACGGCTAATTTCGGTTACAACGAGAACTTCATTGCACAGCACGCCAATATCGCCGATGTCCGGTTCGGGTTGCTGTTCGGCGGAATCCTGAACCCCAAGGATTTCGGCAAGGATGAACGCCCGGCGCCGATGGATGTGCCGGAAATTCGCTACGAAATCGCCCAGCGCCGCGTAGGATCGAGCCCGCCGATCGCCAATGCCGGACCGAACCAGATCAACGTTCCGCCCAGTATCATTTATTTGAACGGATCGGCGTCCTACGATCCGCTGGGTGAAACGCTCAGCTATGCCTGGACACAAGTGTCGGGTCCGATGGTGACCATCAATAACGCCAATCAATCCATCGCCAACTTCCAAGCCCTGCAGGGCCAGACTTATGTCTTCAAATTGACGGTGGAAAATACCGACAAGCTGTCGGCGAGTGCCACTACCGAAGTGAAGGTCATGGCTACACCGGCGGCCAGCGTGGCGACGTTCACGGCATCGCCGTCCACCATCCAGCCGGGCGGCACCTCGACCTTGAGTTGGGTCCTGGAGAATGCTCAGACCGCGTCCATTTCGCCTGGAATCGGCAACGTCAACGCAACTTCCGGTTCGGTGCAGGTCTCGCCTGCCGCGACCACGACGTACACTCTGACCGCGACCAATGCGGCCAACCAGACGGTGACCTCCACGGTCGTGGTAACGGTCCAGGCCGCTCCGGTGCCTCTGCCGCAAATCGTCATGTTCAACGGCAGCCCGCTCTCCATTACCGCGGGTGGCTCGTCCACGTTGAGTTGGTCTACCAACAACGCGACGTCGGTAAACATCAGCGGTCTGGGAGCCGAGCAGCCTAACGGCAGCGTCTCCACCGGCACTCTGCAAACCACGCAAACCTACATCCTGACCGCGACCGGCGCCAGCGGCGCCACGGTAACGGCTTCGATCACCATCCAGGTGACGCCGGCGTCGGTACCGCAAGTCGTAGTCTTTACCGCCAGCCCGCAGACCATCAATGCCGGGCAGAGCGCGCAACTCTGCTGGCAGGTGAACGGGGCTACCAGCATCAGCATCAGCAACGGCATTGGCAGCAACCTGCAAGGTAACGCCTGCCAGACAGTGAGTCCGCAAACCACCACCACGTACGTTCTGACGGCCACCAATGCTGCCGGCCAGATTCAGGCGAGCGTGACGGTGAACGTGGGTTCCACCATGATCTTGTCGTTCACCGCCAGCCCCGAATTCTCGCCGGTACAAGGCGGCGCCGTAGTGTTGTCGTGGACCACGCAGAATGCTACCTCGGTGGCGCTGGTTGGCGGCGACATGGCATCTTCGCCGGCGAACCTGCCCGTCAACGGCAGCATCACGGTCAATCCGAACGACAACGCAACTTACACCCTGATCGCCTACGGGCCGGGAGGATCGAGCGTCAGCGCGGTCATCGCGGTCTATGTGAGATGACCCAGGGACACGATTAGAAACCTGTACCAAGGGCGGCCTTCGGGCCGCCCTTTTTATTGGTGTGTCCGCGATAATCGCCGCTCCCTCGCCCGCCAAAGCGCCAGTGCGGCCGAGACTCATTCGGTCACACCTGTGCCGCCAGGGCGACATCAGGCCAATTCTGCGACGTGCGCTAACCCACTCGATTGAGGCACAATAGGAAGGAAGCAACCAACCACCAGTGCTTTGGCCTGACGGATGCACGACTGGTCTGTTTTCACCAGTTCACTGGAAATTGAACCCAAGAGGCATAAGTGAAGAATCTTCTGACTGGCTTTGTTTGTACCTGCCTGCTGATCGTCGCCGGCAACCCCGCGGCGCGCGCGCAGGACAAAAAGCCCGACACCCGGATTGCCGATCAGACTCAACCGGCCGATGCTCCGGCGGCGAGCGACGCGGACCAGCAGACGCCCGCGACTCCGCAACAGACGCCGCCCGCCGGGCAGACACCGCAAACCGGCCAAACTCCCGTGCCGCCTCCGGCCGAGGACCAGCCCACCACACCGCACAGCCTGATCGCCCAGCCTCCACCACCACCTCCCAAAATTCCCGATGTCCGGCGTCCCGGCGAAACAGGATTCTGGGTCGATCTCGAGGGCTGGCTCCCGAAACAGCAGCCGTATCAGAACGGCGGCAAGCAGTACATCGGCCCTGACACCAGTAGCTTCCTTCGCTTCCAGGGCACGCCCAAATACGCGGAGAATCTGGAAGCAGGCATGGCCGTCGGTCTGCATAACACGTTGAAGCTGACGCTGACGAATTTTCACGCGGTTGGCGATTACACCAGCCCCATCGAAGTGACTGCCTACAATCAGACCTACAGCGGCGGCACATACATCTCCACCAATTACCACGTGGAGCGGGCCCAGCTTTCCTACGAGTACCTCACCTGGCCCTATCCCGTCGGCGGCCGTAAAATCCGTCTGAAAACCCTGTGGCAGGTGCAGGTCACCAATGTTTCCGCGGTCTTCGATTCGCCCCTCGATTACTACGATTCCAACGGCAATCTCATTCTCGATTCGTCCGGACAGCCCATCAATCTCTCCGGCACCGGCACCAAGCGCATCATCTCGCCGGAGTTCGGATTGGGCTTGTCGTACTATCCGTCGCGCCACGTTCGCGTCGAATTCAACGGCGGGGGTTTCGGCCTGCCGCATCGCTACAGCATTTGGGATGGCGATGCTTCGGTAAACGTTCGCGTGTTGAGCCACGTCGAGCTGCGTCTGGGCGTGCGCGGCATGGGATTCAAAACTTCCACCAACTCCGACTTCTATATAAAAGGAAACTACTACGCTCCCTTTGTCGGCATACGCTGGTATTCCAATTCGGAGTGACGCCCGCGCGCGCGCCGCTCTCTGCCGCCCAACAGTGCAACCTCTTCATCGCTGAGAGGACGCCATTTCCCGATCGTCATGTGGCCGATCCGGATTGGCCCGATGGCCGTGCGCACCAGTTTCGACACTTTGCTGTCTATGGCCTCCAACATACGCCGCACCTGGCGATTGCGGCCTTCCGTAATGGTGATCTCCAGGTGCGTGTGTTTCGGACCATCGCGCAATCGCTGCACAGCGGCGGGGCGCGTTGGGCCGTCGCTCAGTTCCACGCCGCGGCGTAATTTCTCGATCTGGTCGTCGCTCAGCAACGTGGCCGCCTTCACCTGGTACGTCTTTGCGACTTTGTGGTCGGGGTCGGTGACGTGGTCGGCGAAAGCCGTGTCGTTGGTGAGCAGCAGCAGGCCGCTGGTGTCCAGGTCGAGCCGTCCAACCGGAGATAGCCAGGTTCCCACGTCCTTGGTGAGTTCGTAGATGGTCGGACGGCCGTCCGGATCGCGCCACGTCGTCAGATATCCTTTCGGCTTATAGAGCAGAATGTAGGTCGGCTTGGCGGCGCGCAGCGGCCTGCCATCGAAGGTGATGCGATCTTTGGCGAAATCCACCCACTGGTCGGGGTTGGTGGCGATTTTTCCATTGACGCGCACCCGGCCGCCGGCGATCCAGCCCCGGGCATCGGAGCGCGAACCGATGCCGGTCTTGGAGAACACCCGCTCCAGGGTCTTCAGCGGCCGCATGACAGTTCCGATGGTACAGTGAGTCTCATCGCTTCCGCAATTTTGATCCACTCCGCCCGGCAACTGCTGACCCTGCGCGGGCCCGGCGGTCCGCGCAGGGGCGCGGCCATGTTAGACCTCGGGATCGTTCCCGACGGCGCGCTCCTGCTGAAAGATGGGCTCATCGAAGAGGTCGGTCCCACACGCCGCCTGGAGAACCTGGTGAAAGCTCGCGGCGCCACCCGCATCGACACCACCGGCAAGGTGGTGATGCCGGGATTTGTCGATGCGCACACCCACTTGATGTTTCCCCCGCCGCACCTGGGAGATGCCGGCCCCGGCGCTGAAATCGATATCGACCGTGCCGCGCGGACGCTCAACACCGTCACGGCTCAACGGTTGGCGGGGCGCGGGAGAGCCTGGCTCCGAACGATGGCCCGCCACGGCACCACCACACTGGAAGCAAAAACCGGCTGCGGATCCACCGAGAGCGCCGAAATGAAAGTGCTGCGGGTCCTAAGCGTGCTGAATAAGGAAGCGCTCGATATCGTGCCCACCTACCTGTTTCGCGCGACCACCGCGGAGCATGCGGAGCGGGTCTGCGCGGATTTTCTGTTTACCATTCGCAGGCGGCGCCTGTCCCGCTTTGCCGATCTCCAATGGGATTCGGACATGTCGCGCCGCGCGCTGATCGTGCGTTACCTGAACGCGGCGGTCGGCCTCGGGTTCGCCGTGAAGGTCCACGCGGACCAGAGTAGCTGCTCGGGCGCTGTGTCGCTCGCCGTGGAATATCGCGCCGCGAGTATCGATCACCTGGAATACGTGACGCTGGAACAGGCGCGCATACTTGGCGCCGCGGGAGCCTTGACGACGCTGCTGCCCTGCGCGTCGTTCCGGTCCGGCCGCTACGCTCCCGCGCGCCTGCTCATCGAAAACGGAGTTGCAGTCGCCCTGGGAACAAATTTCAATCCGTTCCACACGCCCTCGCTCAATATGCAGACCGCGGTGTCGCTGGCTTGCCTGCAATTGGAAATGACACCGGCGGAGGCGATGACTGCCGCCACCATCAACTCCGCCCATGCCTTGAAGTCGGCCGCGCGCGCCGGTTCGCTCGAGATCGGCAAACTGGCCGATGTGCTGATTCTAAATACCGGGGATTATCGCGACGTGGGGTACCAGTTGGGGACGAACCTGGTGGATCGCGTGTTCAAGCGGGGCGAAGAGTTGTAGCTCGGCCAAGCAGACGCTTCCGGCAGAATCTACGGCCGCTCGCCTGCCAGCCAGGTGGCCTCAGTCACGGGCGGCGAAGCGCTCTTCGGCGGAGCTCGCGAACGGGAAACTGCGCAGTACCAGCGCGATTGGTTCGCCTTGCCGGGTATGTCCGAGCGTCTCGCGCATGATGTTGCGACCGGCCGAAATTTCGGCCAGCCCGCTCGTGGCGCACTCAGGCCGGACCCGGCCGGTCTCCCGCGTCGGACCGTGCTGGGCCGCGTTCCGCGCGTAAATCGGCCCTGAAGCCGCAGCGCGCGCGGCTTGCACGACGCCGGGGGCGAAGGCGCGCGAACTCAACCGGCCGTGAAGCCGCACGGCGCGCTGCTAATACTCACGATAGGCTGCATCCTCCATGAAGGAAGTGCGACCCGAAGGGTCTTCCCCAGCAGTGTAGATCACCTCGATTATCGAAAGGGTGTCTTGGAGGCACAGGGCGGGGCGAGAACTAAAAAAATACAACTCATGAGCGATTTCCAGCATTTCCGTCGGTATATGAACATGGAGCGTCGCAAAGAAAAGCAAACGTTCATCCACTGGGCGCAATTCAGCGGGTCCGCCCTTGTCTTGTGTACCCTTCCGGTGTGGGCCCAGCAACTCCAGCCGAGCCAGTGGAACCCGGGCGGATCGCTTTCCGTCGCACGCTCGGCGCCCGGCGGCAGCGTGATCGGGGGGGTGATTCCGGCCGGACCCAAACAAGGCATTTTCGCCGTCATCGGTGGCGTGGGCGCTTCGTCCAATCCCACCGCCAACGTCGATTTGATCGATGCCTTCGGCAACGTCACTGCCGGTCCCAACCTCCACATCCCCCGCTTCGGGCACTCGGTTGCCACCGATTCCCGCACGGTTTACGTGAGCGGTGGCATCACCACCGGCTCGGCCATTACCAGCAGTCTCGAAACTCTGAATGCCATCGGCCTGACCTGGATCAACCAGACGCTATCGCTGGATGCCGCCTGTCCTGCCTGCCCATCGGGCGCGGCTCCTTATTATCATCAGATGGCTGTGTCGCGGGGAGCGGAGGCGGTGTTCGTCGGAGGCGAAACTGCAACGGGATTTTCCCCCTTCATACAAGAGCCTCAAGCCACGTATGCATTCACCACGGCCGCGACGCCGCGAGTCAATCACACCGTCACCACGCTGCCGGACGGACGCGTCGTCATCATCGGCGGGTCGGATGCCAACGGCAATCCCCTCGGAGACATCGAAATTTACTCCCCGGTGGCGGCGTTCGGAGATGTACCTCAATACGACGGCGACGGCAATGTCGTCAGCATCGGGGGAGGATTGGTGTCCGGGCCTTCGCTGCTGCACCCGCGTGCGTTTCACACCGCGACCCTCCTGCCGGATGGCACCATCCTGGTGGCCGGGGGCGTCGATTCCACCCATCAGGCGATCACCTCGACCGAAATCGTCAACCTGACCGCTGGAACCTCGACCGAAGGGCCTCCGTTACTAGTCGCGCGGGCCATGCACATCGCGGTTCCGATGAACAGTCAGACCAACGGCGGGATCATGTTCATCGGCGGCATGACCAACGGATCTCCCGAGGCCGTTCCCACCGGTACGGCCGAAGTGTATGAGCCCTGGCTCCAGCAGTTTCGCCTGCTCGGTCAATCCCTGGCAACGCCGCGGAGTCAGTTCGCCGCCGCCAACGTGGGCGTGAACAGCATCGTGGTGGCCGGCGGACTGGCCAGGACTGGCAGCCCGCTCGCCAGTACCGAAGTCTATCCTTATCCCACCTTGAGCTCCAGCGACATTTATCTGAATCAGTCGTTTTCGATTGCGGGCGCTGGGTGGCCCGCGGGCGCCACCATCAACGTTACGGTCTCCTCGCCCAACGGATCGGGTTACTCGACGGTGCTTACGGCGGTCGCTGGCGCTAGCGGCGATTTCACGATGTCTTTCACGCCGCCATCAGGGTTCGCCGAGTTTTACTTCTCGACCAACCTCGCGAACGGCTTCGACGACGTGATGGTCGGACCTTATGGAGTGCATGGCTGCACTCAGGACGGCACGACCTGCTACGTCTTCATGAACGGCGACGCTTTCGTCAACGGAAAGCCGGGCTACGGCACGCTTCGCGACGTTCTTTCGCTGGCGGCCGATGGCCTTCAAGTCTCTCTCAGCGCAACCGTGGCGCTTTGCTCCCCGCTGGTGTTGAACCGTGCCGTGACTCTTCAGGGCGCGCCCTCCGTATTCCAAGGCTGCGTCCAGCCGGACAACGCCACGGTTCAGACTCGCTACTTCATCGTTACCGGAAGCAACGTGGTTCTCAACGATCTGACGCTGAGCCATGGGTTGGCGCAGGGCGTCGCCGCGGTTGGCCCGAATCTTCAAGCGGGTCCCGGCGGAGGGGCCGGACTCGGCGGAGGCATGGTGGTGTCGGGCGGGTCGGTCACGCTCAACCGCATTACGTTCAATACCAACCAGGCGCAGGGCGGGGCTGGCGGGAGTGGAACAACCGACGACAATCCCCCCGATGTGATTGGCTCGAATGGAACACCTGACGCCGCGATCATACCTTACCTCCCCGGCGGCTTCGGAAATGGCGGCGCTGCCGGAAGCTATGTCGATGGCAGCACCAGCGCCCCCGGCAACGGCAATTATGGCGGCGGCGGAGGAGGTGGTGGATTTGAAGATGGCAGCAGCGGCACGGGCGGCGCTTATGGCGGCAACGGCGCGGGCGGCGGCACGCATCACGGGGGATTCCTGGAGGGCGATACCGATTATGGCGGCGGGGGTGGCGGCGGGGCCGGTCTGGGCGGCGCTCTCTATGTACAGTCCGGAAGCGTCACCCTGAATAGTTGCACCTTCCTCGGTAACAGCGCCACCGGCGGCGCCGGCGGTCTGACCAACTACAACTATCCGAATGGCAGCCCCGGCCAGGGCGCGGGCAATGCCGTGTTTGTTTACGGGGGAACCGTGTCCTTCGACGACGCCAACACCAATCTGAGCGTTTGCGGCAGCGGCGCGCAGGATATCTGTTCCACCGGCGCGCCCTCTCAAGTCCAGGTGTCGCTTGATACCGCGCCGGCGGGTCAGATCTTCACCTTCACTCCGCTCTCTCTGATAGCCACTCTTTTCAGCCCCGCGAATTCCACCGGCAGCGGGTCGATTGTGCCCGTGCTCGATGGCCCGGTGGATTTCTATGACGGCGTGACTTTCCTCGGCAGCGCGACTCCCGTCAACGGCGAGGCACGACTTCCGGCCATCCGTCTGCCCTTCGGAATGCACCATATCCGCGCGGTTTACGACAATCCATTCGCCCAGTCCGCCTCCGCGGCCAAAACCTTCCTGGTTTACCCGCTGTTCAGCGGACCCGCGCCTTCTGTCGCGTCTTTTGCCACCGGAAGCCTGCCCACTTCGCTGGTGACCGGCGATTTTAACTCCGATGGCATCCCAGACCTGGCGGTGATTGCCGATAATGAAATCGGGTTTCCGGAGGTGTTCGTGCATTTGGGGGCGGGGAACGGGACCTTTGGCGCGGCCTCCGCCGCCGGTTCTCTGGCGCTCAGCGGCGGTGGACTCGCTACCACGGATTTCGGCTTCCGCGGGGCCGCCTCCCTTGGCGCCGATAACACCGCCGGCCTCACCGTATTCGAGGGCAATGGCCATGGCGCATTCCCCGCTTTGTTCACCGCAGACTACGCCCCGCTCGAGAGCACCGTGGTCGCGGCTGATTTCAACCACGACGGCTATCCCGATGCGGCCTCGGTCGAACTCGGCGGCTCGCCGATCACGGTGATGATGGGAAATACCAGCCATACTTTATCGCTGGGCAGTGCGGTGGCGAATGGCGCTTCTTACAGCACGATTGCCGTCGCCGACCTCAACGGAGATGGAAATCCCGACCTGATCGCCGGCAGCGTCTTGACGACACCGGCCAAAGTCTCCGTCCTCCTTGGCAATGGCGACGGAACCTTCCGGAACCCGGTTGATTACACGCTCGGCACAATTGCCGGCTCGGTGAACTCCATCGCGATCGGCGATTTCGATGGTAACGGCATACCCGATATCGTCGCCGACAGCCCCAACGGCATCAGTATCCTGCTTGGCAACGGCGACGGGAGTATGCGCCCTGCCTTCAGCACTCCCTTTAGCGACGCCTTGAAACTCGCGGTCGGCGATTTCAACGGCGACGGTCATGATGACGTCGCGGTCGCAGATGAGTCCGCCAAACAAGTTGCGATCTGGCTCTCGGATTGGCAGGGCGGCCTGGATTTTATCCCGTTTGCAACTTACTCCCTGGGCGCGACTCCCGTCTCTCTCGCCGTTGCCGATTTCAACGGCGACGGCGCGGCGGATATCGCCGTCACGCTCAAGGAGACGAACAGCATCGGCATCCTGCTTGGCAAGAGTTATACTCCCTGCGACGTGCTCCTGCAGACGACACCGGTAAACGTCGCGGACGTTCAGGAGATGTTGAATGAGGTGCTGGGCGTGTTCCCCCCGGAGCACGATCTCAATGGCGACGGCACGGTGAATGTGGCGGATATGCAGGTTGTCGCCCGCGCTGCCATGGGCATGAGTTGTTCTCCATTCTGAGAGATGGTTGGGCCCGCGGTTGCCACCTCAGGGGATCGCATCGCGACCGTTACTTTCCGTGGGCAAGGCTTTCGGCGAATCCATGCGTGGTGATTTCGACGAATTCCGCATGGGCCTGTAGTTCAGGAATGCTGGGCGCGCCGCCGTAAGAGAAGCCGGACCGGACTCCATCGAGCAAACTCGCGATCACGCGCGTCACGGAACCCTTGTACGGGACCAGGGATTCGTCACCCTCGACATTGCGCGTCTCTTCGCCGCGCAAGGCCTTATCGCCAAAGGAGGCGGAGCCGCGGTACACCTTGTAAAGCTGGTCCTTCGACTTAATGATGTTACCGGGCGCTTCGTCGGTGCCGGCGAGAAGATTGCCGAGCATGACAGCGTCTGCTCCCGCCGCGAGCGATTTTACGATGTCGCCGGAGTTCTTGATGCCGCCATCGCCGATAATCGAGATGGCATGGCCGTGCGCTTCGCTTATATCGGCTATCGCTTGCAGGGTCGGGATGCCGTAGCCCGTCATGATGCGGGTGGTGCAGAGGCTTCCGCCGCCGATGGAAGCTTTGAATGCGACGGTGCGCCGAAAGTCGTGCGGGATGTCCTCAATGAACATGCCGGCGGCTTCCGCAGTAGCGATCTGGCCGATGATGATGGGGTAATCGCCATAGTTCCGGAAGTACTCCTTGAGGAGCGTGGCCACGCGGAAATGATGGCCGTGCGCGACGTCGAGGCAGACGATGGAAGCGAAGCGGCGGCATGCTTCCATGCGGTCACGCCAATCGGGCCCGACACCGATGGAGAATCCCACCTGGCAACCGGCTTCATGGACGGTTTTGACCAGGTTTAATTGCCGGTCGACGGAGCACATGCGGTGAATGATGCCCAAGCCCCCGAGTTGTCCCATGGCGATTCCCATCGTGTCTTCGGTTACAGAAGACATATTCGCCGATATGATCGGGATGCGGAGCGGCACACCGGCGACGGAGGTAGAGAGATCGGCGTCGGCGCGGGAGTTCATTCTGCTGTAGCGGGGCACCAGCATGACATCGTCGAAAGAGTAAGCTTTGCGTAGTTTCATGTAAATGTTTGTATAACTCGCCTGACTCTTCGTTTTACCATGTGCCGCCGCGGCAGCGGGCGCGTATCCACGCGGTAGGGATTTGCGTCTAATGCAGTGAGGGTTGTAGTTGGGATGATTGTGAGGTTCCGGAGGAGGGGAATATATGTTCGAACAGATGCTTCTCGAACAAAAGCCGACGCGGAAACGGTGGACCATATTGCTGGCGCTGGCCGGCCAGATTGTGCTGATCGGCGGATTGATCGTGATCCCGATGCTCACCGTGCAGGCGCTGCCGATGCAGACGATCACGTCGATTCTGGTGGCGCCACCTCCGCCTCCGCCTCCTCCCCCGCCGCCTGCGCCCGCAGCATCGGCGGCGCCGCGAGTGGCTCACGTGGTCATTCCGAAAGTGAACCCGCATGCCCTGTTCGCGCCAAAGACGGTTCCGAAAGCGATTTCTAACGTCCCGGATATCCCGCAGGCGCCGGTGGAAGCTGCTCCGCAGCTCGCTGGAGTAGAAGGCGGAGTGCCTGGTGGCGTAGCGGGTGGAGTCGTGGGTGGAGTGTTGGGCGGGGTTTTAGGCGCTGCGCCTTCCGCGGCTCCTCCACCTCCGCCTCCGCCGCCCGCCAAGCCGGTGGCCATGGGGACCAAGACCATCCGCGTGGGGGGGCAGGTGGAAGCGGCCAAGGTGATCAGCGCACCGGCTCCCGTTTACCCGGTGTTGGCCAAAGACGCGCGAGTCGGTGGCGAGGTCAGGCTTGACGCCATTATCGGTACGGATGGGCACATCGAGAACCTCAAAGTGATCAGCGGTCCGCCGTTGCTGATCAATGCCGCCATGGATGCCGTGAAGAAATGGACTTACCAGCCGACAATTCTCAACGGGCAGCCGTTCAAAGTCGAGACACTGATTACGGTGAACTTCCAATTGGGTTAGATACATCCCGAGGCAACGTCTTGCAAGGGCAATGCTTCGAGACGCGAGTAAATTTGGATCACGCGGTCCGGCACTGGTGAGATCCGCCTGAAGCACGATTGTCTATCCGGCTGTTGAGCGAATCGAGACGGGAATGATGCGGTACAATGCGAACCTGAGTTCGCTATGTTCACACGATTCCTGCTCATCTTCCTTTGCGCGCACGCTGCCATCGCGCAAATTAGCGAAAACCTTCTGAAGGGCATGCAGTATCGCCTCGTCGGTCCTTTCCGCGGCGGACGCGTGCTTGCCGTTACCGGCGTTCCCGGAAATTCGCAGACTTATTATTTCGGCGCGGCGTCGGGCGGGGTTTGGAAGAGCGTCGATGGCGGCGCGCATTGGACGCCGCAGTTCGACCAGCAGGACATCGCCTCGATCGGCAGTATCGCGGTGGCGCCGTCGGACACGAACATTCTGTATGTGGGCACCGGCGAGGGCTGTCTCCGCGGGAACATCTCCTATGGCGACGGCATGTACCGCTCGAACGATGGCGGCAAGACCTGGACCCACATCGGGCTCAGGGACTCCCGGCACATTCCGCGCGTGCTCGTCGACCCGCGCAATCCCGATGTCGTACTGGTGGCGGCTCTCGGACACGCGTTCGGTCCGAATGTGGAGCGCGGCGTCTTTCGCACGGCTGATGGCGGCAGGACGTGGACTAAGGTGCTATACGTCGACGATCAAACCGGTGCCACGGATCTGGCCTACGCTCCTTCGAATCCGGCAATCGTGTTCGCGGCGATGTACCAGGTGGTGCGGCAGCCCTGGACGTTCACCAGCGGCGGCGTCGGCAGCGGGCTGTATCGCTCCAAGGATGGCGGCGTCACCTGGAAAAAACTGGAGGGCAGCGGCCTGCCGTCGGGAATACTCGGGAAGATCGGGGTTTCGGTATCGGGTGCGGATCCGGATCGCGTGTACGCGTTGATTGAAGCAGCTAACGGCGGCTTGTTCCGCTCCGATGACGGCGGCGACAACTGGGCGCGGGTGAACCCAGACGAACGGTACCGGCAGCGCGCCTGGTATTTCAGCCATGTATTCGCCGATCCGCGCAATCCCGACACCGTATACGTTCTGAACACCGGAATGTTTCGCTCCACGGATGCCGGCAAGACGTTCACGCTGCTCGCCGCGCCGCACGGCGATCATCACGGGTTGTGGATCGACCCGACGAATCCGCAGCGCATGATCAACGGCGACGACGGCGGCGCCACGATCTCGATCGACGGCGGAAAGAGCTGGACGCCGCAATTGAACCAGCCGACGGCGCAGTTCTATCACGTGGCGGCGGACAATCGCTTTCCGTATTACCTCTTCGGCGCACAGCAGGATAACACGCCGGTAGCGACGCAGGCATGGAGCGATTTCGGTCAGATCGGGATGCGGAGTTGGTACGAGGTGGCGGGTTCGGAGAGCGCATTCATGGCGCCCGACCCGCGCGACGGCAACATCGTGTTTGCGGCAGGTCAGGGCGTGTTCAAGTTCGATAAGCACACGGAGCAGGGAACCGATGTTTCGCCGTGGCCGGTCGACGCCGCCGGGCACGGCGTGGGCGACTTTCCGCACCGGTTTCAATGGACCGACCCGATACTGTTTTCGCCGCACGACCCCAACGTGATCTACACGACCGGCGAAGTGGTTTTCAAAACCACCAACCAGGGGAAGACCTGGACGGTGATCAGTCCGGATCTGACGCGGAACGATAAGTCGAAGCAGAAGGCGTCGGGCGGCCCGATTACGGAAGATAATACCAGCGTAGAGTATTACGGGACGATTTTCGCGCTCGCCGAATCTCCCGTCGAGAAAGGGCTTCTGTGGGCCGGGAGCGACGATGGGCTGGTTCACATTACGCGCAATGGCGGCGGGTCGTGGCAGAACGTCACTCCACCGGCGATGCCCGAATGGGGGACGGTCAGCCTGATCGATGCGTCGCCTCATACGGCGGGCGCCGCTTATGTGGCGGTGGACCGGCATAAACTGGACGACTTCAAGCCGTATATCTTCGTGACGGCCGACTACGGCAGGAATTGGAAGCTCGCCGTGAACGGCATTCCCGAGGGAGATTACGTCCATGCCGTGCGTGAGGACCCGAAGCGGCGCGGATTGCTTTACGCCGGGACGGAGACGGGTGTCTTCTTTTCGATGGATGATGGCGCGCACTGGCAGAAACTCAAGCTGAATCTCCCCACGGTCCCGGTACACGACCTGGTGGTGAAGGACGACGATCTCGCCATCGCCACGCACGGTCGAGCGTTTTGGGTTCTGGACGATCTCACGCCGCTGCGCCAGTTGGCTCCGGCCGATGCGGACGCGGCGGCGAAGCTATATGCGCCGCGGCCGGCTTATCGTCTGCGCATGCCCGACGAGGTCGACCGCCGCGTGCCGGCGGGTGACAATCCGCCGCGCGGTGCCATGGTCTACTACTATCTCAAGACTGCGCCCACGGGCGAAGTGAAGCTGGAAATTCTGGACGCGCAGGGCGCGGTGGTGAAGACTTACTCCAGCGCGAAAAAGGAAGAGGACAACGGGCCGGCCGAGTGGCCGGATGTGCAGCAGCAGAACGAGACTCTTCCGGCGGCGGAAGGCCTCAATCGCTTCACATGGAATTTGCGCTATGAAGGTCCCGTAAAAGTGCCCGGGGCTTTTTTCGAAAGCGACATTCCGCCCAAGGGACCGATGGCGCTTCCGGGCACTTACACGGTCCGTTTGACAGTCGGCAGCGAAAGCCAAACCGCGCCGCTCGAACTGCGCAAAGATCCGCGGGTCGAAATTTCCCAGGCGGACCTCGAAAAGCAATTCGAGCTTGAGCGTCAGATTACACGCCGGTTGACGGCGCTGCACAACACGGTCAACGCGATTCGCGAATTGCGCGCGCAGCTGAACGGCCTCGAACAGCGGTACCGCAACGCTCCCGGATGGCAGGCCGTGAAGACGGCGGCCGACGGGCTGCTGCAAAAGATGACGGTGGTGGAAGAGAAGATCATCCAATCGAAAATCAAGAGTACGGAAGGAGATTTACGGTATCCGACCATGCTCGACGAGCAGCTCAGTTATCTGAGCTTGAGTGTGGATGCCACGGATGCCGCGCCGAGCGATTCGCAGCAACAGGTTTTCAGCGAGCTGAGCGCCAGACTCCAGGAACAGCTGGTGGTCTGGGACGGGATTCTGAGCCGCGACGTGACGGCGTTCAACAAGACGGCGGAGGAGAAGAAGTTGGCGCTTATCGGCGTTCCGCCCCGGTAGAGTATAGTAATTCCCATGAAACGCGCTCCGTTGGCGTCGATTGCTCTTGTCATCTTCACCGTTCGAGGCGCCGGTGTGGTGGCGCCGCGATTCGAGGTGGATTTCACCTGGCCGAAGCCGCTGCCGAATCATTGGATCCTGGGACAGGCGGTGGGAGTTGCCGTGGACGCCGACGACCACGTGTGGATCGTGCACCGGCCGGGTTCCCTGGAAGCGACGGAAACGCACGCGGCGGCCAATCCTCCGATTGCTCAGTGCTGCGCGCCGGCGCCGCCGGTGCTGGAGTTCGACCAGGCAGGGAATTTACTGCGCCACTGGGGCGGTCCGGGCGAGGGGTACGATTGGCCGCTTTCCAACCACGGAATCACCATCGATTACAAAGGCAACGTGTGGATTGGAGGCAACAGCCGCGAGCCCGTGCCCGGGACGAAGCCCGCGCCAGGTTCGTTCCTGAGCTACCACGACGATATGATCCTGAAGTTCACGCGCGATGGAAAATTCCTGTTGCAGATCGGCAAGCCCGGTCAGAGCCAGGGCAGCAACGACACCGCCAATCTGCGGCTCCCGGCGAAAACGTTTGTGGATCCGAAAACCAACGAGATTTATGTTGCGGACGGGTATGCCAATCATCGCGTAATCGTATTCGATGCCGATACCGGCCGGTACAAGCGGCACTGGGGCGCGTACGGCCATCGGCCCGACGATACCGATCCGGGTCCGTACCGGCCGGATGCCGCCCCGGCGGCGCAATTCCGTAATCCCGTGCACTGCGCGATGCTCTCCAACGATGGCCTGCTCTACGTCTGCGACCGCGTCAACGACCGGATTCAGGTCTTTCAGCCCGATGGCACATTTGTGAAAGAAGCTTTCATCGAGAAGAATACGCGCGGATCGGGCTCGGCGTGGGACCTGGCGTTCTCGCGCGATCGGGGACAGAAGTTCATCTACCTGGCGGACGGCGAGAATGACCAGGTACACATTCTGGACCGGCAGTCGCTTGAAGTGTTGACGAGTTTCGGGCAAGGCGGGCGGCAGCCGGGAGAATTTTACGGCGTCCATAGCATCGCCACGGATTCCAAGGGCAACATCTACACCACGGAGACCTGGCGCGGACAGCGCGTGCAGCGTTTCCTGTACCAAGGCCTCGCGCCGGTGACCACAAAGGACCAGGGTGTACCGTGGCCGAGGCAATCCGGTCGGTAGTCTGGAAAGGATCGACATTCATGAAGCTCATCCCGTTGGTGTTCGGAATTGTGACGGTGCTAACAGTCATGGCTCAGCAGACGCGCCCCACGTGTGACCATTGCCTCGCAACCTATGTGCCGGCAGCGGAATTGAACGCGTATTTCGATCGGGCGCCGGCGCGTGCCGTGGCCACCGGAGTGGCCGATCAGCAGGTGCGGGCATTGGATGTCGGCAAGAGCCACGTGGATGTTGGGGTGGTGTATCGCGGAAAGCTGACGGACCCCGCGAAATCGCCGGTGGCGGAGCACGATCTGGTGAGCGAGGTATATCACGTGATCGATGGCGAGGCGACTTTGGTGACCGGGCCGGATATCGAGGGCCTGGTGCGTCGGCCGGCAGCCAATAACAATGTACGGAATCTGAACGGGCCCGGTAGCAACGGGACTTCGATCCGCAACGGGGCGGCTTATCATCTGAAGGCCGGCGATGTGGTCGTCATACCGGCGGGAGTGGGGCACTGGTTTACGGAAATTGAAGATCATATTCGCTATCTGATGATTCGTGTCGACCCGGACAAAGTAACCCCGTTGAAGGGTGAGGCAGAGTCGAAAGCGGATCTTGCCGCGGGAAAGTAAGAGCGCATTTCGCAACTGTCGGCCGGGCTTCTGCGTCCAAAAAAGTGAGGGGCGACGATGCATCGGGCGATCTGGGTTGCGGTTGCGAGTCTGGGATTCGGCGGCTTTGCTTTGCAGGCTGCCGATCAGTTAAACAACTTCGAACAGGTGAGCGACACCTTGTGCCGGGGGGCACAGCCTTCGGAAGACGGATTTCGGGAACTGGCAAAGATGGGCGTCCACACCGATCTCGATTTGCGCGGGGAAGGTGGACGAGCTTCGCGAGAGGCCGAAGTGGTCACCAGCCTGGGAATGAAGTATGTGCACATTCCCCTCGATGGCTTTCAGGCGCCGACCGCCGATCAAGTCAAGAAGATATTTGCGATTCTTGACGATCCGGCCGCCGGCAAGGTCTTCGTGCACTGCCGGCGCGGAGCTGACCGGACCGGAACGGTCCTGGCGATGTATCGGATCGAACATGACCACTGGACCAACGAACGGGCGTTGGAAGAAGCCAAGAGCATGAAGATGGCTTCCTCGGAGAAGCTGATGAAGAAATTTGTGCTCAACTTCCAACCGGCTGAGCTTGCGGCATTCAACTGATTGGGCTCACTGGCTGGCCGAACAGCCCAGATTCAGCGCCGCATCGCTGTCGATCTGGATATCCACTACGCTGACGGCATTTCCGCCGGCAAGGTTGTTCGCGGGCGATGCGGTGCCGAGCGCCTGTTTGATCAACAGCCTGACGTCATCGGCATTTACTACCCCATCCCGATTTACATCGCATAGGTTGGTGCCGCCCTGCGAGGAGGCCTGATTCACTGCGACGGTCATGCCTGCGATGGCGATATTGGCGGAACGTGAGGATCCGGAATTGGCTGCTACGGAGAGACTCGCACTTCCCGTTCCGGTGGCGCCGGCAGGTCCGCTCAGCGAAATCCAAGCCGGCAGGTTGGAAACCGTCCACGGACAGAACGCACTCGTGGTCACCGTGATCGATTGGCTGCCGCCCGCGGCAGCGACGGGGAGATTCGCTGGGATGCCGGAATAGCTGCAGGATGACCCTGTGGTGGGCGTCAGGACGCGAATGCGCCCGCTGCCGTCGGCGATAAGAACGCTGCCGTTGGAATTCACCGCCACATCGAGGGGGTTGTCCAACTCCGCGCTGGTTGCCGCACCGTAGTCGCCGCTGAATCCCTGCGTGCCATTGCCCGCAATGGTGGTGATCTTGCCCGAAGAAGCAGAGACCATGCGGATACGGTTGTTGAACGTATCGGCGATGAAGATGTTTCCTTGGCCATCGACTGCGACGCCGCCGGGATTGTTCAGTTGAGCGCCGGTAGCGGGTTGGTTGTCGCCGGAGAAGCCGGGGCCCAGGGCTGCATTGCCGGCCACCGTGGTGATGGTGCCCCCGGAGACTTCGCGGATGTTGTTGTTATAAACGTCAGCAATATACAGGTTGCCGTGGGAATCGATCCCCAGCCCCGACGGAAAATTCAGTTGGGCGGCCGTGGCCGGGCCATTATCGCCCAGCGCGCCGATCGTGCCATCGCCCGCGAAGGTGTTGATCTTCCCGCCGGAAACTTCGCGGACACGCGCGGCGCTGGTGGTATCGGTGTCCCAATCATCCGAGAAATACACGTTATTCGCGCTATCGGTGGCAACACCGAAGCTGTTGCCGATCTCCGCGTTGGTTGGCGCGCCGCCGTCGCCGCCGTAGCCGGCCGTGCCGTTGCCGGCGAAATTGAAGATCAGTCCGGCCGAGACCTTCAGAATGGTGAACTCGAACGCGTTGGCGATATATACGTTGCCGTTGGTGTCCGCGGCGACCCCGGTGGGGATGTTCAGGCCGGCGCTGGTAGCGGAACTGCCGTCCACGATGGTCGTGCCCGGGGTCCCATTGCCGGCGATGGTAGTGATGACGCCGGTAGCGGCAAGCACTTTGCGAACCCGGAGCGCGATGTTATCCGCGATGTAGAGGTTGCCGGCCGGGTCCAGGCCGATTCCAAAGGGAGATGCCAGTTGCGCCGCGCTGGCCAGTCCGTTGTCGCCAATGGAGCCGTTGCCGGCGATGGTGTCGATCACGCCCCCCGACACTTCCCGAATGCGATTGTTGCCCAGGTCGGCGATGTATAGGTTTCCGTCGGCATCTACCGCAACCGACTGCGGCGAGGAGAGTTGCGCGGCGGTCGCGGTGGCGCCGTCGCCCGAAAAACCCGCGCCGAGCGTCGAGTCTCCAGCGACCGTAGTGATGGTCCCGTTGGTGACTTGGCGGATCAGGTTGTAAGTGCTGTTCGCGTTCGCTTCGGCGATGAATAGATTGCCGTGCGTATCGACCGCGATGCCGGTCAGCCCGCCCAGTTCGGCGCTGGTGGCCGGGCCGCCGTCGTCCGCCGTACAGCACACGCCATTTCCCGCAATGGTGTTGATCACGCCGCCCGAGACGACCCGGACTCTCTGGCTATTCGCGTCGGCGATATAGAGATTGCCCTGCGAATCCACCGCCACCGCGGTTACCAGGGAGCTCAACATGGCGCTGGTTGCTGGTTGATCGTCGCCGTTATATCCGGGCGTGCCGGTTCCGGCTACATTCGTGACGGTTCCGTTGGACAGCTCGCGAACCAGGTAGTCGCCGGTGTCGGCGATGTAGAGATTGCCGTGGGAATCGATCGCGAGGCCCTCGGGACCGTTGAACTCGACGCCCGCCATGCCGTTGCCAGCGACGGTCGTGATGACGCCGCCGGAGACTTTGCGGATGACGTTGTTACTGGCATCGGCGATGTAGAGGTCGCCGTTGGAATCGACCGCGATGCCTTGTGGGTTGTTCAATTGGGCGCTCGTGGCCGGGCCGTTATCGCCGCTGTATCCAGTGGTGCCGTTGCCCGCGACCAGCGTGAGCAAGCCCGTGGCATTAGTCCACTTGATGACGCTGTTCTGATCGATGAAATAGACGTTGCCCGTGGAATCGGCGGTAAGAAAGGTCGGAAAGTTGTAAGGGAGGCTGGTGGATTTGCCCTGGACATTGGAAGGCGGCCCGGCGCCCACCGCTGTCGAGATCGTATAGGACTGCGCCCGAGCCGCGGAAACAACCATCGCCAGCAAAAATGGAATACTAAATTGGCGTAAGACTCCCCTCATGCGCCCCGCCCCTCCGTTCAAGTCTAGCCGAAAAGGGGCTGCGGGAAGGGTTCGCTATTGCTTGATGATAGGTGGCGGACCGGGTTGCCGGCAATTGTCGCCGCCCGCATTTTTGCAATCTTTGTAGGCACGCACACGCATATCGTATAGCGCCCTGGCCTTGGCATTCTCCTGGTTCTTGTATTCCTGGTTGACGAAGGCGAGGCGTTCGGAGAGGTGATGGAAAGTGGTGCCGGTGGGAGCGATGAACGGTACCGTGCGCCCCCTGAGGGCGCCGAGCAGGCCGCGCTCCTGATCGTCGCGGCTACTCCCATCCATGCCGTGGTTGTCGCGCAGGTACTTGGCGAAGTAGGCGGCCTGGCTGTGTCCTTGGGCGGCGGCCTTGTCGTACCAGACAATGGCTTGGTTTTGATCGAGGGGCACGCCGATTCCGTACTGGTAGGCGCGGCCGAGGCTGTACTCACCGCCGGCATAACCTTGCGACGCGCTGGACTGCCAGCATCTGGCGGCCAAATCCCAGTTATCGTCCACCGCGTAAAAGCCGGTGGAGCGGCCGTACTCGTAAATGGTGCCGAGAAGATCCTGCGCCATGGGTTCGCCTTGTGCGGCGGCGGCTTTCATCCAGCGAAAAGCTTCGGCGGCACTCTGGGGCAGGCCATCGCCTTTGGGATAAAGCTGCGCCACGCGCAATTGCGCCTCCGGATTGCCTGCCTCGGCTGCCTGAAGCGCGAGCCGGGCGGCGCCGGCATGGTCGCCGGCCTGAAAACGCTGGCCCGCCTGGTCGAACAGATTCCAGGCTGGAAGCTGGCGACAAAAGGACATGGTTGCGGGTGATGGTCCGAACGGTCCCTGCCGTTGCTGGCCCGGCGTAATGCCGAGGCAGCGCTGAAGGATGGTCTGGGCTGGGGCGGCAGCGGTGATGGCCAGGAATGCCGGCACGATCAGAGCGCGCTGGATGATCCGGATGCGCATGCTCCTCCTATTCTCCACCAACGCTAGGCCGAGAGGAAAAGAGAACGGCGCGCTCACACGATCGGGAATCGAATTCTAATGGCCGATGGCCACCTTGGCCGGGTCTACCTGGTACCCGTCGTCCTTCGCCGCCTGAACGGCGGCTGAACGCAAAGCTTCGTCGCCGGCGTCCTGCGGCACCTTGGGAATGGGGCGCCGGATCACTTCTTCGCCAATTTTCACCCGGACACTCCAATGCTTCTTTTGAGTGTCCCAATTCACTTGAGCGCTGTCAGCGTTGAGCACGAGTACCTCCTGCCCGCGGGTCCTTCCGACCAAATGATACACCCTGCAGAAGGGGCGTGGTATGGGAAAACAGCACAAAAAACCACCCTTCCTGGCCCGCATCCAGCTTTTGTGCCGGCCCGTCAGGAGGCGCCCAGAGCGTTCGATACCAGGCTCTGCGCCTCCTCCTGAATGCGGCGTAAGTGGTCGGCGCCCTCGAAGCTTTCGGCGTAGATCTTGTAAACGTCCTCCGTGCCCGACGGGCGCGCGGCGAACCAGCCGCGGCGGGTGACCACTTTGAGTCCGCCGATGGGCGCGCCATTGCCCGGCGCGGAAGTCAGCATGCGCTCGATGGGATCGCCCGCGAGGTCCTTCTCATGGACCTGCCCGGGCGACAGCGCAGCCAGGCGCGCTTTCTGTTCGGGGGTGGCCGGAGCGTCGATGCGCTGGTATACGGGCGCGCCGAATTGCCGCGTGAGGTCCGAGTAGAGCTGGCCGGGGTCCCGGCCGGCGACGGCGAGAATTTCGGCCGAGAGCAGCGCCATGACTATGCCGTCTTTATCCGTAGTCCAGACGGTTCCGTCGCGCCGCAGGAATGAAGCCCCCGCGCTTTCCTCGCCGCCGAAACCCAGCGAGCCGGCGAGCAGCCCGTCGACGAACCATTTGAAGCCCACGGGGACTTCCACCAGCGGACGGCCAAGACTAGCAGCCACGCTGTCGATGATGCTGCTCGATACCAGGGTCTTGCCCACCGCGGTCTTCGCGCTCCAACCCGGCCGGTGGTTGAACAGGTACCAGATGGCGACGGCGAGATAATGATTGGGATTCAGCAGGCCGGTGCTGCGCGCCACTACGCCGTGGCGATCGTGGTCGGTATCGCAGGCGAAAGCGCCGTCGAACTTGTCCTTTAGCTCGATCAGGCCGGCCATGGCGTAGGGCGACGAACAATCCATGCGGATTTTACCGTCCCAATCCAGGCGCATGAAGCGGAACGTGGGGTCGGGGTCGGCATGGAAAATCTCCAGTTTCAGGCCATACCGTTCGGCGATGCGCGGCCAATAGGCTAAGCCTGCGCCGCCCAGTGGGTCGGCCGCCAGCGACAGCGCGGCGGTGCGCGCGGCATCGAGGTTTACTGCCGACGGGAGGTCGTTCACGTAGGCGGAAATGAAGTCGTGGCGATGCGTGGTGGAGGACGCGAGCGCGCTGGCGAAGGTCTGCCGGCGCACCTCGCCGAGGCCAGCGCGGAGAATCTGGTTGGCGCGATTCTCGATCCACTTCGTGGCCGTGGTGTCGGCCGGTCCGCCGTGGGGGGGATTGTATTTAAAGCCGCCATCGTCGGGCGGATTGTGCGAAGGGGTGATTACGATTCCGTCGGCGAGGCCTTTGGTGCGGGCGGCGGCGCCGGGAGGCCGGTTGTAAGTGAGGATGGCGTGAGACAGAACCGGCGTGGGAGTGTAGCCGCGATCCTGGTCGATCATCACTTCGACGCCGTTGGCCCCCAGCACTTCGAGGGCGCTGGCGAATGCCGGTTCGGAAAGCGCATGCGTGTCCATGGCCAGGAAGAGCGGCCCATCGGCGCCGTTCTGGCCGCGGTACTCGCAGATGGCTTGGGTGATGGCGAGGATGTGGTCCTCATTGAAAGCCGCGTCGAAGGCGGACCCGCGATGGCCGGAGGTGCCGAATGTGACTTTCTGCGAATTTTGAGAGACATCCGGGTGTTCGGAATAGTAGGCCGCGATGAGGCGCGGGATGTTGACCAGGTCAGCGGGCCTCGGGGATTGACCGGCTCGGGAGTTTGTCGGCATTTATGATCCAAAGTAGCGCAAAATGCGGCGTTTTTTATTGAGATAACATTGTCTCCAAGGACGGTGCAGGATATGAAGAAGATTTTATTGGCGGTTGTGATGATTTGTCCGGCGGCGATGCTGGCGCAGGAGGTCAAGCCGATAGACGTGAAACCGGGATTGTGGGAGAACATCACCACCAGCCAGATCTCCGGACTGAACATGCCGAGTATGCCGCAGCTCACGCCCGACCAGATGGCCAAAATGCCGCCGCAGGCGCGCGCGCAGATCGAAGCGATGCAGAAGGGAGCGCCTCAGACGCATACCATGAAAGTCTGCATCACCCGCGAGCAACTCAGTAAGCCGCTGTTCGATAACGGAGATAAATCCTGTTCGTACAAACTGGCGAGCTCCTCCTCCAGCAGCCAGACGATTCATGTGGAGTGCGTTCGGGGCAATACCAAAACCGCCGGCGATCTCAGGCTTGAGCGCGTGGATTCCGAACATGTGAAGGGAGATATGCTGATGAAGACCTCGGGCGATAGTAGCACCGCCGGGTCCATCGGTCAGAACATGACCATCAAGCTGTCTTTTAACAATCGCTTCGTCTCCTCGGACTGCGGGGATGTGAAGCCGTCGGGCGGCGACAAATAGTTATTTCGGAGGCACCACCTTCACGTCGGTGACGTAGTAGACTACGCCATCCACCACGACCGTCGCCTCGATGTGGTCGCCGGCGTGGAGCTTGGCAAATTCGCTGTCGGGCTTGACGGGGTATTCCATGGTCATGGCTTCCATCCAGTCGTCAATTTTGCCGGCGGCGATGGTCGCGGTTTTGCCTGCCGGATCGACGGCTTTGACGTCGCCCTGCATGGGGTATCGGCGCGCCGTGTCTTTGGCACCGCAGCCGCATAGTGCCGCGAGCAGCATCAGCAGGCAGGTAATTTTCAGCATCGATATCTATGATGACAGCAAAAGCGATGTGGCAGGGCAGCCGGTCCCAATCCTGGATGCCGTGCGGGACTGCCAGCCTGGCGGAGGTTACCGCAGAGCTCCGATCGTGTACTGCAGCGCCGCATACATGTTCTGGTAATCGTACTTGGCGTTGACATTGTCCACTTCGGCGGAGGTTTGGTTCAGGAGGGCGTCGGTCAGTTCTACGATGGACGAGAGCCCTAGCTGGTAGCGCTGCTGCGCCAGGTCGCGAGCCAGCAGGGCCTGCCGCACCATTTCAGCGGTAACATCCATGCGCTGGTACGCCACGTTGGCGTTGGCCCAGGCTGAGCGCACATCGCGCGCGATCTGCTCGGCTTCGTTCCGCAGTCTTTGGTCGGCTTCCATGGCGCGATAGTGCGCTTCCTCGCGCCGCGCCTTGAACAATCCGCCATTCAGAATCGGGACCTCGACGTTAATGGCGCCCCCTTCGTACTCCCCGGGGATCACGCGCGGCAGGGTTATCTGATCGACATACGGCATGTATCCGCCCACGCCTATGAATTTGACGTTGGGAAGGGAAAGATCTCTTTCGGCGTGCTCGAATTTGTATGCGGCATCGCGGCTCAGTTTCAGGCTGGCGAGTTCCGGACGCGCGTTGAGGCCCTGCTGCACCAGATTCTCCACATCTTGGGCGGGACTGGGCGGTAAGGGCTCGTCGGCGAGTTGATAGGTGGCGGCATCCTGCGAGCCGAGCGCGCGGGTCAGTTCGGCGAACTGCGACTGCACCTGCTGTTGCGCCTGTAGCTGCATGAGTTTGGCGCGCGAAAGTTCCACGCTGGCGAACGCCACATCCACCTCCGACTTCAACTTATTGGTGAACATGGTGTTGATCTGGTCATACACGGTCTGGCGCGCCGCCACGGTTTGATCGGCGACCCTCACCAGCGCCTGTGCGCGCAAGGTGTCGAAGTACGCCTGGTTGACGCGCAGCAGGACGTCGTACCTGGTGGCCTGCACGGTCTGGTTGGCGGCGCTGGCGTTCAGACGGGAACTGGCCACCAGGTTGGGGGTCCGGCCGGAATCCGTAATCAACTGGTCGAGGATCACGCCATTGCCGTAGCGGTCGAACAGACGGGAGTCGGTAATATAGCCCGCCCCGATGCGCGCGCCCACATTGCCTTGCGAGCCGGTCGCCTCGCCGTTCAATTGCGGAAAATAGGCCGAACGCACTTCCGTGATGCGCTGGTTCAGGGCGGAGTACGCGTTCTGCGCCGCCAGCACCTCCGGATGGTTCTTGAGCGCCATACCTTCGGCGTCCTGCAAGCTTAACTTGGTGGGGGCTCCCGGCTGCGCGAACACGGTGGCGGCGCTAGCCGCTATTACGATTGCGGGAATGGAATTACGCATAACGAACCTCCGAAATGGCGCCTGTCTATGGCTGTACCGGCGCCGGCGCTCTTCTGTTGCGGTAGACGAGAAGGTATGCCGCCGGCACGATGAAGACCGTCAGCACAACCGATGAGGCCAAACCGCCGATAATGGCGCGAGCCATCGGCGTATATTGTTCGCCGCCCTCGCCCAGCTTCATGGCCATCGGGATCATACCGATGATGGTGGCGAGGGTGGTCATGAGAATCGGGCGCAAGCGAACGCGGCAGGCTGTCACCACCGCGTCGAGTACCGGCATGCCCTGTTCGCGCAGGCGGTGCGCGAAATCGACGATCAGAATACTGTTGGAGTCGGCGATGCCGATCAACATGAGGACGCCCATGAGCGACATCACGTTCAAAGTCGTGTGCGTGAGCGGCAGGACGATCAATACGCCGATGAATCCCATGGGAATGGCGAGGCAGATGAGGATCGGGTCGATGAAGGACCGGAACTGCGCGATGAGGATCAGCACCAGCAGCACGAACGAGATGCCAAAGCCCTCGGCAAAGCTCGTTAGCGAGGCGTTCATCCCCACGACCATTCCGCGATAGCTGACACGGATGTTGGAAGGCAAGTGAGCGTCCGCGACGGTCTTTTGGACCAGGCCATAAAGCCTGCCGAGATCTTCGCCTTTCGGGGTGACATAAATGTCCGCGATGCGCTGGATCTGGTAATGATCCACCTCAGTGGGGGATTGCAGATACTCGAGCTTCACTACCGTATCGAGGGTGGTGGGCTCCTTCAGGTTGGGCGCCCGCAGTGGAATATTCTTCAAGTCCACTAAGTTGTGGATGGCGGATGCCCCATGTTCCGCGTACTGCACGCTCAGGAAGTAGTCGTTGCCGGTTTTATAATCCACCCAATAGTTGGGGGCGATCATGGTATTGGAGTTGAGTGCCGTGATCACGTTATCGACGATTTCCTTTTGCGTCAGGCCCAGTTCGCCCGCGTGGACGCGGTCGACGTCCAGCCGGATCGCGGGATAGTTCATGTCCTGCGGAATGTAAATCTGGCCCACTCCGGGTAGGTCGCCGATGCGCCGCGCGAGGTCCTGCGCGGTTTTGTAGGTGAGATCCAGGTCGCGAGTGTTCACTTGCACGTCGATTGGCGCGGGCATGCCGGAGTTGAGGATGGCGTCCACCATGGAACCGCTTTGGAAGAAAGCGCGGACGTCGGGGAAGTGGGCGGCAAGATCGTTTTTCACTTTCTCCATGTAATCCAGGCTGCTGCCCTTGTGGCCTTCCTTCAGGGCGGTCTGAATCGTCGCCGTGTACATTCCGGAATTCGACGTATAGAGCGAGGAAAAGTCGTTCACCACCCCGATGTTGGAAACGATCATGTCGAGATCGGAGGCCGGAACGTCGTGGCGCACCAGATCTTCAATCTGGGAGACATACTGGTTGGTGGTTTCGATGCGGGTTCCCGTGGGCACCTTTACGTTCATGGTGAACTGGCCGGCGTCGGTGGTGGGAAAGAACGCCCGCCCCAGGAACGGATAGATCCCCAGGCTGGCGATGAAGACGCACGTGAGCAGGGCTACCGTGAAAGCGGGCCGCTGCAACGCGCGGCGCACCCAGCGCTCGTAGAAATCGAGCACGTGATTGAACTGGCGGTTGAACCAGGCGTTGAAGCCGCGCTCCACCGGAGTCTGTTCGGTGGCACCTTCGGCATGATGGTGCGGAATCGCCTTCAGAAAGCGGGAACAGAACAGCGGAATTACCGTCATGGCCACCACGAAGGAGGCGAGCAGCGACAGGCAGAAGGCCAGGGCCAGCGACGTAAACAGGAATTTGCTGACGCCGATCAACAGAGTCACCGGGAAGAAATCCACCACGTCCACCAGGGTGGCCGCAAGCACCGCCAGGTTGACTTCCGCGCCGCCCTGCTCGGCGGCGACTTCGGGCGATTCGCCCAACTCCAGATGCCGGTAAATGTTCTCGAGCGAAATTACCGAGTTGTCGATCACGCGCGAGAAGGCCAGCGCCAATCCGCCCAGGATCATGGTGTTGATGGTGCTTCCCATCAGGTTCAGCACCACGATGGTGGCCATGGCGGAGATGGGAATGGATAGCAGAACCGCGAAAGTCGCCCGCCCGCTTCCCAGGAAGATCAGGATCATGATGCTGGTGAGGAACAGGCCCATCAAGCCTTCGTGCATCACGGTTTTGAGCGCCTGCTTCACGAAAATGGACTGGTCGAAGACGATCGCGGTCTTCAACTGCTTGGGCAGATCGAACAGCTTTTCTCGCAGCGCCTCGACATCGTTCACCACCTGAATGGTGTTGGTGTTGCCGCCCTGCTTCATGATGGGGATGTAAGCGGATTTCTGGCCGTCGATGCGCACAATGTTGTACTGCAGTTGGCTGGCGTCCTTGGCCTCGCCCACGTCTCCCACCGATACCCACTTGTCCCCCACGGTTTTCAACGGCAGGTCGTTGATGTCCTGGACGTTCTTCACCAGGCTGTTGGAATAGATGTAGTAATCGTTGGGCCCGATCTTGACGTCGCCCGCCGGGAGAATCAGGTTGCTGTCGTTGACCGCGTGAACCACGTCCATTACGCTCAACTGCCGCGAGAACAGTTTGTATGGATCGACATACACCATCGCCTGGCGGTATTTGCCGCCGAAGACCGCCGGAATCTCCGCGCCGTTCACTACCGCGATCTGGTTGCGGATCTGGAATTGCGCCAAATCGTGGAGCTGAGTCTCGTTGAGCCCCTCTCCCTTCACCGTGAGCAGGCAGACCGGCATGCTGGAGGCGTCGAACTTCAGCACGACTGGCGGCAACGTGCCGGGCGGCAGGCGTTTCAGGTCGGCCAAGGCGAGGTTGGAGAGTTGGGTCACGTCGGCATCGGCGCTGCTCGAGGGGTCGAAGAACACCTTGATGATGCTGACGCCCAGCAGCGAGCGCGATTCGGAATGATCCACGCTCGCGGCCAGGGTAAAGAACCGTTCCAGCGGGTTGGTGATATCGGTCTCGATATCGACCGGGGGCATGCCGTTGTAGAAGGTGGCGACGATGACTTCCGGCAGATTGATGGGCGGGAAGAGATCGACCGGCATCTTGGTGTAGCTGGTGACTGCAAGCACCGCCAGCGCGAGACAGCAGACAATGATGAAGTACGGATTGCGAATGGAAAATCGTGGCATGGGGTATTACGGTAATCGCTTGCGAAGCAGGTTGGGAAAAAAGGCCGGCCCCGGAAAACCGGGGCCGGCGGTAAGGGACGGCCTATGCACGCGGCCGGCCGGTGTGCGAATCGAAAATGACGCCATGTGAACTCACTGTTGCGAAGCCTTGTATTGATCGATGTCGACCGGCTGCGGCTTCACCTGCATGCCGTCTTTCAAACCGCTCCGGTCGCTAACCACCACGCGATCGCCTTCCGCCACGCCTTTGAGTACTTCCATCTCGTTAGGCGTCTGCATGCCCGCGGAAATCGTTCGTTCTTCGACCGTGTTGTTCGGGGTCACCACAAACACGGTTACTTGTCCGTTGTTCTGGCTGACTGCCTGAAGCGGCACCACCAGCGCGTCGTTTTTGCGGTCCAGCGTGATCGTGGCTTCGGCATACAGTCCTGGCATGAGGACGTGATCGGGATTCAGCAGCTCGACTTCGGTGTGCATCGTCCGGGTTTCGGCAGTGACGTCGTAAGAAACGCGTTTCACCGTTCCCGTGAAGGTGCGATCGAGCGACGGGATGCCCACCCCGACCGGATCGCCGATGCGGATGTACTTGACGTACGACTCGGCGACCGGGATTACCAGCCGAAAATCGTCGTCTTCGGAGAGACGAACCAGGGGCGTCGCGCTGGGAGACGCCGTGCCGGCCTGCATCAAAGCTCCCAGGTTGGCGTAGCGTTGAGTGACGACGCCGGTAAAGGGTGCGGTGATCTTGGAATAGGAATAGAGGGCCTGGTCGCGTTCCAGATGGGCATTGGCTTCGTCCAGGTTGCTCTTGGCGGCCTGTACCGCGGCACGGCCGGCTTCGATTTGCGAAGCCAAGGCCAAATCCTGGCCTTGGGCGTTGTCGATTTCCTGCTGCGCCACCAGCCCAGGGTTGGTTTTGGCCACCCCCACCAGCCGGTCGGCGTTCTCGTGAACCGGTTTGCGCTGCGCCTCCATCTGGTCCACCACGCGCTGCGCGCGGTTCACGGCCTCCTGCGCGTTGGAAATGGCCGCCTTATCCTGCTTCAACTGCGCTTCCAATTCGGGGATCTCGAGCACCGCCATGACATCGCCCTTTTTAACCCGCGAGCCGTAGTCCACCCGCAGATCCGTAACGTAGCCGGATTCTTTCGCCCAGACGTCGGTCTCCTGGAACGGCACCAGTTCCGAGGAAACCGTAAGCTGCCGCAGCATTGGTCTGCGGGCTACCGGGACCACCCCGACGCTGGGCACATGCACGGGTTCGGCGACGGTGTCCGCACTGGCGGTGCTGGTGTTGGAACAGGAGTCCAGCAGGCTTACGGCTGCGACTAGCGCAACCAGTGCGGCAGCTTGCAATTTCATAAATGCCGTTTCCTCATTTCCGCGATTTTCGCGCTTAAGATTTCCGGCGAAAAATCTTTTCGCTCAGTCAAGTCAAAGATTTCATGGTCCTCGCGCACTACATTTTCGGCGAGACCCAACAGTTCTCGCAGCCCTCTGTGGGGAAGCGCGTGTACCCCGTGCATGTCGCCGTGCAGGAGATCGCCGTTTGAGACGCGCAAACCGGCGATTTCGACCGTGTCCCCGAAGTCTACTACGTGCGCATACGCGTGCGAAACGGCGACGCTCGCGGAGAAGAGCTGATAGTCGAGTGCCGCGATTCCGGGTAAATCGCGCACCGCGCCATTGGTGATGCAACCGACGCAACCGAAGGCCTTGGAAATGCGCGCGTAAGCCTCCCCAAGAAGCGCGCCGACGCCAGGTTCTTCGTCGCCGTCGAGGATGACAAGGATGCGTGGTCCCGGAAAGCCGGCGAGATAGGTCCAGAATTCGGGGTGGGCATAGTAATACTTGCCGTTCACGGGAGTCACCGCCGAACGCATGCGGGCCGTGACTGCATAGCCCAAAACCGGGGGCAGTTGTGGGAAGCGGCACGTGATCGCACTGGACATGAAACCTTCGTTCCGCGGGCGAAGCTTGAGCCGTTCAATGGCGTTGGAGAGAGTGCAGGTGTCGAAGCGCCGAAGCTGTTCCCATTCTTCGTGCGACAGCTCACCGTTCATCTGGTGCATAGGGTCAGAAGCTAGCATTTCAATCGTATCCGGCAGGCATGTTTTCGCCCATACCGTCATCGGAGGAGTTTCGGGCGAAAAACGATGTAGCTAGAAATCACCATTGAAAATACTATTCCGAGAGTATATCAATGGAAATTCGGGATGGCGTACCATAAAAGCGACGCCACTGGTGCACCCTATGGGCCCCGTACGAATTCTAATCGCCGACGACCATGCCATTATCCGCCGCGGTTTGCGTACCCTTCTGGAGCACGAACCGGGGCTGGAAGTAATCGCCGAGGCCTGCGACGGCCGGGAAGCCATCGCCATCGCCCGGCGGGAACGGCCTCACGTCGTCATCCTCGATATCGCCATGCCGAACCTCAACGGTATTGAGGCCGGCCGGCAGATCGCCGAGACTCTGCCCGAAACGCAGATCGTGATTCTCACGGTCCAGGCGGACGAAGCCTACCTGTTGAGCGCGCTCAAGGCGGGCGCCCGCGGCTATGTGCTCAAGAGTTCGGCGGAATCCGAGGTGGTGGATGCCGTGCGCGCGGTTTCCCAGGGTAAGGCGTTTTTCAGCCCCAAAGTAAGCCGCATTCTGGCGGACGACTACACGCGATATCTGCAGCGCGAGCAGGCCGCCGACGCTTACGAGCTCCTCACCAACCGCGAACGCGAGATCCTTCAACTTCTGGCCGAAGGCGCTTCCAACAAGGACATCGCCAACGCGCTCGATCTCAGTCCGACCACGGTAATCTGCCACCGCCAGCATATTTTTCAGAAGCTCAATCTGCACAGCCTCGCGGACCTGATTCTGTATGCCGTCCGAAAAGGTATTATTTCGCCCCAGAGTGAACCCAAAGACAGCGGCGTCGTCTCCGGATAACGAAGCCCCGGCGAAGGTCCGGCTGCTGACCATGCGGGGCGGCCTTGTGCTGGGTTTCGGAGTCCTCCTGATCCTGCTCATCCTCTCGGGATTGAGCGCTTTGCGGGCGCTTTCGGAAGTTCAGAACGCCAACCAGCGCAGTCTCCAGCAGTTTCTGGCCAAAAACCAGCAACTCGATGAGGTCCGCGGCGCGGTATACCTTTCAGGCACCTATCTGCGCGATTACCTGCTGGAGACCGACCGCGGCAAAGCCGAACAGAGCCGGCGGGAACTGCTGGACGCCAAGGCGAGAATCCAAACGCTGCTGGCCGATAATGGCGCGCTCGCCGGGGCGGCCGACCACGAGATGTTCCAGGCCCTCAATCGCGAATTACGCGACTATTGGCAGACCATCGAGCCGGTCCTCACGTGGAGCGCCGAGGAGCGGAGCCGGGAAGGATACCGATTCCTGCGCGACGAGATTTTTCCGCGCCGGTCGAATACGCTCACCATAGCCGACAATATCCGCTCGCTCGATCAGCAGCAGCTCATGCAGCGCGATGAGGAACTGCGGTCGCAATTCTTCGGCGTGCGCAGCCAGATGGTACTTTCGCTGCTGGTGATCCTGCTGGTGGGCGTCGGCCAGGCTTACTTCAGCACCTCGCGGCTTCTGCGCTTGGAAAACCAGACTCTCAAGCATTTGCAGGACGTGATGGAAGCGCGGCAGGAGTTGCGGGATCTGTCGGCCCGGCTTGTGGCCACGCAGGAAAACGAGCGCAAAAGCATCTCCCGCGATTTGCACGACGCCGTGGGCCAATCCATGTCCGCGGTGCAATTCGAGCTGCACGATCTGGCGGTGGCGCTCCGGCCGCACGAGCCCCAACTTCGTGAGCGCGTCGACCGCGTGCGGGAGCTGGTGGAGAGCTCGTTGGCGGTCATCCGCAACATGGCCCTGCTGCTGCGCCCCGCCATGCTGGACGACCTCGGGCTGGCCGCGGCGCTGGGCTGGCTGGCGCGCGAAATCTCGCGGCCGACGGGTCTGCGCATTCAGGTTCAGGCAGACGATTTGCCTCCCGACCTGCCCGACGAGCACAAAACCTGCGTCTTCCGCATCGTGCAGGAGGCTCTCCATAACATTCAGAGACACGCGAACGCCAATGCCGTGGAAATTACCGTGCGGGCTTCCGATTCCTGGCTTTCCGTGACCGTGCAGGACGATGGGCGCGGCTTCCAACCGGGCCGCGGACACGGTCTCGGACTTACGGGCATGCACGAGCGCGCGGAAAGCCTCGGAGGATCTGTGAAGATCACGTCCAAGCCGGGGAAGGGAACGCTCATCGAGGTGGCGCTGCCTCTGCCGCAGCGGCTCCAGCCTGCGCCCGGAAGCGACCCGTGGCCGGCGGCCCGGGAAGAAATTATCTGACCGGTCGCGGCCGGGCGCGCAGTCCTGAGCAGGACCGCCCACTTATGAGCCGCGATCGCAACCAGCCCGTGCCTCGCCTCTAATTGAGTGGTTTACCGCACAGGAGCTAATTGTCTGAAACTAATTCCCGTTGTACCATGAACTCCAGGTGTGAGGGGGGGAATTAGTATGCTTACTCGGAGCCTCGTGCGCTGCCTAACCAGTATCTTATCGGTGCTTTTCTTACCTTTATCTGGATTAGCGGATATCACCGGTACCATGACATTGTCCAATGGATCGTCTATCAACCTTGATGCCGGAGCGACGCCCGGCTGTACGGCGGATATCCAATTTACGGGAAGCCAGATCGCGCCATCGGGCGCTGCCATGCTGTATGCCGTGCCCGGGCAGGGAGGGTCCGACGCATACGCCGGCCTGGCGCTGTCCGCGCTCCAGAACGAGCCCTATCAGACTGTTGCGGTGACGGCGAGCGCCAACACTGTTTTCGCTGTAAAAACCAATGCCGGAGATTACGCTAAGGTTTTGATAACCGCCGCGTCGGCCAACTCTGTGACCCTGCAATATATGACTTATGGCGCCACGGCGGGAGCGCCCGTGATTCTAAAGGCCGTCAATAATTACAGCTATGGCGAGGTCGCCCCGGGAAGCCTGTTTACTATCTTTGGTTGCGGCCTGGCGACTCCGGATTCGCAGGCTATACTCCAGGATTCCACCAAAGGCCTGCCTCAAACTCTGAACGGGGCGAGCGTGAATGTGACCGCCGGTAGTGTAACTACGCACGCTCCGATCTACTATGCCACCGCGAACCAGATAGCTGCCGTGCTGCCCTCCGCCACTCCTACCGGGCCCGCCACGGTAACCGTGACTTATAACACTACTACCAGTTCCGCGGCGGCCATCGATGTTTCGCCGGCGGCATTCGGGTTTGACTCGGCTGACGAATCCGGCTCCGGCACAGGCGTGGCCACCGACCTCAATTACCGGCTGATCACGTCCACCAACTCGGCCGCGCCGGGTCAGGTAATTACCTTTTGGGGATCCGGGTTAGGCGCGGATCCAGAGGATAGCGACAGCACTTATACCGCGACCCCACACGGCATCAGCGTTCCACAGTTTCCGCTGGAGGTGCTGATTGGAGGGATTCCAGCCAAGGTGATGTACCAGGGCAGCAGCGGTTTTCCGGGCTTGGATCAGCTCAACGTGCAGATTCCTGAGACCGTCCCCACCGGCTGCGCGGTTTCGGTGGTGGCCGAGAACGGCAACTACCAGGCGATCAGCAACTCGGTCACGCTTCCGATAGCGGCTTCGGGTGGAATCTGCACGGATCCGCTGATGGGCATTTCGGCATCGCAGGCGGCGGTATGGAGCGGCAAAACGGCGGTCAGCGCCGGCATCATGGCGGTGGAACAGGTGAACGGCCCGTTCGCTGACGGCGTCGCGATGGTCGATTTCTTCGGCATGGATGGCACGTCCTTCAGTTCCTGGGCGATGAAGCAGGATGGTTACACTTCGACGGCCGTTTCGCTGGGAAGCTGTGTCGGCGGCGCCACCATCAACGACCAGTGGTTACCGCTTACCAGCGCGGCGGTAGCGGTCGATGCCGGCTCGGTGACATTCGACGGTCCCGGCGGATCGAGGCAGATGCCATTTCAAACTCAGTCGGGCAGCTATGAATTGGTGCTGGGGAGCAAGGATGGTCTTTCGAGTCCAATGACGGGAGGGACGTACACTTTCGCGGGAGGACAAGGCGCCTACGTGTTCAACGCGTCGCTGAATTTCCCGATTGCTGAAGTGTTTCAGAATCTCACGGGCAATCAGTCGCCCATTACCATCTCGAGGTCGGGACAGACGATTACCTGGACTGGCGGTTCGAGCAGCCAGTACATCACCATTTCCGGTGTGGCCGGCAATGCCAGTTTCGTGTGCAACGCGCCCGCCGCTGCCGCGACCTTCACCATCCCGCCGGCAGTGCTGGCGCCGCTCACCGGGAGCGGGTCCCTGACTGTGCGCGTGGCGGCTTTCCCGCAGACGGTGACAGTTCCGGGCCTCGACGCGGCGTACGTGATGGGCTATGCGACGCCCTTGTCCTCCGTGAGTGTGACATACCAATAGCAAGACGACGCAGCTCTCAGCCCTTTTCCACCAGGTCGAGCAGTTTCTCCTGGATCGCTTCGCCCGTCGGTGTGTCCAGCGTGATCACCAGGATGGTGTCGTCCCCTGCGATGGTGCCGACCACTTCCGGCCACTCCTCGTTATCGAGCGCTACGGCCACGGAATTCGCGTGCCCGGGCGATGTCTTCAGCACCACCAGGTTCTGCGCGCGGAGCACGTCCTTCAGAAACTCGGCGGCCAGCATGGAGAACTGCGGCCCCGTCTCTTCGGGCGCCATTTCCTGGTAGCCATCGCGCGTTTTCACCAGGCGTAGGTCCCGGATATCGCGCGACAGCGTCACCTGGGTGGCGGCGATATCCAGCGCCTTGAGTTCCTGCGCCAGTTCTTCCTGGGTGGAAATCTTCTTTCCACGGATGAGCTTCAGAATCTGCCCTTGCCTGTATGTCTTGGTCATGATTGCATCCTCGCCAGCCGTTCTTTCGCCGCCGCCAGTGCCGCGGCCACGCTCCGCGGCCCGGTGCCGCCCGCAATTTCCCTTGATTGCATGCCTTTGCGCGGATCAAGCAGCGCCGCCAGGCCGCCGGTGAACTCCGGGGCGAACTGCGCCATCTGTTCCGCCGTCCAATCCGCCGGCTTTTTCCCGCTGCGCACGCTCTCCAGCACAAACCTGCCCACAATCTGGTGCGCCTGGTGGAACGGCGTTCCGGCGCGCGCCAGCGCTTCGGCCAGGTCGGTGGCCACCACCCAGCTTTCCTCCGCGGCGGCCGCTGGCCTGGCCGGCAGCAGCTTGACCGATTCGATCGCCGCCCGCGCCATTTCGAGCGAGCCCGCGAGCTGATCGGCGGCTTCGAACAGAGGAACCTTGTCCTCCTGCATGTCGCGATTGTAGGTCATCGGCAGCCCCTTCATGGTGACCATGAGCGACATGAGGCAGGCCACCGCGCGTCCGCTCTTGCCGCGAATCAGCTCGAGCGAATCGGGATTCTTCTTCTGCGGCATCAGGCTCGACCCGCTGGTGACGCCATCGCCCAGTTCCATCCAGCCGAATTCCTCGCTGGAATATAGGATCCAGTCTTCCGCCAGGCGGCTCAGGTGGATCATGGTCACGCTCGCGGCATAGAGGAAATCGAGCGCGAAATCGCGATCGCCCGACACGTCCATGCTGTTGTTGGTCACCGCCGCGAATCCCAGATCGTGCGCCATCGCCTCGCGGTCGAACGGAAATCCGCTGCCGGCGAGCGCCCCCGAACCGAGCGGGAGGACGTCGGCCCGCCGGCGCGCTTCGCCCAGGCGTTCCCAATCGCGCGCGAACATTTCGAAGTAGGCCAGCAGGTAATGAGGCCAGAGCACGGCCTGCGCGCGCCGCATGTGGGTATAGCCGGGCACGACGGCGTCTGGATATTTCGCGGCGAGATCGAGCAGCGCGCCCATCGCCTCGGCCAAAAGGGCGCGCGCGCGGTCGCATTCCTCGCGCAGCCAGAGCCGCGTATCGAGCGAGACCTGCTCGTTGCGGCTGCGCCCCGTATGGATCTTGTCGGCTACCGCGCCAGCGCGCTCTTTCAGCTTGCGGATAACCAGCGTGTGTACGTCCTCATCGGTGGCGCCTTCGTAAAACGCTGGCGACGAGGCTTCGGCCCGGATGTCTTCGAACGACGCGACGATTTTCGAACGCTCGACGGCAGTCAAGATCCCCGCGCGTTCGAGAGCCCGCGCGAACGCCTGCGAGCCGCGGATATCCGCGTCGATGAGGCGCCGGTCGAAATCGAGCGACCCCGAGAATCGCTCGAAGACTTCTGAAGGCCCCGCTTCAAATCTGCCGCCCCATAGTTTCATAAGACAGAAATTTCCCTTCCGCCCGAAACGGCGGCCAACCTGCTCCTGATCATAATCGGATTTCAGGCGAGCATCATCAACAGCAGCGCTTTTTGCGCGTGCAGGCGGTTCTCCGCCTGGTCGAATACCACGCTCCGCTGGCTTTCCATCACCCCGTCGGTTACTTCCTCGCCGCGTTTGGCGGGCAGGCAGTGCATGAAAACCGCGTCGGGTAGCGCCTGCGCGAAAAGCTTCTCGTTCACCTGGTACTCGTGAAACGCTTTCTTGCGCTTGGCAGCTTCCTGTTCCTGTCCCATGCTGGCCCAAACATCCGTGTAGACCGCATGCGCCCGCCCGATCGCCTCCGCGGGATCGTGCGTGATCAGAATCGACGCGCCGGAGACCGCCGCCAGTCCCTCCGCCTGCGCCACGATATCGGGATCCGGTGTGTAGCCCTGCGGGCAGCCGAGCGCGAAATCCATGCCCAGCCGCACGGCCGTCAGCATCAGGCTCTGCGCGACATTGTTGCCATCGCCGATGAACGCCAGCTTCAGCCCTTTCAGCGTGCCGAATCTTTCACGGATCGTGAGTACGTCCGCCAGCGCCTGGCAGGGATGGAATGCGTCGCTGAGCGCATTGATCACGGGCACCGACGACCACTGCGCCAAGGCTTCCACCGTAGTCTGCGCGAACACGCGCGCGACAATTCCAGCGCACCAGCGGTCGAGATTGCGCGCCACGTCTTTCAGCGGCTCGCGCACGCCGATCGGCCCTTCCATAAAGACCGACGCTCCGCCCATCTGACTCATTGCCAGATCGAAGGTCAGCTTGGTACGCAGCGACGGCTTTTCGAACAGCATGGCAAGCGACTTGCCCGCCATGGATTGCCCATAGAGGCGCGGCGAGTCTTTTACAGCCCCCGCGAGATCCAGCAGGTAATAGAGCTCGTCATTGGTGAGATCGAGGTCCCAAAGGTAATCGGAACGGCCAGCCTTGACGATATCGCTCGGATGAAACAGGCTAGCCATCGGGGTCTCCTCATGTTGTGAATCTTTATTCACCACAATGAATTAATAGTCACACGAAGGAGGGGCTGTGTCAAGTGAGCCCGCACGGGGAAATGGTATGGTCCGGTGGGTTTTGCGCGGCGGTTTGCGGCGCCGCGAACGGAGGGGCGTCCAGCCGGGCGGAAAACGAAGGACCCGCCCCTGCCGTTCGAGCGAAAGGATCGCCCCGTTGAGCATTTCAAGTTCACAGCGAAGTTCGGCAATCAGCTCGTCTAAGTCCATGACTTGTTGGTTGGGGGGAATTAGCTTGCTTCCCCCCCACGGCTCTCGGAAGGCACTTTTGTTGAGTATTATTGCCGGAGCTGAATCCTAAAACCACTACCAATTCTGGTAGGTTCATTCCCGGCGCGCGACAACCGGTCGTACCACAGGGACACAGCGACAAGGCCGTCGCGCGCCGGCAGTCCGGCCCATGCAAGCGGTGCCATTTCTAAGGCCCATCAAATCGTAATGGATAGCTCACTCGACTTGTGCCCGCAGGTCCGCCGCACCCTTTGCATCCGTTAGCCATTCTGGCACACTAAAGCTGATGCAGCCCAAGCCGATGCCGCCCAAGCGACCGACGTCCCGGAAGAAGAAGAAAAAGTCCAGGAAACCGATAAGCAAGAGGCAGAAGGTAGTGCTGGCGCTGCTGGCCTCCATGGCGCTCATAGTCGGGCTTTGGTTTGCCACTAAGAGCCGGGAAATCAAAGTTTGGGTCTACACCGATTTTGCATTTCGCCAGAACCATCACGAGTGGACCAATCTGATTGCGGCGCGGTTTAACGAGGTAAATCGCATCTACCAGCACGACGGCACGGGCGTCCGGTGGAAAGTGTTGGATTCGAGCCAACTGGATCCCACCAGCAACTCGCAGGGCATCGACCGGCGCCGCGCCGATATGGCGCTTCATTTCGACCGCCCGGCCGACGTCTTCGTGATCCTTACCGGCGTGCAACAGGGCAATCGCACGGGCAGCGTGAGCCCGTTCACGCGCGTCGCCGTAGTGGTGGACTATCCGAACAAATCGGAAGGCGTGAACGCGCGCTTGCTGGCACACGAACTGGCGCGCCTTTTTGGAGCCCCTCAGGATTCCGCCTGGTTCGATACCCTGATGAACGAAAAGCCGGAAAGCAAGAACTTTTCCGAACGCACCATCGCCATCATCCGGCGCATGCGCAATTATCCCTTCAACGAAGGCATCGACGGATTGAAAGATAGCTCCTGGCAGAAAGAGGCGCTGGCGGCGGTCGCCGGAGACGACGTCGCGGCGCACTCCAACGCCATGGGCCACGCGCACACCGTGCTGGGAACCGCCTTTATCAACGAGCGGAAGACGTCGCAGGCGCTGGTGCAGTTTCGCGCCGCCGTCGCCGCCGATCCGGCCAACAAGGTCGTGCACCTGAATCTGGCCGAGGCCTACACCCGCGATGCCCAGTTCGACAAGGCTCTCGTTGAGGCTCGCGAGGCCGTACGGCTGGCTCCTGACGATCCGCTCGCGCACCGCGCGCTTGGCGCTTTGCTGGGCCGCAGGCAACAGCCGGAAGCGGCCCTGGAGGAACTTCAGACGGCGGCGCGCCTGCAACCCAACAACGCCCAGAACGAGGTCCTCCTGGGAATTGAATACGCCTCGACGTTCGGCCATCTGGATGACGCCGTCAACACTCTCGAAGATGCCACCCGCGCCGATCCCGACCTGGCGCTGGCGCGCACCAGCCTGGTACAGGCAGAGACCCTCAAGGAGCAGGTGCAGGCGATCATCGCGGCGGAGCGCGCCGTGATTCACGATCACCCGGACGATGCCGAGGCCCACTATCGCCTGGCGAAGGCCGAGGCTCGCGCCGGCGACCTGAAGAGCGCTCTTGCGGACATGCAGAAAGCCGTGGAATTGAGGCCCGATTCCACCTCCGCCCACACCGGTCTGGCGGAGGTGTACCTGGCTCAGGGCAACACCGATGCCGCCTGGGCGGAAGTGCGCAAGGTACGGGCTTTGGGTAGCGAGCCTCCGTCCTCGCTGGTGTCGCGGCTGCCGCCGCAGAAATAGCCTCACTCCGGGAACTTCCACACTCGCTCGATGGTTCCCGAAAGCACCCAGCCAAGGTCCTCCGCGTTAAAGAATTTCATCTCGTCGCGGACCACCTTCAGCGCCCGGTCGTACGTGGACCACTGTTCGATGATGGGCCAGTCCGTAGCCCACATCAGTCGCCGCGGACCGAACGCGTGGTTCAGCCGCTTCACCAGTTCCTGCGCATCGAGCCACGGGTAAGGCTGTTTCGACAGCGACCAGGTGTGCGAAATCTTGACGAAGACGCGCGGATAACGTGCCAGCGCGATGAGTTTTTCGAGTTCCCCGGGCCGGTCCACCGGACAATCGGCCATATGATCGATCACCACCGTGAGGTCCGGAAGTTTTTCGAGCAGCGCCCCTATATCGGGCATTCGGCCGATCGGCGCCAGCACCGTCATCGGCACTTTCAGATCGCGGCAGCGCTTCCAAAGCGGCAGCATCAGCGGACCGCGGATCCAATCGCCCGAGGTGTCTCCCGGCGGGCTGAGGCGCACGCCATGAAATCCCTGTTCGGTGAGCCGGGAAAGATTGTCGGGCGCCGCCGGATCGAGCGGATCGACGCGTCCCACGCCTTGAAACAGCCGTGGATACCGCTTCAGCACGGACGCCAGGTAGCTATTGTCGTAGCGGTAGTGAATTACCTGGATGATCACGGTGCGGCTGACGCCATTGGTGTTCATCAGTTCGATGAGCGTTTCCGGCGTGGCATCTCGGTCCGGCACGTGCGCGCCCGCCGCGAAAGGAAACTCCGGGTCGTGCTTCCACACGTGTACGTGCGGGTCGATGATACGGTAGGGAGCGGCCATGGGAGCGAATGCCGCGCCTGCGAGCAGCCTGCGGCGCGAGATTTCAGGCATACACCGGCTCCAGCTTTTCGACCACGTACTTTGCGCTGCGCTGGTAGCTGGCGCGCGGGGCGGCGCGTGCCACATCCAGATCGACAATCAGCCACCCCTGGAACGCGATGGATTTCAGCACGCGATGGCAGGCGGGAAAATCGATATCGCCGTCGCCCAAGTCGTAGATGGTGGCGCGATCGAAGCTGTCGCCCTGACCGGGAGGCCGTTTGGCATCTTTGTAATCTGCCAGCATGAGGCGGTCTTTGTAGCGATCCAGGGTTTTGGGGACGTCGAACCCCGCCAGGTGAAGATGCGCGGTGTCGGGCGAGAGGTGGAACAGCTCCGGGTCCGTCAGGCGCATGCACCGCTCGAGTTCTTCGGGCGTCTGCACCATCTGGCCGACGTGATTGTGCAGGCCGGCGCGGAAGCCTCTCTCGCCGGCGGCGCGGCCCACTTCGTTGAAGGTTTGGCACATGGCTTCGAATGCTCCCGGCGTCTTGCCGTTGGCGCGATTGGGGGAGAACACCACCAGGCGGTTCGCGCCGAATGCCTTGAGGAATTCCATCGCCCCGCGCGCGTTGGAAACCATTTCGGCACGGCGGGCCGGATCGTGCGCCGGACCGTTAAAGGAGATGGTGACAATCTGGCAGCCGCGCTTCGCTGCCTCCTCTTGCATCTGTTTCGCTGAGACGTTGTAAGTCTTTAGAATCTGCGGGAATTGCGTCAGGCGAAGGCCGATGAAGCCGGTGTCGCGCATCACGTCGAGGATGTCGGTAAAGGTCGACCCGGGAAACGAATTCCAGAGGTTCGATCCCAGACCCCACTTGACATTGCGATTGGCTGGCAACCGATCAGCCGCCCGCGCCAAAACGGCGGACATTAGCGCCAACATTCCCCTGCGAGTCATACCGATATACTACAGCTGTGAGCGGCGCGCTGACCGGTCATCGGAGGATTACGTTTGTCCTGGCCTGGATCAAGAAAGATTTCGCGGCCTGACTGGCAGCCACAACAGCCAGAAGAGACCCAGTGCCGCCACCGCGCCGGTCAACCAATAAACCGGCCAGGGACCGAGAATATTCAGCAAAGTCGCGTTGCCAGGCTTGCGGCACAGGTACATGTAGTTCGCACGCGTGATCGCGTCGAATGCTCCCACCAGCACGGCGTAACCAATCAGCATGGCGAACGCGCGCCATACCGCGCCCGCGCGCAGAGGCGCGATGCCGCCGATGACCAGCACCGCGATCCCCACCACGATGCCGCCGTGGGCCAGAAAGAAGTAGATCGCCGGATATTGCGGCCACGGCCGCCATAAATCGGGCGTGAGCAGCGCCATCGCCGCGCCTGCAAGCCCCGCGAAATACGAGAATTCCACCAGCCAGCGTGCCAGCGTGAGACACGCGAAGGCCGTCATCCACAACGTGATGTCGCATAACTGGAACGGCAGATTCCATAGATGAATGCCTTCGTGCGAATAGCGGTATGACAGCCAGATGATTTCGTTCACCACCAGCCCGGTTCCGAGAGCCAGCCGCACTGGCCTCCGCGCCTGTTCGGACCGCCGGCACACCCAGACCAGCAAAATTCCAGCCGCGGCGATCGCTGCCAGCAGCGTGAGGTGCAGCAGTCCGAAGAGCTTCACGGGTCGATTGTATCCCTTCGGCCGTGCGGACCGGGCACTTGATTTCAGATACACTAATCGGAAATGGAGGTCAGCCGTGACGGCCCTTACGCAGATTCAGACCTTCCTGGGGCGAAAGCGCTTTGCCGTGGTCGGCGTTTCGCGTGATCCCCGGGACTTCACCCGCACTCTCTTCCATGAGCTGCAAAACCGCGATTATGACGTGATCCCCGTGAACCCGGCTGTCCCGGACATTGCGGGTGTGCCGTGTTACGCCCGGGTCACCGACATCGAGCCGCCGGTGGATGGCGCGCTGCTGCTGACCAAACCCGAACAAACCGAGCGCGTGGTGCGTGAATGCCGCGATGCCGGGATCCGCGACATCTGGATGTATCGCGGCGGCGGAAACGGCGCGGTAAGCCCTCGCGCGGTGGAATTCTGCCGGGCGAACGGCATGTCTGTGGTGGCGGGCGAGTGCCCCTTCATGTATCTGCCGCGAACGCAGTGGTACCACCGCGTCCACGGCTTCTGCCGCAAACTGACCGGAAGCTACCCAAAGTAAGCCGACGGCGCGGGTGGGCGCAGCTGAGTCAATCCCTGTCATAGTATATCCATCAGACTGTCATTCAGCTTTGACGCAAGATTCACTTGGCATTCACACGCTGTGAATATACTCGAATCTTCACTCAGAGTACCTAGGGAAAGCTGTAACAAAAACTAAGTGAGGAGATAGCATGAGTATACGTGTGTCTGCCCTTGTGGCCGCACTCGGTCTCGGCGCAGCCTACGCGCAAACACCCGCGCCGGCAGCCGGTCCCGCGACGCCGATTCAACACCTGGTAGTGATCTTCCAGGAAAACGTCTCGTTCGATCACTACTTTGGCACCTACCCGTTCGCCATGAATCCAGAGGGTGAACCATCATTCTGGGCCTACCAGAACACGCCCAGTGTGAACGGATTCAGTCCGGCGATTCTGAATAATAACGCCAATGCCAACAATACGGCGAACGGCACCGGAGCCATGGCGCCATTCCGCCTGGATCGTTCGCAGTCGGCTACCGCCGACCAGGATCACGACTATATGGCGGAGCAGACAGCCTACCATGCCGGACTAGCGGATCTGTTTCCGAAGGCCACCGGCACCGCCGGTCCTCCGCCCACCGGCACCGACGGCGCGACCACAGGCCTGGTGATGGGCTACTATGACGGCAATACCGTGACAGCGCTCTGGAACTACGCGCAGCATTACGCCATGAACGATAACTCTTATGGCACGACTTATGGACCGTCCACGCCAGGAGCCCTGAACCTGATTTCCGGCCAAACTCACGGGGTGATCAACAACGCGAACGGTACCGGCTCGGTGATCGGAGACGGGTACAACGGGATGACCGACATCAGCGACGCCGATCCCGCCGGCGATATGTGCTCCACCACCACGGGAGAGGTTTTCAGCATGAGTGGCCAAAATATCGGCGACCTGCTGAACGCCGCCAGCGTGACGTGGGGATTCTTCGAGGGCGGATTCGACCTGACGCAGACCAACCCCAACGGCTCCACGGGTTGCAGCCGCAGCACCACTTCGCTGATCACAAACTCCAAGAAGGGCGATTACATCCCGCACCACCAGCCGTTCCAATATTACAAGACCACCCAGAATCTCACCCATGCGCGCCCCTCGTCGACTCAAATGATCGGCCACCAGGGCGACGCCGGCAACCACCAGTACGACATCAACGATTTCTATGCCGCGGTGCAGGCTGGGAATTTCCCGGCGGTGAGCTTCCTGAAGGCCCCGGGTTTCCAGGATGGCCACGCCGGCTATTCGGATCCGCTCGATGAACAGCAGTTCATCGTCCATGTGGTCAATTTCCTGCAAGCCAATTCCAACGCCTGGGGCTCGACCGCGGTCGTCATTGCCTGGGACGATTCCGACGGCTGGTACGACCACCAGATGCCGCCCGTTGTGAACCAGTCCGCGACCGAGGCCGACGCACTCACCGGGACGGGGCTGTGCGGCTCAGGCACGAATGCGCTCCCGGGCGCAACGTCCACCGCTGTCCATGCGCAGGGCCGCTGCGGATACGGTCCGCGCCTTCCGCTGATGGTCATTTCGCCATGGGCCAAACAGAACTTCGTGGACCACAGCATCACTGACCAGAGTTCCATCACGCGGTTCATTGAAGACAACTGGCTCAACGGGCAGCGCATCCAGGGCTCGTTCGATGCCATCGCCGGAAGCCTCGACGGTATGTTCAACTTCGACGCTACTCCGAATACAGCCCAGTTCCTGCTTTCGGAAACCAGCGGCGAGCCGATGAATCCGGCGCAGGCGGCCTCTCCCGCTAACGCATTGCGGCGCCATCCGGCATTCACTTCGGCCGGAGGCGGCAAGACTACTGGAAAGTAAGGTCCTTGGGAACAGCTTCGCGGGTCGTGTGCCGGACAAAAATACGGCGCACGGCCCGCGTGTGTTTTTGTGCGTTTCCGTCCACATCAGGTTTGCTATGGTTAGCATCGCCAGGGGACACCATGGTTGCTATTGTCATGGGCCGCAAACGGGCCTACTCTCAAACAGCTATGTGGAAACCCGCTCTCTTTTTGATAACCATCGTTCTGGTGACGCCTGCGGGTCACGAAGCGGCTGAGGAATACTGGAGCCGCATGTCGACCACCTTCGCGGGTTCCCCTTATGGGGAGTTGGCCCTCATAGCCCTGGCTCTCGTCGCGGTGCTCGTCGTCCTGCTGATGTGCTGCCAAACGTCTAAGGATCTCGAGGCGCGTTGGGAGTGGCATCAAGTCCGAACCGATCCCAACGGCGATCCCGCCCATCGCACGCAGTGAGCCCACATTCGTAACCGGTCCTTGACCGAACCGTCACGGCGCTTTCACACGCGCTGCGTATACTCGGAATTCGCGGCTTCCACCTTGTTCCGCACCTCTACCGGATGACTCGCCGTCAATTTCTTCGCGCCAGCTGTCTGGCTGCCTGTGCCGCTCGAAGTGCGCCGTCCGCTGCGGCGCTGAATCCCGATTCCCTCGCCAAGTTCGTCGATCCGCTGCCCATTCCGCCGGTCGCCAGGCCGCTGGGGGTCCGCCCCGTCGCGGGAGTCGCGAAAAAAGCGCCCTATTACCGTGTCGCCATCGAGCAGCTCGAGTCCAAATTGCACCGCGATCTCCCGCCGGCCCGCCTTTGGTGCTGCGGCGGATCGGTCCCCGGTCCGACCTTCGAAACACGCAGCGGCGAGGGCGTGCTCATCAGTTGGGCGAATGAGTTGCCGAGCCGGCACTTTCTCCCCATCGACCACACTCTGCACGGCGCCGAAGCGGCTAATCCCGAAGTCCGCGGCGTAGTGCACGTCCATGGGGCAAAGGCGCCGCCCGAAAGCGATGGCTATCCCGAGGATTGGTGTGTGCCCGGAGAATCGCGCACCTATTTCTACCCCAACCGGCAGGAGGCCGCTTTGCTCTGGTATCACGACCACACCATGGGCATCAATCGCCTGAACACGTATGCCGGCATGTTCGGACTCTTCGTGGTGCGCGACGGCGTGGAGGATGCGCTCAGGTTGCCCAAGGGCCCCTATGAGATTCCGCTGGTGATCTGCGATCGTCTGCTTCGGCAGGATGGCTCGCTCGATTACCCCACCTCCGGCGACAGCGACCGCCCGTGGGTGCCGGAAGTTTTCGGCGACGTAATGCTCGTCAACGGAAAGGCCTTCCCATTCCTCGCTGTCGAGCCCCGCAAATATCGTTTTCGCGTCCTCAATGCCGCCAACGGCCGGTTCTTTCATTTGTCGCTTTCGACCGGGGCGGCGTTTTATCAGATTGGCACCGACCAGGGACTGCTGGCGGCGCCTGTCGCCATCGAGCGCACCATGCTCGCGCCCGGGGAGCGCGCCGATTTAGTGATCGATTTCACGGGCCGTTCAGGCGAGCAAATCGTGCTGCGCAGCGAGCCGTTCTCGATTTTGCAATTCCGCGTGGGACAGAAGAAATCGCCCGACACGAGCCGCCTGCCGGCCGCTCTGCGGCCCGTGCCCAGGATGGCGGAAGCGCAAGCCGTGCGAACACGTCGACTGGCGCTCACCGAGCAGATGAACAGCAGGGGCGAATCGATGGCCATGCTCCTCAACAACACCCCGTGGCACATGCCGGTGACCGAGAATCCGGTGCTCGATTCCACCGAAGTCTGGAGTTTCATCAACACCACCGACGATACCCACCCCATCCACCTGCATATGGTGAAATTCCAGATTCTCGACCGGCGGCGCTTCGAGCCGTACCTCTATAACACCGCGAAGCAGTTGTACTATACCGGGCCGGTAACGCCACCCGCGCCGGAAGAGGCCGGATGGAAAGACACCGTTCGCGCCGATTCCAAAATGGTGACCCGCATCATCGTGAAGTTCGAGGGCTATGTGGGCCGATACGTCTGGCACTGTCATGTGCTGGAGCACGAGGACAACGAAATGATGCGCCCGTACGACGTGATCGCCGGGCCATGATGGCGCCAGGGCGCTCCCGCAAAGTTCGGGCGCCGACTTCCTCTTCGGTGGGGATGCGCTGCCGAAGGCGGCAGCACCCCGACCCCTTCGTAAGGCTGCCCATCGAGCACGATTTTGCTGCCTGCCATCGCCGGATTGCGATGGAATTGGAGAGTCGCAAACGGTCGCTGATTACCACGACACGATCGTGGCTTGGCTGGTCTTCCGGCCGAAGTCAGGGTGAAATTCAGTTCGTTCATCAGGCCAGTTGCTCGAACGACCGGTTCTGCTTACGCCACTCGCGGAAGTGCCAGGAGTTTACGGGCAGCGTAGCGCCATATTTCGCGAGCTTCGGCGCTACCTCCTGAACGGCTACTGGGCGCTCGGGGTGAGAATCGGGCAGCGGGTGCAGCAGGATGCCATTGAAAGCCGTGAAGATGGCGGTGTTTGCTCCGATTCCCAGGGCGATCCGGGATTGCGTGCGAGAGTGCGCAGCGCATAGCGGATATCGAAGAGCATACCGTTGATACGTCACCCGGCAGGAACAGTTCGCAGAGTCTGCGCTACCATCGAAATATGGGCGGTTTCGGGCCAAAACTCACGCGCCGCGGGTTCCTTTTCTCCGCCGCCGCGTCGGCGCCGCTCGCTGCCGAGTCGAAAAAGCCCACCTATCCCTCCGAGGTGAAGCGCTACGTAGACCCCACCACCGAGCTCGACGTCTACCGCCTCACCGATCCGGGCCATTCCAGCACTCTCCCGGCATACTATAACCGCGCCATCGCCCATAACAACGCGTCGCTGATCTTTTGTTGTGATCGCAATGGCACCCCGCAAGCGCACCGCATGGATCTTAAATCCGGAGAGACGCGCGAACTGACTGACGCGCAGGATCTCGACGGCAGTTCGCTCACCCTCACTCCCGATAATCGCTGGTTCTGCTATTTCGCGGGACGGCAATTGTTCATTTCGACCATGGCGGGCCGCGCCCGACAGTTATACGAAATTCCTAATGGGTGGGAGCGATGTCCGGGGCTGACTGTCGGCCCGGACGGCACGCACGCTACCTTTGCTGAGCGGCAGGGCGAAAAGTCGCGTTTACAAATGGTACCGCTGGTGCAAAACCCGGCGCGGGTGGTGACCGAGGTGCCGTTCCTCATGAGCGACCCGATCCCGCGCCCTATGCGCGCGCAGATTCTGTTCCGGGAGGGGGATCAGGCGCTCTGGATGGTGAATTCCGATGGCACGCAAAAGCGCCAGCTCAAACTCTCGGGAGGGAAAATCGGCCCGGCAAACTGGGCTGCCGACGGCAAATCGCTCCTGTACCTGAGCATTCCGACCGACCCCAGGCAGCTCACCACCATCCGCGAGTGCGTGCCCGATACCAACAGCGATAAGCTGGTCGCCAAGACCAGCCAATATGCTCACTTCGGTTTCAATCAGCCGGCAACGGTGTTTGTGGGGGCTTGCCGCAGCGTCGCGTCGCCCACCATTCTGATCATGCTGCGCTCCACGCAGCGCGAACTAACGCTTTGCGAGCACAAAGCGAGCGATCCCAAGATGACGGCGCCCCGCTTTTCACCCGATACCCAGCGGCTTTATTTCGAGAGCGACCGCGACGGCAAACCCGCTATCTACGATCTCCACATGGAGCGATTCCTCGAAAAAACCGAGCCCGATACGGGCTCGCCGGGGAACTAAAGGCGCCGCTCCTTGGCGGCCGCGGTTCCTCACACCTGGTGCGTAATTCCGCTTACCGGGTGGCTTCCACCTTCGGCGTTGCCAGGTATCCCACGATCTCGTTCTTGTTTACCTGGTTGATCACCAGTTCGTACGGAATGTGGCCGCCTTTGGCAGTGTAAAACTGCACCGGCTCGTTGATGTTCCGGTCTTTCTTTTCGGTAAGCTTGTCGTCGGCCATCACATCCACGGTGTACTTATTTTTCTTTGGATCGGTGCTCTTGAGCAGCAAGGTAATATCGGCGAACTTGCGCGGCTTTTTCTCCTTGTTCAGTTTGATATCGATGTAATTGCGCTCGCCGCGCAGCTTCAGTGCCGACAGTTCACTGGCGTTGGTCGCTACCAGGCCGCTTTGCACACCAAGATCGCCCTGTACCGACTTCAACTGCGAAATGGTTTTCTGCAACTCCGCCTGCGTGGCGCTCAGATTGGTCTTCACGCCGCCCACGTCGGTGGAAACATCGGCAATCTTGGCATTCGCGGCGTTGGCCGACTGCTTCACGTCGCTGATATCGGCCGCCTGCGCCGCCTGCGCCTGCTTCAGTTGGGTTTCTTCCGCCGCGATCTGCTTGGTGATGGCATCGGCGTGCGCGGAGGCTTCCAGCTTGGCTTGGGCCGACAACTGCTTGGTTTCGTTGCTGAGTTCGCTCTTGGTGCTCTCCAGTTCTTCCTTCAGAGTCTCGATGCGCTTCTGGTGAGCGGCCGTGGCTACCGAATTCGCGTCTTTCTGGGTGGTCAACTCGTTGTTGAACTGCTCTTTCATCTTCGCCATATCCGTCTGCAAATGATCCATCTGCACGAACAGATAGATCACGGCCGCCAGAAGGGCGATCATCGCCCCGGCCACCAGGGCAGTTGACAGGCCCGATCGCTGCTGCGGTTCGGTATACATAGGTGAACTCACTGCTTGCTCCTTATCTCTCTCAGTATAGATCGTACCGGCGGCCCATTCGGTTTCGCCTAATTGAGGTCGAAACTCTCGCCGGGGGCTGGGATTACCACCTGTAAACCAAGGTTTGCATGAAGCAATTTGGCCAGCGTTTGTGCCTGTTCCGGTTCTCCGTGGACCAGAAAAACCTTCCGTAAGCCGGCGGCGAAAGGCTCGATCCAATGTAGCAGTTCCCCTTGGTCGGCGTGGCCGCTCAGTTCATCGAGGCTGGAAATTTCCGCGCGAACCCGCATCGGCTCGCCGAATATCAGCACTTCCTGCCACCTCTCCACCAGTTTGCGGCCCAGCGTGTCTCGGGCCATAAACCCTGTTACCAGAATGGTATTCCGGGGATCCTCGATGTTGTTCCGCAAATGATGCAAAATCCGCCCCTGCTCGCACATTCCCGATGCGGAAATCACTACAAACGGTCCGTGCAGATCGTTCAGCTTTTTAGACTCCGAAGCCTCCCGAATGTATTGCAGCCGCTGGAATCCGAAGGGATCTTCGCCGTGGCGCAGGTATTCGCGCGTCTCGTCGTCGAAGCATTCCGGATGGTCGCGGTGCACCTGCGTCACGTTCAGCGCCAGTGGGCTATCCACGAAAATCGGAATGTTCGGGATCTGCTTGGCGTTGGCCAATTGGTGGAGCAGCAGCACCAGTTGCTGCGTCCGGCCCACGGCGAATGCCGGCACGATAATGCGGCCGCCGCGCCGCGCCGTCCGGTTCACCACGTCACGCAGTTTGTTCACCACGTGGCTCACGTCCTTGTGCAGGCGCCCGCCATACGTGCTTTCCATAATGAGGTATTCGGCCGCCGGCATGACCTCCGGGTCGCGAATGATCGGCAGATTCGGACGGCCGACATCGCCCGAAAACGTCAGCCGGACCCGCACGCCGTCGTTACCCTCCTGCAGGACTACGCATGAGGAGCCGAGGATGTGGCCGGCGTCGTACGCCACGTAGCTCAGCTCCGGACCCAACTTCTGCGCCGAATGATAGCCGACCGGCTGGAACAGCGGCAGCGTCCGCTCGGCATCCTCCATGGTGTAAAGGGGAACCGCGTGGCCGTCGGCCAGCCCCTTCGACTTTCGATGCTCGTGGCGTTTGTTCAGGAACTCGGCGTCTTTCTCGTTGATGTGTGCCGTATCGCGCAGCATCCAGTTGCACAGGTCGATGGTGGCCGGTGTGGCGTAAATCGGCCCCGAAAACCCGTGCTTGACGAGGGTCGGCAGATTGCCGGCATGATCGCTGTGCGCGTGGGAAAGCACCACCGCGTCGATAGAGCCGCCGGAAAACGGCAGTTCGCGATTTTTGCGGTCGGCCTCTTTGCGCCTTCCTTGATGAAGACCGCAATCCAGAAGGTAGCGCTTGCCGCCCGATTCCACCAGGTGCATCGAGCCGGTGACCTCGCCGGCCGCCCCGCAGAACGTCAGTTTCATGGCAAACAGTCATAGTAGCGCATGTTTTCGGGAGCCACCGAATCGCTTCGCCCTTTTCCTTGATAAACTAGACCTATTTCAGCGGAGGTGCCTGTCTCAATGTCTGGATCCGGTATTCGTCTGGCGATTGTCGCCGCCTGCTATTGTGCCGTCCACGGCCTTGCCCAGCCGCCCACGACGCAGCTCAATCCCACCGTCAAGAAGATCGTCGATGAGGTGTCCGAAGAGCGCATCGGGGCCACGATGAAGAAGCTCGGCGATTTCGGCACGCGCTACGTGGCGTCGGAGACAGACAATCCCGAGCACGGAATCGGCGGCGCGGCCAAGTGGATCGAGAGCCAGTTCAAGAGCTATAGCCCGCGTCTGGAAGTCTCCGAACAGCCGTTCTCCGTTCCCAAGACGCGCCGCACGCCGCGCGATCTGGACCTGGTCAACATCGTGGCCGTCCTGCCCGGCACCATCGATAAAGACCGCTATGTTATCGTTTGCGGCCATTACGATTCGATTGCCCTGCGCCGTCCGCAGAACGGCGGCGTCCGCACCGACGACGCCGGGCCTTCGACGGCATCCGATGTCGAACAGTTGGCGCCTGGCGTGGCGGACGACGGCAGCGGAACCGCGGCCACCATGGAGCTGGCGCGCGTGATGAGCCAGTACACCTTCGACAAGAGCATCGTCTTCATCACTTTTGCCGCCGAGGAAATCGGGCTCAACGGTAGTAAGGCATATGCCGCTAAAGCCAAGGAAGAGAAGATGCAGATTGAAGGCGTCTTAAACAACGACATCATCGGCAGCGACGTCTCCGGCAACGGCATTTCCACCAACAATCACCTGCGCGTCTTTTCCGAAGGGCCCGAGGATTCGCCCTCGCGGTCGCTGGCTCGGTATACCAAGGAGATTGCCGAACGCTACATGCCGGGGATGTCGGTCGACCTGATTTTCCGCCACGACCGTTTCGGCCGCGGCGGCGATCATACCTCTTTTGTGGCCCAGGGGTTCGCGGCCATCCGGCTCACTACGCCCAGCGAAAACTACGCCAACCAGCACACTGCCACCGATACTTTCAGCAATGCTTCCGTGCCCTACACCACGCGCGTCGCCAAGATGAACGGCGCGGTGCTGGCAACGCTAGCCCTCGCGCCGAAGCCTCCGGTGGTCGCAGTGAATCGGCCGGGTGGCCCTCGCGGCGGTACGGCCGGGCGAGGGGGAGATGGCGCGGCCGCGGGCGAACCAGCCGGTGGACGCGGTCAGGCCAGGGAATCGGCCGACGCCGGACGCGGTGGCCGCGGCGGACGAGGCGGTCCTCCGGGCCCCGGGCTCACGCGCGGGAAAGGCTACGATGCCGTGGCGCGTTGGGCGATGCCCAATCCCGAGCCTGATCTCGCCGGCTACTCCCTTCTGATTCGCGACACTACGGCCCCCATTTGGCAGCGCGAGATCTACGTCGGCAATGTCACCGAGTACACCCTCCCGGATACCTCGATCGATGATATCGTGATCGGCGTGCGGGCGATCGACAAAGACGGCAATCCGAGCCTGGTGTCGGCTTATGTGATGGCGCCGACCCGTCTGGTCGAGCCGCCGGCGCCGTCGACGAATGCTCCGCGGGCGACGGGCGGGGGCGGACAGTAGGGAAGTCATGCGACTCGGTGCCGTGAAAATCCGGCATTAGCAAGGTACAGAGTTAGAATGTGGGGATGAAGAAGTCCCTAACTTTGCCTACTTCCGAGTTAGTCAAAACGGCTTGCGACGAGTTTGATCGCGAAAATGCCGAGGTTGAAGGCGCGCTAACGGAGTTGTTCCGGCAGTATCCCGAAAACACAGACGCCCGGCACGTTCTATTGAAAGTTGCCGCCCTGAATGCCCTGTATTCCACACAAATCCGTGTCTATACGAAGACTATTCCCAATGTACTCGACGTCGCGCGCCACATTTCCAGGAACGGCGCCTATATCGACTCGGCGCTTGCCGCCGGCGCGCTCGAGGTCGTTGATTTCATTGCCCGGATGACTGTTCCGGGAAAGAAGAACCATATCAATTCTCGTTCGCAACGAAGTATTGCAACTGGCATCGTCCGTCGTCTTACGCCATCTGCGATGCCCGCGTCGATGCGTACATCGCCTGCTTGAGGCACGATGCACATTTTGCGAAATTCTTTGGCACCGGCGAAGAGCATTGGCGATATCCCCGGCTTCACGAGTTCATGACTATTTTTCGCGCGGAACATGGGCTTGGGGCATTCACCTTCAAGGAAATCGACAAGTTCCTCTGGAAATACGGGAACTTTCGCGATCCCGGCGGCGAATAGAGCTATCGCGACGTGACGCTACACTAAATCGACCTTCCTGTAACTCGTCGGATTGCTACCTGATCAAGCAGCGCGGCTTGGCGGGCGTTCTGGCCCGCAGCTACCCTCGAGGTTTTCGCCAAACCATCAGCCAACCGAAAAGCGGATAAAAGAGAGCAGAATAAAAAAGGATATTGAACGCACACACGGTCCATTCGGTGGCAAGAGCCGGCTGAAACAAGTTGGCGCCGCTTCCGAAAAGAACCAGGCCCGGTATTCGCAGCAACCGCCAAACCGGAAACCGATTCGGATCGGTGGGCAACTGCGCATCGGGGACGTAAGGGGCGATAGCGAGAGCCACGCCAACCATGGCCGAGCCCGTGATCGCTTTCGTTAGCCGCTCCAAGTTGCGCTACTCCACCCCGATGCGAGTATCGGACTGCCAAAAGCGTTCCTCTTCACTCCCCGTAAAACGCATTCATGAATGCGTTGTTTTTATGGGGTGACAACTAGCGCTTTGATTTCAATGAGATAGAGATTGCGTAGAAATTTCAAGAGCCGTCAGAAAATCCACTCTGGCGGTTCTTTTCTTGTCCGGTCCCATTCCCTCACCAGCCG
>DATJMA010000140.1:0-167643 GCA_035509055.1 Bryobacteraceae bacterium | reverse complement strand
AGACCGGGCGTAGCAGCAGCTACTCCGTCCAGTTCGCTCCCACAGCCGCAGCCGCGACACCGCAGTGGGTGCAACTGAGCCCTGTTCTAACAGGCCCGGTCACGCAGACCACCGGCACGTTCACCTTCACAGTGCCTGCTGCTGCGACCGCGGCAAACACATACGTGGTGAGCTTCGGAACCCAGCCGCCAGGGGCGGCATGCTGCGGACTCTCGCCGTCGAACGTTACCACCACAGAGGGCGGTTCGATCACTCTTAACATCGCGACGGTGCTGGCTATTACTTCGCCCGCGAACAACGCCGCTTTTCCCGCTGCGACCAAGGGCGCCGCATACACCCAAACGATTAGCGCGAGCGGTGGGACCACACCCTATACTTGGAGCGCCGCCGGTTTGCCGGCAGGCTTGTCCATTAATGCGGGCACTGGCGTCATTAGCGGTACCCCGAGCGCGTCGGGCCAGTCGAACAACATAACCGTCACGGTGACCGATAGCGCCAGTCCCAAGGCAAACGTGACTGACGACTATACTCTGCTGGTCAACCCCGCGATCACGGCGATCGCCCCGGCCACTCTGCCAAACGGCACTCACGGCCAGGCGTATAATTCCGCGAGCTCGGGCAATTTCACGGTGACCGGAGGAACTTCGCCCTACACGTTCTCGACGACCGCGAACCTCGCGCAATATAGCTTGGGCATGAATTCGAGCACCGGGGCGATCACCGGCACCCCGTCGTCCGGCGTCTCCAATCTCTCCGTACCCATTAAAGTAACGGACTCCAATGGAGCGACCTACACCCAGAATTACTCGCTCAGTATCACCGGCATTGGAATCACCGGGCCTGCTCCCGGCGCGCTGCCCAACGGCACCGTGAACCTGATCTACGACGGGCCGAACGGCGTCACTGTGACCGCCGCGGGTGGCACCGGCAGCACCACATGGAGCATCAGCTCCGGATCGCTGCCGACCGGGTTGAACATCGGCTCCGCAACAGGGACCATCAGCGGAACGCCAACCGTCGCCGGACCGTACAGCTTCACCGTGCAAGCCGAGGATACCAATATGATCACGGCCACGGCCTCGTACACCATTACGGTGTACGCCGCGCCTTCGCTGAACGCCCCGGCTAACCTGAATCCCGCCGACGTAGGATCCGCCTACAATACCGCCGCCACCAACCCCGTCACGCTGACCGGCGGCGCACCGCCGATTACCTGGGCGATTACCGGGCTGCCGACTGGCTTAATTTTCAGCACGACTACCGGCGTCATCACGGGAACGCCAAGCGTCAACGGTGGCAGCCCGTACACCATCAATTTCAAGGTAACGGATGCCAATGGCGCCACTGCTACCGCCAGCTCGAGCCTCGTCGTCAATCCGGCGCTCACTATCACCACCACGAGCCCGCTGCCGGCAGCGACCATGAATGGCCCTTATTCGACTACGGTGACTGGGTCGGGAGGTTCGGGCAGCGGCTTGACCTGGACGGAGACCAATCTGCCCGCCGGTCTCACCATTGCTTCCGGCACGGGCGTCATTTCGGGAACCCCGACGGGCGGTACCGCGAACAACGTCTCGATCACATTGACCGACAGTACCGGCGCATCGATCTCCAAGACCTTCACCCTAACTGTAAACCCGGCGTTGACGATCACCACAAATGCTCTGCCGGGCGCCACGCTGAGCGCGGGTTATTCGACCACCCTGAAATCCAGCGGCGGCACCGGGACCATTACGTGGAGCTCCACGAGCGTGCCGGCCGGCTTGACCCTCTCCGCCGCGGGCCTCCTGAGCGGCACACCGAGCACTACTACGGGCAGCCCGTTCAGCGTCCCCATCACAGCGACCGATTCCAACAACGCCACGGCCAACGTCACCCTGAACCTGACGGTGAACAACGCGGTTACCATCACCGGGCCGGCAACCTTGCCGACCGCCACCGCGGGTTCGGCATACACCAGCGGAAACGCCATTGCCGTAGCGGGCGGGACTTCTCCTATCACCGTTACCATGACGGGCCTTCCGAACAACTATGGATTGACCGTCAGCAGCACCGGCGTCATAACCGGAACGCCGGCTAACAACACTGGCCAGCCCTACACTTTGACGATCAAGGCGACGGACGCCAATGGCAGCACCGCGACCATTACCCCTAGCCCCGTGCTGCCGGTAAATCCGGCGCTGACGCTGACCCCGACCACACTCAGCGTTGCCATCCCGGGCGTTGCCTACTCCAAGACGCTTACCCCCGGCGGAGGCAGCGGTAGCGGTTACACCGTAACGGCCTCCGGGCTGAGCGGCACCGGGCTGTCGTTCAACGCAGGTGTCCTGAGCGGAACTCCCCTAGCTGCCGCAACCGGAAATCACAGCCTCACCTTTACCGTTACCGATAGCATTAGCGCAACGGCCAACTTTAACTACACCCTGACGATCGCGCCGCCGCTGTCGATTAACACCCAGGGTACGCCGCCGGCCGGCACGGTGAATGTGGCCTACGTCCCCTTCACGGTTACCGCCACCGGTGGAACTCCGCCTTACTCCTGGTCGAGCTCCACTTTGCCGCCAGGATTGACGATCGGTTCCGCAACCGGAACCATCACGGGAACTCCCACCGCGATCGCCGGCAGTCCGTATACAGCTATGATCAAGGTGACCGATGCTAACGGAACTACCGCCACCGCGAATTACGTCATCTCGATCGGCGCCCTTCCGCTTCAGTTCATCACCGGCCTGCTGCCGCCCGGCGTGGTGGGCGCGCCGTATCCGTACACATCGATCCGCGTACAAGGCGGTGTCGGTAATTACAGCTGGAAGATCAGCGGCCTGCCTCCGGGGCTGACCACCGACAGCAACGGCGATATTTCCGGCACGCCGACCACGGCAACGGGCAGCCCGTTCAGCGTTACGGTGACCGTGACCGACGCCACCGCCACGTCGTTGACCGCCACTTTCCCGCTCGTGATCAACAGTGTGTTGACCGTCGCAACGCCAACCATGTTGCCGGGAGGCACGCTCAATGCGGCATACACGCCGACCACCGTCACGGCCGCTGGAGGATTGTCGCCGTACACATGGGCGGCTACCGGTCTACCGGCAGGCTTGAGCATCAATGTTGCAACCGGGGTAATATCGGGCACGCCGACAACCGCGACGGGAAGTCCGTATAGCGTAACGGTCACGGTCACCGATAGCACCGGCAAGACGGCTTCGGCGACTTACACCCTGGCCGTAGCTTCGAAGCTTACGATTACCGGACCGGCGACTCTTCCGGCCGCGACCCTGGGTGGCGCGTACACGTCGACCACCATTATGGCGGCGGGCGGGACGCCTGCTTATACCTGGTCGGCCACCGGATTGCCCACCGGGCTCTCCATTGGCGCCACCACCGGCACCATCAGCGGTACGCCCACGGGCGGAGGGGCCTCAACCGCCAACATTACCGTGACGGTTTCCGACACTACCGGCGCCACCGCTACCATGAGCTACACCATGACCGTGAATCCCGCGCCCGGCTCGCCCACGATCAACAGTGTCTCGACCGCGGCCGGCGGGCAAGCCTTCATCGCGCCAAATACCTGGGTCTCGATTTACGGCACGAACTTCACGGCGCCGAATTTCACCGACGACTGGACGCAGTCCATCAAGAACAGTCCCACCGGCGCGCTGCCGGTCATGCTCGACAACGTGAGCGTGATGGTCGGCGGAATTCCGGCGTATGTATACACCCTCAGCGCCACGCAGATCAACGTGTTGACGCCGAATATCGGTTTCGGACCTCTGGCGGTCACGGTGACCAACGTCAACGGCACCAGCAATGCCGTCATGGTCACCTCGCAGTCGGAGATTCCAGCCTTCTTCCCGTGGCCCAATGCCGCGGGCCAGATGCCGGGCGACACTTCGGAGCAGCCGGTGGCCACGCACGCCGATTACACCCTGGCGGCCGCCAACGGCACGTTCAGCACTCCTACCGTGCCGGCGGCTCCTGGCGAAACCATTATCCTGTGGGGCTCCGGTTTCGGAACCACTTCGCCTATTAACCCCTTCGGCACCGCGGTTCCGATTGCCGGCGGTCCGTTCGTGACCACTGGAACGGTGTCCGTCACGCTGAATAACGCACCGGTCACGGTCTACAACAACAGCGCCGTCCTCGCGCCGAACCTCGCGGGGGTGTTCCAGCTGGGCATCACCATCCCGTCCAGCCTGGCGAACGGAACTTATCCCATCACCGTCACGGTGAACGGAGTAACGTCGAACACGCTGTCGCTGGCGGTCGCCGCCAAACAGTAAGGTTCAACCAAACTCGGAATGGCGGGCAGGCTACGCGCCGGCCCGCCGTTCTGCTTTTGTCGCTTGTCGTTAATCGGGGCGATCAAAATTATTCGTGAGGCGGGCGCGGGAATTCTGGCATACTTGAGCCTGATGTCCCTCCCAAGGCCAGTGCGGGCGCGCATTTCCATTCGCGTATTTCTCCGCCTGACCGCCATGGACGTGTGCTGCGGCCCGCCTTGCAATCTCTCGTAATCGATCGGCAAAATTTCTGAAAGGTGAGGTGTATCCGGATGCAGGATTCGTCTGTCCTCTGGGAAGAGACTATCGAGCCGGGCGCGAGTTGGTCGCACGTGCTCAAGCGCGGCGCGGTGCTGCGCATCACCGATATCGAGGGCGGCGCCAACGTGGGCGCGCTGTTTTACAACTTCGAGTGTCCCGTGGAGCGCTACAACATGGCGGACACCCTCAAAGCCCAGCACATCGCGCGGTTCACCGAGGGTTTCGTGCTGTATTCCGATATGGGCCGCATTCTCTGTTCTTTGGTGGCCGATTCGGTGGGCTGGCACGACCCCATCGGCGGCTGCTCCAATGCCGCCTTGGTAAGCGCAAAGTACGGCGAAAGCCGGTATCAGGAAGCGCGCAACTCGTGCTACCGCAATGGACGCGACAGCTTCCTGGTGGAACTCGCCAAATGGGGGCTGGGACCGCGCGACCTCGTGCCGAACGTAAATTTCTTCAGCCGTGTTTCCGTCTCGGAAGATGGCGGAATCGAGTTTCAAACGGGCAATTCCGCGGCCGGCACGTATCTGGAATTGCGCGCCGAGATGAATGTGCTGGCGGTGCTGAACACCTGCCCGCATCCGCTCGACCCCAATCCGAGATACGCTCCCAAACCGGTGCGGCTGGCGATGCGCCGCGGGGCACCGGCCGGCGTTGACGATCCGTGCCGGTTGTCGCGGCCGGAAAACGGACGCGGCTTCATTCTCACCGAGAGGTACTTCCTATGATGGCCGCCACAATCGTCGAGAGCCGCCTCGATCCGGCGCGCGCCGCGTACCGTTTCGAAATTCCCGCCGGCGAGCCGTGGGTTCACGAGATCGGGCAGGGACAATACTTCCGCATCGTGGACCTCAAAGGCAACCAGGCGGTGGATACCCTCTTTTACAACGCGCACGATTATTCCGACCGCTACAGCGCGCAGGACACCATTCGCGAGCAGCGCAATATTTACCTCACTACCGGCACGAAGCTGATGTCCACTGCCGGGAGGGTGCTGCTCACCATCGTCGCCGACACCTGCGGCCGTCACGACACACTCGGCGGGGCGTGCGCCAATGAGAGCAACATGGTGCGCTACGCCATCGAGAAGCGCTTCATGCACGCCTGCCGCAACAGTTTTTTGAAGGGCGCTCTGGAGTGGGGACGCGGGCTCGAAAAGCGCGATCTCACCTGCAATATCAACTTCTTCATGAACGTTCCGGTGACGCCCGAAGGCAAGCTGACGTTCGACGACGGCATCTCCGATCCCGGCAAGTACGTGGAGATGCGCGCCGAAACGGATGTGCTGGCCGCCATCAGCAATTGCCCCCAGCTCAACAATCCATGCAACGCCTACAATCCAACGCCCGTCGAGGTGCTGATTTGGAACCGGGCTGAAGAATTGGCCACACATGGACGCGGATGAACGCGGATCCACCTGGCGGGACGGAAGCGAGTTGCCGCAGACGCTGAGAACAACTTGTTCACCACAGAGACACGGAGAAAAACGAAAGTCAAAATCGAAATCCGGGGGCGCAAAGGTGGCGGAGGTAACGGAGGAAGACATTTTTCAGCGGGTTTCTTCGTGGGGGAAATCGTCGCGGCAGGCAGGCGTGCGTGGGCCACAGGTTCGCTGTGAAGTGATTCGTGCGTCGTCCCTAAGCTGTACAGATCGCAACCATCCGGGCACCGGCGTTCGTCTGCGTTTATCCGCGGCTGAATCGGGAATTCATGTTCTCTAAAGTCCTGGTCGCCAATCGGGGCGCCATCGCCTGCCGCATCGTCCGCACCCTGCGGCGCATGAGCGTGCGATCGGTGGCAGTCTACTCCGAGCCCGATCGCCATTCCCTGCACGTCGAGCAGGCGGACGAGGCTGTCGCCATCGGACCGGCGCCGCCCTCCGCGAGCTATCTTTCGATACCTGCAATCCTCAAAGCGGCGCACCAGACCGGCGCCGAGGCGATCCACCCGGGCTACGGATTCCTCAGCGAAAATGCCGCCTTCGCGGAAGCCTGCGAGCAGGCGGGAATCGCCTTCATCGGTCCCACGCCCGGGCAGATGCGCGCCTTCGGCCTCAAACACACCGCCCGCGCCATCGCCGCCGGGAACGGCGTGCCGCTGCTGCCCGGAACGGAGTTGCTCGCCAGCGCAGAGGCCGCCATGGACGCCGCGGACCGCATCGGTTATCCCGTGATGTTGAAGAGCACCGCCGGCGGCGGCGGAATCGGCATGCGGCTGTGCGCTTCGCGCGCGGAACTCGCCGAGGCGTTCGGCGCCGTGGAGCGTTTGAGCCGCGCCAGTTTCGGCACTGCCGGCCTGTACCTGGAGAAATTCGTCACCGCCGCGCGCCACATCGAAGTGCAGATTTTCGGCGATGGCACGGGACGCGTGATTGCCCTGGGCGAGCGCGATTGTTCCGCGCAGCGCCGCAACCAGAAGGTGATCGAGGAGACTCCCGCGCCCGGCATCTCGCCGGAGTCGCGCGCCACGCTGCTCGCGTGCGCGGTCCGTCTGGGCGAAGCGGTGCGCTACCGCAACGCCGGCACGGTCGAATTCATTTACGACAACTCCTCCGGCGCGTTCTATTTCCTCGAAGTCAACACGCGCCTGCAGGTGGAGCACGGCGTCACTGAGGAGGTCACCGGCATCGATCTCGTGGAGTGGATGGTGAGGCAGGCGGCGGGCGAGATGCCGCCGCTCGAAAGTCTGCAACCGGCGCGGAAAGGCGCGTCCCTGCAAGTGCGGCTTTATGCCGAAGATCCCGCCCGGGATTTCCAGCCCGGCGCCGGAAAGCTTTCGCAAGTCGTCTGGCCGCGCGGTGTGCGCGTCGAGACGTGGGTGGAATCGGGGTCGGAAGTCACCCCTTATTACGATCCCATGCTGGCCAAGATCATCGTTCGCGGTAGGGACCGCGCGGAAGCTCTGGCTCTGCTGCGCTCGGCGCTGGCCGAATGCCGGATCGCGGGAATCGAGACCAACCTCGAATATTTGCGGCAGGTTTGTGCCGATCCCGTCTTCGCCGCCGGCGGCATCTTGACCGCTTACCTGCGCGATTTTCCCTATCGCCGCCGCGCCGTGGAAGTGATCGAGCCTGGCACGCAGACTACCGTTCAGGACTATCCCGGCCGCATGGGCTACTGGCACGTGGGCGTACCGCCATCGGGGCCGATGGATGCGCTCGCGCTGCGCGCGGCCAATCGCCTGGTCGGCAATCCGGAATCGGCCGCGGGGCTCGAAATCGCGGTCACCGGTCCCACGCTGCGTTTCGCCAGCGATACCGTGATCGCCCTTACCGGTGCGGATTTCGGGGCCAACCTGCCGATGTGGCAGGCGATCGCGGTGAAAGCCGGCGAGGTCCTCGAAATGTCGCACGCGCAGGCGGCCGGCAGCCGCGCGTATCTCGCCATCGCCGGCGGCTTCGAGGTGCCGGAGTATCTCGGCAGCCGCGCCACGTTCATTCTTGGAAAATTCGGAGGGCACGCCGGCCGCGTCCTCGCGGCGGGAGACGTCCTCCACGTGGGGCAGGGAAGCGGCGTGGCGGGAGCCACTGTTGCGCCGCCGGAGTATTCCAATAGATGGGAAATCGGCGTCCTCTATGGCCCGCATGGCGCGCCCGATTTCTTCACCGATGGCGATATCGATATGTTCTTCGCCACCTGGTGGAAAGTCCACTACAATTCCGACCGCACCGGCGTGAGGCTGATCGGGCCGAAGCCGAAATGGGCGCGCAAAGACGGCGGCGAAGCCGGCCTGCATCCCTCGAACATTCACGACAACGCCTACGCCATCGGCACCGTCGATTTCACCGGCGACATGCCCGTGATCCTCGGGCCGGATGGTCCGAGCCTCGGCGGCTTTGTCTGCCCGGCCACCATCGTGGATGCCGAGCTTTGGAAAATCGGCCAACTGCGGCCGGGCGACCTGGTGCGCTTCCGCGCCATCTCGCTCGACGGCGCGCGCGCGCTCGAACAGCAGCTCGATGGCGCCATCGAATCGCTCTCCGGCAAGTGGCCGGCATTGCCCGAAACCGAACGCGAGGAGCCCACACAGGCGTGTTCCGCGCCATCCGCGCGCTACCGCGCCGATGGCGACAAATATCTTCTCGTCGAATACGGTTCCAACATCCTCGATCTCAACTTGCGCTTTCGCGTCCACGCGCTGGAAGCGCAGTTCCGCGCCGCGAAACTGGCCGGCGTTCTCGATATCACCCCCGGCGTCCGTTCCCTCCACATCCACTTCGATGGCAAGCGCCTGCGCCGCGAAGCTTTGCTCGAAGCGCTGGCTGACTGCGAGCGCCGCATTCCCGATCTCGACGATATCGTGGTTCCCTCGCGCGTGGTCCATCTGCCGCTTTCCTGGGACGATCCCGCCACGCAACTCGCCATCCGCAAGTACACGCAATCGGTGCGGCCCGACGCGCCGTGGTGCCCCAGCAATATCGAGTTCATCCGCCGCATCAACGGGCTTGCTTCCATCGAGGAGGTGCGCCGGATCGTTTTCGATGCCAGTTACCTCGTGCTCGGACTGGGCGACGTGTACCTCGGCGCGCCGGTCGCCACCCCCACCGACCCACGGCATCGCCTGGTAACCACGAAGTACAATCCCGCGCGCACCTGGACGCCCGAAAACGCGGTCGGCATTGGCGGCGCGTATTTATGCGTCTACGGCATGGAGGGCCCGGGCGGCTATCAGTTCGTGGGGCGCACCGTGCAGATGTGGAACACCTACGGACAGGGCGATCCGTGGCTGTTGCGCTTCTTCGACCGCATCCGCTTCACGCCGGTCTCCGCCGATGAGTTGCTGGAAATCCGCGACGGATTCCCGCACGGCAAGTATACGCTCGCCATGGAGGAGCAGGAATTCCGTCTCAAGGATTACCACGCGTTCCTGCGCTCCATCGAGCCGCAAGCCGCGGCGTTCAAGCGGAACCAGCAGGAGGCATTCGAGCAGGAGCGCGAACGATGGGCCGCCGCCGGAGCCGATCAATTCGTTCAGCCTCAGGATCGCGCCGATGCGCCCGCCCCGCCGGAAAGCGTTCCGGAGGGCTGCCGTCCGGTGCGCGCGCCGGTGACCGCCAGCGTGTGGAATATCGCCGTCGAGCCGGGCGAGCGAGTCGAGGCGGGCCAGAAGTTGATCGTGCTGGAGGCGATGAAGATGGAAATCGCCGTGTCCGCGCCCGCCGCGGGGACCATCGAAAAACTGAATTGCGCCAAGGGCGCGCTGGTCTCCGCTGGGCAGCACCTGATCACGCTGCGGCAGGAGATGCGGGCATGAGCTCAGGCCCAGTATGGATCTCGAAGGCCGAGGCGGATCGCTTCCCGTCCAAGCCAGGTCTGCCGCTTTCCGGGCTGACATTCGCCATCAAAGACAACATCGATCTGGCTGGCGTGCCGACCACTGCCGGCTGCCCGGCTTTTGCGTACACCCCCACGCACTCGGCCCCGGTGGTGCAGCGGCTCCTCGATGCCGGCGCCGTCCCGGTGGGTAAGACCAACATGGACCAATTCGCGACGGGCCTGGTCGGCACGCGCTCGCCGTATGGCGCGTGTTCCTGCGTTTTCGACGAGCGCTACATCTCGGGCGGATCGAGTTCCGGGTCGGCCGTTGCGGTGGCATCGGGGCAAGTGGATTTCGCGCTCGGCACCGACACCGCCGGCTCGGGACGCGTTCCCGCGGCGTTCAACAATCTGGCCGGAATGAAGCCCACGCGCGGCCTCCTCAGCACCTCCGGTGTGGTTCCCGCCTGCCGCTCCGTCGACTGCGTGACCATCCTGGCGCGCACATGCGCGGAAGCGGGCAAAGTCTTCGAGATTGCTCGCGCGTTCGATCCCACCGACCCGTACTCGCGGGTCCACGGGCCGGGCCAGGGTGCGGCGCCGTGGGCCTGCGGCGACTTTCGCTTCGGCGTTCCGGCCGCCGCGCAGCTCGAATTCTTCGGAGACGACGACGCCGCGGCCCTTTACACCAAGGCAGTTGCCGAACTGGAATCCTTGGGCGGCGCGAAGGTTGAAATCGATTACGCGCTCTTCCGCGCCGCGGCCGAGTTGCTGTATTCCGGCCCGTGGGTGGCCGAGCGACTGGCGGCCATCGGCCCGTTCCTGGAACAGCACTATGCGGAAATGGATCCGGTGGTGCGCGAAATCATCGCCGGCGCGCGGCGCTTCGGCGCGGTCGACGCCTTCAAGGCCGAGTACCGGCTGCGCGAATTGCGCCGCGCGGCGGAGGCCGAATGGAAACGCATGGACGTTCTCGTGCTGCCGACTACCGGAACCATCTACACCCACGCGGCCATCGCGGCCGATCCGGTGCGGCTCAACACCAATCTCGGCTACTACACCAATTTTGTGAACCTGCTCGACCTGGCCGCCATCGCCATACCCGCTGGTTTCCGCCCCAACGGCCTGCCGTTCGGGATTTCGCTTATCGGTCCGGCATTCACCGACGAGGGATTGTTGTCGATCGCCAAACGCTATCTCCGCGAACCGGCCGGCGAGGGCGCACCCGGATGTATCGCGATCGCTGTGCTGGGCGCGCACCTCAGCGGCCAGCCGCTCAACGGACAACTCACCGAGCGCGGCGCCCGCCGGATGAAAACCTGCCGCACGGCTCCGGATTACCGCTTCTACGCGCTCGAGGGCGCCATTCGCAAGCCGGGATTGGTCCGTCAGCCGGGTTTCGCCGGGCCGGGGATTGAGGTCGAAATCTGGGCCGTCCCCGAAGATCGCTTCGGCAGTTTCGTGGCTGCCGTGCCGCCGCCGTTAACCATCGGGAACGCCGTGCTCGCAAACGGCGAGAGTGTGAAATGTTTTCTGTGCGAGCCCTACGCCATTGCTAATGCGCGTGAAATCACGGAATTTGGCGGCTGGCGCAAGTATCTTGAATCCTGCCCATAGAAAGAATCGAGGCTCCCACGGCGTACCGCTATGATAAACTCCCTGGAAAGCCTGCTCTCGGCCCCGTCGCCACGAGCGTTCGCACTTAGTGACGACGATGACGCGTAACCTGTCCGTACTTTTCCTTCTCGCCGCTTCGGCCCCAGCGACATTCGCCCAAAAACCGAGCTTTACCGTCGGCTGGTCGGTCTACGCCGGCTGGACTCCTTATTACTACCTGAATAAGTCCGGCATCCTCAAGAGATGGGCCGATAAGTACGGCATCGCGATCAAGGTCCAGCGCTTCGATTATGCGCCGTCGCTCGACGCCTTCGTCGCCAAGAACATCGACGCCTGCACCATGACCAACATGGAGGCGCTCGACATGCCGGCGGCTTCGGGCGTGCCCACCACCAGCATCCTGATCGGCGACTACTCCAATGGCAACGACGCGCTGTTGGTGCGCAACGGGCTCCAGATGAGAGATCTCGCCGGCAAGAAACTGCTGCTGGTGGAAAAGACGGTTTCCGAGTACCTGTTCGACCGCGCCATGACCCTCAACGGCATGCGGGATCAGATCAAAAGAGTCCGGCTGATCAACACTTCCGATTCCGATATTGCCACTGCATTTCTCAGCGATTCCAGCGCGTCGGCCACCGTCACCTGGAAGCCGATGGTATCGCAGATCGTCAAGCAGAAGGGCATTTCCTCGCTGTTCAATTCTTCGCAGATTCCCGGCGAGATTCTGGATCTCACGGTGGTGCGCACCGACGTGCTCGCCAAGCCCGACGGCCAGAAATTCGCCAAGGCGCTGGCCGGCGCATGGTACGAAATCCTGGGCATGATGTCGGCGAAATCGCCCACGACCGATAAGGTCCTCGCCGCTATCGCCGAAGGCTCGGAGGATTCGCTCGCGTCGTATAAAGAGCAGCTCAGCACCACGAAGATGTTCTACACGCCGCAATCGGCGGTGGAATTCGGCGCCTCAACCGATCTCAAAAAGAAGATGGACCTGGTGCGCCAGTTCTGTTTCGAACACGGGTTGCTGGGCGCGGAGACGAAATCGGTAGACGATGTCGCCATCCGCTACCCCGATTCTTCCGTGCAGGGCAAAACCGATCGCGTGCGCCTGGTTTTCGACCTCGCGTACATGAAAATGGCCGCGGAGGGGAAACTCTAGGATGTCGGCCGGTTCATTACTGATCTATGCCAAACCGCGGCGCACCACGGCGATGCTGCTCTCGTGGACCTTATTCGTAACGGGCATTGTGCTGTACCTCTATGTCGCGCGCCAGCGCCATCGAGACAATCCCGAAGAGCGCGTCACCCCGAGCATCGCGCAGATGGCGCGAGGAATGTACGATGCCGCGCTCAAGCCGGCGGAAGACGACGACCAGCCGGCCGAAGGCGGCAGCCTGCTCCAACGGTTCGAGAGCAGCATGCTGTGGAAAGACACTAAGGCCACCTCGCGGCGGTTCATTTACAGCATGCTGCTGCTCATTCCCGCGGTGCTGGTCGGCCTGCACATGGGACTGTTCCCGTACGTAGGGGCGTTTTTCCTGCGCTTCGTATTGTTCTTCGACAAGATCGTGGCGCTTTCGCTGCTGCCCATTCTCTTCATCGCTTTCGGCATCGACGAGCTGGCGAAAGTGATGCTGATCGTGGTGGGCGTGACGCCAACCATCATTCTCGACACATTCAATCTGACCCGCGGCGTGCCCAACGAGCAGCTGGTGAAGGCGTTCACGCTCGGCGCCGGCGATTTCGACGCGGCGTACCGCGTGGTGCTGAAGCAGATTATGCCGCGCGTGCTCAACAGCATCCGCCTGAACCTGAAATCGGTGATGCTGTTCCTGTTTGCCGGCGAAATGATCGCCTCTACCGACGGGCTGGCGTATCGCATCGCGCTGCTTCGGCGGCACATGGGCATGGACGTCATCATCCCCTACGTCCTCTGGGTGGCGCTGCTGCTCTTCCTGGTGGATCTGGGGATGCGCGTGCTGAATCGCAAGCTGCATCCGTGGTTTCAGGAGTCCTGACGCGCCATGGCGCTGATTGAGATCGACAACATTTCGGTGTCTTACGGCCGTCCGGCGAAAACCGTGCTCGATCGCGTCAGCTTGCAAATCGAAGAAGGCGAATTCGTGTGCCTGCTGGGGCAGACGGGCTGCGGCAAATCGACGCTTTTGCGGTTGGTTCTGGGCTCGGAGAAGCCGTGCGTCGGCCGCATTCTGATCGACGGCGTGGAGCATCACCAGCCCGACCGGACGCGCGGCTATGTTCCGCAGAAATACTCGCTCTTTCCCGACAAGACCGTGCTCGACAACATCACCTTCGGTCCGGAGGTCAGCGAATTCAGCCTGCTGGGGCGCGTGACGCCGCGCTTTTACCGCCGCCGCCGCGAACTGCGGCGCGAGGCATTCGATTATCTGGAGCGCATTGGCCTGCGCGAGTCGGACTCGCGGAAATACCCCGACCAGTTATCCGGCGGCATGCAGCAGCGCGTGGCCATCGCCCAGGCACTCATGACCAGACCGCGCACTCTGCTCATGGACGAAGCATTCAGCGCTCTCGATCCCGGCACGCGCCGCGGCATGCAGCAACTGATTCGCGAGCTCTGGAAGGCGACCGGCACCACGATTCTGTTCGTGACGCACAATACGCAGGAAGCGCTGCGGCTCGGCACGCGCGTGATTGTCCTGGCAAAGGACGGGCCGGAGCACGGATCGCGCGTCAAGCTCGATTTAGCGGTGCCCGATCCGTGTTTCGAGGAAGAAATCCCGCACCTGGTGGAAAGGCTGGAATCGGGCGCCGGCTGGCACACGGTCGCCGCCCACTCGTGAATTAAGCAGCGATCGCTGGCCGCCGCCCGCCGAATCCCGTTGCCTGTTCGAATGCATGGGCCAATTGCAGGACGGAGAAATCTTTTTTGTCGCGGCCCACAATCTGGATTCCCACGGGCAAACCCTCGGGCGTAAATCCTGCCGGCACTGATGCCGCGGGATTGCCGGTGGCCGAGATATACCAGCAGGATTTCATCCAGTCGATGTAGTTTTCGAGCTTCACGCCGGCAATCTCAGTCGGATAGGGAGTGTTGATGTCGAATGGCGGCACCTGCGTGGTGGGCAGAATGAAATATTCGTAGCGTTCCAGGAATGCCTGAAACTGCCGCCAGACTTGCGTGTGAGCCGCTTCGGCGCGAGCCAGATCGGCGCCGGTCAGATGCAGTCCGGCTTCAATTTCCGCCTTCAAGGTATCCTTGAACGCGTCGGGATGTTCACGCAGTGGCTGGCCGAAGGCGGCGGCGGCGCCCCAGGCACGGAGGATGCGGAAAGAGATTTCCGCGGGACCGAAATCCGGCTCCGCCTGTTCCACAATGCATCCCAGCGATTCGAATGCAGTGCGCTGGCCATCCACCACCGCGCGAACGCGCGGGTCGAACGGGACTCCGCCGAGGTTCTTGAACCAGGCCGCGCGAACGCCTTTAAAGCTGCGGTCGAGTGGACGGGCGAAGACGCTGCCGGGCTCCTGAATGGCGAGCGGCGCCCGCGAATCGGGTCCCGCGATGGTGCTGAACGCCAGCGCGAGGTCGGCCACCGATCGCCCCAGGCAGCCGGAAGTGGAAAGCGTGGCCCATCCGTACGGAGAAAGCGGATCGGGCACGCGGCCGATCGATGGCCGGAAACCGGCCACGTTGCAAAATGCCGCCGGATTGCGCAGCGAACCTCCCATATCGGAACCGCTTGCCACGGGAGCCAGACCGCAAGCCAGCGCCACCGCCGCGCCACCCGAGGACCCCCCGCAAGTCTTAGCCAGGTCGTACGGATTGTGCGTGGCGCCGAAGACTTTATTAAAAGTCTGCGATCCCGCGCCAAACTCCGGCGTATTGGTTTTCCCGATGGTGATGGCTCCCGCCTGGCTCATCCGTTTCACCACGATGTCGTCTTCGGCGGGTATGTAGTCCTGGAAGAGAGGGGAGCCGAAGGTGGTGCGGATGCCGCGCGTTTCGAACAGATCTTTGTGCGCTACCGGAAGGCCGTGCAGCGCACCCAAGGTCTCCTGGCGCGCCACCATTTCGTCAGCCTTGGCGGCTGCTTCCGCGGCCTGATCCGCCACCAGCGTGACAATGGCATTCACTTGCGGATTGACGCGCGCGATCTGCTTCAGGTGCTCGTCCAACAGTTCCCGAACCGATATCTTTTTGGAGCGGACCAGGCGCGCCATTTCAAGCGCGCTCAGGAAACAGACGGACGAACCAGCCCGTGCGTCGAGAGCAGGCGCGCACAGCGATGCCGCAGCCAATCCTTTGAGCGCATCGCGCCGCGTCGGTATTTCTCCACTCATCGTTGTAATGCTAACAGACAGGCCGGTGTTTGGGTGGGGCAGACGCTTTTGCGCAGCCGGGAATCGCTTACCGCTTCCCGGTTGGCGATGTGCGGGCCGCGGTCCAGCGCGCCAGTTTCTCAACCAGTTCGGCGCGCTGCACCGGCTTGGCGATGTAGTCGTCCATTCCCGCAGCCAGGCAGTGTTCGCGGGCCCCGGCCATGGCCTCCGCAGTCATCGCGACGATCGGCACGCGCCAGCCGCCGCGCGCGCGGGAGCGGATCTCCTGGGCCGCGGTGTAGCCATCCATCTGCGGCATCTGACAATCCATGAAAATGATGCTGTACGCTGTATTCTCAGCCTTTTGGACCGCCTCGATCCCGTTCACGGCGACATCCACCTTCAGACCGAGTTTCTCCAGCATCACACTCGCAACTTTCTGGTTGACGGCATTGTCTTCCACCAGCAAAACATGCAGCCCGCGTCCGCCAAATTGCTCGCCACCGGGGAGGAGGGTCTTCCGATTCGGCACCAGGCGATCGGCGTATGAAGTGCCCTGATGGCGCGACCACGCTTTGGCCATGGTGTCCAACAATTGCGATTGCCGCACAGGTTTCACCAGCGACGCATCGATGCGCTTGCCCTCCATCGGCCGAATTTCGCTCCAATGCCCCACCGACGTCAGCAGGATAACGACCGTATCGCGCAGCAGCGGGTCGTTTTTAATCGCGTCCGCCACCGCGGCCCCATCCATGCCGGGCATCTGGTAATCGAGCAGCACAAAGTGATACGGGTCGCCCGTCACCTTGGCTTGCCGCATACCTTCCACGACGTGCTCGCCGGAAGCGAACGATCCGTTGCGCATTCCCCAACTGGTGACCTGCTGGTGCAGGACGCGCCGGTTCACTTCGTTATCGTCCACGATCAGCACGCGCAGGTCCTGCAGGTTGGCGGCCGGCGCCGGAGTCAATTGCGGATGCTCCTCAAGCACCAGCGGCAGCCGGAACCAGAAAGTGGAACCTTCGGTGAGCCGGCTTTCGACTCCGATCGATCCGCCCATCAGTTCCACGAGCTGCTTGGAGATGGCCAGACCCAGCCCGGTTCCCCCATACTGGCGGGTGGTCGAAGCATCCACCTGGCTGAACTTCTGAAACAGCGCCGCCATCTTGTCGGTGGCAATGCCAGGGCCGGTGTCCGTAACCGATACCTTGATTCCGGCCTTTTGGGAATCCTGCCGCTCGCACTCCACGCTCACAATCACCTGGCCAGTGGAAGTGAATTTGATCGCATTGCCAATCAAATTGGTCAGCACCTGGCGGATTCTGCCGGAATCGCCTACGAAATAGCGGGGCAGTAGAGGTGGGTATTCCAGGATGATATCCAGTTTCTTGTCTTCCGCCTTGGGCGCCAGCATTTCGTTCACTTCTTCCATGACGAGGCAAAGGTCGAGCGGCTGGTTTTCGATGGTCAGCCGGCCGGCTTCGATTTTGGAGAAGTCCAGAATATCGTTGATGACCGTGAGCAACGCCTCCGCGGAGCGCCGCACTGTATCCGCATAATCCCGCTGCTCGGCGTTGAGCGGGGTGTCGAGGAGCAAATCGGTCATGCCGATCACGCCGTTCATCGGCGTGCGGATCTCATGGCTCATGTTGGCCAGGAATTCGCTCTTCGCCTGGCTGGAGGTTTCCGCCGCTTGCTTGGCGCGCGCGAGTTCTTCCTGCGCGCGGAAGTTCTGAGTGACATCGCGCATTCCCCACACCCGGCCAACGCCCTTGCCCTTGACGATCAGCGGCTCCGAATGACGCTCGAAAACCCGGCCATCCTTGAATTCCAGGACATCGTCGCTCTTGGCTTCGTGGTTCTTGTAGAGGTCCCGCACCCTGCGGAGGAAAGCCTCACCGCCCTTCATTTGGTTGGCCGCGAACAACAACCGTTCGCGGTCCGAACCGCGCAGCACCGCGTCGGGCATATGCCAGATATCCCGGAATTTGGCATTCGACGTTACCGTCCGGCCTTCGGAATCGACCACCAGGATTCCATCGGCGGTGGATTCCAGCGCGCCGCGCAGCGCTTCCGTTTTTTCGTCCACCCTGCGCCGCAAAACCTCGGCCCAAACCAGGATCAGCAGCAGCACTCCCGCCACCAGCGTGAGCAGCACGAGCACGCGTTCCCGGGTCAGCCAGGCGGCACTTTGCACCACGCGCACGTCGGCCGCCGAGCGCAGCAGCAGGCGGTAGGCGGTTGGTCTTCCATTGTCGTCGCTTTCCACAGACCAGACACCGGTAAGCGACAGTTTGCTGCCGTTCCGCAACACGCCGATGCCGGCGTCGGCGTCGCGCGGGACGGGCACGGAATAAATCAGATTGCCGCGTTGCATGGTCAGCATGCGCCCGTCCGGATGTTGGGACTGGTCGATTAAAAGGCCGCTCGTGGTCACGAGCTCGGCATCGTGAAGCCCGGTATCGGCGACCTTATCGATATCCACCGGCGTCACGGGTGTGCTCTTCCCAATCCGCCGGTATTCGCCGTTCTCCAGAACCGGCACGTACCGGCCCGGGGCGGGGAAGCCGATCGCGTCCACCAGGTCCCCCTCCGAGATCCCGGTTTTCTCGTCGGTCTCAACCATGACGCCGCCGGTCTTATCCTGCATCACAAGGCTCGCTCCCGGACGGTGGAGTGTCACCACGCCGCGCACATGCATCCGGTGGCCAGATGCGCTCTCCAGATCGAATTGCAGGACGCTGCTGATGGGCGCCACCGGCGTTCCGTAGGGATCGCCCGGCGCCGGAACGTCTATCGTCAACTGATCGAGACCGGGCAGGAAGAGCTGGATGCCAATCAGTTGCCGGCGGGCGTTGAATAGCGTGCCGCAGGCGCCGCGCACCGTTACCTTGGCGCCGACCAGGTCCTGATAGTCGTGCCCCGCCTGAAATTTCCGGATTCGGGCTTTGAACTGGTGGCCTTCGGTGGCGATTTGCAATACCAGCTGCGGATCTCCCGGTTGCATATCGGGCGGTAACCGGTCTTCCAGTTTTGCCGAATGCACGGTGCCCTGAATGGCCACCCACTGGCTGTCTTCCACGCCGCTCAGCAGGTGATCCATGGATTGCCGCGAGGCGGCGGGCAGCGGAGCCTTGCCGATGACCTTTACCGCGGCATGCTCGATGGAGGGCGCGTATTCGCCGGGAGTGGTGTTGCCTTGCACCTGGACCAGATCTCCGGAAGCCACCCTGGTTCCCACCTGGAAGATGTAGATGCCGCCGGTATCGTCCTGGAAGAATGTGACGGTGTACTCCGGCGCGGCATAAGTGATCACGCCCGTCAGCTGAATGGGGAGTTTGCGCGCGGCTTCGGCGGTGGAGAGCGCGCGGATCTGCGACACCTTGGTTAGGGTGTGCAGACTATCCTTGGCGGCATGACCGGTAACGCCGCACGATAACAATATCGCCAGCCACACGGCCGGTTTCCTGCCACGCGCGGGCGAACTGGCAAGGGTTTTCGCACAAACGCCCATCGATAGCCATATCGGCAGTCCGGTTCGAGAAATTCACTTTATTTCAAACGATCAGCGCCGCTTCAGGGCTTCCAGTTCCTCGAGTGTGCGCGGCCAATCTTCGCGCAGCAGCCGCGAGAGGGCGCGGTCGGCGAGGAGTTTGCCGCCGGTCTGGCATGCGGGACAGTAATTGGTTTCATTGGCCGCATAGCGGATGCGCTGGATGCTCGCGCCACACCGCGGGCAAGGCTTGCCATAGCGGCCATGGACAGCCATGCCCGCGCGGAACGCGGTGACCTTTTCGGGAAATCGCCCGCGCGCGTCTTCTCGCAGGCGGCCGGTCCATTCGAGCAGCGTCTCGCGAGCCGCGCCGTACAGGCGCCCGATAGAATCGGGCGGCAATTTCTGCGTGAGCGCGACGGGCGAGACCATGGCGCGATGCAGGATCTCGTCGGAGTACGCATTGCCGATGCCGCTGAACAGGCGCGGATCGGTGAGCGCGCGTTTCAGGGTGTGATTAGCGGACTGCAGCATGGTGGCGAACTCCGCGAGCGTTGCGTGCAGCACGTCGATGCCTCCCGCGTCGAGCGCGAACAATCCGGCGTCGCCATCGACAAGGTTGAGCGCGGCGCGATGCTGCGTGCCGGCTTCGGTGAGCGTGAGCGCGCCGTTATCGAATTCGAACACCGCCAGCGGACCGCCGCGCGCGGCAGGCTTCGGCGCGGCATCGCGCCAGTGCAGCCGTCCCGCGATCATGAGATGGAGAACCAGCCAGAGGTTACCCTCGAATCCGATGGCGATGCGCTTTCCGAGGCGGCGCACTTCGCGGACGGTCCGGCCCTCCACCGCGCCCACCGGCGGAGCCACGGAGCGTAGCAGGAACGGCCCTCGAATGACCGCGCGCAGCAGTTTATGCCCGATGACGCGTTCGGCGATGGCCTCGACGTAAACCGTGACGTCGGGTAGTTCCGGCATGCCTCAGTGTAAGCTATCGAGAAGCAGATAACGGGCGCGATGGTTGTCGGGCGCCACCCGCGGATCGGCGCTGATGTGCATCACGGAGTAATTGGCCTTCGCATTGTATCGGGGCCACTGCGGCAGGCCCTCGCCATTCGGATTGCCGGACTTGGCGAAATTCGTCCAGTACGCGGCCATCGTGTCCGATACCTTGTGATCTTCCGGGCGCCAGGGGAGGTCGCGGGTAGAGAGCATCTGGAAGACGTATTCGATCTCGGAGGCGTGGGGTGTGCTCGGTTCAGGGAACGGGAGAGCCTGGTCAAACTCGTAGCGGTAGACGGGGACCTTCGCGGTTTTGGCGGTCATCTCGAGCCATTTCCAGGTGCCGAAGGCGATGAACCGGTCGCCGGCGAGATCCTGCGCGGCGCGTTTAATCTCGGTTTCGTTCGCCCCGGAGTAGAGTTTGGCGACCCGGGCGGCATTGGCGCCGTAAAGCTCGTTTAGATGCTTGCGAAAGTTTTCCGCTGTCGGCGGGTCGTCATGCAGGATAGAGTGGTAACTCTGTTCGTCGCGATTCCAACCGCCGAGGGTGGGGACGATGGACTGCTTCCCCGCCGCAAAAATCGAGATGACGTCTTGGGGAAGGAAATAGCCATCCACATTAGGCGAAAAGAACAGACTCTTGTCTTTGAGCGCGGCATCGAGAATTTCGCTGGCCGGTTTGGCGCGCAGTTCGGCGAGAGAGTCGCTGCCTAAGGCGGATTTGGCGAAACTCAGATCGGCTTTTTCGCTCTCGGCGAGCGGTTTCATGGGCAGCGTGCCGTTGGAAAGATAGGCGCCGCTTTCGCCGATCGCGCGCTGGAAAAGGCCTTTGGCGAGAGGCGAGGCGACGAGCGCGCTGACGGAGAACGATCCGGCCGATTCGCCGAAGATGGTGACGTTATCGGGGTCACCGCCGAAAGTGGCGATACTCTTCTTCACCCACTGAAGCGCGGCGAGTTGATCGAGCAGGCCATAATTGCCGGCGGAATCGTGGCCCGATTCTTTGGCGAGATCGGGATGGGAGAAGAAGCCGAAGATGCCGAGCCGGTAGTTCATGCTGACGACGATGACGCCGTGCTTGGCGAGATTACCGCCATCCTGCCGGCCTTCGGATGTGGCGCCGGCCTGATACCCGCCGCCATAGATCCACACCATCACGGGAAGCTTGTTCGAAGGAGGATTGGCGGGCATCCAGAGATTGAGGTAGAGACAATCCTCGCTCGGCCCGGCATCGTGGAAGATCATGTCGGAATAGATGTTGCCCTGCATGCAACGGGCGCCGAAATCGACGGCATTGCGGACGCCCGTCCAGGGCGTGACGGGCTGCGGCGCTTTCCAGCGCAGATCGCCCACGGGCGGGGCGGCGAATGGGACGCCTTTGAATGTGCGTACTTTGCCATCGGGGCTGACGACGCCTTCGAGCATGCCATCGGCGGTTTTCTGCTGCACGGTGGTTTGGGCGTGGACTGAGAGAGTCATGAGGGCTGCTGCGATCCATCCGGCGGTTTTGTGGAACTGCATGGTTCCTCCTAATCTTCTACGGTTAGCGCATTGCTGGGGGAAGCTCAAGCGCCCTCGCCTGGGGAGTCGCCGCCGTGAGCAGGCCGCACCGCCGTGCATGGTACGCGGTGGCGTGATCGGGTTCACTCCTCGAATCGCCAAAAGATTGCTTCACCGAATCGCGCCTATCCGCCGAAGAGTCGATTCTTGCGATTTCTGAGAGGCGCGGAATATGGGACGGCCAACGGCGGGGTGTCCCGTTGGTGCGGGCTGCCGTCCCATTACCGAACACCGGGCCGTATCCGGGCGAATTTGGCAAGTCTTTTCTTTCAAGCGGATGCCGCGAGGAGGGCGATGGTTAACCTCGTGCACGTCCCCCTCTATGCGGCAAGATTTCGGATATGCGTTCCGCACTCTGAGGAAAACCCCGGGCTTTACAGCCATCGCGGCGCTATCGCAGGCGCTGGGAATCGGGGCGAATTCCGCAGCCTTCAGTCTGGCCGACGGAATGCTGCTGCGTCCGATGCCGGTGCCGGACGCTTCGGGTTTGATCGTGGTGCAATCCCGATTGCGCGGCGAAAGCTTCCTATCCGGATTTTGCCGACCTGCGCAAGACGAGCCAGTCGGGCGTCGCTGGTGGATCCGAATCGCGTGCCGCGCCAGGAGTAGCTGAACCGCGACCGCAAGGGGCGGTATTTTTCGGAGTTGGATGGCTTTCCGCGGGCTTCGTTCTGGCAGGCGAGGCTGCGCGGAGCCGCTTACCGCTCCCTTGCGGTCACGGGTCAGTTACTCCACTTTCAGAGCGTCGACGGGAGAGATGGACGCCGCGCGCCGGGCCGGAATGATAGCGGCCAAAAACGCGCACAACGCCAGCGCGCCGGCGGCGAGCGCCAGCGCCGCCGGATCCCAACTGACGACGCCGTACAATTGCGACGAGATCAGCCGGCCCGCCCCAACCGCCAGCGGCACTCCAAGGAGCAGGCCGGTCGCGACGCGCAGGGAAGTTCCGCGCAGGACCAGGCCGATTACTTTGGTGCGATCGGCTCCCAAGGCCATGCGGATGCCGATCTCGTTTTTCCGCTGCGCCACGCCGTAAGCCGTGACGCCGTACAGGCCTACCGCGGCCAGCATCAACGCCACAATGCCAAACAACCCGGCGAGGCTGGCCACGGCCCGCTGTTGATTGAACTGCATGGCGACCTGCTCCCGCATGGTGTGGATGCCGAGGATGGTGAGGTTTGGGTCGAGATCGGCCAGCAATCTGGTCAGCACGGGTTCGAGCGTGCCGGCCGGTGTATCGGTGGTGAGCATGATTCCGTTGATGAAGTGCGAACTCAGTTCCACGCGCTTCATGATGTCGCCCTCTGCGTAGTGAGCGTTCTGGGCGAGAGGCACATAGAACATGGGGCGGGCCGGCCGGCTTAAAGCGAAACCCGCGAACTTGGCATCGCGCACCACGCCGACGATGCGGAAGGTGCTGGCATCTTCGGGCCGGTCGAGGCCGAAGTGCTGGTCGATGGGGTCCTCGCCGGCGCGGAAAAATCGTTTCACGAATGCCTGATTGACGATCGCCACCGGGGCGGTATCTTCGTTGTCGGCATCGGTGAAATCGCGGCCCCGCAGGATCGGCATGGAAAGGGTATGGAGATAATGCGCGCTGACGCGGTCCCACGACGCCCCGTAGTCGCCATCCATTTTGGGAAGCGGGTGGCCGGCCACATAGATCAGTTCGCCCCAGTTATTGGTGAGCGGATTGTAGAGCGCCATGCCCGAGCCGCCTACGCCGGGTAAGTTGCTCAAGCGGGTTTCGATCTGGCGATAGAGCGCTTCGAGTTTAGGCAGCGTATAGGTGGATGGCGGGCCATTGAGCTGTACGGCCACGCGGCCCTGCACCTGAAATCCGAAATCCTGGTTCTGCAGCTTGTCGAGGCTGCGCGCCAGCATGGTGGCGCCCGCCACGAGGACCACCGATAAGCACGCCTGCACCGCCAGCAGCGCCTTGCTGGTGAACGAAGAATGCGCGCTGACGCCGCGGCCCGCGCCGCGGAGGACCTCCGCCGGGTGAGTGCGCGTGGCAAACCACGCCGGAGCGGCGCCGAAGACGATGCCCGTGAGCAGCGCCAGCGCGAACGCGCACGCGAGCACGGGCAGCGATGGCACGGTGCTGACGGGAAGAAAGCTCGTGCTCTGGAAGGCCAGAGCGAGCAAGAGCCGCGCGGCCGCGCCGGCGAGCACCAGGCCCGCAAGACATCCGCCGACAGCCAGCAGGATGCTTTCGGTGAGGGACTGCATGACGATCTGTCGCCGCGTGGCGCCCATGGCCACGCGCACCGCGATTTGCGTTCGGCGGGTCACCGAACGCGCCAGCAGAAGGTTGGCGACGTTGGCGCATCCGATGAGCAGCACCATGCCGCAGACCGCCAGCAGAATGTGGAGGCTGGTGCCATACTCTTCTTTCATTTCGGCTACGCCGGAGCCCGCGGGAACGACGTCGATTACCTGCTTGGGCAGCATGCGGATGACGTCGGGCATCCAGTTGGAGGGATAGCCGGAATCGTGCTGGAGCCACAGTCGCAGGATTCCTGTGAGGCGTGGTCCGAGACCGGCGACCGAGGCGCCCGGGCGGAGCCTGCCGATAATTCTCAGCCAGGCGGGAGGCGACTGGCGAATGAGGGAAGTTTCTCCGCTCAACACCGCCTCCTGATGTACCGGAATCCACATGTCGGGAGGGTCGCCGCGCAGGGTTTCGCCGAAAAATCCGGGCGGCGCGATGCCGATCACCGGGAACGGGTGCCCTTCCACCATGAAAGTGGCTCCCAATACCGACCGGTCAGCCCCATAAGTGGTTTGCCAGGAGTGATAGCTCAGCACCGCGGCCGGAGCCGCGGAATCGGTGTCGTCGCCGGGAGAAAAAAGGCGTCCGCCGAACGGCCTGACGCCCAGCGTGGAGAAATAGTTGCCTGTGACGTATTCCGCGTGAAGCGGCCTGGCGGCGGTTTCGACACCTTCTCGCAGCGCGCTGACGCGCCATCCGCCGGCAGCCTGAAACGCTGCCAGTTCCTCGAACTCGGGCGTGGCGGCTTTTAGCCGTTCATACAGGGCGTAGGAAAACATTCCCCAGCGATCCTGGGGACCGCTTTCCACGCAACAATCGTCGCCCTCTCCGATGCGGTAAAGGCTGCCCGGATCCGAAACCGGCAAAGAACGGAGCATGACGGCGTCGATGAGGGTGAAAATCGCGGTGGTCCCGCCGATTCCCAGGGCTAAAGTGAGGACGGCGGCGGTGGTAAAGCCCGGCGACTTCCGGAACTGCCGCAGGGCATAACGAAGATAACTGAGCAGATGTGACATGGCTCTCTCGTTAATACCGGGCGAACGGCGGGAGGTTACAGGGAGCCAGGAGTTGGGAGTTAGGAGCGAGGAGGCAGGGGCCGGGAGCCAAAAGCCGGGAAACAGGCCCTGGAGACAGAAGGCGCAAGGCGAAAAGGCGCAAGGTAGAGCCGCCGGTGTTGGCGGTTAAGTTTACTTCCGGCCTGGCGCCGGCGCGTCGAACGGCTTGGTCCGTTTGATCACCACCCAGGTTGTCGCCGTGTTGCAATACCCGCACGTGGGAAACGTCTGGCCTTCCAAAACGGTCCGCGTTTCGTCGTGACAGACGGAACGATACACACCCGAGATATGACTCGGCTGCCCGGTCCGATTTGGCGCTTCAGGCATAGCCGTTATGTTACCGATTCTATCGCTGTGCAACTCGACTTGACACGCTGGGAATCTTACGAGGTTGGGCTAAATTCCGACGCGGTATGATGGCGGCATGATCGCACGCTCCATGGTTACCGTCGCGCTGGCCGCCGCCGCAGCGTTCGCACAACTCACTCCCGCCGAGCGTCTGGCGAAATGGAAAAGGGTCGACATGCCGGAGCCGGCAGGTCTTTCGCCCAAAGAACACCAGATGGTGGACAAACTCGCCGACGCCTGCCGCCTGCTCGACGAGGTTTTCTGGCATCAGAGCGATCTCACCGGTCTGGAACTCTATCGAACTACTACCGATCCGACCATCAAGCGGCTGCTGGGCATCATGGGCAGCCGATGGGACCTGCTCGACGAGAACCGGCCTTTCGTAGGCAATCAGCCCATGCCTCCGGGGCATGAATTATACCCGCACGACCTGACGCGCGATGCCATGGAAAAATACGTGGCGCAGCATCCCGCCGAGAAAGCGGCCCTATACAACCCCTACACCGTGGTCAAGCGGCTGGGCGGCCGCCTGATTGCCGTGCCGTATCGCGAGGAGTACAGGCAATTCCTCGCGCCGATGGCTCAGGATCTGCGCGACGCCGCCACGCTCAGCGCGGACCCGGCGTTCGCCAACTTTCTGCGCCTGCGGGCCGACGCGCTGCTCTCGGACGACTATTATAAGAGCGATCTCGCATGGCTCGACTTAAAAGCTCCTAAGTTTGACGTGATTTTCGCGCCGTATGAAGTTTATCTCGATGACTTACTCGCGGTGAAAACATCGTATGGAGCGTCTATCCTGATTCGTAACGAGGCCGAAAGCGCCAAGCTAGCGGTATACCAGAGGTATGTCGCGCAGATCCAGGATGCGCTCCCGATCGATGCAGCCGACCGTCCGTCGAAGGCGGGCCATCTTTCGCCCATGGAAGTGATGGATGCGCCCGACCGCGCCGGCGACCTGCTGCACGGCTACCAGGCAGTGGCCGACAATCTGCCCAACGATCCGCGCATTCATGCGGAAAAAGGCAGCAAGAAAATCTTCTTCAAGAATTTCATGGATGCGCGCGTCAACTACGTGATCCTGCCGATCGCGAGGCTGCTCATGCCGGCGGAACAGGCGGCTAAGGCTTCGGGCGAGGGCTATATGGCCGGCACTCTGATGCACGAGATTTCGCACGAACTCGGACCGGTGTATGCGCGGCGGAACGGCAAGCAACTGCCGATCAACGAAGCCATCGGGCCGGCCTATTCGGGGCTGGAGGAAGCCAAGGCGGACGTGGTGGGGATGTTCGGGCTGGCATGGCTGGTGAATCACGGCGCGATGCCGAAGGACCGGCTGGAGGAGGATTACGCGTCGTATGTCGCCGGCCTGTTCCGGACGCTGCGCTTCGGCACCGGCGAGGCGCACGGGCGCGCGGAGATGATGGAGTTCAACTATTTGCTCCAGGGAGGCGCGGTGACGTATGGAGGCGGGCGGTACACGGTGCATTACGATCGGATTCCGGCAGTAATCGCGGCGCTGGCTAAGGAATTGTTGACGATTGAAGCTACCGGCGATCGCGCGCGGGCCGAGGCGCTGCTGGCGAAGTACGATACCATGCCGGCGGAACTGACCGCGGCGCTCAAGGTGACAAAAGATATTCCCGTGGATATCTACCCGGTGTTCGCGCTGGCGCGATGAGGAGAAGAATCGCCATGAAACTTCTCACCCTGTTCGCCGGTCTCGCGGCGGTCGCGGGCGCCGGCAGCGCGCAGTCCCAGCCTGCTCCGATACTGCGGAACACGTGTTTAATCACGGCCGGCGTTGGCCGGCTCGTGAACTTCTACGAGAGCGTTCTGGGAATCAAAGCGCAGCGCACGGGAGACGACTATGCAGAATTTCACACGGGTGGCGCCGTGCTCGCGATCTTTTCAGCGCAGGCACAGGAGAAATACATTCCGGGATCCGCGCACGCGGGCCGCAACCGGAGCGCGATTCTGGAATTCCAGGTGGCCGATGTCGACCGGGAATATTCGCGGCTCCAGCCGCTGATCAAAACTTGGGTAAGAAAGCCTACCACTCAGCCGTGGGGGACGCGGTCGGTTTACTTCCGGGATCCGGACGGCAACCTGGTGAATTTCTTCATGGCGGCGAAAGCCCGCTGACCGAGCACCAGCAGCGGGAAATTGGCTCTTGACTCGATATATCATAGCATGATATATCAAACCATGAGCATCAATCGTCAAGGCTCGATTGGCTTGCTTCTGGCGGGGTGGGTTTGGGCGCAGGCCTCCTTCGAGGCGGCCGAGGTGAAGGTGCACGGCCCGAAAAGCACTTCGATCAAAGGAAGAATCCTTCCCGGAGGGCGGCTGGAGGCCGGCGGGATGACGCTGGCCTGACGGACAATTAGGATAGATATGCCGCAGACGGATCAGCCGTTGCCTCCCGCGACTTTTTGGGTGCTGTTCGCGCTGGCCACGGGGGACAAGCACGGATACGCGATTATGCGCGAGTCGCGCAAACTTTCGGACGGCCAGTTCGAAATGGGCCCGGCAACACTGTATACCACGATTCAGCGCCTGGTCGACTCGGGCTGGATCGAGGAAGTGAGCGGACCGGAAGACGGCGACCCGCGCCGCCGGTACTATAGCCTCGCCAAGCCGGGTAAATCCGCGCTGATGGGCGAAATGAAGCGCATGGAGGCAGTAATGCGAAAGTCGAAGGCGCTGCATCTGTGGCCGGCGGAGGGGAAATCATGAACACGCGGGTTTACCGCTGGCTGGTCAGGCTTTATCCCCAGGATTTGCGGCGCGATTATGGCGAGGAAATGGTCCTCGTTTTCGGCGACGAACTGCGTGACGCGGATTTCCGGGGCGCCGTCCGCGCCTGGCGGCGCGCGATCGCCGAGTTCTTCCGTTTGGCTCTGCCGGCGTGGCTATCGACGGCGGAGGTGCGCGTGCCGGCGATCACACTGGCGTTGCTTTTGGGCTATGTCGGAGGCATGATCTCGGTGGATGCACTGCGGCAGGGGCGAGACGCAGTCACCTATTTTCACACGCTCCAGGACGCTGTGCTGCTGCCGCTTTTCTTTACTCCGTACATTTCCCTGCTGGCAGTCTGGGCATGCCGCGGGCGCAAACCGATTTCGCTCGACCTGAACGAAAAGGGGCCCGCGTCATGCTCGAACTGCGCGATCTGACCAAGCGGTTCGGCGGACAGACCGTCGTGGACCACGTCACCTTCAGCGTGCGCCCGGGCGAGATTGCCGGCTATCTGGGGCCAAATGGTTCCGGCAAATCCACCACGGTGAAAATGATAACCGGCCTGCTGCACCCAACCGAAGGCAGCATCCTGCTCGAAGGGCGCAATATCCGCGACGATGCCACCGGCTTCAAGCAGCGCCTCGGCTACGTTCCCGAGGAACCGAATCTGTACGGTTATCTGACCGGGCTCGAATATTTGCAACTCGCCGGCGGACTACGAGGGCTCCCGGAAGAACGGGTCACTCGAAAGGCGAACGAATTACTCGAACTGCTTTCTCTGCGCGATGCGCGCTGGGTCCCGATCTCGGCCTACTCGAAGGGAATGAAGCAGCGCGTCCTGATTGCCGCAGCCCTACTGCACGACCCCGAAGTGCTGATCTTCGATGAAGCCCAGTCGGGACTCGATATCGCCAACTCGCTGCTGTTCCGCCACTTGCTGCGCACGCTCGCCGCGCGCGGAAAAATCATCCTTTACATCTCGCACATCCTTGAACTGGTGGAAAAGGTGTGCGAGCACATCGTGGTGATTTATCGCGGGCGCATCGTGGCGGATGACTCCGTGGGCCGACTGCGCGGCCTGATGCACCTGCCGAATCTGGAAGGGATCTTTACGCAACTCGTGGAGCAGCAGGATATGGAAGCGCGCGCGCAGGAAATCGCGTCGGTCATCGCGCGTTAGGGGCAAGGATGAATCCCCGGTCGCCTTTTCGTCTGCTGTTCAGGCTCTTTGAAGGCCGCTTCTTCGAAAGCGACGAAGTTTCACCCGGCGGCGGATTCCAGACCAACATCCACCAGGTTCTGGGCCTGCTTGCCACGTCGGGGTTTGTGGTGGCCTATCTCTCGCTGCCCATGGTGGGCAGCTACCTCGACCGCCAGCATGGCGCCAATCTGGCGTGGGCGCTGCGACAAGTGCAACTGTTCCATCCCGCGTTCACATTTGCAGTAATCGGTTTCACCGCATTCTTCGAATGGGATATGCTGTTTCCGACCCGCCGCGATTTTCTGGTCCTGGCGCCGTTCCCCATTCGGCTGCGCGATCTGTTCGCCGCGCAATTCACGGCGCTGGCCAGGTTTCTGGGTTTGCTGATTGCCGCCGTCAACGTCTTCCCCATTCTGTTCACGGTGCTCATGAGCTTCTCGGCGCGCTTTCGCGGAAACGGGCTGCGCCTGGTGCTGGCGGAGATCGCAGGTACCGTGGGAGTTTCGGCCTTCGCCTTCATCGGCGTCGCGGCATTGCAGGGAGTCCTCATCAACGTCACGTCGCCGCGGCTGTTCCGGCGGATTTCGCCATACATCCAGATGTGCGGAATGGGCTTGATGATTTTGTCGCTGCTGACCTTCCCGATCTACGCGCAACTTCTCAGGCCGGCCGCCGAACATCGCCAGGTCTGGGTATGGTTCTTCCCGCCGGTGTGGTTCATGGGGTTTTACGATCTCTTTTTTCCGAACCCGCATGGCTTGTGCGCCGCGCTCGGCATACATGCCATCCGCACGCTGGCAGCGGCCGTAGCGCTGCTGGCGATGGCCTGGACGGCCGGTTTCCGCCGCCAATATCGGCGCACGCTGGAAGCGGAGGATTCGCGCCCGCGCGCGCACTCCGTGCAGACGCCGGCCCTTCTCGCGCGGTCGCCGGAAGAGCGCGCTATTTTTCGGTTCAGCGGCAAGACGCTGGCGCGGAGCCGCAAGCACCAGCTATTCCTGGCGACATACTTGAGCGTGGGTATTTCGCTGGCGCTGATTTTCGGAACGGCCGTGCGGGCGGGCAAGCTGGCGATCTCGCACGATGGTGCGCGCGCCGTGCCGTTCCTGGTGGCGTTCTTCGTGATTTCCGGCTTTCGCGCGGTCTTTCAGTTCCCCGCCGAGCTCCCGGCGAACTGGTTGTTCCGCATTACCGAATCGCGCTGGGCGGAAATGGCGCGGGCCGTGACGCGGAAACGGGTGCTCATCAGCGGGCTCGCGCCCGTGCTGCTCCTGCTCGTCCCCGCCGAAGTCGCTGTCTGGGGCACGCGCCGCGTGCCGTTCGAGTTGCTCTTTCAGTTTGCCGCGGGAGCATTGCTGATCGAAGCGATTTTCTGGACCTTCGACAAGGTGCCGTTCACCTGCTCCTACTTTCCGGGGCGAACGAATCTATCCATTCTTTTCGCGGCGTATCTTTATGGCTTCAGCTATTACAGCTTCAACCTGGCGGACCTGGAAGCAGATTTGGAAAAGCGGTTCTGGTACGGGGCGCTGGTCCTGGTGAGCGCTGCTGTCTTGCTGACGCTCTCGTGGCGATACCGCCGGGAAGCCGGCCCTACGCGGTTCGATGCCTACGAGCCGGCCATCCAGACGCTGAATCTGAACTGACCGCTATTTCATTTCGCCTTCGGGCTTGGTGAACTTGCTGTCTTCGACCGGCAGGTTGACTTTCACTTCCTTGAGCTGGATGGTGAAACGGCCATTGGCGCGGGCGAGAGTCCAGCGCCAGGGAGTCTTGACACCGCCCATCTCGCGGTAGTCGGCATAATCGATCTGGGTGGGCATGCGGCCCATGGGCGTCTGCGAGTAGCGCACCATGCGGACGAGCAGGCCGCTCTGCTGGTCGAAGTAGAGATTCACGGGCGGCTCGCCGGGCTTGCTGGCGCTGAGGGTCTCGCAGGGCGCGCCGCCGATTTCCGTTGGCCGGCCGCGGCGAATCTGCGGAAAGATCTGCTTGAGATCGGCCACCAGGTTGAAATCGGCGTCGAGCGAAGCGGCGAAGGCTTCCGCCGGCGACATCTCGCGCGCGGGGCGTCCGGTCGTGGCCAGCCAGCCGACGGTGCCATCGAATGCCGTATAGCTATCGCTGGTGGGCGACATGTGGGCGATGGAGACGCGCTTGTTGGGCGCCTTGGTGTAAAGATCGATGGCCGTCTCGTTACCCATCGCCATCAGAGTGCCCTTCATGGTCCGGCTGGTGACGGTTTTCATGGCATCGGCTCCGCCGGCGGCGGCGAGGTACTTATTGATGATGTCATCCACGGTGGGCGGGGGAGCCGCATTGGCGGACGCAGCCGGCGTGGCCGGCGAGTGGGCCGCGGGGGAATCGGAATCCTGCACGGGCGGGACGGAGGCGGGGTGCAAAGACCCGCGATGACAGGAGTAGCAGGTCACCTGCTGGCGCCCGCGGAAACTATCCTTATTAATAGCCGCGGTCATCGCCATCATTTCGCGCGCGGTCTTTTTGTTGTTCTTGTCGTCGGCGGCCCGGTCGGCCACGTGGCAGGCGTCGCACTCCACGCCCAGCGAAACCGAAATGAACTGCATGGAGGCAATCAACTGGTCGGCCGGCGTGCCCTTCAGTTGCTGGATGTTTTTATAGACCTGCTCGGCGGTCTTGCCTTCGGGTGTTTGAGCGCCGCCGATTTGCGCCGCGAAAATCGCCGCGGCCATCATGATCGTGAGCTTCATGCGGATTCCCCTTGTCTTATGGATTGTACCGGAATCGTGCCGTTACTTTTTGACCGGACCGCGGAAGCTGCGTTCCACCATGTCGTTCGGATCGGTGGAGACGGGGCCGTCGCGCCAGAGCCAGCGCATCATGTCGGGCATGATGGCGCCGCCGAATTTCTGCCCGTGGAGATTCATCCCCCAGGAATAGTTCACGTCGTAGCCTTTGGCGGTGAGGGCTTTCATCAGGCGCACGTTCTGGTAAAACCAGTCGCGATCCTGATCGTATTGACCGCCGCGCCCGATTCCGCGGTTGTCGTTGCGGCCGTCACACAAAAACACGCGGATGGGCTTCTTTTCCGATGCCAGGACGCGATCGGCATACACCTGTCCGCCGCGCAGGTTCACGAAGCTGCCGACGTTGCTCAGCACCTTGCGGAACTGGTCGGGCCGCTCCCACGCCACCATGAAAGCCGCGATGGCGCCGGAGCTCGATCCTCCGATGCCGTGCTGTTCGGGATCCTTGGAGATGTTGTAGTCCTTGTAGAGCGCGGGCAGAAGTTCGTCCACGATGATGCGCGCGTACTTGTCGTCGGGCGTGTTGTACTCGGCGGGGCGGTTGGTGGTGCGGTCTCCCCATTCGGAAAGGTTCGGCTCGGGCTGGTCGGGACGGCGGCCGGGATTGATGAAAACGCCGATCATCACCGGGATTTCGCGGCGGTAGATCAGGTTGTCCATCACGTGCTGCGCGTGGATGTCGCCGTCTTCGGCCATGAATGCCTGGCCGTCGTTGAAAATCATCAGGCTGGCGGGCACGGCGGGGTCATACTGCGCCGGCACGTAGACCCAATAGGTGTGCTGCGTGCCCGGATAGATGTTGCACGGCAGAGTGAACGGGCCGCGGATCTGGCCTTGCGGAACGCCCGGTTCCGGCATGGAATCGGGTCCGAGGCGGTACTGCGAGTTGGGATCGGGGCCGGGCGGCATGGCCGGCGGCGCTTTAGGCGCGGGGCTTTGCGCCAGGGCGAATGCGGCCGCGCCGATCGTGCCCGCAGCGATTTTAAGGAGGAAAAGGAATTTCATGCGAACTCCTGGAGTGCCGTCCGCAATCTTATCATGCGGGAATCAAAATCGCCTGCGCGTTTGGGGCCGGAAGCGCGTCCTGAATAGTAGCATGCAAAGTCAGAGGAAGAGGCCTGCCCGAAGTGTGCTCCGCGACTTTCGGGTTGTCGGCGGGTGGCTTCTCGCGGGCGCGTTCTGCGCCGCCGCTCAAACTCCCCGGCCGATGGCCGTTCTTCAGACGCAATACCAGGTTCGCGTAGGCGAATCGATCGAGGTGCCGGTCGATTCTCCCACGCTCAGTTTCATGCTGCAGGCGAAGTCGCGGCGCGTGACCATCGATGGTAAAGACGTGGCGGGCCTGGTGATGGCGCCGGATGAAGCGCGCGACAAGATCCTTCTCGCGCCGAATTCCAAGGCCACGCCGGGTACATACACCGTGCAGCTCTCGGGCGCGAGCGCGGCGGGTGATGAAATGGCGGTGCAGGTGGACGTGGTGGTGAAACCGCGCCAAACCGTGCCGAAGAGCGCCACGCGGGCCCCGGTGGTGCTGGTAAATGGCTGGATTGCCGGCTATTCCGGCTCGTGCACCATTTCGAGCAGTTCATCCGTCACGTTCGGCAACCTCGCCCAGTACCTGGTGCAGGACGGCGTTCCGGTGGTGTATCTGTTCGACAATTGCCTGGAGGCCGCCAATGCCTCGATCGAAACGCTCGGCGGCGACCTGAACACTTTTCTGAATTCCATTCAGTATGACGACGGAACGCCAGTGACGCAAATCGATGTGGTGGCGCACAGCATCGGCGGCCTGATTGTGCGGGCGTATCTCGAAGGGTTGCAGACCAACGAAGCGTACCTGCCTCCCTATAGCCCGCTCATCCACAATCTGGTGATGATCGGGGTGCCGAATTTCGGGTCGTTCGTGACGGGCAATCTCACCACCGCATTTCAGGCGGGATCGCAGGGCGCCGAACTGATCCCCGGAAGCGCTTTGCTGTGGAACCTGGCCACCTGGAATCAGCGCGGCGACGATCTGGCGGGCGTAAACGCGATTGCAGTGGTGGGCAATGCCGGCGCGTACGCTACCTTGAACTCCACCACCCTGAGCAACGCGAGCGACGGATTTGTCTCCACCACCAGCGCGTCGCTTGGTTTCGTGACGCCGGCGCCATCGTTCAATCCGACGCGCGTGGTGCCGTATTGCCAGGTCGATCCGTCTGCCTGGATCAACACCTCGCTTCTCGGCGCGTTCAACTGCAATGCCCCCGGCATCGCCAACGTCAACAGCACCACTCAGCTCACGGGCGTGATCGTGCGTTCGTTTCTGGCCGGCAATACCACGTGGCAGACCACCGGCACCTCGCCCGCTAATGACCAGTGGCTCTCTACCAACGGCGGCGGATTTTTCGCCATGCAGAATATCCAGGACGGGTACGCCACCGATCTGAGCGCGGTGACGTGGGGCAACGCCGCCATGATCGACGGCGGGAACTTCGGGACGATTTACTATATCGATTTCGTCAGCGGAAACGTGGCCAGCGACTTCATGGCGACGAGTTCATCGCTCGGAACCTACAACTGCGGCGCGCTCCAGGTGCAGATCGGAACTTTCGCGTCGTACCGCTGCAAGCTGAATCTGGCGATTTCCTGCCCGCCGGGATCGACCACGTGCACCGGCGCCGTGACCCCAACCACCACCCCCGGTACCGCGGTGACTTCGGGCGGCACACTTACCATTGCCGGAGAACAGTTCGGATCGCAGTGCGCCAGTTGCAAGGTATACGCCACCCCGGCGGGGGCAACCACCCCGACGGCGCTGAGCGTCGGCAGTTGGACCAATACGGCGATCACGGTAACGCTGCCATCCTCGCTGACGGGATACCAGACGCTGCAAGTCAATGGAGTCGGCGGCGTCGATGCCATTGGGGTGCGGGCGCTGGCGGCGGTTTCCGCCCCCGCGCTCCAGTTGGGGTCCACCAGCCTGGATTTCGCCTACACGCTGGGCGGCTCGCCGCCGGGGTCGCAATCGTTTACCATCGCGAACGGCGGAACGGGCACGCTTGCGTGGTCGGCCAGCGTACAGTCGCAAGCCACGTGGCTCAGCTTGAGCGCGCTCACCGGAACCGCCCCCTCCACCGTGAGCGTTACGGTGAACCCCGGCCAACTGACGGCAGGCACCTACACCGGCACGGTCACCATCACCGGCACGGGAGCCTCGAACAGCCCCGCGACGGTTTCGGTGACACTGGTGGTTTCGGCTGCCCCGGCGTCTCTGGTGGTCTCGCCGGCGGCGCTGGCTTTCACCTATAGCTCGGGCGGCGCGGTTCCGGCGGCGCAGAGTTTGTCGATCGAAAACGCGGGTGGTGGTTCGCTCAACTGGGTAGCCGCGACGAGCGCCGATTGGGTCGCCGTGTCGCCGGCGTCGGGATCGCTTCCCGGGACGCCATCGGTCTCGGTGACGCCGCAGAATCTGCCGCCGGGAACAAACAATGCCACGATCACGATTGCGGCGGCGGACAATAGCGTTACCCCGGTGACAATTCCCGTCACCGTTACGGTGACCGGTACGCCGCCGGCGCCGGCGATCGCGGGTGTGGCCAATGCCGGCGGGTACCAGACCAACATCGCTTCGGCCACGTATGTGGCCATCTTCGGGACGAATCTTTCGCAGCTTACCTACACCTGGCAGGCGAACGACTTCGTGAACAGCGCGCTGCCCACGCAAATTCAGGGCGTCTCGGTGACGATCAACGGCATCGCCGCGTATGTTTACTACGTGAGTTCGAAGCAGATTAACGTGCTGGCGCCGGACGATCCCACGACGGGAATGGTTCCGCTGGTGGTGACGGTAGCGGGGCAGCCGAGCAATTCTTTCATGGTCGAGAAGAACGCAGTCTCGCCCGCGTTTCTGACGTTCGACAACACCCACATCGCGGCGCAGCATCTGAATTACAGCCTGCTCGCGCCCACCAGCCTCTATGCCAGTGCCACGCCCGCGGCGCCCGGAGAAACCATCATCCTGTATGGTGTGGGATTCGGCCCGACCAGCCCCTCCGTGCCGGCCGGCCAGATTCCGGCGGGCGGCGAGCCGCTGACGAACACCGTCTCGATGACGATCGGCGGCGTGCCGGTCACGCCGTCATTCGCGGGCTTGTCGGCGCCAGGGCTCTATCAGTTCAACGTGACGGTGCCGGCGGGTTTGTCCGCGGGCGACACGCCGGTGGTGGCGACCGTCAACGGGACGAGTACGCAGACCGGCGCGGTGATTACGATCGGGCAGTAGGAGTCGGCCTTTGCCGCATCGCCGCAAAGACCGGTGGTGGCGACCGTCGACGGGACGAGTACCCAGACCGGCGTGGTGATTACGATCGGGCAGTAGGAGTCAGCATCTCCCGCACCGCCGTAAAGACCCGGTCCACCGCCGGACGCCGGTACGCCCAGCGTTCGTCAGGCTCCGGCGGGTTCACCACCATCGTGGCGTTCGCCTCGAATAACAAGACGTCGCCTGCCGGATTCAAACCGAAATCGATGCCCGCGTAATCCAAAGCAAGCGTGGATTGAATGCGCGCCAGCGCTTCCATGGCCCGGCCGCCGATCGCGCCAGGCATGTTCTCGAGGAACGCGGCATCTTCGGCGCGATGGTCGGCCCGTTCCGCCATTTCGGCGGAGAAGTAGTGGATCTTCCAGTGGCTGGAAATCGCCACGTGCAGCGGATAAAGCCGGCCGCCGATCATCATGGCGCGGTATTTGCGCACCTTGCCATCGGCGCCGCGGGCTTCGAGAAACTCGATCACTGTGATTTCCCGGCCTGGCAGCTGCTCGACTGCTTGAGCGAGTGCCGCCGCGCTTTCCACCTTCAAAAAATGGCGTCCGGTATGGAATCCCGGAGTTCGCACCAGAAGCGGGAAGTGGAATCCATGGCGCGCCACCGCTGCCGGACCGTCGGGCGAAGTCAGCAGCTCGCGCGCGAGCGTGACGGTGTGGGGTATTACCACGCCGGGCAGTCGGCCGAGCCGGGCGTGATCGGCGCGCCCCGTGGCCATCACGGCCGATGGCGGATTGACGACGCGCGCTTCGCTGAGCGCCACGATGGACTGCGCCGCCGCCAGTGATTCCGCCGCGAGATCGGCATCGCCGATCGCATTGAAAACCACCTGGTGGGGAGGAAGCGGGATTTTGGGATCGTAGAATTCGGGCACCACCACGTGCGTCTGAAAAACGCGGTCGTCCAGCAGGTGGCGTGTGGGAATATTTCCGCCTGTGGAGGAGACCAGCAGCAGCAACGATACCGGCGAGCCCTGTCCCCGATAGGGAAGCGTGCGAAGGGCGCGATCCTGAAAACCCAGGCGGCGGTGAAGGCCGGCGCCGGCCGAATCGCCCAATTCGGCGAGCGCGTAGGCCAGCCCCTGGTGCGCTTCGGCGTGGTGGGAGTCGGCGCGCAGCGCGGCTTCGAAGTGTTCGCGCGCGGCCGCGTATTCGCCCGCCTCGTGCAGGATGTTGCCGAGGTTTACATGGCTCATGGGGTCGCCGGGATGGCGCGCCACAGCTTGCGCATAGGCCGTGCGCGCGGCGCTGCGATAACCCATGCCATAGAGCAGCGTGCCGAGATTGTTCAGAGCCAGGCGATGCGAGGGATCGCGCCAGAGCAGCTCGATATAAGCGTCGCGGGCTTCGAGCGATCGGCCCAGTTCGGCCAGCAAGCCGGCTCGTTCGAAGCGCAGGCTGACGCTTTCGGGATTCCGTGCGAGACGGATATCGAGATCGTGCAGCGCTTCTTCGCGGGCGCGCTGCGGGGGGCGGGGCGCATCCGCCACCCGGCTGGCGGCGGCGCGGGCTTCCATGGCGCGACCCAATTCGACCGTCTTTTCGACCAAGCGATCGATTTCGAGCCGGCTGGTGCGGTGATTGACGATCGCCGCCCGGATGGCGATCCGGCCATCGAGAATGGTCGTGGAAGGCGCGGCAACGCCCGATTCCTGGAGTTCGATCGCGATGCGCGGGTTGAGGCGCTGCGCGTCTTCGCAGCGGTAGCGGAAGCAAACCACGTTCAATTCCACGGGCGCCAGCAATTCCAGTTCGGGCGTGGCGGCGACGAGCGATTCCAGGTAGCGGGCTAGCGCGCAGGTACGCGAAACCGTGGCGCCGAGCGCGCGCGTGCCATGCACCTTCAGAGTGAACCAGGTTTTTAGCGCCCGGAATCCGCGGGAAAGGTCGGGGCCATAGTCGCAGGGCCAGTCCGCGCCAGCCGCGAGCCCGCGAAGTTCCCTCCGTAAATAGGCCGCCGAGCTGGCGAAGGTATTACGATGCAAAACGCCGTCGCGCACCAGGATGAATCCGGCATCGTAGGGCACCTGTCCCCACTTGTGAAAATCGAAGGCCAGCGAGTCGGCTCGTTCGATTCCGGCGAGGCGCGGCGCCAGATCGGGCGCCAGCATGGCGAGAGCGCCGCACGCGCCATCCACGTGATACCAGAGATGCTCGTCGCGGCACAGGCCGGCGAGCCCATTTAGATCGTCGATCGCCCCGGTATCCACCGTTCCGGCTGTCCCTACTACCAGGAACGGTGTGAACCCCAAGCGGCGGTCGGCGGCGATGGCCTCGCGCAGCGCGTCGAGCGAGATGCGATGGCGCTCATCCACTGAAACTGGCCGCAGCGCGTCGCTGCCGATGCCGGCGATGTCGAGGGCCTTGGCGATACACTCGTGTACCGCCGAGGAGGCGTATGCGGCCAGGCGTTTCGAACTTGCGGCCACCCCCGAACCGCGTACTTCGAATCCCAATTCGGCGTCGCGCGCGACCAGCACGCCGATCAGGTTCGCCATGGAGGTGCCGGTGACGAACAGGCCGGTGGCGCTCTCCGGAAATCCGAAAATTCGCCGCATCCACCGGACGAGCTGGCGTTCCACTTCGATGGGCACGTGATTGCGCCCGCCCAGATTGGCATTCAGGCCGGCCGCCAGCATCTCGGCCAGCATGCCAACGGGCGTTCCACCGCCGTGCACCCAGCCCATAAAGCCCGGGTGTACATTGCCGGCGGCGTATGGCAGGATATCGCGCAGAAATTCCTCGCGGACTGCCGAAAGCTCCACAGGATCGACCGGGACTTCGGCGCGGAAACGGTCGCGGACCTCCTGGGGCGCCGGCTGCCACACCGGCCGAAAGCGGATATCGCGAATGTAATCGAGCATATCGTCGAGCATCCGGTGCGCCTCGGTGCGAAAAGCCGGCCAATCCGCTGGATCGAGCGTGTTTTGGCCCTCGTGGTTACTCATAAGTGGCTGATTCCTCAATTATGATGACGCGGTTCGAAAAAAAGCTATAGAAGCGCCCGCAAATCGTCGATAAGCAAGTGGAGGTACAGATGGGTTCGGTTTCCTCTTCGCTCAATCCTGGTGTTGCGAATCTGTTGCAGACGCTGAGCAACGTGAATTCGCCGGTTTTGAATTCCCAAGCGGCGGTGAGCGCGCTGGACAAGGCTCCAGCAGCGGATATCGTTCAATTAAGCGAGGAAGCGACCCAACTGGCGAACGTTGACGCGTTGTTCGGCATTTCCTCGCCATCCAGTTCCTCCGTTTCGAATGTAGATACCCTGTTTGGAATCCCCGCGTCGCCTGCCGCGGGCAGCAATACCCTGCTGCAAACCCTGGAAAATGAAGGTGCGACCCTGACGCCCGCGGAGCAGACGGCGCAGGATCAGGCGGTAGCGCAATCCACCCTGACAGAGGGTCTGTTCGGGACTGGCAGCAATTCGGCGGGCACGCTTTTCAACACCATTGGGTAAACGGATTGTCTATTTCAGCTTTCCCGCCTCTGGGCACGTGAATCCCACCCTCCCGGTGATCCGTGAACTGGTTGCCCGCGGCGAACAGATTTCCTATTACTCTACGGCTTCCTTCGCGCGCGCGGTGGAACAGACAGGCGCCGAGTTTTGCTCCTATACCCGCCGGATGCGCATGCCGGCCACCGGTCCGGGACCGTTCGCGCAGCTTACCACCACCTTGGAAACGCTGCTGGACTTTTCCGGCGCGGTGCTCGACGATCATCTCGCGGCAGTGCGCCGGTTGCGCCCTACTCACGTGATGTTCGACAGTTTCGCTCCGTGGGGGCGGATGGTGGCGCAACTCCTCGCCCTGCCGTCCGTTGGTTCGGTGCCGAGCATTCTGATCAATGAGGCTATCGACGCGCGCTACGGCTCGGCGCCCGGCCGGCCGGTGGAAGATCCGCGGCTGACCGCGGAGTGGTGCGCGGGATTTCGGTGGCGTTGCCAGGCACGGCTTCGGGGCTATCGTCTTCCCGGGCTGCCCTCGCCGCCGGAACTGCTCCAGACCTATGGAGATATCAACCTGGTTTACACCTCGCGCCGGTTCCAGCCGATGGCCGAACAGTTCGATGCGCGCCGCTTTCGGTTCGTCGGACCGTGCTGCTCGTTCCGCCCGGATGCGCCGCCGTTTCCCTTCGAGCAACTCGACGGCCGGCCGCTGGTGCTGGTCTCGCTCGGCACGGCTTACGGCCAGCCGGATTTCCTCCGCAAATGCCAGTGGGAATTGGCAGGTGCGCCGTGGCAGGTGATCGTGGCGGCCGGCGGCGATTCCACCCTGCCGGCGGACGCACCCGACAATGCCATCGTGCGGGCGTGGGTGCCGCAGCTGGAAATTCTGCGCCGCGCCTCGGCATTTGTCACCCACGGCGGCATGAACAGCGTCCAGGAAGCGCTTTTTTACCGGGTTCCGGTAGTACTCGTGCCGCAGGCAGCCGATCAATTCTGGATTGCCTCGCGAACTGTCGAACTTGGGGCCGGGATGATGCTGGATTCGGCGCGATTCAGCCCCGGAGAAATCCGGTCGAAAGTCGCGGCGGTGATTTCCACGCCTCGATATGCGTCGGCCGCGGCAGGCATTGCGCAGTCTCTGCACGCGGCCGGCGGAGCAATCAAAGCCGCCGAGGAAATCCGAAAATTTTTTGGAACTTAATGCGGGCGCGCTTGGGTGATTGGGGTGAGTGCGCCCGCTGTCGTAACGGGGATTAACTTCAGCATGAACCTTCCGCGTTCCCATGAACAGAGGCAATTCGGGCCATCTGTAGATGGCCGTTTCGAGCCATTTGCCGCCGGGCGCAGAATCGCCGGAAGTGAAATTGCTACTATTGGGGCGAGAGTGCGCCATGACTCGACCAACAAAGCTGCCAGCTCTTGTTCTCCTCATTGCCCTGTCTGGGTTTGCCCAGAAAAATCCGCCTTCGCGGCCGCCGGCCGACGCCGCGCCGTCCAAACGCGACGCCCTTCATGATCTCAGCGGGCAACTCGAGGCGCTTGCCCACCGCGTGAGTCTTTCCGTGGTGCAGATCTTTTCGACAGGGTATGTATTGACTGACGACCGGGAGTCTGGTTCGAATGCAGCCATTGTCACGCGGCAGCGTGCCAGTGGGTCGGGTGTGGTGGTGGCGGCGGACGGCTACATCGTCACGAACGCCCATGTCGTATCGAATGCGCGCAAGGTGCGCGTGCGGATCGCCCAGGGATCCACACCAGAAGCCGGAGGCGGGGTGTCGCCGTCCGGAAGAATGCTGGAAGCGACCGTCGTCGGGATCGATCGCGAGACGGACGTCGCGGTGATTCGGGTTGACCGCGACGACCTCGTTCCGCTTCCCCTCGGCGACTCCGACAGCCTGCGCCAGGGGCAATTGGTGATGGCGTTCGGCAATCCCCTAGGCTTGGAGAATTCGGTCAGCATGGGGGTGGTCAGTTCGGTGGCGCGGCAGATCAAGCCCGAGGACACCATGCTCTATATCCAGACCGATGCCCCCATCAATCCAGGCAACAGCGGCGGCCCGCTGGTGGATGCCGACGGCAATGTCATGGGCCTGAACACCTTCATCCTCTCGCAGAGCGGCGGAAGCGAAGGTCTCGGGTTTGCCATACCGAGCAATATCGTGCGCAACGTTTACCAGCAGATTCGCCGGGAAGGTCACGTGCACCGCAGCGAAATCGGAGTGTATGCCCAGACGATCACGCCGCAGCTGGCGTCCGGACTGAAACTGTCACAGGATTGGGGGGTGCTTCTGTCGGATGTCGATCCCGGCGGCCCGGGCGACATGGCCGGTCTCAAGCCGGGCGACATTGTCCTCAGTTTGAACGGCAAGACCGAGGAAAACGCACGCCAACTGGAGGTAGACCTCTACCGCTATCCCGTCGGGGCGAAAGTGGACCTGGCGATCGTGCGCAACGGCGAAAAGCAAACCGTCGAGGTGGCGACCGTGGAGCGGCACGGCGATCCCGAACGCTTCGCCGACATGGTGGATCCCTCCAGGAACCTGGTGAAGCGGCTAGGAATTCTGGGAATCGACGTGGATGAACGGGTGTCCGCGCTGCTGCCGGATCTGCGCCAGCATTATGGCGTGGTGGTGGCGGCCCGCGCCGGCGACTCGGCATACTCCGGCGACAGCCTCGAATTGGGCGACGTGATCTATGCTCTGAACAACGCGCCGGTAACGGACGTTGCGACCCTAAGGAAGCTTCTCGACCAGTTGAAAGCCAGCGACTCGATGGTGCTGCAAGTGGAACGCGACGGCCGGCTGATGTACATCACGCTCGAAATCGAGTAGGTCCCGCCGTAAGGAATTTATCGTATAGTTGCCGGCCGCTCTTGCGGATAAACTAATCGCGGAGAGGCACACCATGATGCGGCCCATACTTGTCGTGACGGTTCTTACCGCCGCCGCTTTCGCAGCGGATCACCCCGATCTCAATGGAAAGTGGCAGCTTTCTTCCAGCCCGGGAAAGCTGAAATTCGAAACCTTGCTCATCGAGCAGAATAGCGACAGCGTCAAGATTACGGAATCGGCGGTCAACAAAAAGCCGTTCGACGTGAGTTGCAATATCGACGCCAAGGAGTGCAAGGTGAAGGACCGGAAGGTGTCGTTCTGGTACAACGGTCCGGCGCTGGTGATGATGGAATCCAACGGGGATGGCGACGTGGTCACCAAGACGAGGATGATTCCCGGCGCGGATGGCAAGACGCTGAGTCTGGAAGTGACGCGCATTCTGCCGGCGGGCGCCAGCGCGACGTACACATTCACCAGGCAGTAGCGGCGTAAGCTCCGCGAGGTTCTCGCGGGACACCTCCCCAACGCATCCCGCTCACGCATTCAGCAGCAGGGGCACCCTCGTCTCCAGCAGGCTGGGGGAGAACGGCTTTTGCAGAAAATCGGTTTTGCGAAACCAGCCGTCTCCCGAATCGAGAAGGCCCTGGTTCTCCAAGGCCTCGCGCGGTTGCCCGGAAATGAACAGAACCGGGAGCGCTGCGCCACAGCGGGCGATCTGGCGAGCCACTTCCATCCCGTAAGCGCCGCCGCTGAGGATGACGTCCGCGATCACCAGATCGATTGCGCCCTGATGATGCCGGCACAGCGTGACGGCGAGCTCTCCCGTGGCTGCATGCAGCACTCGCGAACCACGGTTTTCAAGGGCCGCCTTCAGAAATGAGGCCACCATTGGTTCGTCCTCCAGAATGAGCACCGTCTTGTGCGAGAGAGCCGGCCGTGGCCAATCGGCGGACCGCACCAGGGCGTCCCGGTAGCGCAGGAGAGCCCGGTCATAATCCTGCTGCGAGACTTCTACCAGGCTTCGGGCCTCTTGCAACTGGAGGTCGATGCACTCCGTGTCCGCCGCGGAGAGCCGGCCAAACTCGGCCTCGAGCCTCAGGGCCCGGCTAAGCCTTTGGCCGGCCGCCATCACTTCTCTGCGAAAGATCTCCGGGTTGGGTATTTCAGCGTCCCGGCAAGCAGCCATCTCGTGCGGGCTCACCCCGTTAATTGCAACGTACAGCTTCGCCAGGGTCTCGCGAAGCTGCACCATGCCCCCTTTCAACTCCTCCCGCTGACCGGGAGCGAGGTCGTAGGAGAGGATCAGCATTTCAGTCGCCGTGCGGTACTGCGACTGGGCGAGGCAGTAAGCTTGCCAGGCAGCTCCGCGCTGGCCGGCGGCACAATACTCAGCCGCGGCCGCGGCTACTCTTTCACCGCGTTTCAGGCATCCGGCCAGCCGCGCCCATGCGGGCCGAGGCTCCGGGTCGAGCGTCGGGTTCATACCAGACCTCCCATGCCGGCAGGAAACCAAGAGGCGACCCACCCGGCTAACTTATAACGTGAATGGTAAGTTGCAGGAATCCCGGTAATGCGCTTCAGGAGCGAGTATATTCCTGGTGGACTGGCCCGGTAAATGAAAATGTTCGATACTTTCTTCCAATTTGTAAGAAAGCTTACGGGGCGCCGCGTTGGTTGTCCTGAGTTATCAATCAAGAGAGAACGGCGATGGCTCTAAAGTCTCATATCCTCATTGCTGTCGCGCGGTTATGGCCGCTTGGGGCTGATATGAACTTTAGATACATAGTACGTTTATAACTGAGATGACTATTGAGAGCTGATCGGTTTTCTCTTAATTTCCCATATGGCTCCCTGGGTTGATCAATCGCGGGCCGCGATGCCGGAGGGGCTGGTGAGACGCGCGCGGCCCGCTCGAAACATAGACCCGATAACTAAGTTCCGGCGCGGCGCTACTTATTAGTTACTAATTAGGGTTTACCGTCCTCCCGGTCTCGCATAACTGGTGATACGGGCCGGTTGCGGACACCGGCCAGGGTGGGCGAGAGTCTGTACGGACGGTTTTGGCGTCCGGCATGAAGCGCTGCATCGAGATCCGTCCCAGGCCGTCGATGCAGAATCACCGGTTGGCGCGTCGCCGGTTGCGCCGGACCCGCGGCCGGACGATGGAATGACGCCGCGTCCATTGAGAACCGTCTCATCGTCCCACTTGCAAACCGCTATCGTCTGCGGCATGTTTGAAGCAGTGCCTGTTTCCATGGAGTTCTTGCGCGGCGTGCTCGGCCTGTTCGGCATTGGGTGCGCCTACATGGCCGGCCGGTCGGCGGTCGCGGTCCGCAAAGGCTGGCAGAAAATCTCGCGCCTCTACGCCTGGATCATTCGATCCGTCCTCTGTCTTGCCGCCATGGCCTTCCGCTTTCCGCTCGATTTCGTGGATTTCCTGATGTGGGGCCTGGCGCTCGTGGCGTTCGGCGCGGCAGTATGGAATACCTCGCGCGAACCACCGAAGGAAGATCTCACGCGCACCATCTTCCCGGAATGAACCTGCGGAATCCGGCCAGGCTGGAGGTCCTTCGCCGGTGCGTTCCCAATTGGAACCGGCGCGCCATCACGTTTGCACCGGCCGACCGTTGCCGAACGCCTTCGGAAACCCCGCTACGACACCGCGGAGTCATCACGTTGCCGCTTTGGGCTACAATCGACTCTTACACATGTCCCTCATCGTTGTAGGATCCGTCGCGTATGACGGAGTAGAAACTCCCCATGGAAAAGTAGAGCGCATGCTCGGCGGAGCCGCCACCTATATCTCGCTCGCTGCGCGGTATTTCACGCCCGTCGGGTTGGTCGCCGTGGTGGGCGACGATTTCGCGCCGGAAGACACCGGCCTGCTCGCTTCCCGGCAGATTGATCTCGCCGGATTGGAACGCGTCGCGGGCGGGAAGACGTTCTTCTGGTCGGGAGTCTATTCCGCCGACATGAACGATCGCACCACCACCCGCACCGATCTCAACGTGTTCGGCAATTTCAACCCCAAGTTGCCCGAATCCTATAAACGGGAACCGTATCTCTTCCTCGGCAACATCCAGCCAGCCTTGCAGCGCACCGTGCGCGCCCAGATGAACGGCGTCAGGCTGACCGGCGGCGACACCATGAATTACTGGATCAAGGATTTTCGCCCCGAACTGCTCGAAACCATCCGGGAGTGGGATTTCCTGCTGATCAACGACAGCGAAGCGCGCATGCTTTCTGGCCTCTACAACCTGCGCGCCGCCGCCGCCAAGATCCAATCCATGGGGCCGAAGACCCTCGTCATCAAGCGCGGCGAATACGGTGCGATTCTGTTTCACGGCGATCGTCACTTCATGGCCCCCGGCTACCTTCTGGAATCGGTTTTCGACCCGACCGGCGCCGGCGATTGCTTTGCCGGCGGCTTCATCGGCTATCTTGCCGGGCGCGGGCTCGATCTGCATGAAGGCCGCGTCCAATTCGAAGATCTGCGCCGTGCCGTCATTTACGGGTCGGTCATGGGCAGTTTCTGCTGCGAGCAATTCGGCGTCGAGCGTTTCCGAACCCTCACCCGCCAGGAAATCGATGCGCGGTATACCGAGTTCAAAGACTGCACCGACTTTTAGCGCCGGGGCGGTAGTCGTCTGCGGGCTTCTGCTGGCCCTCTGGAGCGCGGCGGCGGTTTATTTCTGCTACTTGCGCGGTTGGCTGCTCTATTACGGCGATGCCGAATGCCACCTGGATATCGCCCGCAAGCTTGTGGATTCGCAGACCCCCGGTTACTCGCAGATCGGCACGGTGTGGCTGCCGCTCACGCATTGGGCCATGGTCCCGTTTGTGCGCCGCGACGATCTTTGGCATAACGGCTTGGCTGGCTCGATTCCGTTCGCTTTTTGTTTCGTTGTGGGCGGCTGTTTTCTGTTTGCCGCGGTGCGGCGCATGTTTCAATCGACGCCCGCCGCTGTGACCGCCGCGGCGCTGTGCGCGCTCAATCCCAATCTGTTATATATTCAGGCCACACCGATGACGGAGGGCATGTTTTTCGGATGCTTCGCCGCGCTGCTCTATTTCAGTGTGCGCTTTCGGGAAACCCAGGCCTGGTGGGCGGTCGCCGGAGCGGCAATCGCGGTCTGTCTGGGCAGCCTCACGCGCTACGACGGATGGTTCCTGATTCCCTTCGTGGCGCTCTATTTTCTCTTCGCCGCCCGCGAGCACCGGTTCCGGGTGGCCTTCGTCTTTTGCCTGTTGGCGGGACTCGGACCGCTTTACTGGCTCGTCCATAACTGGCGCATGACGGGCGATGCCCTCGATTTCTACCGCGGTCCGTATTCCGCCATGGCCATCCAGGGCAGCGCCGATTATCCCGGCAAGCACTACTGGCCGCGCGCCTTTCAGTTCTTCGGATACACAGCTTACTTTTGCGTGGGTCCGTGCCTGGCGATTCTGGGGACTCTGGGTGTGGTTGCGGCCGTCGCCAGGCGCGCGTTTTGGCCGCTCATTTTGCTGCTCCTGCCGCCCGCATTTTACCTTCTGAGCATCCATTCCGGGGGCACCCCGATGTGGGTTCCGTTGCTTTACTCGGGCGGCATTTACAATGTGCGTTACGGGCTTTCGATTCTGCCGCTGCTGGCGGTGGCGACGGCGGCGATTGTCGCCGCCTGTCCGCGTTGGATGCGGGGCCGGGTGGCGGCGGTGGCGATCGTCGCGGCTACCGTGCCCTGGTTGATCCATCCGCGGCCCGAGAACTGGCTGGTGTTCCTGGAGGGTAAGCAGAATTACGCCGGCCATCGCGAGCTCGAGCGGCAGGTGGAAGACTATCTCCGCCCGCGCTACGTCCGTGGCTCGGGAGTCGTCACTGAGTTCGGCGCGACCACCGCCATTTATCGCGAACTGGGCATCCCCCTTCGCGAGACCCTCACCGGGGATAACGGCGCCGTCTGGAGCGCCGCGACTAGCGGAGCGAACCCCTTTCCGCGCGACGCCTGGGCCGTTGTGATCGCCGGCGATTATGCTGAGAAGGCCGTCCAGAAGGCCGGCTGTTTTACTCTCGATCGGATTTTCAAAGTGAACGATGCGCCTGAGATGCACGTCTACCGGCGCACAGGAGACAACCATGGTTCCTCATAGCAACGTTACGACCGCGTTCGATTTGCCGGGCTATCGCATTCGCAAGAACTTCGGGGTGGTGCGCGGAATCGTGGTCCGCTCCCGCTCGATTGTGGGCACCATCGGGGCCGGACTGCAGACCATCGTCGGAGGCAACATCTCGCTCTTCACCAATCTCTGCGAAAAGACCCGCCAGGATGCGTTCGATCTGATGCTCCAGCACGCCGGCGAACTCGGCGCCAACGCCGTCATCGGCGCCCGCTATGACGCCACGGAAATTATGCAGGGCGTCACCGAAGTATTGGCGTACGGCACGGCCGTCGAGATCGAGCCGGCGGGATGAAAATCCCGTTCACCAAAGCCCACGGGGCCGGGAACGATTTCCTCCTCACCTGGCAATCCAGCGCGCCCCATGGCGATCTCCCGGCTATCGCCCGCGCAATCTGCGACCGGCACACCGGAATCGGCGCCGATGGCTGGATGATCGTCACCCCGCCCACGGATGCCGAGGCCGAGGGCACCATCCAGCTCTACAATTCCGACGGCAGCATTCCCGAACTTTCCGGCAACGGCACCCGCTGTGCCGCCGCGTTCCTCATCCGGCACGGCCACGCGGCGGGCGTGCTGCGGATTCGCACCGGCGCCGGCATCAAGACGCTCCGGAGCCTGAGCCGCCGGGGCCTCGTCTTCGAGTTCGAGATGAACATGGGCCGCCCCGCGGTGATCGCGCCGCGATTCGACCTGGCGCTCTCCACCGGACCGCGCGATGTTATCCTCCTCGATGTCGGCAACCCGCAATGCGCCGTTCCGGTGAGCGATTTCGATTTCGAGTGGCGCCAAATGGGCTCGCAAATCGAATCGCACTCTCGTTTCCCCAACCGCACCAACGTTTCTTTCTTCCGCGCGCTCGACCGGCACCGCATCGACGTGCGCTTCTGGGAACGCGGCGCGGGGGAGACCATGAGTTCCGGCACGGGATCGACTGGCGCGGCTGTGGCGGCCATCGCCCGCGGGATGGCGGAATCGCCGGTGGAAGTGATGACCCCCGCGGGAGCGCTTCAGTTCCGCCTGGAAGGCGATGCTTACCTGACCGGTCCCGCCGCGATCGTCGCCGAGGGAGATTTTCTGCTGGACATGTAGCGCCTTATGTCCCTGCCGATCGAAGAGAAGATGCGCGCCGATTGGAACCAGCGGGCTCGTTCCGACGCGTTTTACTACGTTTCCACCGGCAGGCGGCAGCAGGACCAGGACGAATTCCTTTCCACTGGCGCCCTCCACGTAGCGGTCGTGCAGGCGGCCATGCAGCGCATCCGGAGCGAAGCGCCGCCGGGCGCACGGCGGGTCCTGGATATTGGCTGCGGTCCGGGGCGCTTGATGCTGCCGCTCAGCCGCGTGGTGGGCGAAATCCATGGGATCGACGTATCGGACGAGATGATTTCCCTCGCGCGCCGGATGCTTCGCGACGTGCCCCATGCCTTTCTCTATCGCGGCTCCGGAACCGATCTCGCACCGCTATCTTCCGGGTACTTCGATTGCGTCTATTCGTACGCGGTCTTCCAACATATTCCCAGTGCCGAAATCGTCACGCGCTATCTGGAAGAGGCGGTCCGGGTGCTGAAGCCCGGCGGGGTGCTGTGCTGCCAGTTGCGAGGCGCTCCGTCGCCCGTCGCGTCGACCGCCGGCCATAGCGACACGTGGGTGGGCTGCGTCTACCCCGCCGATGAGGTCGGAGCGCTGTCGAAGCGCACCGGCATGTGCCTGCTTCAAATCCACGGTGCGGCCACCCAGCACATGTGGGTGGTAGCTCGCAAGCCTCTCACCTCCCCGCCGGAGAGCTTCGACCTGGCCGGTGCGATTCTCAAGGCGGTCACCCCTTCGGACAACCCTTACGCCATCATTTCGCCCACCGGACCGGGTGCCGCTTTTCTTTGCTGGTTGGAAGGACTGCCCGAATTCACTTCTCTCAACGATTTCCAAGTCTCCATCGGCGGCGTTCCGGCCGAACCGTTTTACGTCAGCGACCATTTGGGCCGCGGCGGCTTCCAACTGAATGTTCTGGTTCCCCCTCGCCTCGAGTGCGGAACCATGGCGGTTCAGCTTCGCTGGCGCGGACAGTTGGTGCCGGGAGAGCCCAAAGTCGAGATCCGCCCCTATCCTGAACTGGTGCCGTCCATAGAAGCTGTGACCGATGGAGTCGATCTTCTCGCCGGGTTCGCTACCAGCACCGGGAGTCTGCAAGTGACCCTCAGCGGCGTCGCCGATCCCCGGGAGGTTTCGATCTCGATCGATTCCCATCCGGTTGATCTCCAGGAGCCGCAGCTTTTAGCGCCTCACCGCGCGATGTACTGCTTTGCGCTCACCGCTCCCGGCCTTTTTTCCCCCGGCGTCCACTCCCTCACGGTAGCTACCAAGAAGTGGAGTCAGACCGTGGAGATTCAGAGCCACACCCCGGAGGTTTGACGTGCGCCCGCTCCGGCGCGTCACAGTTCCAGTTTGCCCAAATACTGCATTTCATCCAGGTTAAAGATCTGGCTGGCCACGATCCTTCCGATTTGCGCCTCGAACCGTACCAGCCGGTCGTTCCTGCTGATTTCCGCGGACGGGGGAAAGAGATACAGCACTACCGGGCCGTCATCCATCTTGTAGACCTCCGCCGCCACCGCTTTGACATCCTTCTGCGAGGCGCGCTTCAGAACGGCCAGATCGCGGAGCGGTTTGCCGAGTGTCTTCGGGTCGCCCTTGAAGTCGCCGTCGGGAACGCCATAAACCGCGATGCGATAACCCTCGCCCTCCAGAGTGGTAAACTCGGGCGCGCGCAGCTTGGCTTTCGCCAGCCGGACGGGAAGCGCGCTCTCCCAGACGACCGTCAAACGAATCGGACGGGGCAACGATCGCGCGCTGCGGTCGTTGCCGCCCGGACCGCTCAGGATGTTCGGCGAAACTCTGGGTCCGCTGCTCTGGGGATCGACTCCGTCGTATCCAATGCCATGGGGCTGCCCCAACTGGCCGCCGTCGCGCAGTTGGTCTTCGGTGAGACGGCGGGTGACCGTCGCGGTGTTCGCCTTCGCCCATGGAGACGCGGTCAGAATTCCACGGGCGTCTGCGTCCGTCCATTGGCTGTATGGCTTGATTCCGCCCCCATCCTGCGCCGCCAGAGTGAGGCAGGCCAGAACCAGACCAACCGGGTGTACCGTGAGCCAACGCATCTAGAACTTCACCATCACGCCTGCCGACCATTTTGCCTCGCTGTGGCGAAGGTCGGGGAACCAGACGCCTCCCTGCCCGGAGCAGGCGCTGGTCGCGTCCGGCAGATCGGCGAATCCCGACGCCGCGCCGCTCATGCACGCGTATTGCCCTGGCTGGCCGTTAGTGCCGCCCAGCGGAAATCCCGGCGGAGTGACGCCGCCGCGGCCCGCGAAATACGGTATGTCCGAGTGCCGGTATCCCACCTCCGTCCACCAGGTGATGTACTCCCGCGGCATGTATTGCAGGTTCACGGTGCTGTCCCACATGTGGGCTTTCTGGCCGGGAAGCTCCGGGAAATAAGGCGAGCCGGTCACCGCGTCGGCGCCGTTGATGGGCGGAAGCAGTGTCAGGTACCGGCCATAGTTGCTCATCTTTCCTCCACCGAAAGTCAGGGCCAGTAAGTCTTTGTGAAACCAGAAGCGATCGTAAGCCATCCAGCCGAGAAACGAATCCTTGTTCTTACTGGGTGCGCCGGTACACTGGATTCCGCCACCGTACTGGCATCCGGCGTCGCCCGTCAGGCTGAAAGCCATCTTGTCGAGGCCCATGCCGTCCGGTCTGTTGAAGTAGCGGACCTCGATGCTGTCATCCGTGTGGATGCGCTCGGTGTGCGGAAGCCCGAGGTTATCCTGGCCGAAACCGTATTGGTTGGCGACCAGCTTGAACCACTCCTTCGGCTGCCAGAGAAGCTGGCCTCCCAGCCCGGGATGGCCGTTGTACTTGGCATAGGATTGCCACCCGTTGATGAACCATGGCTCGATCTTGAGCTTGTTGGTGGGAAACCATTGCACGCGCACGCCGTTGAAGAACCATGGCGTATTCGAGGAAACGTAAGACGGCTGGTAAGTCCAGTTATCGAAATTATAGTAACTGAAAAGGCCGATGTAAGACACAAAAATGCCGGCATCCACATTTAGCCCGTGATTCACGTTGAAATGGTATCCGCCCCAGGCTTCGGAAGTGTATTTGTACGCGCCGCGCAGGTTCCATTGCCCGACGCCAAAACTGGCGTCGTTGCGGGGAGTGGTGGTGGCGAACATGCCGAACATGAAAAGGATTCTGCCGCGGACGTTCTGCCAGTGAAAATCGCCGCCCACGCTGGCCTGTTCGATTTGGACCTCGCCGGAACGAAACGATTCCGTGGCCCCCACGATGGTGTGGTCTTTCGGCTGGTTAAAATCTTCAATGTAGTTCGTGTCGAAGCGAATCTCGGGCGTGAAGAACTTGGTGTCGAGCACCGTGTCTTTGTTGCGCGATGTGCCGTTCATCCAAGTGAAATCGGCGTAGGCGAAGGGCGTAAACTGATCCGCCGCGGGTGCGGATGCCGGAGACTGGAGAGCTTCCGGAGTAGTGGAAGCGGGAGCCGGCGCGGCCGCCTGTTGTGGGGGAGCGGCCACAGGTGCGGCAGCCCCGGCTGGCATCGCGCCGGGATTTGCCGGCGGTGCCACCATCGCCGCAGTGGGATTGGGTGCTGCCACCATCGCCACACTGGCGTTGACGGTTTTCTTCCCGGAGATCTCCACCGGTGTCGGCGGCGCGCTCAGGAACCCGTCCTTGGACGCAGTGATCTCGTATTTGCCGGGCTGGAGATCGTCGAGTTTGAAGACTCCATCGGCGTCGCTCACCAGCCGGCGGTCGAGACCGGCGCCACTCACGCTGTGAATCACTACGTTGGCGCCGCCCAGGGAAAAACCGCCGGCGGCCAGAGTGACGCCGCGAAGCGAACCCAGCGCCACGGCCAGTTGCACGCTGGCGTTGACGGTGCGGCCTTGCACCACCTGTACCACGCTCTCGGGCGGGCTGCTGTAGCCATCGCGGGAGACGGAAATCGCATAGGCCCCGGGCGGTAGATGATCCGCTCGAAAGACACCGTCGGCGTCGCTCACCAGCCGCTGTTCGGCGCCGGTCGCGCTGCGCACAATCACTGTCACGGCGGCCAGAGAGAATCCTCCGGAATCCACCGTCACGCCGCGCAGCGTACCGGCCGGCATTTCGGAATTGCTCGCCGGCGCCGTCGCGGCCGGCCCATCGCCGGATGCATGGGGAGCCGGTGTTTGCCCCATCGCCAGGATTACTCCCGCGGCGCCCACCAGTACGGCCCGTGAAAGGCGGGATGTTCGCGTCGATCCTGTCTCGGAAGTCGTTCCTTTTCCACGGCTTGCAGCACAGACAGGGTGCCGCGACAAACCGCTGGCTCGATGGTTCATGAGTTCTCAGCTTACCGTCCGGTATATAAAGAAGTCGTAAGGCCGATGTAAGGATGGGGTAAAGAAGCCGCTGCGGCGATCGGCTTTAACCTCGCCGCCCGCGAACCATTAGGTCACGATGCCAGGGGCTGCAAATCGCCCAGCATGGTCGGAATCAGTTCCGAGACGGTGGGATGAATGTGCATCGCCCGTTGCAGCACGGTGTACGGCGCCAGTGAGTACATGACATCCAGAATGCAGTGGATCACCTCGTCTCCACCGGTGCCCAGGATTGCGGCTCCCACGATCTGCTTGGAATCCGCATCCACCAATATCTTCATGGCTCCTTGCGTCTCGCCTTTTTCCACCGCACGGCCCACCCGGGTCATGGGACGTCTCGCCACGAGCACGCGCCGGCCGGAAGAGCGCGCCTCGCTCTCCGTCATTCCGGCCCTTCCGAGGGGAGGATCGATGTACAGGTTATACGCTGTTATGCGATCGCTGACGCGGCGCGATTCGTGATCCAGCAGGTTGGCGGCTACAATCTCAAAATCGTTGTAAGAGGTGTGGGTGAACCCTCCTCTTCCATTGCAATCGCCCAGTGCCCAAATTCCCGGAATATTCGTCAGCAGTTCGTCACTCACCACGATGTACCCCTTGGAGTCGCACTTCACGCCGGCTTTTTCCAACCCAAGATCGTTGGTATTCGGGGTGCGGCCCATGGCCAGAAGTATGTGCGACCCTCTTACTTCCGGCGCGCCCTCGGTACAGTCCAATCGAACGGCTACGCCTTCCTCGTCGCGGCGCAGCGCGATGCACGTCGCATCCAGCCGCACGTGAATTCCCTCGGCCCGTAGAATTTCCAGCACCATTGACGATATGTCGTCATCTTCGCGAGGAACGAGTCTCGACGCCCGTTCCACAATGGTCACCTCGCTGCCAAAACGCCGGAAGATCTGGCCGAACTCCAGCCCCACCGCGCCGCCCCCGATGACGATGAGGTGTCTGGGCAGCGTCTCCAGTTCCAGAATCGAGGCGTTGGTGAGATAGGGGGTGTGCTCCACTCCGGAGAGCGCCGGAATAGTGGCGCGGGCTCCCACATTGAGGAAGATTCTGTCGGCACTGAGAATTTCATCGCCGGCGCGAATCTCGTGCGGCGATTCGAAACGGGCGTGCGCCTCATAGACCGCACAGTGAGAAAGGCCCTTCAGCCAGGACTCCACACCATTCCGGGACTTCCCCGAGATTTCGTCCTTTCGCTGTTTCACCAACTTCATATCGACCGCCACCGGGCCGGGCGCCAGCACTCCATACTCGCGCGCGCGGCGCGCCGTATGCGCCACGTAAGCCGACGCGACCAGGGTTTTGGTGGGGATACATCCGGTGTTGACGCAGGTGCCTCCGAATCGGCCCCGCTCCACAATGGCTACCCGCTGCCCGGCGGCGGAGAGTCGCGCAGCGAGGGATGGTCCGGCCTGACCGGTCCCGATAACGATTGCGTCGAAGCGTGGCATCGAAGATCCTCCAGGCACGCGAGTTGCCGATCCTGCATTTTTCAGACTAACGCAGCGACGGGAACCCCTGGGGGAAAATGCCACGCTCCTGGTGTCTGGGTGGGTCCAGTATATAAATAACCTAATTAGCGCCCATTGCGGCGGCTGGCTGCCGCGGCAGCAAGACGTAGCCGAGCACCGAATCTTTCGTCACATGGGTGACGACCAACTCGCCGCGCTGGTTATCCCCCTGGAGCGAAAACTCCAGAGGTTGTCCGGTGGCATGGTCGTGAACTCCCACGCCGTGGCGATCGGGCGCCAGCCGCAGTTGCGCATCGTAGCGCTGGTGCGCCACATCGGTACTTGTAATTCCCACCCAAACTCCGGGCGCCACCTCCTGTTCGCTGTGTACCGGCAGCGTGAAGTCCGTGCGGGCCTGGCCGTCCGCGCCGTCCTCTGCGGGTTGCGCCGTGGACGGTTGTTCGGCGCGAGCGTTCTGTAATTGCCGGACTTGTTGCTCGACATTGCTGACTCTGGTCTCGGTTGCTGTTTGGGCAGCTTGAAGGTTGTTCACCTGGGTTTGCAGGTTGGAAGTGCGCTGATCGATCGCCGCCTGCCGATCGTTCGCCTGCCGGCGAGCGCCAGGAAGCGCGCGATCGATTTTGGCTTCCACCCGCTTGCGCCACTGGTCGCGATCCGCCGCCCAGCTGCGCACGGAATTCTCTGCCGCATCGATCCGCTGTCCGGCCGCTACCAGGTTGGCTTGCATCGACGGCAGAAGATTCATTTGGCCATGGTACGCTCCCAGAGCCATAACGCCATAGGCGCCGCCCGCCAAAAGCACAACCAGGAGCAGCAGCGTCACCGTCCACAACAGCCGGTGAGAGTGACTGTTCCCATCGATCTGGGTGAGCTTCCGCGGCGCCGGCAATCGGCCCGCGCGGCGGCGTGGGACGTGGTGCGACGCCTCCTCGAGCGTCGGGAAGATCTCGAACATCCGGTTCAGGCGCGTCCGTACGAGCAGCGCGTGAGGTCCCTTCTGCAGACAGCACACGCGCAGAGGAACTTCGGCCTTTTCCGCCCGGCTCGCCAGTTCCATTAGAACGCCTACCCCCGAGCTGTCCAAATGGGGGACGCCGTCAAGATCCAGAATCATAGCTCGCGAGTCCGGACATTCGTCCCACGCCAGGACAATTTCGTTGCGGATCTGGTCCGCATTCGAGACCGTGATGGAAGTGTTGACGCGCACAAGGAGGTACCGGTCCTGTTCCACCGCGGTGACGTCTTTTTGAAGATTCGCAAGGTGCATAGTGCCTCCCTTCGACGCTGCTATTTGCAGCCGGGGGGCCAAACCGTGGGTGCCTGATGGATGCTAACTCCGCTTGGAGAAAAGTTGTGCTTTGGTATGGCGCGACACGGTAATATCTCTCCAACCGTGCATTTTTACGTGGAAAATGCACGCGGGTGCACCAATTGAATCGAACCGCGTCGCGCCCTTCGGCGCTCCGCCAGATCTTAAGGCAGATTTCATCTCCGTTTATAGCTTGAATGCACTTCGCCTCGCGGGCCCATCTGTTGTTCCACGCACAGAGGCGAGCGGATTGCCAATTTTGTTGCCGGAGGAGTTCCACAGTGAAAACAGCAGCCTGCTTCATCTTCATCGGAACGCTCATGGCCCAGGTTCCGAACCCCACCAACCAGCAGTCCGCGCCACCCGAAACCGGCCAGCCGATGCCCATCTTCCGGGTCACCGTCGTTTCACGCACCACCAAGGCCATCAACTATCATCATCGAACCGGAACTACTCATATCGATTTCCGCGGCACGGAGTTGATGCCGGCCGCGCGTGGAGAGGCGAATGTCCAGAGCCAGATGGGTTCCACCAAAATCGATACGTTTCTTAATCATATGACCCCGGCGAATCAGTTCGGGCCGGAATACATGACTTATGTCTTATGGGGCATCACGCCCGAAGGGCGGGCCACGAACCTCGGGGAAGTAGTGCTGGAGGGCGATCACGCCAAGCTCCTGTCCACAACCGACCTCCAGGCATTCGGTCTGATCGTTACCGCGGAGCCCTACTTCGCCGTGACCCAGCCGAGTAACGTGGTGGTCGCCGAGAATTTCCTGCGCAACGACACCGCCGGCACCATTGAGGAAGTAGATGCCAAGTACGAGTTATTGGAGCGCGGCCAATACGTCTTAGACCGCGGCCGTTATCAGCCGGTTCGAGTGGACCCTAAGGGTCCGCTGCAACTCGCGGAAGCGCAAAACGCCGTCGAGATCGCGCGCCTGGCCGGCGCCGATCGCTATGCCGCCGACACCTTCCAAAAGGCTCAATTGGACTTACAGAACGCCGAGGGCTTTCTGAGCAGTAATAATCGCAAAGAATCCGAGACGGACGCTCGCGAGGCGGCGCAGATGGCCGAAGATGCCCGCATTATAACCATCCGCAAGGAGCGCCAGGAAGAACAGGATAACCAGCGCGCGGCGGCTGCCGCCCGCGAAGCCGCGGCGCAGGCGGCCGCGCAGCAGGCGGAGGCGCAAGCCAAAGCCGATCAGCAGGCTCGCGAACAGGCGGAGCAGGCCCGTATGCAAGCCGAAGAGCTGAAATCGGAAGCGCAGACGGCTGCCGAACAGGCGGCGCAAGCCAAGGCCGCGGCGGATGCCGCGCGCCAGCAGGCCCTCGCGGAGCAGGCGGCCGCTACCGCCGAGGCTGACCGTCTGCGCCAGGCAAACCAGCAATCGGAAGCCGAAAAGGCGCAGCTTCGCGAGCGGCTGAAGCAACAATTCAATGCCATTCTGGAAACGCGCGAAACTGCCCGCGGGCTGATTGTCAATATCAGCGACGTTCTCTTCGACTTCGACCGGTACACTCTGAAGCCGGGCGCTCGCGAGAAACTTGCCAAGGTCTCGGGCATTCTGTTGGCGTATCCGGGTTTGAAAATCCAATTGGAAGGGCACACCGACAGCGTCGGGAGCGACGACTACAACATGAAGCTTTCCAAAGAGCGGGCCGATGCCGTTTACGATTATCTGGTGTCGCAGGGCGTATCTGCCGATGGCCTCTCCTCCGTCGGGTTGGGCAAGAGCGGTCCCGTCGCCAGCAACGACACCGCCGAAGGCCGGCAGCAGAACCGGCGGGTGGAGATGGTCGTATCGGGCGAACCCATCGGGATCGGCGGAGATCTGCGCGTGCCGCAATAGGCGCTACGAGGGCCGCGAAAGAAGGGATCCGTGGCAACACAACAACCGCTTCCGGACAAGGAGAAACTGGCGAGGTTGGATACCATTCGCACGCTTCTTCAAACCAAAGGCTACGAGGTCTGGAATATCTCACCCTCCGCCACCGTCTACGAGGCCATTGAACAGATGGCGATCAAACGCGTGGGAGCTTTACCGGTGATGTCGCAGGAGACGCTGGTGGGAATCGTTTCCGAGCGGGATTATGCGCGAAAAGTCATTTTGCAGGGAAGATCGTCTCACGAAACTTTGGTGCACGAGATCATGACGCCCTCGCCGGTGGTGGTGACGCCGGACCAGACCGTCCATGAGTGCCTGCAGATCATGACCTTGCGCCGGATCCGGCATCTGCCGGTGGTTGACGATGGCAGGCTGTCGGGCATCATCTCCATCGGAGACCTCGTCAAGTCGATTATCGCCACGCAGGAATTTACCATCGACCAGCTCCACACCTACATCGCCGAAACCTACCCGGCATGACCAGCCGCCTCATCCCGCGAGTTCGCGAGGTAAAGAGCGGCGGAAGGCCCCGCCGATTCAACCGCCGCCAGCCGGCCGGATGAGGTTCGCGGCGCGGGCGTTTCGGACGCTGGTCCATACGCCGGCGCTCCGCTCCACAGGCAGAGCGACCAGTGCGCATCCCGGAACGGTATCGGAATTTCACGCTGGTCTTGCGCGAAGTTGCAAACCAGCAGCGCGCGCGATCCCGACAAATCGCCCCGCTCTACAACCAGCCAGCGATTTTCCCGGTCGCAATTCGCCCGCACCATCGACTTTCGGCCATTTGCCAGCGCCGCATTTGCTTTCCTGATGCGCAGCCAGTCGCGATACCATTCCAGGAGCCCGCCATGCGGCGGGATCGCGCGCAGCTTCCAGTCCAGTTTCGATTTTTCGAAGGCCGATGGGTCGTGCGGGTCGAGGAACTCCACTCCCGCCGAAAACGCTTCGTACTCTTTGCGCCGCCCTTCGCGCACGGCCGCGGCCAGTGCCGGATCTCCGTGATCGGTGAAATAGAGGAACGGGGCGGTGTCGCCGTACTCCTGGCCCATAAACAACAGCGGGACGAAAGGCGAAAACAACAGCACCGCCGCCGCCAGCTTTTGCTGCTCCAAAGACAGAAAATCGGCCTGCCGGAGTCCGCGCAGCGCATTCGCGATCTGGTCGTGGTTTTGCGTGAATGCCACAAAACACCGGCCGGGCCGCGGTTTGGAAGAGGATCCGTGCTTCCGCCCGCGAAACCGCGAATGCTGCCCTTCATAGACGTACCCGTTGGCGATGGCTTTGCTCAGGCTGGGCAGGCCGTCGAAATCGATGAAATATCCGTGCTTGTCGTCAATGAGAGAGGTGTGGAGCGAATGGTGAAAATCGTCGAGCCACTGCGCGTCGATGCCATACCCGCCCTGTGCCGCTGGCGTGATGACGCGCGCGTCGTTGAGATCGCTTTCCGCAATCAGCCAGGCGGCGCGCCCAAGCTTGTCCGCCTGCGCGTGAAACGCCTCCGATATTTCCAACAGAATGTGGCGCGCGCTAAAGTCGAAGATCCCGTGAATGGCATCCAGACGAAGCGCGTCCACGTGGTACTCGGTAAGCCAGTACAGCGCGTTGTCCACAACGAACCGGCGCACGCCCTCGCTGCCGCGGCCATCGTAGTTGACCGCGTCGCCCCAGGGGGTGCGGTAGGCATCCGTGAAATATGGTCCGAATTCGCTCAGGTAATTGCCCTCGGGACCGAAATGGTTGTACACCACGTCGAGCACGAACGCCAGCCCGGCGCGATGACAGGCATCCACCAGAGTCTTGAGCCCCGCGGGCCCGCCGTAAGTCGACTGCGGCGCGTATAAGTCCACCCCGTCGTAACCCCAGTTGCGAAGCCCGGGGAACTGGCACACCGGCATCGCTTCAATCGCCGTGATCCCCAGGTCGCGCAGTTCGGCGAGTCGCGGAATCACTGCTTCAAATGTTCCTTCGGGTGTGAAGGCGCCGGTGTGCAACTCGTAGATCACGTATTGTTCGAGCGGAATCCCGCGCCAATCCTTATCGGACCACTCGAACGCCGGGTCCAGGACGCGGGATGGGCCGTGTACTCCACCCGGCTGCCATCGCGACACCGGATCGGGGAAACTTCTGCCCCCGTTCAGAACGTAGCGATAGTCGGCTCCCGCGCGCATTCCGCCGATGAAAGCGGCAAACACACCGTCGCCTTCCATCTGCATTTCGGCCGGTTTCCCCGTGTCCGCCCCTATCGCCAGTCCGACACGCTGCGCTCGCGGGGCCCACACGCGAAATTGCACCCCGGATTCGCGGAGACCGGCGCCGAATTGCAGTTGCCAGGGGGCCGTCACTCGACGGCCTCCAACAAGGCCACGGGAAGATCGCCGAATACCGCCGCCAGCGGCAGAACGTATTTACCGTTGCGGCGCACGCTTTCGATGGTCTTCCGGCTGAAGACGTCGCGAAACGCGGGGTGGGCGCAATCCCGCCGCAGCAACAGGTCCCACGCGCCCCAAGCCGGTTTGCCCACCGGCTTGGGCGCGCCTAATTCCAGGAAAAAACGGCCGGCAGCCGCGATCGCGCAGCGCTTGCCGAGCGTGCGGGCAAAAGCCACCACGTGCTTCTGGCGATCGCCCGTCGCGCGCAAGGGAATGTATCCGCCTTCCGCCATCAGGTCGCCATGCGACTTACGAAAACAGAGGGATCGGCTGGTGACGTACAGCTTCAGGCGTCCATCGGCGAGATTGTCCGACGCATCGGCGAGCAGTGCCTGCGCGTCCCCGTTTTGCATCTCACGAAGTTCGGCGAGCATCCGGCAGCGCCTGTCGTAATCGACGGGCCGGCGATTGTCGGGGTCGACCAGGGTGAAGTCCCAGATTTCACTCCCCTGGTAAAAATCCGGGACCCCGGGCGAGGCCGCCTTCAGAAGCACCTGCGAGAGCGAATTCCAAAGGCCGGCCCTCTTGATGCCGTCCACAAACCCGGTTAGCTCGCGCAAGAAGACATTTTCCGGCGCGGGATCGAGCGCGGCGCGAATGAAACGCTCGACCGCTTGTTCGTACGGCGGGTTCGGGTTGATCCAACTGGAGTGCTGCTTGGCTTCGCGCAGCGCTTTCCGCATATACGCCAGCAGCCGGGCCGTTATTTCTTCCACCGCTCCCGGCGCCGGTTCCTCGAGGGGCCACACGCCGATTAGCGTTTGATAGAACAGGTACTCCACCGCCGTATCCGGTACCGGAAAACCATCGATCTCGGTTTTCCGGCCCCGGTTGATCGCATGCCACGAGCGGACTGCGCGGTACCATTCGGCGGGAATTTCAGACAGCACGTTGATTCGCGCCCGCACGTCCTCGCTGCGCTTGGAATCGTGCGTGGAACTCGCCAGCAGGGCGTGCGGCCAGGAGTGCAGGCGTTCCAGATTGCGCGCGTGGAAGGCCGCCGGCGGATTCCCGAACTGCCGCGGATCGCCGCCCACCTCGTTCAGTGACGCCAGCGGGAATTGCCGGTAGAATGCCGTGTCCTCCAGCCCTTTGGCCATCACCGGTCCGGTGAATTGCTGGAACGACATGATGAATTCCCGCCGCTCCTGCCGCTGCGCCTCGTCGATCGATTCCGGATCGCGCAGCAGCAGAATGTTCTGCAGAAATTCGAAAATCGAATCGTCGGTGGATGGATTCCGAACCCGGGCGCGGGTGACCGCGGTTAGAATGTGGCGTTCGTCTTCGGCATCGGGGTGAACCGCGCGGGCCGTAATGTAGGTGCGATAGATCGGGAAGCAGGCGATGGTCTCGCGAAGGACGTGCCGCAAGCTCGAGAGCGTGAAATCGCGCGACCAGCGGTGCTGCTCGGAGATTTTGTCCAGTTTGCCCGCAAGCGCGTTCAGCTCGCCCGACATCGAAGTCTGTAGGATCAGCCGCTTGGTGGTGTAGACCAATTCTTCGGAAGCGATGGTTGGACCGGTGAAAGCTGTGTACACGTGTTGAAAGGCCGCGCGCCGGGCGGTATCGACGAACAGCCCGTTCATCAGCCCCAGGAAGTCATACCCGGTCGAACCGGCGATATCCCAGTCCGGGCGCAACTTCTCGTTGCCCACGAGAATTTTCTCGGTCACAATGTAAAAGCTCCGCGGGTCGTTTCTCGCCGCTTGGCAGGCCTTCTGAAGCCGCTGAAAGTACTCCGCCGGATCGAGCAAACCGTCGGAATGGTCCACCCGCAAACCATCCACGACGCCGTCCCTTACCAGATCGAAGATGAGCGCGTGCATCGCCTGAAAAACCTCGGGGTCCTCCACCCGCACGGCCGCCAGCTCGTTAACGTCGAAAAATCGCCGGTAATTGATTTCATCGCCCGCCACCCTCCAGTAAGCCAGCCGGTACGATTGCCGTGCCAGCAATTCCTCCAGCCGGTCGAAGCTGTGCGGCACGCCTTTCACTCCATTGACGACTTCGATCACGCGGTTGATTCGATCGAGGATCGCCCGGCTGGACTCGGTCAGCGCGGCCAACCGCTTGCGGATGATCTCCTTTTCGCGCTGGCGCTCGTGGACTTTGCCGGCATCGGTTTCATCCGGCGGCGGCAAGTGGGAAAGCGCGGTCAGGATGCTTTCCAATTCCAGAACGTGCCCGTGATTATCTCCTAAATCCACTCTCGCCGCGTTCACCGCGGGCTCCAGCACCAATCCCCACGAGCGCGGCGCCAGCGGCAGCGGCTGGCCGTAAACGCGGGCCTGCAAATCGCCGCTCTCGTAATGGACTGTAATCTGCCGGTCCTCCAGAACGCGGCCGTATTGATCGCCCAGAATCGGCAGCAGCACTTTGTTGGCGAGATCGCGTTTGGACGAGTGCCAGTTGATGTCGAAATACCGGGAAAACGGCGAACTCGGACCGTTCTCCAGCACGTTCCACCACCACTGATTCGCGGGGCGGGCAATCGCCAGATGATTCGGCACCACGTCGGCGATCATTCCCATGCCGCTCTGCTTAAGCCGGTCGCTGAATGCCCGTAATTCCTCCAGCGTGCCGATTTCGGGATTGATACGCCCGGGATTGGTGATGTTGTACCCGTGCATGCTTCCCTCCACGGCCATCAGGAACGGCGAGAGGTAACAATCGCCGATTCCCAGCGCGTGCAGGTAATCCACCAGCCCCAAAGCTTGCCGGAAAGTGAACTCCTGGTTCAGTTGGAGGCGGTAAGTGGACGAAGGGATGTGCGCGGGTTCGCCGTTTAAGTGCCTGGCCACTCGATATGCCCTCCAACCGAACGAAGATTTTGGACGGAACGTTAGCCGGATTTTGCCACCAGCGAGGGAGCGGCAGCCACCGCCATCTGGAGCCTTTCGCCGAGTTTAGTGAAACGCTCTAACCATGTGCGGGCTTGCTCGTCGCCCCCGTCCGCGAGCGTCTTGTGCTTTTCCAGCGCGCTCTGCTGTATCGCCCACCAAGTGTTTTGCGGCATCCACAGCACGACTTCGAACGGTAGCGAGCGTGCCACGTCCACGATCGCATCCAGCCGTTCGAGAAGGACGGCATCGTCCGGAGCGCCGGCAAACTTCTCGAACAGCCGTTCAATGGTGAGACGCAGCGTGTACTCGAGCGTGGTGCCGTCGAGAGCGATGCCGCCCAACTTGGCTTCCTCCAATTGCTTGCGCACCTGCTCGGTATCCATATCGTCATTGGCAAAGGTGCGCCGCAGATTGCTGTTCACCGCGAATTCGGCCGCCGTGCGGATGGCCTTGGGCAGGGGCACCCCCAGATCGCGCAGGAAATGAGCCAGCGGCACGTGATGTTCGTAGATCTGGCGGTACGCGCCTTCGGCTTCCTCCAGCGAGGCGTTGAGAATCTGGCGCAGGATGTCGCGCCGGTCGTCGCGGAACATGGATTTCAACGAGTAAGTGGAGCCCAGTTCCTGGTCGATGATGTGCAGCGATTCCGGCAGGTCGGCTTTCGAGAAGGCGGCGGTAACATTCTCGACCAGCTTGCGGTAGCTATCTTCATCGTGAAATGCCTGCGTGCCGCAGTGCAGATTGTGGTCGCCGAAATGCAGCGCGGCATACACCAGTTCTTCGCTCTCCTGCGTGATTTCCGACGTGAACCGGGCGCGGCCGATAGCCAGCCTCATGCGGCCCGCCTCCAGATCCTGGTGGCCGGTTCGATCCACCGAGTAGCAGTAGATGCGCGCGTGATCTTCGTACGGTTTGAACAGCGTGCTGATGGCGTAATGCGCGGCCAGTTTTCCCAGGTCCACTGCCGCCGGACGGGCGAACTTCTGGTAGATGCAGGCGCCATCCCCGTGCTCCGGGATGTTGCTCTTCGCCTTCCGCAACGCCTCCAGAAAACCGTCCTCGATGTGATCCCCCAAAACCTCTTGCGACAGTTGCACCGCGCGGCAGGCGTATTGGATCACTTGCACGGTTTCGATTCCCGACAGCTCGTCGAAAAACCAGCCGCAACTGGTGTACATGAGCATGAGGTGGCGCTGTAGTTCCATCAGCTTCAGAACCGTAACCTTCTCCGGGTCGCTCAGTTCGCGGGTGGCATGGCGGGAGAGAAATGCCTGGCGGTTGTCCGGGCTGCGGTCCAGCACCACGCCGATATAGTCGTTGCGCGCTTCCCACGGGTCCTTCAGAAATTCCCGCGCCTTGGCCTCGAACTGCGGCGCGAGTTGATCGCGGAGCCAATCCATGGCGTTGCGCAGCGGCCCGCGCCATGCCTGGTTCCAGCCGGCGTGTCCGGCGTTGCAGCCGCAATCCGACCGCCATCGCTCGATGCCGTGTACGCAGCTCCAGGAGCTGTTTTCGAAAATCTCTACTTCGTGCGTGGGAGGGTGCCGCTCCAGATACTCGGCGTAGTTGACGATTTCAGCCAGTTGTTTCGACTCTATATATTCCAGCGCGTAAGTCAGGGCCATCTCGCCGTGATGGTGGTGATGCCCGTACGTCTCGCCATCGGTAGCGATGTTCACCAGTTCCGGCCATTCCCGCTCCTCGTTGAAAGCGCCCAGCAGCCTTTGGGCGAATCGTTCGCCATTGTCGAGAAGGTGCTCGAACGCCACTCCGCGCGAAATTGGTCCGTCGTAAAAGAACAGGTTGATGGTGCGGCGCGAGGGCAGGCGCAACCGGTACACCATCGTCGGGTCGATTTGCTCGGAGTTTACATCCCGCCAGTTGCGGCCGCCGATCTTGCGCACTCTTTTAGCTTGCCGGGGCGCCAGAATGGTGAATTTTATTCCATGCTGCGCAAGAATCTCCAACGACTCGATGTCGACGGCCGTTTCCGGCAGCCACATCCCCTCCGGCTTGCGCCCGAATCGGTGCTCAAAGTCACACAGCCCCCAAATCACCTGGGTTACCTTGTCGCGCGAATTGGCCAGCGGCATGATCAGGTGATTGTAAGCCTGGCTCAGCGCCGAACCATGCCCGCCGAAGCGCCCTTGGCTCTCGCGGTCGCCATCCAGGACTGCCTGATAGATTTGCGGCGCGGATATTTGCAGCCACGAAAGCAGCGTGGGGCCGAAATTAAAGCTGATTCGCGAATAGTTGTTTACGATGTCGGTAATTCGCCCTTCTCCGTCCAGAATGCGCGAGGCCGAGTTCGGCGCGTAACATTCCGCCGTGATCCGCTCGTTCCAATCGTGATATGGGTAAGCGGAATCCTGCTGTTCTACGGCCTCCAGCCAGGGATTTTCCCGGGGAGGCTGATAAAAGTGGTTGTGAACACAGATGTAACCCATGCCTGGAGTCTTCCGGTCTTTGCATGCAAGCCGGATTCCACTCCACGCACTCACACCAGTTTGCGCAATTGCCCGCCTTCGGTACACTCGTACGCGCCGGCGGTTGTTTTGCCGAATTCCTGCACCGCTCCGCTGGCCCATTCCACCACGATCCTGGCGGCGGAATCGCGCGGCCCGAGTCCGAAGGTAAGCGTCAGCTCGGACTGCGACAGGTAGCTCGATCCCGTCTTCACCATGCGCGATTGCGTCCCGTCCGCTGTCGTCAGCCGCACCATCGACCCGATGGCGTCCCGGTTGGATTTCGTGCCGAGGAGTTTCAGCCGCAGCGAATGCACACCCGGCGCGACGTCGTTGCGGTACAAATGCGCCGGACCGTGATTCGTGGTGAGCAGCAAATCGAGATCGCCATCGCGGTCGAAATCCCCGTACGCCAGGCCGCGCGCTACTTTGGGATCGGCGAACCCTCCGCCTACCTGCGACGCCACGTCCTGGAAGCGGTCGTTCCCGCGATTCAGGAACAGGTGCGGAGGCTGCTGGTAGCCGGTGTGGCCGTGGATCTGCCGCACCGTTTCATCGATGTGCCCGTTCACCGCTACCAGGTCGAGCCGCCCGTCGAGATTGATATCCAGGAAGGAGCAGCCAAACCCGAGGCTGTCGCGGGAGGCCTGCCCCACCCCGGAGCCCATCGCGATATCTTTATAAACTCCTGATTTCGACGGCCGGTACAGCGCGATCATCTCGTTATCGAAGTTGGTGATGGCGATCCCTTCCACGCCCGAGTTGTCGAAATCGGCCGCATCGATCCCCATGCCGGCGCGCGCCTTGCCGTCCTCGCTGAATGCGATTTCGGCGCGCACTCCCACGTCCTCGAACGTGCCGTTGCGCAGGTTGCGATAAAGCTTGTTCGGTTGCGTGTCGTTGGCTACTAGGATGTCCGGCCAGCCATCGTGATCGTAATCCACCAGCGTCACTCCCAGCGATTTCGAAGTCGGGTCGAAGATGCCGCTCTTGGCCGTGACGTCCTCGAACGTGCCGTTGCCGCGATTGCGGTAAAGCCAGCACGTATCGCCGTGGTACGCTTCCGGCGTGCAGTACGATTTGCGCTTGCCGTCCACGCTGCAGAAGACGTCCAGCTCGGGCGACCACTTCACGTAATTGCAGATCAGCAGATCGAGCAGTCCATCGCGATTGTAGTCGAACCATAGCGCGGAAGTGCTGAATCCTTTCCGCCCGCCGAGTCCGGATTTCTCCGTTACGTCCAGGAACTTGCCGTTTCCCATATTGCGGAACAGGCGGCTTTGGCCCACCGCCGTAATGAGGATGTCGGCAAGGCCGTCGTTGTTGTAGTCGGCGACCGCGACTCCCATCCCGTACATTTCCACCGCCAGTCCGGCGCGGTCGGTGACATCGGTGAATGTTCCGTTGCGATTGTTGCGGTAGAGCTTCAGGAGGCTGCGCTGATGCTTGTGATCGGGCCAGTCCATGCCGTTTACCAGCAGGATGTCGAGCCACCCGTCGTTGTCGTAATCGAAGAACGCGCAACCCGGTCCCATCGTCTCGGGCAGGTATTTCGCGCCGAAAGCGCCGCTGTTGTGATGGAAGTCGATGCCTGCCGGGCCGGTGATGTCGGTGAACGAAAAGCCGAGCGCCGCCGGCGCCGACGCCGCCAGCGGCCGGCACAAACCAGCCAGTGCGCCGCCGAGGAAACGCCGCCGGTTCACGAAATGCTCACTAACCCCTGGCGGATGGCGCATACCACCAGCTCCGCGGTATTGTGAATCCCCATCGCCTGCATGATATTGGCGCGGTGCACGGCCACCGTGTTGGCGCTGACGCCCAGCATCGTCGCGATTTCCTTATTGGAGCGGCCATTCACGATCAGTTGCAGCACCTCGAGCTCGCGCGTCGTGAGCATCGGTTGCTCCGACGGCTGCGTCGCCAGCGACCCCAATCGCGGGTCGAGCACGCATTCGCCCGCCGCCACCCGCTTAACGGCCTGCACCAGTTCCAGGTCCATGGCGTTTTTCAGAAGGTAGCCCTTGGCGCCCGCTTCCAGGCATGTGCGCACGTAGGATGCGTCGGAGTGCATGCTGAGCATGATCACCGCGGTCTCCGGGCAGGATTTCAGAATATTGCGCGCTGCCACGGCGCCGTTCATGCTCGGCAGCGCGAAGTCCATCACCACCACCTGCGGCTTCAGGCGCTCGGCCTCGGCCACCGCTTCGTGCCCGTCGCTGGCCTCGCCCACCACCGAGATGCCGGCATCTTCCTCGAGCAGGCGGCGAAAGCCGCGCCGCACCAGGCTGTGATCGTCCACCAGCAGAACGGTTAGGGGGTTCGACATGCGCTAAGTTCCTTTATACTACGGCGGCCGGTACCGTCATGCGGATCAGCGTGCCGCCGCCTTCCGCCGGGAGGAATTCCACGCGGCCGTTCACCAGTTCGGCGCGCTCCCGCATGGAAACCAGGCCCATCCCTCTTCCGACCGCTTTGCCTAACCCGACGCCGCGATCTTCCACTTCCAGCACTACCGCGTCGGTAGTGTAATTGAGGCGCACCTGCGCCGAGGGCGATTGGGAATGGCGCACCACGTTGTTGAGCGCCTCCTGCAAGACGCGATACAGATGAGTGGCCACCGCCCGGTCCAGATCGCGGCTCGTCCCGCTCCTTTCATACTGCACCGCGATGCCGGTCTGCTTCTCGAACGCCGGCAGATAGACGTCGATGGCGCCTTCGAAGCCGGCATCTTCCAGGATCACCGGGTGAAGCGACTGCGAAAGCGAGCGGACTTTTTCCAGCGTGTCCTGTGTCACTTGCTGGATCTCGCGCAAGTCCTGCTTGTCCACGCCGGCCTCGGCCGGAGTCCGGCGCTGGGCGCGCGCCAGCATGGCGCCGATGGCGGTGAGAATCTGGCCGAAATCGTCGTGGAGCTCGCGCGAAAGGGACCGGAACGTGTTCTCCTGGGTGGTGATGAGCTGCTGCGCCAGCTCGCTGCGCAGATTGGAAAGCTCCTCCACGTGGTCGAACATGCGCCGGTTGTAGTCGAACAGGTAAATGCTGGTGAGCACCACCACGATCAGCACCGCGGTCAGAAAAATGTAAACGTTGCGCTCGGAGCGCTGGTAGATGGTGCGCGTATCTTCTGCCGCCCGCTCTTCGCTTTCGTTGTTCTGAACCAGCAGCCGGGAAACCGCGTTGCTCAGCGACTTCAACTGGTCCTGAATCGAGACGCGGATCAGCTCCTCGGCTTTTTTGGTCTGTCCGTTCTCCGCGATCGCGAAAACCGAGTCCATCGATCTCCAGAAATCCGTCATTCGGCCGGCCAGATAAGCGCGGTTCTCGGGGTTTCCAGTGGAAAATTTCGCCTCTTTTTCCATCGCATCGTCGAGATCCGTGTGGATGCGGGCAAGCGGAGCGTGAAACGCCGTGAGAGGGTAGCCTTCCGTCTGGTCGAGCATATCGCGCAGGAGCAGCGCGGCGTCGTTCAGGTTCTTCTGGATGCGCAGGAGCAGCAGGGAGTCGGTGCGATTGCGGTCGATGGTGGCGGTTTGCAGCCGTTCGAGCGCGCGCAGTTGGTAAACCGTATAGGCGGAATAGACGGCCACCGCGGACAGGGTTACGGCGAGCCCCGCCAGCAGGCGAAATGTCGGAGTGCGGCCTCTTCTCACGAAATTCTTGCGGCAACCACCGCGCAGGAGGCGTCTTTCTTCTAGCTCCTGGCTCCTAGCTTCTTGTATAGTACATTTCCATTATTGCCGCGCCGGAGGCCGGGATTGTATCCTCCGGAAACGAACTCAGAGAGTTTCAGTCAGGTCCCAAGGATCGCGCTCATTTGCGCCGTGGGGGCATGGGCCGCCAATCCGACCCCCGGAATTCCGGTGCAGTTTTCCGACGTTACCGCCCAGGCGGGAATTCATTTCGTCCACAATGCCGGCCACTCGGGCAGGAAATACCTGCCGGAAACCACCGGCTCCGGGTGCGCCTTTTTCGACTTCGACGGCGACGGCTGGCCCGACATTCTCTTCGTGAACGGGCGCGATTTTAATCCCGGCGGGCGCCACACCACCCCCGCGCTCTACCATAACAATCGCAACGGGACCTTCACCGACGTGACCAAAGGTAGCGGGCTCGACGTCGAAATGTACGGCATGGGCGTGGCCATCGGCGATTACGATAACGATGGCCGCGACGACGTTTACATTACCGCGCTCGAAGGCGATCGCCTGTTCCACAACGAGGGCGACGGCAAGTTCCGCGATGTGACCCGCCAGGCCGGAATCCAAAACGCCAATTTCGGCACCAGTGCCGCGTGGCTCGACTATGATCGCGACGGCAGGCTGGATCTCTTCGTGGCCAACTATGTGGAGTGGAGCGAGAAGGGTGACAAGTATTGCTCGCTCGATGGCAAGACGAAATCCTATTGCACGCCGGATGCTTACAAAGGCGTCCGTGCGCGATTGTATCGCAATCTGGGGAACGGCCGGTTTGAGGATGTGGCCGCGAAGGCGGGGTTGGGCGATACCGGCAGCAAGTCGCTCGGAGTGGCCATATTGGATTACAACGGCGACGGCTGGCCCGATATCTTCGTGGCCAACGACACGCAATCGAATAAGCTCTACCGCAACTTGGGCGACGGCTCCTTTAAGGAAGAAGGCGTGCTCGCGGGCGTGGCCTACGGAGAGGATGGGACTGCCCGCGGCGCCATGGGGGCCGACGCCGCCGATTATGACCGCAGCGGCCGCCCGTCGCTCCTCGTGGGCAATTTCTCCAACCAGATGCTCGCCCTCTATCACAACGAAGGCAGCGGCCTGTTCGCCGATGAAGCGCCGCAGTCGCCCGTCGGCCGCGACAGTTTGTATTCCCTGACGTTCGGCGCGTTCTTCTTCGATTACGACCTCGACGGCTATCCGGACATCTTCGCCGCCAATGGCCACATAGAGGATCAGATCGCCCGCGTGCAGCCGAAAGTCAGCTACGCCGAGCCGCCGCTGCTATTTCGCAACCTGGGCGGTAAACACTTCGAAAACGTCAGTTCCAAGGTGGGTGCGGCCTTTGCCAGGCCCATCGTGGCGCGCGGAGCGGCGTATGCCGATTTCGACCACGATGGCGACCTCGATGTGCTTATTTCCACCAATAACGGTCCCGCGCTCCTGCTCCGCAACGACGGAGGGAATCGAAACCACTGGCTGAGCGTGCGCCTCGCGGGAACCAAATCCAATCGCGATGGCATCGGCGCGGTGGTGCGAGTCGAATCCGCCGGCGGCAGGCAATGGGAAACCGTGCATAGCGGTTCGAGTTACTGCTCGCAGAGCGATCTCGCGCTGACCTTCGGGCTGGGCCCCGACGCGTCGGCCACGGTGGAAGTAGACTGGCCGAGCGGCGCAAAGCAGCGCTTCCAGGGCGTCAAGGCAAACCAGAGACTGCTGATCGATGAGGGCCGGGGCTTACACCCGCTGCCGTGAGGCGTTCCCTGCCGGGAACCGGGACCGCCGTCACGCCGCCGTCAGTATAATTGGAGCCCCCTTCGTCACTACCACCGTGTGCTCGAAGTGCGCCGACAAACTTCGGTCCGCCGTCCGGATTGTCCACTTGTCCGCCTGCACTTCGCCCACGCTCGAGCTCACCGCGATGATCGGCTCGATGGTAATCACCAGCCCCTCGTGCAGCCGGTCCCGGCACCGCGGGTCGTAATAGTTCGGGACACTCGGCGCTTCGTGAATCGTCCGCCCAACGCCGTGCCCGCACAGCCCGCGCAACACCCGGAAACCGCAGCGCAGCGTCTCGCGCTCCACCGCGCGACCGATGTCGTACACGCGATTTCCCGCGTGCGCTTCCCGTGCGCCCAGCTGAAACGCGCTCTCCGCGCACCGCGCCAGCGCCTTCGCTGCCGCGCTCGCCTCTCCCACCGCCACCGTCACCGCCGCGTCCGCGAAATACCCGTCCTTCTCCGCCACCAGGTCGAGTTTCACCAGATCGCCCGCCGCCAACGCCCGCTCCCCCGGAATTCCATGGATCGCCTCGTCGTTCACGCTGATGCACAGCGCCCCCGGAAATCCGTAGACTTTCGGCGGCGCCGGCTCGGCTCCGCGGCTCGCCAGCACGTCCGCGCCGATGCGATCGAGCTCGCCCGTCGTGATCCCCGGCCGGACCGCCGCCGCCGTGCGGTCGAGCGTCTCCCGGACAATCCGCCCGATAGCGCGAAGCTTTTCGAAATCCCGCCGGGTGCGTATCGACATATTGAGCCTATTGTGGCACGTCCGCGCGGCATGCCTCGTCCAGAAAATCCGCCGCCCGTTCGAACCGCTCCGTGTTCATCATCGCCAGCCCTTCCATGTACCACCGCACTGTCGCCCTCCAGTTCCGCCGCTGCGCCCAGCAGTTCAGCAGTCCCGCCTTCACTTCCAGGTCGCCGGCGCGCCGTCCCAGCCGTCGCCCTCCACGGCGATTTCGATTCCCGCGCGCATCGCGCTTTGTGCCGCCGGTCGGTTGGGAAATGGTCAAAGCTCACCCCTGGCTGGGCCTCGGACCCGAAGAAATCGCCGCCCAGTTTGACCGCTACATCCCTCGCCCGCTGCCGCGCGGCTGGTACGGCCACTTACATAACATCTATTTGCAGTACGCCGCCGAACGCGGCATCTTCGCGCTCGCCGCGATCCTCTGGCTGATCGCCCGCCAGGCGCGCGACTTTCTCGGTTCGCTCCGCCGGGCATCCGATCCCACCTGCGATCTTCGCCGAAGGATTCGTCGAACACAACCTCGGCGACAGCGAGGTGCTCACCAGGTCCCTCTCCGTGGTCGCCTGCGGCTACGTCGCTATCCGCGCGCAGCTCCCCGCCCCCGGGCCGGAAACAGATACTCCAGCACCGCCCCGAACCGCGCGCTCCACGCTCCTTCGTTATGTTCGTGTCCCGGCGCTTCCTCGTAATGAAGTGTCATCCCCTTCGCTGCCAGCGCATCGCGCATCAGGCGCGCGTCCGCCACCACTTTCGCCGGATTGCTTCCCTCCGCCGTCCCCGTATCCAGCCACACGCAGCGGGAACCCGCAGGCTTCCACGCGTCGATCAGCGAAAGAATCGAGTGCTCGTCCCACCACACCGAGGGCGACATCAGCGCAAATTTCCCAAACACCCGCGGATAGCGAAGTCCCGCCACCAGCGACACCAGCGCGCCCAGCGACGACCCGCCCACTCCCGTATCGTACGGCCCCTTGCGCGTGCGATAGGTCTGATCGATCAGCGGCTTTACCTCCCGCGCCAGCATCTGCCCGTACCGCTCCGCTTTCCCGCCCTTCCGCGAGCGCCGGTCCCGCGTCGGCGTATATTCCGAAATCCGCCGCACCCCGGCGTTGTAGATCCCCACGATGATCAGCGGTTCCACGCACCCCCGCCGGATCTCGTCGTCCGCGATCGCGTCCGCCCGCCATTCGTTTCCCGCGAACGCCGTCGCCGCGTCGAACAGGTTTTGCCCATCCTGCAGATACAGCACCGGATACCGCGCTTCCGCCGCGTCGTACCCGGGCGGCACATAAACCGCGATGTCGCGTGGGGTGGAAAGGTATCGGGAAGAAAATCGTGGATGTAGACGGACCCGGCCGTCGTCCTTCGCTCGCGGAGTCAATCGTCCAGTGTACGACATGCCGGAGAGCCGCGAGCGCAGCTGCGGTGCTTCCTCATCGCCCGCGGAAGAACCACAGTTTGAGCGGCTCGTAGATCAGGTAGATCGCCACCGCCGCCAGCCAGATCATCGAGCTGAGGGAGAGCGGGCGCGCCGTAATCTGCACTTCCGGCGTGCGATTCAATTGCAGCAGCGGACCCTCCTTCTGCGCCGCGGTCCGGTCGTACAGGTAAAGCGGGGCTGCCGCGAACACCGCGAAGATCGGGAACCAGACCGCATTGCCCGACTGCCCCCCGTGCCCGTTCCCCGTCCGGAAGCTCAGCGATTCCACCACGTCGGCAATCGCCAGCACCGCCAGCGCCACGTGGCGGATCGCCAGCGCGCGCCCGGCGGAGTTCAGGCCGGTCATCAAGCTCCGCGAGCGCATCACGGCCGCCTTCCCGGACAGGTTTTCGACCACACAGAGCACCGGCCACAGGCAGTCGCGCACCAGCCAACCGGACCCGAACAAAAACATCGATCGCGCCTGTGTGCGCACCAGCGCAGGCATCGCCTTCACCAGCCTCCAGAACACCCGCCACGAGATGAACCTTCGGATCCGGACCCTCTCGTCCATCGCGATGAGCGCCGCCGTCGCCCGTAGCGCGTTGTCCGAAAGGATCAGCAGGACCGCTGCCATCAGCGGGATCAACGCCGTTCTCAACACCGATGCCGGAAAATGTTTGCGGACGTAAGACTCGGTGAGGGCGATTACCGACAGCAGAACCGTGTAGAGCGGCAGCATCAAACACGCAAACGTGACGAAGTGTTGGAACAGAAATGCCCTGGATCTTCGCAAGGCAAAGAACTCCGCGTCCACCCCGTTATGAAATCTCCGCGCGAAATCCATGGCCGAGGCGGGACGGTTTGCCGGATCGCGTGCCAGTGCGGCGAGCATCGCCCCCGTGACATCGCGGGGAACTTTCTTGGCGCTGTCCGGCGGCTTGGGGCTGCCAGTCCGGTGGAATTCGAGCAACTCGCTGGTCTTTCCCGTGAAAGGAAGTTCGCCGCACACCAGTGAGTAAGCCACTACACCCAGGCTGTAAATGTCCGAACGAAAATCGATTTCTAGTCCTAAAGCCTGTTCCGGCGACATATACGCCGGAGTACCCACCAGGCTTCCCGGCATGGTGTGGCCGCCGTCGCTCGCGAACGCTCCCGATGACGGATCGGATGGATCCCGCGCCATGGCGATGGTTTCCGCTTCCGCCGATTGCATCGGCGCGGGCGGGTTTTCCCGCCGGACATCCATCACCACCGTCTCGGATTCCGGCGCCACCGGGGGCACATCGCCGCCCGTGCCTGGCGCACCTCCCTCCGGCGCTGGAGGCAGCGGAGTGTCGCCCGTCATCTTCATCTTCGCCACCCCGAAATCCAGCACCTTGACCGTGTACCCGCCCCGCCCGTTCGGCTCCAGCCAGATGTTTTCCGGTTTCAGGTCGCGATGAACAATCCCATGGCTGTGCGCCTCCTCCAGCGCCAGGGCAACCTGGTCCAGCAGGTCCGCAACCAGAGGCAGCGGCGGCCGCGCTTGCCCCTGCTGGAAATCGGCGAGCGTCTGCCCGTCCAGCAGTTCCATCACGAGGTACGGGATTTGCACCCTCCCGGAAGCCGCGATTCCGAAATCGGTGACGTTGACGATGTTCAGGTGGCGCAGACGGCCGCACGCCTGCGCTTCCCGCTGAAACCGCGCCAGGAATTGCGGATCCGCCGCCCACTTGGGTGCGATCACCTTCACCGCGACCACGCGCGTGGTTCCAAGGTGCGTGGCGAGATAGACATTTCCCATACCGCCCGCGCCCAGTTGCCGGTCGATGCGGTATTTGCCGTCAAGGATTTTGCCAACCATGAAAAGTCATGATAGCAACGCCGCCCCACCCATCCTGCCTTTGGTGGTGCGTTCACCCTCCCCGGGATTTCTAGCCTCTGGTCGACGCGGCGGCATTCTCCCTCTCCTTCCCTCGTTCCGCCGGCAATTCCCGTGCGTGAAAGCGAGCCTACGCAGACTCGGCAGCGGCCGTGGCCGCGGCATCCGACAACGGCTGCTCGATTCAAAGCCACGATAGGAGATGGCGCCGTTGCACCAGCGCGTCCTGGAGAAGCACAATCCGTTCCCAGTCGCCGGTGGCGCCGGCCATCGCAGCGATGCGCCGGTTATCCTCGAAATTCCACGCCGCTGAAATGCTGGATGTCGCTCCGCCATCGCGTCGTCCTCTGCCGGCGGTTCGACGTTGTCGGGAGCTCAATCGGCAACGCATATTGCGGCATGTCGTCTCCGAAAATGTTCCCCAGACGGGCTGGTTGCCCCGCTTTCACCATTCGGCCAACGGACCGGAAAGAATTTTAGTTGAATGCCGGTCCGGGACTTATCGATTCGGTTTGCCGGATGGCCCTGGCGCGGAAGCCGGCTGCAACTCGAAGTCCTTCTCGGTGACCGATTCGACCTTGGATCGCGAGTAGAAAATCGGAAAATACTTTCCCCGTGCCCAAAGCTCGTAGAGATCGCGATAATGAGCGCTGGCGACATCGCCGGACTGGCCGGGATTATTCAAGCCTAACGAGTTGTCCCAATCTTCGGTATCGACGATGATTTTGAACGAGCCGCCGGAGGTCTGGTTGTCGCTTCCGCCGGTTGCCGTGACCGTATAGCTGTCCCCGCCGCGCGGCAGTGATCCCACATCGAACTTCGCGCGTAACTCCGGTTTGAGCGCGCGGCTGAAAGGATGCGGGATGGAGGCGTGGTGGTAACTGCCGAGCTTCCACTGGTCGATGTCCGGTCCGAGGCGGCTGGTCAGTTCCGAGACCGCTTCGTCCAGGCTATGAACGAGCATGGCATTGCGCCCTGAGATGGGATCGGTCCCAAATCGTCCGTCGGGTGCTGCGAGCCAGCCGATCATCTTAGTAAGTTCCGGCATGCCGATGTACTCGCGCGCTGCAGCGGGCACCAGGCTGCTCCGCATATTGGCGAGCAATCGGCGCTGCCACATCTCGTATATGCCCGCCGCGGCCGAGTCCTTGTCCAGCACGTAATCCCATTGCAGCAGCCGCGAGGCCGCCTGCCGCGAAGCCGGATTGGAAATCGTCAGGTCGCGCAGCAAGGGCACGAGGGAGCGGGCGGGGATGGAAAGGTCGCTGTTCTGCAATTCGACCATGTCCGAAACACTGAACATCCGGCCCGACCGCAGGAACTCTTCCACGCGGTCGGCCCGGAAGGCATCCGCCCAAACATAGTGCAGGGCCTCCTTGTACGGCCAGCCCGGAGGAATGAGGTAGTTATTCGAGGTATTGAAAAAACCTTTCTCGGGATTGAGGACGTGAGGCAGCGCCTGAATCGGTAAGTAACCATCCCACTCGTAACGCCCATCGCCTGGCACCGGCACGAGACCGCTCCAGTTGGGGCGCAAGGGAGCGATGCCCACGGCCTGATACCCGATGTTCCCGTCCCTGTCCGCCCAAACCATGTTTTCGGCGGGAATCCGGCTGTAGCTGCAGGCGGCCTCGAACTCCTGCCAACTGTGCGCCTGGTCCATGCGCAGGCTGGCCAGATAGGGTGCTCCGCCGATCTCGCGCCACGCGGCCCGTACCGCGTATGCCTTGTGGTGCGTTCTGTCTTCAAAGATGACCGGACCGTGCCGCGTGTACTTCAGTTCCACGCTCTCCGCTTGCTGGCCCTTCACCGGGATCGACTCCCGGATGATCGTCATCGGCTCCCAGGAGCCGTTGTATTGGTACTCCAAAGGATTCGCGGGATTCACCTCGTATACGTAGAGGTCTTCGCCGTCGGAGCCGAAGATGGTGAGCCCCCACGCTCCGAAATCGTTGTGGCCGATGGACACCCCGGGTAACGATGGCTCGCCGCCGCCGATCACGTCCCAGCCCGGCGCCACCAGGTGAACCCAGTAGCGGAGAGACGGCGCTTCCTGAACGCGGTGCGGATCGTTCATCATCATCGGAAATCCGCTGGTGGTAAGCTTCCCGCTTACCACCCAGTTGTTGCTGCCGATATCCACCTGGCGGCTGCTGAGGTCGAGAGCCGTCGGTCCGGGCATCCACCCGGCGAGTTCCTTGGCCGAACCGCGGGCTTCCCCGCTCAGTTCATCGGGCGTGAACCGGATCGGCTCGCGGAAGGCATTGAAGAGGGTGAGAATGTCCTTCGAAAGCAGCGACGCGTCGATGGCCGGATCCATGTCAAGCCTCGGGTTGGCCGGCTGGAAATGCTCCAGGTCCTTCACTCTGTCGGCCCCGATGGCGCGGACGGCGAGCGCCATGTTCAGCTCCGCTGTAAGATTTCCCAGAAGGCCGTTGAACCGCGAAATGACCACCGCTGGCGTCCACTCGCCGGGCCGGATCCCCAGCATCTGAAACTCCGGCGTCAGCAGCGCAGGATTGCGGCGCGTCTCCGCGATATAGGCATTGATGCCGGCGACAAACCGTTCGACGATGGCCGCTCCGTGCGGATGATACCAGTTGAGTTCCTGGGTCAGGTCGCCCCGGTACTGGAATAGCCGGTTGCCGATGTCGCGCTGGAGTTCCTTCGGCCCGAGGATTTCAGCCACCGTGCCCGTAGCCTGACGCCGCCAGAGTTCCAGTTGGAAGAGCCGGTCGCGCGCCACATTGTAGCCCTGGGCAAAAAACAGATCGGCCTCGCTGCTGGCGTAAATGTGCGAGATGCCCCAGTGGTCTTTCAGGATATGCACGCTCTGCTGTAAGCCGGGAACCAGGAGCGTTTCGGCCGGCGGCCCGGCGGAACTGGCAGGCAAGGCGAGTACCGCGAGGAGCCAAGCGAGCCGCGGAAGCTGGCGAGTGCAAGTCGGCATGGCGAAATTCCCGAACGATCGTATCACGGCAGTTACCGGTCCTGTGCCGCCGCCGTTGGCCGGTTTCGAGATGCCCTGCCAAATGTTACAGTTTTGTACGGGGGAATTACGGCACGAATGGCAACATTGACGAAAGAAATTGCAGAAGCCGCGATAGAAGGACTGGAACATCAGAAGCGCCGTATTGACGGGCAAATCGCGGAATTGCGGACGATGCTCAACGATGCTGCAAAGGCAGCTCCGGCGGCATCGAAGCCAGCGAAGAGCAAACGCAAATTCAGCGCTCAGGCGCTGCAGCACATGCGCGAGGCACAACGGCGCCGCCGGGCCAAGCCCGGCGAGAGTGTGGAAGTTAAGGCGGCAAAGCCCAAACGCCGGCTTAGCGCCGCCGGCCGCAAGGCGATTGTAGATGCGTTGAAGAAGCGTTGGGCCGCGAAGAAAGCCAAAACGGCCTGATCGCGTATTTCGCGCCTTGAATCGTCCGCGTTCCCCGGAACGAGGACGCCGACCACGCCACGTACCATTCGCTCAGGTGCTGCCGCGACATTTCGGAGTTCGCCGGTGCCGGCCAGGAGCAACATAGCTGTGCCCGGCGGGCGCCCAGTCGCGCCATAATCGATTGTAAGCGTATACATCAGGCAGTATGCGATTGGCAGACGGCGCCGTGCGGGCGCCGCCTGCCCGCAATTGGAATCCCTGAGCAAGCTTGCCATCGATAGGAAAACCGCCAGTGCTTTCCTGCTCGTGATCGCCGCTGTGGGCCCAGACGCCAAACGGCCAGACCGTGAGCGCGACCGTGGACCCACTCGCTCACCGTTCCGCGCTATTGCATCGACATCTACCAGCTCTAGTCGAAGCCATGACTCGCGGCCGCGCTGCAAGCCCTTGCATGAAATCCCCCGCGTCGACTGCTGCCGGCCGGAAAGGTCACCATCGGTCCGGCCGGTTCCGTGGAGCTTTCCGGGAAGGGTCCGCTACAGGTAAGTTCCCTGTTTTGTGACTTTCTTCCCCTCGATTGTGCGTAAAATGAACCTAGGCCACCCATGAATCTCGAACAAGTTGCGCGGCGCGCCAAGGTCTCGACCGCGACCGTGTCGCGTGTGCTCAACCATGCCCAGATCGTCAAGGGTTCGACGCGTGCGCGTGTGCTGAGGGCCATCGAGGAGTTGAAATACCACCCCAACCTGCACGCCCGCAGCCTGGCGGGAGGCAAGAGCCGCAGCATTGGAGTCATCGTTTCCAATATCGAAAATCCCTTCTTCCTGGACATCTATAAAACGGTGGAAGCCGGCGCGCACTCTTCCGGGTACGAGATCATCATGGCCAACACCGACTACCGCAGCGAGCAATTGGTCGCGAGCATTCGCCTCATGATCGGGAGGCGGGTGGCGGGACTGGCCGCGATCGTATCGGAGATGGCTCCGGATTTGATCGAGGAACTCAGCGGCAGCCGCATTCCCGTGGTGTTCTACGATGTGGGCGCGGCGCGCAGGAACATCACCAACATTCGCGTGAATTACCGCCGCGGCATGGACAAACTGGCGGACTATCTTTACACTCTGGGACACCGCCGTCTGGGATTTATCGGGCACCATGCGATGCTGGGTCCCATCAACGAACGCATCGCCACCCTGCTCGGTTCGAAGCCCCATCATCCGGGACTGGAGGTGGAAACCGCGGTGGACGCCGATTCCCTGGAGGGCGGGCGCCGTGCCGCCCGTGCTCTGTTGAGCGCCAACCGCAAGTTGACCGCCGTCATGTGCGTCAACGACGTGATGGCCGTGGGCGCACTGCGGGAACTTCGGGAAAGCGGGCTGCGGGTGCCGCAAGACATTTCGGTCACCGGCTTCGACAACATCGAACTCGCTCAGTTCTGTCACCCGTCGCTGACGACGGTTCATATTCCGCGCCAGCAGATCGGGAAGATCATTTGCGATGTGCTGATCGCGAGCCAGGAACCTCCGCGAGCGCAGGACATCGTGATCGATCCGGAGTTGGTGGTGCGGGACTCCACCGGGCCCGCTCCCTTGTGAGGCTCGGCACCCTTCGGGAAGAACACCCGGCGGCTAGCGGTGATACACTCCAGGGTGTTATGGCTTGCGATAAGCTCCAGATCCAGGTTTGCGAGGGCACCCTTCCGGGCGAGAAGGTTATGGTGCTGGACGGCTTCTTGAATGCCGAAACCGCATTCCGGTTCGCCGATCTCGTGCGGCAGCAGAAGCCTGCGATTCTCGTAGTGGATATGACCCTCGTGCCGTCGATCGATTCGAGCGGCCTCGGGGTGTTGATCGGCATCTACGTCTCGTTCGAGAAAAACACCCGCCGGCTGTTGCTGGCCGGCGTTAACGACCGCATCTTGGAGTTGTTCCGAACCTGCAAGGTCGAAGAGGTGTTCGCCCGGTATGCCTCGGTTCGGGATGCGGAACAGGCGCTGACCGCCGCGCCGGTCGAAGCACCCGTCCCATTGCCGTAACCAGAGTCGGGAAACGCCGGGCACAAGGAGCACACCAGGATGAAGCCGAAAAACACGATCTGCCTCTGGTTCGACAAGGACGCACAAGACGCGGCGCGCTTCTACGCCGCCACCTTCCCCGATAGTAGAGTCCTGGCTGTTCACCATGCGCCCGGCGATTTTCCGGGCGGCAAGGCTGGCGATGTGCTGACGGTGGAATTTACCGTTGTGGGCATTCCGTGTCTCGGTCTCAACGGCGGCCCGGCGTTCCGGCACAACGAGGCCTTTTCCTTCCAGATCGCGACGGACAGCCAGGAGGAGACCGATCGCTATTGGAACGCCATCGTCGGCAACGGCGGACAGGAAAGCGCGTGCGGCTGGTGCCGGGATCGCTGGGGGCTTTTCTGGCAGATCACTCCGCGCGTCCTGACCGATGCGCTTGCGGCCGGCGGCGGTGAAGCCAGGCGTGCGTTCGAGGCGATGATGGCCATGAAGAAGATCGACGTCGCTGCCATCGAGGCGGCGCGGCGAGGCTGAGTGGAACATGCCGGGACGCGCGATCGCTGCTCTGCTTTTTGCCTTCCCCGCCGCTGCCCAGATTGCCGTCACGCTAACCGGTCAATCGATGCTCCGCTCCGATCTCCGCCAAACCGCGCCCGCCGCCGTTCCGCAAATTCAGGCGTTGCTCAAAGGGGACGTGGTCTTCACGAACTTTGAGGCGGCAATCGCCGAAAGAGGCGAAACCGTGAGCGAGGGCCGCGGCTTCCTCTCGCCGCCCGAAGCCCTCGACGCCCTCAAGAGCCTGGGCTTCAACCTGCTCTCTTTTTCCGATAATCACGCCTTCGACCTTCGGGCAACCGGCATTCGCAACACGATTCGTGAAGCCGATGCGCGAAACATCGCTCACGCCGGCACCGGAAGCAATCTCCCCGAAGCTTCCGCGCCAGCCTACCTGCGCACTCCAAAAGGCATCGTCGCCCTGGTGGCCAGCGCTTCCGGCCTGATGGCGCCCGGCGCCGCCGCCACCGCGGACCGCCCCGGCGTGAACGAACTCCGGGTCGAGGCCGGCGGCAAGCCTAACGAAGCCACGTCCGACCTCGCCGGAGCGCCCGCCAACACTCCCAATGCCGAGGATGCCGCCCGAATCCTGCGGAGCATTCGTGAGGCCCGCGCGCATGCGGATCTGGTGATCGTCTACCAGCACAACCACGTTTTCGCCAACCGCTCATTCAACACGATCTTCACGGAGGGCTTGCAGGAGCGCCTCGCGCCCAACGGCTGGCTGCAGACCTGGACGCACGCCGAAGTCGATGCCGGCGCCGACATCGTGGTGATGCACGGCGCGCCTCTCCTCCACGGCATCGAGATCTACCGCGGCAAACCGATCTTCTACGATCTCGGCAACTTCATCTACAACGTGCCGCCGACCCTCTTCTACATCTCCGAGCCCATGAGTTGGGAAAGCGTGGTGGCCTATGTCGAATTTCGAGGCAAGAAGCTGGGCTCGATCTCGCTCCGTCCGATCGTAATGAACTACGTCGGCGAAGGCCAACCCGACATCCACGACCCTTACGCCGCGAATCGCTTTCTTCTGACGCGCGGACTGCCGTCGCCCGCCGCGGGCGCCCGTGCCGGATACATTCTCGAGCGCCTCGCCGGGCTCTCGAAAGCCTTCGGCACGACGCTCGAAATCAGCGGTGACACGGCAACGGTCCGGTAGGCGCTCGAACAGCGGGGCTTTTGGAATCTGGCGGCCAGGGACGGAATTGTTCTCGATGCCTTCTTCTGCCCGACGATTTCACAACCTGATACCGCCGAGTCCCCCCGCCAGCCTTCACTTCTACGGTGAGCTCTTTCAGCTTATGGATACGCTCAATGACCGCACTATTCACGGGCACCGTGGCGTCGCTGGCCTTCGACTTCGGTGCCCCCCAATCACCCCGGCAATACCGCTCATCTAAGAACCCGCGCCGGCTCATGTGATGCAGGCTTCGATTTGTCAGCGGATTGCGACCCGATTGGCCGGGACAATCGTTTCGCCAATCGCATTCGCGACCAAAGATCCTTCCAGAGCCAGCCGCACCAGCTGGCTTCGTTTGCGCACTCCCGTCTTCGCGAACAGGCCCTGGAGAATGTTCTTAACCTTGCTCTCCGGCAGGCCCATGTTATCGCTGATTCTCCTGGTGGTGAGTCCTTCCATGATGCCTTGAATCACAGTGGCCTCGCGATCTCCCAGGCGATTGGCAGACTTCCGATTGGCCGGTCGATCAATCGAATCGCCGTTCCGATCGGAAAGAAGCTGAACGGTGCTCTGATCCAACCAGACAGCGCTGGCAGCTACCACCTGGATGGCAAGCACCAGACGGGCCGGCGCTTCCGATTTGCGAAAGATTCCCGATGCGCCGGCTTTCAGACTGGCGGCTAGACTCTGATTGTCCGCGGTCTCCGCCATCAAGAGGAATTTCGTGTCGTTCGCCACCGTTCGGGCGGCCGATATGAAATCGTACGCCGGCTCCAGCCGCGCAGTGAGATCGAGTAAGACGACATCCACGGGAGAAGTCTTCAGGAATTCCAGCGCCTCGCCCGCGGTCTCGCATTCGTTAGCGGACTCAAATCCGCATTCCGACGCCAACAGCCGAGCCAGGCTCGTACGAAATAAAACGCGATCGCCGACGATGAGCAGCCGAAGCTGTTTTGGGGGTCTCAGTTCTTCCATAAACCTGGCGCCGCCACATGCAGCACCCCGTTTGCTTCATCGTAATGAGAGGTCTCGGCCGCGCCAACGGCTTTCGCCAAAAGATCGCAAATTAGCCGCAAAGATTCCATTCTGGAAGCGATGTAAATCGACGCAATCGAGCGATTGTTCGAAAGAGCGGACTGTTCATGCTCAAGATCAATAGCCGAACCGCATTTCGCGCGCTAGATTGAAAACCTGAAGTCCCAGCCGAGGGGACGGAAATCATGAAGCCTTCCAGCAAAAGAATCCTGATTGTGTGCGCCGCTGCAGTAGTCATCGCGGCAGCCGCTCTTCTGTTATCTGGCCGCGGCAGGCTGCTCCATCTGCAGCAGGTCGTCCAGGCTTTTCGGGATCCCGGCGGAAGCGCCGGCACTCCCAAGGCGCCGCCGCCATCCATCAATGCAGCGTCGCCGGCGAACTCCGGTGCCCCGGCGCTGGATCTTTCTCCCACGCAACTCGGCTCGGTCAAAATCGCGAAGGTCGGGACGTATGAGTTTCCCGTGGAAAGAGAGACAGTCGGCACCATCAGCTTCGCCGATGACTTGTCGGTGCCGGTGTATCCAGCCTACCAGGGAACCATCATGAATGCCTTCGTCGAGCTGGGATCGCAGGTGCAGAAAGACCAGCCGCTCTACACCATCAAGAGCCCTGACCTGATCCAGGCGGAATCGACGTTAATCGGCGCGGCGGCGCAATTCGACCTGACCAATAAGGAATTGAATCGTGTCAAAGGCCTGCCGGGAGTCGCACAGCGCGAAGTGGAGCAGGCGATCTCGGATGAGCAGACGGCTGATGGCGCGCTCAAAGCCGCGCGCGACGCGGTGCGGGTCTTTGGCAAGACGGACGCCGAGATCGACCAGATGATCGCCTCGCGCAAGATCGATCCGGCTCTGGTGGTTCATAGCCCGATCGCGGGCGAGATCACCCAGTTCGAGGCGCCGCTGGGGTTGATGGTGCAGCCCGGCAACCCTCCCGCCCCCTATACCGTCTCGAACGTAACCGTGAAGTGGATGCTGGCAAATGTCAGCGAGAGCGACATCGCGCTGCTGCATGTGGGAGAGCCGGTCCAGGTGAACGTTGTAGCCTATCCGAAGCGGGTGTTCCGGGCGAAGGTGTCGAAGATCTACCCCATGGTCGATCCCAACACGCACCGCGCGACAGTGCGTTCCGAGATCGAGGATCCCGACGATGAGCTGCGTCCGGGGATGTTCGCCAACTTTGTGATCCGGGTCGAAGGCCCAACCACCGGCACCGCCATAGCAGCCAACGGTGTGGTGCGCGAACCCGACGGCACCATGACCGCATGGGTGACCACGGACCGCCATCACTTCGAACAAAGAACGATCACCATCGGCTTGCGCAGGGACGATCGTGTGCAGGTTCTGAGCGGATTGCGGCCAGGGGAGTTAGTCGTCACTGACGGCGCGGTATTCCTCAGCAGTATGTTGTCGGCGACCGACGTCGAATAGACCCAGTCATGTTTAAATCTCTCGTCGCATTCTGTCTCAGCCGGCGCGCCATCGTGGTGGCGGGCTTGCTGATGTTCGCCGTAGCCGGGCTGATCGCTTTCAAGCTGCTGAATATCGAGGCCTATCCCAACCCGACGCCAGTGATCCTGGAGATCACCGCGCAGGCGCCGGGCCTGTCCGCCGAGGAGATGGAGCGGTATTATACGCGTCCCATGGAAATCGGCCTGTATTCCACCCCGGGCATCGAGGTGATCCGCTCGACCTCGTTCTACGGACTTTCGTTCGTTCGCGTCAGCTTCAAATACGGCGTGGATTACTTCTTCGCTTACGCCCAGGCGTCGGTGGCCATGACGCAGAACGTCAGCCTGCCAGGCAACCTGGTGCCTACCATTCAGGCGAACAGTTCCACCGGAGAGATCTATCGCTATCAGGTAGTCGGTCCGCCGCACTTCGGAATTGTCAACCTGCGGACGGTTCAGGACTGGATCGTGGCGCGTCGCCTGCTGACCATTCCCGGCATCGCGGCAGTCAACAGTTGGGGCGGTCCCACCAAGGAATTTGAAGTCGACGTAGACCCCCACAAACTGGAAGCCTACGGCGTCACCGTGCCGCAGATCCTTACCGCATTGGGCAACGCCAACATCAACGTGGGCGGGCGCGAAATCCGCATCGGCCAGCAATCCATCAACATTCGCGGCGTCGGCCTGATCGACGATGGCGGTAACGACGACCTGACGGAAGGTTACAAGGTCAACGACATCGAGAATGTCGTTCTCAGCCAGCAGAACGGCGTTCCGATTCTGATGAAGGACGTCGGCAAAGTGCAGGTTGGCTACCGGCCGAGGCTCGGGATTCTGGGCCGCGACGAGCAGGACGATGTGGTGGGGGCCATCGTCGTGCAAAGACGAACGGAAAAAACGGCCGACATGATTCCCAAAGTGCAGCACGCCATCGAGACGCTGAACCACGATGGCAGCCTGCCGCACGGCGTGAAGGTTGTTCCCTTTTACGATCGCTCCTCGCTGATCGCTATCACCACCCACACGGTGCTGCACAACCTGATCTTCGGATGCCTGCTGGTTTTCCTCATTCAGTGGATCTTCCTGGGCGATCTCCGCAGCGCCATCATCGTGGGGATCAACATCCCGTTCGCCCTGTTCTTCGCCACTATACTGCTGGTGATCATGGGCGAGAGCGCGAACCTGCTCTCGGTGGGCGCCGTCGATTTCGGGATCATCGTCGATTCCGCCGTGATTCTGGTGGAGAATGTCTTTAAGAATTTTCAGCGCGATCCGGAGGAACGGCGGGGCTTGCTCGATCGCCTTTCGCAAGGCTATTGGGGCGCCGACCCCACCCGGGTTCATGACGCGGAATCGGGCCCGGCCTTCCACTGGACGGACCGCCTGCGGCTGATCATGATCAGCGCTCTCCAGGTAGACAAGGCGGTATTGTTCTCGGCGCTGATCACGGTGGCCGGCTTCGTGCCCCTCTTCACCATGCAAGGTGTCGAGGGACAGATTTTCGGACCCATGGCGCGCACGTACGGCTACGCGCTGGCCGGAGCGCTGATTGCGACTTTCACGGTGACGCCGGTAATCGCCTCGATGCTGATCCCGCAGCGCGTGAAGGAGACGCAGACAATTATTGTGCGCATCCTGCATCGCATATACGAGCCGATGCTTCGCTTCACGTTGCGCAACCGGCTCCTGGTAGTCGGGCTCGAACTGGCGTTGTCGCTGACCACATTCCTGGTCGTCGCTCCGCGCCTGGGCAGCGAGTTTCTGCCGCACCTCGAGGAGGGCAATTTCTGGATCCGCGCCTCTATGCCCATCACGCTCTCGCTTCAGGACGGCGAGGCAGCTACGCGCACGATGCGGGAAATTCTTCTCCGCCACCCCGAAGTTCGCACGGTCGTTTCGCAGCACGGCCGGCCCGATGACGGCAGCGATGCCTCGCCGTTTTCGAACGTGGAGCTGTTCGCGCCCCTCAAGCCGTTCGACGAATGGCCCAAAGGCTTGACCAAGGATAAATTGACCAACCAGATTCAGCAGGAGTTTCAGAACGAGCTGCCGGGTGTGGTTTTCAACTTCTCGCAATATATCGAGGACAACATCGAGGAAGGAATTTCGGGAGTAAAAGGCGTCAACTCGGTGAAGATCGTCGGCCCCAATCTGGAGGTTTTGACTAGGCTGGCGAAGGACGTGCGCGATCAGATGGCCCAGGTTCGCGGCGTCGCCGATCTCGGCATTTTCCCCGTGCTCGGCCAGCCCAATCTGAATATTAAAGTGGACCGCGAAAAGGCGGCACGCTACGGACTCAACTCCGGCGACGTGAACTCGGTGGTGCAGGCGGCACTCGGCGGCGCGGTCGCGACCGAGGTCCTGGAAGGCGACCGGCAATTCGATCTGGTGGTGCGTTACACGCCCGAATACCGCAACAACATCGGCGAAATCCGCAATATCAAGGTGGGATACACCACCGCCAACGGCGCCAATGCCTACATCCCGCTCAGCGAACTGGCAACGATTTCGTTGGACACGGGCGCGGCGTGGATCTACCACGAAAGCGTGCAGCGCTTCATCCCGGTGAAGTTCAGCGTGCGCGAGCGCGATTTGGGCGGGACCGTCGAGGAAGCGCAGCAGCGCATCGCCAAGAACGTGAAACTTCCGTCCGGATATCATCTGGTCTGGGCGGGAGAATTCGGCGACCTCCAGGAAGCCAAGAAACGCCTGGAGGTGATCGTACCGATCAGCTTCATCCTCATCGCCGGCGCGCTGTATAGTCTGTTCAACAATTTCCGCGACGCGATCCTGGCGCTGGCGGGCATTCCCGATGCCGTCGTGGGAGGGATTCTGGCGCTCTATGTTTCGGGACTGCATTTCAGTATTTCGGCGGCCATCGGGTTCGTTTCGCTCTTTGGCGTCTCGGTGATGGACGGCATTCTCATGATCACCTTCTACAACCAGGAAAGGTCGCATGGATTTGCCCCTCTGGACGCCATGTACCGCGCCGCCACCACGCGCATGCGCCCGCTTCTGATGACCGCGCTTTCGGCCTGCATCGGGTTGTTCCCGGCAGCCATATCGACCGGTATCGGCAGCCAGGTGCAACGGCCCTTGGCGACCGTGATTGTAGGTGGAATGCTGGTGGGCCCGGTGATGCTGCTGCTGGCGGTGCCGGCGCTGCGGTTGTTGTTCCTGGGTACGGAGAATCGGCCCGCCGGTGAGGTGACGGGATGAGAATTCTCGCGGTTGTTTTCGGTTGCATGGTGTCGGTCTGGGCAGCCGAAGGGCCGCCCCCGAAGGTGCAACATCCCGCCCGTGTGACAAAGGCGAAAGTCGCCCCTCTGAAACAGTTGGTGAGGCGGCGCCGCTTGGAAGCACTGCGGCCCGCCGCCCGGAACCGCGCGGTTCGTTCGCCGGCCCCGATTGGAATCGCCGCGCCGCCCCTTGGCAGCGCTCGGCAGCGCCATACGAATCCAGCGGTAATCGGCGGCTCGCCCATGCTTGGCAAGAGAAGCACCGGCGCCATCGACGGAAAACAGGTGCCGCGGCGGCCGTAATTGGGGATTGCATATGATTCAGATTTTTGACTCACGCCGTTTCGGATGGATAGCCGTCCTGATGGCCCTGTTGTGCGGCGCCGGCTGCACGGTGGGGCCGAATTTTAAGAAGCCCACGGCGCCGGACGCGGCGGGCTATACGCCTGCGCCGCCGGAAGCCACGAGCGGCACTCCCAAAGTCGACGGCGGGGAGGCGCAAACTTTCACCGAGACGCGCGATATTCCGGGCGACTGGTGGACGGTATTTCATTCCAGGCCACTCAACGGCTTGATCGAACGGGCGCTCAAGGCCAATCCCGATCTCAAGTCGGCGCAGGCGGCGCTCACGGTGGCGCGGGAGAACACGCTGGCGCAACGCGGCTACTATTATCCGAACATCTCCGCCGGTTTCTCCGCCGCCCGCGCGCGGACCTCCGCAGAGGTTTCGCCATTCACGGCATCGGGTGCGCTGAGCTACAGCCTCTATACACCGCAGGTCAACGTCTCGTTCGTTCCCGACGTCTTCGGTTTGAACAAGCGCACCATCGAGTCTCTGAAAGCGCAGCAGGAGCAGGCGCGCTACGCCCTGGCGGCGACGCACATCACTTTGAGCTCCAATATTGCCTCGGCGGCCATTCAGGAAGCCTCTTTGCGAGGGCAGATTGAAGCCACCGGCGCGCTCGTCACCATCAACACGCAAATGTTGGAGATTTTGCGTCACCAGCTTGCCAGGGGGTATGCGACCGAGTTGGATGTGGCGGCGCAGCAGGCGGCGCTGGCGCAAGTGAATGCCACCCTGCCGCCGCTTCTGAAGCAACTGGCGCAGCAGCGCGACCTGCTGGCGATGCTGGCGGGCGGGTTTCCGAATCAGGAGATGCCGGAAAAGTTCGAGCTGGCCGGATTTCAACTTCCCCGTGAGCTTCCTTTGACCATTCCATCCAAGCTCGTCGAACAGCGCCCGGACATTTTGCAGGCCGAGGAGAATCTCCATGCGGCCAGCGCGCTCATCGGCGTGGCACACGCCAATCGCCTGCCCAGCTTCGCGCTCACGGCCGACACCGGCAGCATGGCGCTCATCTTCAGCCACATTTTCTCCAGGGGAGGGTTCTGGGACACCGCCGCCGGTCTGACCCAGCCGGTATTCGATGGCGGCACGCTGAAGCACAAAGAACTGGCGGCAAAAGCGGCTTACACCCAGGCCGAGGAACAGTATAAGAGCACGGTGCTACAAGCCTTTCAAAATGTCGCCGACACTTTGCACGCCATCGAGCAGGATGCCGATGGACTGAAGGCCGCGTCCGCCGCCGCCGATGCGGCCAAGGTAACGCTCGACCTGACGAAAAAACAGCTCGACAGCGGCTATACGAATTACCTGGCGCTCTTGAGCGCGGAACAGGCTTACCAGCAGGCCGTCCTGAATGTCGTGCAAGCGCAGACGAATCGTTATACCGACACGGCCGCGCTGTTCCAGGCTCTAGGAGGCGGCTGGTGGCACCGCCCGGATCTGCCGAAAAGCTGAGGGGTAGCCGTACGCACCCCGAGTGTTTGTACTATAGTCTTCTCTTGCCGGAATGTGGGCGGGAATGTTCTCTCGCTTCGCCTTCGCATAGAGTGCCAGCATCCCAAATTGGATAGGCCGATGCCGCACCTAGTCGAACCCGTGCCACTCACTGCGCTTCCCAGTTCTTCCCCGCTGCCAGCGGAGTTGGCGCACGCCCTCGAGACCGGGACGGTCTTCCGACTGCCGGATGTCACATCATGAACTGCTGCAGCCCGCCATAATCGTCGTCATCGAGGGAATAGGTCAGGAACTTTTCTCTTATACTTCACGCCTTTGGCGACTCGTAATTAAACCGGAGGCGCTTGTAAGTCTGTGGTGTTTTGCCGCCCGCGTTCGTGAATTTGGCTCTGCTCCAATCTGTTCCCTTCCATCGGTCATGAAATTGGACTGGCAAAAGTCTACTTTCCGAGATTGCCGTGAGCGCCGCTAGTGGACGAGATCGTCTATCACCCGGAACGCGAGAATGAGGATGAATCTGGAGACAGCTGTGAATAGTGGGCCGAGCTGACGTGCTAATTGCCGCTGGGACGCTCGACCTTGTCGATCACCAGCGTGTCAACCGGTCCCTTCTTGGAGAGCAGCTTTACCCCGTATTGTGTGTCGAGGACGGTAATCAGCTCGCCCGCGTAGTACTGGGGCAAGAAGAGGTAAGTTCCATCCAATCCGGTCTTGTCGATCACCGGGTGTCCAATCTCCCGGCTATTCTCCGTTAGTCTGGCAGCCAGTTCTTGCAAGGTACAGCGACAGGACATCGCGCCAGCGCCGCCAGCCGCTGCGAGTCGCTCGCGGTTGTTCAGCGGCCGGTTGGCCCCGAGAGCTTCGAGGTCCTTGGCAGTGATGGCTGTGTCTGCGGCGACCGGATACAGCTTTGTCCGGTCTCTTATCGTCAGCTCGTAGAACGGCATCTCCTTCGGTTCGCAATGGACGGCTAGATGGCACCGGTCGGCGAGCAGCTTGCGAAGCATGAGCTGCAACTGGCCCTTGTCTGCCGGCCCTGCCGCTTTGGCGACCACATCGAACTGGTCATTTAGCGACCAGGTCGGCGCGCCTACGATCAGGGTCTCAGGCACCCGGTACGCCTCGCGAATCAGCCGACTCACCGTGACGCTGTAGATTTTCATTCCGCCTGGTGTGTACTGTAGGCGCTTGCCAGGACCCGGGTCCAAGGACAAGTTGGCCGGCTTGATGGACGCGACGTCGAACGCCCGGCCGCCACCGGACTGCGCGCATGTTATCGACAGGCTGGCGCACAGGAGACTGCTGATCACCCAATCGACGTGCATGCGTAGAGTGGGATTGTCTGCTCTCAACCGAGCGATAAATGATCGTAGCCGTTCGGCCATCGCCTAATTCTCGTCCGTTCTGTTAGGCTGCGCAACCGCAATCGATCGCAGGCGCCGAAATCATCAAACCTATCCCAGTACACGAAGAGCGGGCTTGTCGTACTCTGTCCAGCCGGCGCTGCTCGCCCTCCCTCGAAGGGCAGATCGTATCCGGTCGAAGGAAAGCACTCCAAAGCGTGAAAGGTCCAACGCACTCCGTATTGGACCTCACGGAAACGATACTGGCCTGATCGCCAATGGAGTACCAGCATTTCCCTCGCTCTCGCCACTCGTGTAATATCGACTATTGGACCTAAAATCACTCATTGGATAACCAGATCATGCCCGAACGACTCACTCCCGAGATCATCACCGCCGCTATCGATGGATTCGAAGCCCAGAAAGCACGGATCGATACCCAGATCGCCGAACTCCGAGCACACTTGGCTGGAGGTAATACTCCGGCCGCCTCCACAGCCCCTCCCGCCTCAACGAAGCGGAAGATTTCCGCATCAGCGCGGCGCAGGATGGCCCTCGCCCAGAAGGCGAGATGGGCTAACGTGCGGGGAGAATCGACGCCGGTTGCTGTGATCACCACGCCCAAGGCCAAAACCAAGCTGAGCAAGGCTGGCAGGGCCGCCATCGTCGCCGCCTTGAAGAAGAGGTGGGCCGAGAAGAGGGCGTCCATAAAAACGCCTGTCGTCAAGAAAGCGGCAGTTAAGGCAAAGAAGACGATGTCGCCTGCTCGGAAAGCCGCACTCATGGCCAATTTGGCGAAAGCCCGAGCGGCCAAAGCAGCAAAGCAAGCGACCGCCTAACCTAGCGTCGGTCGATGCCAATCCCGTCCTCGCTTCGGCAGGCCATCTGGTTGAGTTCCACAACTTCGGTGACCTCTTCGGGCCATTGAATCGCCTCCACCTTAAGCAGACAATACGTTTCAGAATCCCGTTACGACAGCGGGCGCACCCCACCCCTATCACCCAAGCGGCGCCCGCCCTCTCACCTCGGCACGGATACCCTCAAACTAGGTTAGGATCACCCTCGGATGTTTCCTTGAGCATAATCCGACACTGCTGCAAAATGGACGTTATGACGAGCCATGGTAAGCGCACTCCCCCGGCGCGCACCCGCAAGGCCGAGCCACGCCCGGCCGGCCAGCCCATCCCCGACGATCTATTAGCCGAGATCCGGCATCTCCGGGAGAGGGTGGCAGATGTCCTGCAACGAGCCCAAACAGCCACCAGGGAACTCGCGGCGTAGGAGGGACGATGGAACTTGCCGATCCCAGGCTGATCGATCAGTTGGTGAGCGGGTGCAAGGGTAAGAATCGCCAATCCCGTCGCTCTACTGGCCCTCGCATGACCACCAAGCCGGCTCCCCCTGACGAGCGAGCGTACCAGCCTCCCCTGCATCGGAGCCGTCGGTGCCGTTGCGGGATCTGTCCGACCTGTCAGGACAATGCTCGCTGGGAGCGGATATTCGCGGAGAAATTCGCCGACCCGACCTACTATTCCGGGCCCGTCGTCCGGTATGAATCGCCGCTGAATACCAGATAAACAGGCCACCTCCCACCACGAACCGCGAAGCCACACGATCGCGTCCCGGCATTTACATAAAATTACGCCCATTCGTGCTTTCCGCGGTGTAACCCCGGCCGGGTATAGTGCGCCTATTCAATTGCTCAGAGATCAGCAAGGCCGAGCGGCCTCGGGCCGCCCAATCACCGGGCAGGCCAAATACTCTTACAGCAAAAAAGAAAGGTTCTACCGATGCGAGCTATCCGTGTGCTTTCCGTACTCTCTATCCTGGCGGCGACTTCCGTTATCGCCAATGCCCAATCCTTCAACAAAGTGAACGCCCATATCCCCTACACCGTAATGGTCGGCTCGAGAGAGCTTCCCCCAGGAGACTATGAGATCCTGCCGGCCCCTGGTGCTCTCGTCGGCAATCTTTATGCACTCTACAGTGACGACCATGGAAAGTTTGTTGGTCTGCTATCGGCAACGCCTACGCACGCGTCGCAAGCCGCCCCGGCTACCGAACTCGTCCTCCATGCCAACGGGCAGGGCGAATACACACTCGACCAGTTGCGGATTGAGGGCGACACCGGAGGCTACGAATTCGTCACGCCCAAGTCCGGTGATTCGCACGAGCGAGAGTCGACCACGGTCGAAGTGAAGGCCGAATCGACACGGTGAGGCCAGCCCATCGTTGGGCCAGTTCTGTTATTGAGCATCTCAATTTCGATGGCGGGTGCCTCCACAATCCCCTCGTAGAGCGCCCGCTCCCCGCCTTCCACGCCGCTATCTGCGCTAATGTTGTAAGCCCGGCGGCCCATCCAGTCATCACGACGATCTAAACCCCTGCGGGGATGAGGGCCCCTCATGAGAGGGTATTGCCAGCGAGCCCGATTGCTCATAAACTCGATCAACAGATCCGATTATTCGTTGTGTTGGGTGCTGATCCCGTAAGGTAGTCCTCAAAGCAGATGCCAACGCCCCGTATTCTTGTCGTGGACGATGAGATAGCCGTCCTGAAATACATGGTAACGATCTTGCGTCGGCACGGCTATGAAGTTCACACGGCAAGCGATGCTCCAACCGCACTCCAGGCCGCCGAGCAGCTATCGTGCGGACTGAATCTCCTCATCACGGATGTAGCGATGCCTCTCATGACCGGTACCGAACTGGTACGCCAGATTCGCCAGAAGTGCCCCTATGTGGACGTATTGTTGGTATCGGGAGCACTAACAGAAGAGAACCTACGTGTGGAAAACTACCTGATTCTAAAAAAGCCCTTTGAACCAAGCTCTCTAACTAAGGTGGTTAGCGAAATTCTCGCCAATCAGATTTTTTAGCTACTCCTTGTCTCAGGAGGGTCGTTGCGGTCCGCCATACTGATAAGCAGTCGCCGGTAAGATGCGGGGTAACCGGCGCTACGGGAGGAGGCCCCCTGGTAATATCGATTCACTATTCAGTAAGAGCGGCGGACATCCCGGCGACGGCCGGCTCTTCCCTCAGGAACTGGAGAATGCGCCGATTCACCATCTCCGCCTGCGAGAACGTCAGATCGTGACCGGCGTCGGAAAGAATCTCCGTGCGGATCGTGGGAGCGACCCTGTGCAGGCGCTCCACGGCTTTCGTCGGTGAGTAGATCACTTCCTGCTTGCCTACCAGGAACAGGGCCGGAGGCTTGAGGCTACCCCATTCGGCATCGCTGAGTACGGGCGGAAGGACCCACTTGCCGCGCGTCAGACTTCGCCCGCTGAGCAGGAACTGCTCGTAGACGGATTCGATCCATTGAGGATCTCTGCCCGCCATCACCGGAAAGATCCAGCGCAGAAACGCCAGCAAGCCCTTGCGGCGCGCGATGGCCGCAAAGATCAGGTGCGCCCAAAAGGCCGCGCTGGAGGGCAGTACAGTATTCCCAGGGGCAAGCATGACAATTTTGCCGACCTGCAGCGGAAAATGCTGCGCGTACTGAGCGGCGAGGGCTCCACCGTAGGACATGCCCACCAGGGCGATATTCCCGGTTAGCTGTAACTTATCGAATAACTCGGTCAGCCAGGAGAGTAGATCCTTCATGCATAGGATTGGCCGCGTGCAGAGGCTTTTGCCGAACCCGCCGACCTGGTCGACGGCAAACGTGCGGTACTCGGCGGACAGAGCGCGGATATTAGGTGCCCACATAAGAGAAGTGGCGCCCGCGCCGTGCAGGAGGACGAGCGGTGGCGCTTTTGCGGGCCCGCTGACGCGAACAAATGTGGCTCCGTAAGTGGTCTCGATGTTGAGTTCTTCTGAGGCGATGGGCCACTGTCTGCCCGCCAGCGAATCGAGATATCGGAAACAGGAATCCCTCGCTGCCTCGGAGCGGTAAGGAGAATATGGAAGGGTTTCCACCGTTTTGGCCCTGAGCCGGGATCTCCATTTCGGGCTTCCCGGTCTGATTCAGTATACATCTTAGAAGGCGCCAGGCGGAGCGTGGTTGCCATCCATACTCTTTCGACGCCTCGGGCATCCGCCAGGCTCGCAGGCTCCCGGTTGGATCGCATTCCTTTGGGGCTGAGCACAGAACATAGAGCGATTGCGCACATGACAGCAACCATTGAGAACCTCACAAAACAAGGCGTGCTCAAGGTATGGGTATAACTTGCCAACCGGATTGCGAAGTATGTTTAACCTATTCCACTCTACCTGGGAGGGGCAGTCCATTGACGATTCAGAGGCCTGCCGGCAACGCTTTCGCGAGTATCTCGCCAGAGTGATGGCTGAAGCGCGTTCCCGGACGAAACCACTCGTTAGCGATTTGTTGAAAGCCGCTCAGAGGGCATCGGCCATCTGAGGTTCGCCTCCGGGAAACTGACGTGTCCGCCACAACAAGCAAGTAACGCAGTTTCACGCTGCAAGCATGCCCCATCCTGGTCGGATGGGCGATCATTGCTGTCGAGATGACCAAAGACATCGTGTCTAAGCTTCAGGACCATCTGAACGTCGGCGTCGAGACCGGATCGTAATTGGCGCTGTAACTGGATGGGGTGTGCTCGGCGCCATAGGCTGGGCTCGATATATATTCTCCATCGACTGTACCGATAACGCCGGCCTTTCTCGACGGTGATCGACCATAAACCAGCGTCTTCCCGTCCGGCGGCCACGAGGTGGGCCAAATATGCGAACCCTCGAGCAGCAAGATCGTAGAGCCGGATGTCGTAACGGGCTGGCCCGCTCTCGTAGTCCGCGATGTCGCCTGCCACCGGCTTCCCAGGGGAGAGATCGCAATCGACTCCCAACGCTGCGGAGCTTCGTTCAGCGGCTGGCTGTTCCCCGGCCGGTCGATCCACTCGAGTTTCGAGGGGGGACCGGTTGAGGTGAAGCTGTCCGCCTCTGGCGCAAACCACCTCGCGCAGTTCTGCTGGAAGCGCACACTCACTTGGGGGCTGGGTGATTCAAATCAGTTTTTGCCAAAATGTTCGCCAGGCATTGCAGTTCTCCTTTTGGCATTCCGCTCTTATTGGTGGAAGGGCAAACAGGAGGGATTCAATGAAAGACGTTCAAATGACTATCGCGGTGGTTGGTGCAATGCTCTTGGCGAGCGTGGCTAGCGCCCAACAACCGCTGGCGCTTCAATGGTCGGTAACGGAAGGGGCAGGGAAGGGGTATCTGCCTAAGATTGCTTCGGATGGACTGAACGGGTTGATCAGCCTGATGTTTCAGACCGCCACCGGCGTAGCCACATTCCAGTACGAAGACGGAGCCATGGTCGTCTCAGACCCTTCTTATGTCACCTGGGTGGGTCCGTACGGCGTTTACACTCCCACCAACCCGAGCGACGAGACGGGTCATGAGCCCTCCGTCGCCATGGCACCTTGCGAGCTTACGGCGTGCACGGAGAACCTGTACTATGCGGCAAACGTCATCCAGGTCCACCAGGGTAACGGGGCAGACCTGTGGTATCGGACAGGCTTCACCCAGGGTGCGATCACTACCTGGGCAAATGCGGGGAATTACGACGAGGGTTACAATCCCACTGTGGCGCTCGACCGAGGCTTCGTGGCGATGACCAGCACGACCGTTGTGGAGGTCCACCAGGCCGGAGTCGATATGTCCGAGTTGTGGTATCACGTCGGCACGCTGAACTTCAGCGCTTCCACCGCCACCGTCACCTGGGGGCCGTCTTATAAGACGAATTTCACCGGTTACGCGCCTACGGTCGCGATCTCGCATGGCGTGGTGGTTCTGGTGGCGCAGGGAACCGCGCCGAACATGTTCTATTCCATTGGAGCAGTGAACACATCGAACAACACCATCGCCTGGGGCGCACAAACGAATTACGACACCGGATACAATCCGTCGATCACCGTCCAGCAGTGCCTGTGGGGCACCATTAGCTGCAATTTCATGGTCGTGGAGGCACACCAGGGAAAGAACAACGCCACCGGGTCGCTTTACTATCGAACCGGCGCCATGTTCTACCCCAGCAGCGGCGGGGCTCCCACAAGCATCTCCTGGGCGCCGAACTCCTCCACCGAGTACGCTACCGGTTGCTACCCCTCCGTCAGTGTGATGACAAACAACGGCGGCACGTATCCCATCGTGGAATCTCACTCGGAGGCCTGCAATGAATCGGCGCAACTGATTCGGGAGTGGGGATTGGTGGTACCGAATAACTAAAACCTGGTTTCGCGGCAGTCCCAAAACCGGCGCCTTCCGAGGGCGCCGGTTTTTTGTGCGTTCTACCAAGGCATGTCAATGCGAGGGCTCCAGGGACGCAGAGTCCAAACCCTTCAGATTACGCTGCAGCATTGCCTGCATCCGAGGTTCGCCGGCAAGCCCCTGCAGATCGGGATTCAGTTTCACCCAGGCGAAATTGTGCAAGCCATTTTTCTCAGCCCGCTCCAGTAACGCCACAGCTTCCTCGGTTTTCCCTTGGACTGCACGCAATCGGGCTGTGTCGAAATAAAGAGCCGGATCCATCGCGCGCGCCTTTTCCTCGGCCGCCTGCGCTCCAGCGGCATCGCCCAAACGGGTCCGCGCAATGGCGATTTGCAGGTAGTCTGCGGCTTCGTTCGCCGGCGATTTCAAAACTTCCTGCAGGCAATCTACCGATTGTAGCCATTGCCGGCGCGCATCCGAATTCTGGTGCAAGGAATTGTAGGCGAGTCCCAGGTAATAATAGGCATCGCAGGAGCGGGGATTGAAGGCAACCAGGCCATCCAGGACCTTGACCGCGCTCTCGCCTTGGCCAGATAACAGATAGGCGACGGCAAGATCGTAGATAGCCGGAAGCAACCTGGCGTTCAGGTCGACGGCCTGACGGAGGTCGCTGACGGCCTCGTCCCGGCGACCTTTGGCCAAATAGGCGTAGCCCATCCAGCTATACGCAAAAGCGGAAGGGCCACTCTTCGCGATATCCATTCGACAGGCCTCAATACCGTGATCCAGGTCTCCCATCAGGCTGATATAGGTGTAAATCAAACCCTGAACCGTGATTCGCAGCCGGGGATTAATTTTCAGGCATTCCTTGAATTCGGCGACGGCGTCCTGATACCGCCCCATTTCCCGATAGGCGATGGCCAGATTGTTGTGGCCCTCCGCGAAGTCGGGATACAGACCGGTCAGGATTTTGAGATACCCTACGGCCTTTTCGGCATTGCCCTCCACCGCGCGCGCATGAAACGCCAGAAGTCCATACTTTTCCCGGTTCGTCAGGTTGTCCGCGCTACGAACCGCCTCCGACAGCAGGCGCTTTCCCTCTTTCGGATCGAACCGCTCGAAATCCAGTATGCCTAATGAAGTTCGCGCCGCGTTGAAGGAGGGATCGATTTTCAAGGCATTCTCATAATAAGTCTTGGCATCCCGGTAGTCCGCTTCGGAAAGCTTTTCGAGGCCTATCGAGTACTGCTTCAGGGCGTCCAGGTTTGCCGTAGTAACACGGGCCAGCGGACGGCTGTCGCGCGAGGTCGCCAGCAGGGACTCTCCCAGATCTCTGCGCACTTTGGCTGCTAGCCGGTCCACGCCGTCCAGCACCCGGTCTTTTCCGCGCGCCTTCACAATTGTGGTCTTGACGTCCAATCCGGTTGTCGCATCGCGGATTCGAGCGGCCAGTCTGTAATCTTCACCAACGCCGCTGATGCTGGGCAGAATCAGCGCCCGGATGCCCTCCCGGACGGCGATCTCCCGGCCCACCGACTCATCGATCCTGGTTGTGCCATCCTTCTTCATCCTGGCTAACGCTTCGCGTACTCTGGATCGGGGGTACATGTTCGCACGGCGGGACTGTTCCAGACTGACGGTGAACGCCGTCAACAACGACTGATCGAAGATGGGGTCATTGGTTTGGTTATCGAAGTCCGTCACCAGGACCCACTCCCGCGGGGCGAACGACAGCACCGGACGGCTTCGAAGCAACCAGACAGTCAGGATCGCGGCGACCAGGCCGAAGAATAAGACCCCGGCCTTCCAAGAGAGCAACCACGCCTTGGGGCGGAGGATCCGCGCGAGTGGTGGTGGCAGTAACGCCAATTTCGATGCCGGTGCCGGCGGCAATGCCAGATCCGCCATCAGTTCGCCCACCGTCTGATAACGCCGCTCCGGATCTTTTTCCAGGCACTTCAGAATCAGCCTCTCGAGGCCCGGTGAAAGGTTGGCGCCGGTGGAACTGGGCGGCTCCACGGTGGTCTGAAGAATAGACGCGATGAGCTCCGGCGACGTCTTGGCGCGAAAGGGCACCCGGCCCGTGGCCAGTTCATACAGAGACGCCCCCACCGCGTAAATGTCCGTGCGCACATCCAGTCGCCCGCCGAGCAACTGCTCCGGAGCCATGTATGGGGGCGTCCCCATCGCGACATTGATGGTCGTTAACGAGTCCGTCCCACGTCTTTCGTGCGACTTTACGATTTTCGCCAGGCCAAAGTCGAGCAGCTTAATCTGACCCTTGGGGGTCAACATGATATTGCTCGGTTTCAGATCGAGGTGCACCAGTTGGTGGCTGGCGGCCTCTTCCAGTGCCGAACCGATCTGCGCGGTGATATCGAGCAACTGGGATTCCGGAAGGGGACCACTCGCGATTCGATCGGCCAACGTGGTGCCCGCCACGTACTCGGTTACCAGAAAATCGATTCCGTCCTGGCTGCCGAATTCGTACACTGTTTCGATGTTGGGATGACTGAATTTCGCCAGGGCCAGGGCCTCCTTGCGGAGACGCTTGCGGGCGGACTCGTCGGCCAGAGTGCTGGGCGGAAGAACCTTCAACGCAACCTGGCGATCGAGAGTCTCGTCGAGCGCCAGATAGACTACGCCCATACCGCCGGCGCCGATCCGCTGAATGACGCGGTAGTGGGATACCGTCCTGCCGGCCAGGTCGAAGCGCGACTCTTCCACGATGCGAGCTTTGGCCTCTACCTGCACCGCAGGCGCTTCCAGGAAGGTATCGTCGTAGTCCGCAGCCGCTAACAGGGACTCGACCTCGCGGCGCAAGTCCTCATCGCCCCGGCACGCCTCTATCAAGAAAGCCGCGCGCGAACCGGCTTCTTGCTCCAGGGACTGGTGGTACAATTGCTCGACCTGCCGCCAGCGTTCAGGCCCCATGAGTCTTCCCGCCGGACAACTCCCGCCGCAGCCAGCTCTTGGCGAGTTTCCAATCGCGCATCACGGTCTCCGCCGAGACGTGCAACACCTGCGCGCTTTCCTCCACGCTCAAACCGCCGAAATAGCGTAGTTCGACGACACGGCTCTTGCGGGCATCCACCACCTCGAGGGCCTTCAGAGCATCGTCCAGCGCGACCAGGTCGACCTCCGATTCGGGCGACACCACCAGTGCCTCTTCCAATTGAACCGGCCGTTGGTCGGCGCCGCGCTTCAAGGCGCCCCGGGAACGCGCCCAGTCCACCAGGATGCGCCGCATCAGAAGGGCGCACATTCCGAAGAAGTGCGCGCGGTCCTCAAAACTTGTCGACGAAGCTTCAATAAGGCGCAGATAGGTTTCGTGAACCAGGCCCGTAGCCTGTAGCGTGTGTCCTTCCCGCTCCCGCCCCATATAGACTCTTGCCAGACGGTGCAGTTCTTCATACACCAGGGGCATGAGCTCTTCGGACGCGGTTTGCTGACCGTCGCTCCAGGCCCGCAGCAAACGAGTAATTTCATGTTGTTGGGGCGATTTCATCCTCCGAGGCCGTCCTGCTGGCGATGCCCCGAAGTTATCACATCGCGTAGCTCAATGGGAAGTCGCCGAAACACGCGAGATTCAGGCGTGCCGGTATAAGTCCTTGGACCGCATGATCAATCGGGCCAGCGCTGCCAGGCTGATCGGCGGGTCCGATGTCCGGCAGTCATTCTGTTGTACGCCGGGACGTGAACGCCGCCCGACCGTGAGCCCCGCCGGCGCGTCCAGGCTCGCCGCTGCGCCGGAGCGCTTTGCCATTCGCTCCACGGTGTTGCGCGATGGCGATGGGAACGGCCTGGCGGAGTTGTGGGCGGTCCGGTCTTTCGCGGACGTGGAGGGATGCATTCAGGCGTTGCGCCGCAAGATGACGCTCGCCTGGCTGATTGCCATGGCCGCCTGACTGGCGTTGAGTTATGCACTGGCCCGGTGTCGGACAGGCTCTTAAACCTCACCAAAGCGGCATCGTCCACGTTGGCGACTTATTAAATAAATTTACAACTCGGCAAAACTCACCTGCATCGGGGCGAAGTATCGCGCCCGCGAGTCGTGGCTGGGTGGCTTCCTCACGATAGCTGCCGTTCATTGAATGGCGATTGTGACGCCCGTTCGCGTTGCGACTGAACCAACCGTCACCGCAACAGGCTGTTGGCCGGCAGACAATCCCGACGGTACCAGGAGATTCAACTGGATGACTCCGGAAACGATGCCCACGCTGGTTCCGGCATACAGGACCGCCGCCGGCCGGCCTCCGATTTCCGCGGTTATCGGCAGGCTGAGTTTGGAAAGCTCGCCGGCGCTTTCAGGAACCGATCCATCGATTCCGGCAGGGTTAGTTTGGCCGGCGCCGGTCATGTACAACGTGACGTAAGCACCCGGAGAGGCTGGATGGCTGGAGTTGTTGTACGAATAGTCGGCATTGAGCGCCGCGGCTTGGCCAGTTCCGGAGGAGTTCGTGGTATAGATTCCGGCCGCAGAAGACGCGACTGCGACGGTCACCGGTGCGGAAGTGAAATTGTTGTACTGGACTTCAATCGTCACGCCGGCGCTCCCCGCAACTTCGAACGGAACGATGACGTTTAGTTGCGTAGAGTAGGACAAAAACATCGGGCCGGCTACGCCATTGAATAATACCTGCACTCCCGCAAGTTTGGTGGCGATCTTCCCGCCGGCAAGTTGCGGTCCCACGGGCACGGCTGGCCCCAGATTGGCGCCGAAGATGGAAATCAATTCCCCCGGCGCCACCGGGCCGCCGGTAAGACTGGCCGAATTTAACACCGAAGCTGCCGAGAACGTGGGAGTGAGGGCCGGAAGCAATCCGGAGGGATTGGTCGACGGCCAACCGGTCAACTGACCGCTCAGGTAAGAGTCGCGGTAATTGTGGACGGAGAAGCCTCCAAAACTCTGGCCGGCGGCGGCGATCTGAGCCGTTACCGACTGTGCCGCGCTATTCATCCCCGCCTGTCCCATCGCGTAGAATGTCTCAACCGCGGTATCGCCGGAAGCCGCGGGATTGTCTGTGTTCAGGCCGACGATGATCGCGCCGCCCTGCCCGACACTATCGGCGTATGCGATAACGGGGTCGTCCAGGCATAGGATTCCGTCGCCCGAAGAGCAGTCCAAGGCGCCGGCGAAGTTCCGGTAACCCATCACGACAAGCGACGTCAATTTCAAATCGACGATTTGCTGATAGGCTGCTTCCGTGGTTCCGTTGTAAGTGACCGTCGAAGTCCAGAAGGCGTTGATCGCCGCCGCCACGCCGAGATTCGCGCCGGAGGCCATTTGCTGAAAGCATTGGTAGAAACCGAGCAACGCGCTGAAGTCGGGGGCCGATCCGGGCTCCACGTCGAGCATGATGCCATCAAAACGGGCCGACGGATTCGCCGTGTTATAACCGGCGATATCGGAAAACCGGGCGTAGGGCGTATTGGAAGTGGAGCAGCCGTCGGACGGCCAATCGGGATCTCCCATGGCGGCATAGACCTGCATTCCTTGCGCGTGCGCCATACCGATAAATGTGGCGATGCTGCTCTCGTTAACCAGGCGCCGTCCCTGGCTGTCCTGGGTCGAACTGTAGACGCTCACGTACAGCATGTTCACGCCGCTGGCTGAACCATTTTGCATGAGAGCGGTACGGGTGGGGGAGTCGGTAACCGGGTCCGGCAGCGAGGTGACGGAGTACACCCAGAGGGCATTTACAGCGGGCTGCTGCGCCGGCCCTGTGTTTTCGGCAATTAACAGCGCGGAAGTGCTGATGAGTGCAGCCGCGACGATTAGGGTGCGAAGCGCGAAACGTTTCATAAATCCTCCTGGAAGCTCTTGGGACTTTCCTAGCCTTCACCTCTAAAGGCGGGAAGCCGGAGCGGATCTTCTAACCGGCTAAGAGTTTTTGAGAGGAAAGATTTCGGCCTCTCCTCAAACCCTGCTGGATCGGCGCCCCAAGGTATGGCGCCGCAGTCTTGCCAACCGTCATACGGACGCCGACGCAGGGGACTCTTTGCGGCCCGATCCAAGCAGGTGCGGAGTGGATGTAGTACCCGATTCCGCCGCGACGCAGTTTTCCGCGGCGTCCACTAGAAGTTTCGCCGTCAGTTCCCGCTCCCCACGGTGAGGGCAGTAAATGCCCGCGAATGCCAATCAAGGAGAAGGAACATGAAATCGCGAATCAAGTCTACTATCGGCCGAGCCGCGGTCACTGCGCTGTTGATTTCCCTGACCTCGGTACCGGAAATTGCACAACCGAACGCTGCCAGCGTCACACTACCGGGACACGTGCCCGCGGTGGTGGCCAGCGCCATCGCGCAGGCGCGCGATCCGCAGGCCGCGAACCAGGCAATCACCCTTACCGTGATGCTCAATCTCACCGACCAGGCCGGATTCAAGGCTTTCGAAGCCAGCCTGCAGGATCCCAGTTCGCCGAATTACCGCCATCCGGTGAGCGGGGCCGAAATCACGCAGCGTTTCGGGCCGTCGCCGGAAGCTTACAATACCGTACTGGGGTATCTCCAACAGAGCGGGTTCACGCTGGTCGAGGGTTCCAACAATCGCCGCACCATTATGGTGCGCGGCACGCGCGCGCAAGCCGAGGCGGCTTTCCAGGTAAGCATCGTCGATTATCAGCGCGGCAGCTTTTCATTCCACGCACCGTCGCGGAATCCATCCTTGCCGGCCGCACTGGCGCCGCTGATCGCCGGCATTTCGGGGCTGTCGAACGCCGCCCGGCCACAGCAAGCAGGCATTGCAGTTGCGCCGTTCAAGGTGTCTGGCGTCGGGGCGGGTTACAACGGCACCATCACGGCGGAGGGAAGCACCAATTCGGCAGGTCTTCCGCCCGGACTCACGGGCGCGGGACAGACTGTCGGCGTGATCGAGTTCGGCGCCTACCAGCCAAGCGACCTGACCAACACTTTGGCCACGGAGGGACTTTCGAGCCATATCAATCAGGTGAAGCAGTATCCCGTGGCAGGCGGCGCGCCAATTGCCGATTGTACTTTCACCGCGGGTTGCGCCTCCACGGAGACTCTGGTGGACATCGCCGCGGTATTGGGTATGGCGCCCGGCGCGAATGTGTCGGTCTTCCTCGGCCCCGCGGACAGCGTTGTGCAGGTTCTGAACGATGCCATCGATGCCGTAACCAACGGCGGGACGACCGGCGGTATTCTGAGCGCGAGCTTTGGAGTTTGCGAAGGTAATGTCAACGCATCGGACGCCGCTAATATGGATTCTCTGCTGGAGCAATATTCGCTCTCCGGCCTGACGATGTTCGCGGCCACGGGTGACCATGGCAGCGTTTGCGTGGATGGGAGCGGTAACAGTTATCCGACCACCATCTCGTTCCCCTCCGATCTGCCGCACGCGGTTGCCGTCGGCGGCACAATCCTGCAGGTGAATCTTCCGGACAATGCCTATGCCAGCGAAATCTGGTGGAACGGGCCTGGCGAGGCCGGAGGCGGGTACGGAGTGAGCACTATCTTCACCACCGAGCCGGCCTATCAGAACAAGCTGTACGCCAAAGCCGGCGGCCGCTCGGTGCCGGACGTTGCCGCGTACGCCTTTCCAGGCGTCAACATTTGCCAGGGATCGGTCTGCGCGACGGTGGGCGGCACCAGCCTTTCCTCTCCACTTTGGGCTGGAGTGTGGGCGCTGTTGAACCAGGCCAGCAGCGACTCGTGTGGCGCCATGATGGAGAGCGCGACGTTCAACGGCTACCTGTATGGGTTCTCCGGCAGCGGAGTGTTCCACTCCGCGAGCAGCATGGGAAGCGATTTTCAGCACGTGGGGCTCGGCTCGCCGGATATCGTTCCCCTGGTTTCGCAACTGGGCTGCGGTCCGGTTACCGTGAGCAGTATCAAACCCAGCAGCGGAAGCGGTAAAGGCGGCGCCACGGTCACGGTGGAGGGGTCGAACTTCATCGGCGTGAGCAAGGTGAAATTCGGAAGCGCGGACGCCACCGACGTTACCATCTATTCGGATTCCAAGCTCACGGCCGTAAGCCCAGCGGCAACGGCCGACCAGGTCCAAATCGAGGTCACAGTGCCATCGGTGGCGTTCGATGCCACGGGAAGCAATACCTTCTCGTACATCCCCGTACTGACAGCGGTGAGTCCTAACTTCGGGCCTTTCTATGGCGGAACTTCGGTGACGGTCACGGGTTTGGCGCTAAGCGACAAGTACACCTTCCAATTCGGCGGTAAGGCGGCGACCAGTGTGAGTTGCTCGAGCAGCACCAACTGCACGATGCTGACTCCGGCGGTAGACACCACCGTCACTTGCGGGGTCAATCCACTGGTGGCATGCACCATCCCTCCGCCCCCTGGCCTGGTGGCGGTGCAAGTGATTGCGCCGGTCGGAGACAGCAACAGCGCCAAACTTTTTACGTACCAGCCATTGACGGTCACCGAATTCTACCCGGCATCGGGACCGACGACAGGTGGTGTGGGGATGCAGATCTGGGGCACCAGCCTGAAAGTGGGAATGACGGTGGACCTCGGAGGCCTCACCGCGACGGCGAGCTCCTGCGGGGGTTCGGAGACTTGCGTGCTGACTCTTCCGGCGGCGAAGTCGGCCGGGGCGGTTGCCCTTTCTGTGACGGTGGACGGGGTTACCGCCTCGCCCTCGCCCGATCAGTTCACGTACGTGGTGTACCCGACTATCACTAAAATCTCGCCGAACTCGATTCCCGCGAATACCGGGGCCACGACGGAGACCGTTACCCTCACCATCACCGGCACCGGTTTCGTAGCCGGCGACACGTCGTTTATATTCAATGTGGCCGGCGGAGCAGGAGCCTTAACCAACGTAACTTGCTTGAGCGCCACCCAATGCACGGCGAACATCACGCTGGCGCCTCACGTAACCGCGATCGTGACGCAACCGGTAGCGGTAAACGTCGGCGGCTACACCAGCTTAGACTCGGTGAACCTGATGTTCCCGTGGACGCCTCCCAAACCTGTGCTGGGGTGTACGGGGACCAAATGCAGCTAATGACGGAAAGCTAATCCCAAGGCACAAACCACCGCTCCTTCCCGGTCGCAGCTTATTCCGCGCGGCGACCGCGAGGGAGCGGTGTTTACTTTTTGGGCTTCTCCTGCTTCAAATCGGAGGCCTTCTCATTATCTTGTTTGGCGCCTTCCGTATCTTTCAACTTCAGCTTCGCGCGGGCGCGGTTTTCATAGGCCTCCACGAAATCTCCATCGAGCTCGATGGCTTTGCTGAAGCAATCCCTGGCCTTGTTGTATCCACCTTTCTTGAGGTAAATCAATCCGCGGGCGTTCCAGGCGTGAACGTTGGTAGGGTCGAGTTCCAGGGCGCGATCGTAGTCTTGGGCGGCGGCGTTATCCAGGCCCAGATGTGTCTGGCAGATCGCGCGGTCATGGTAGGCTGGGGCGCTGTCGGGCTTGAGGGCGATGGCTTTGGAATAGTCGGCGGCGGCTTGATCGTATTGCTGAAGCTGGCGGTAGGCGCCGGCGCGTCCGAAGTAAGAGCGGTAGTCGGGATTCGCGTCGATGGCCTGGGTGTAATCCTTGACGGCCTCGGCGTATTTACCTTGTTTCGCCAATCGGTCGGCCTTCGCCGAAATGTCCACCTGAACCGAGGGCTTTGCCGTGGCTTTGGCCGGGGGTAGGGACGCCTGGGACGGCGCGGTGGGCGTCGGCTCGACGGTCGCGGTTACGGCGGCTTTGCCGGGTAGTCGGGGCGGGCCGGCCCCGCGATGCGAATAGACGAACCAAGCCGCAATCGATAGGATCGCAATAGCGGCGGCCCCGGTGCCTACGGCGATCCGCCGGGAACCCTTCCCGGCTCCCGTCGCCGCAATTGAGCGACCCTCCAAAGCGTGGCGGAGCGCACCAGCGAATTCGGTACACGTCGCGTAGCGCGCTTCCGGCGATTTTGAGAGCGCTTTGTGCAGGACCTCATCCACCGCGGGATTCAAGCGGGAATTTAGGGTGATGATTGAAGGAGGATCGCGATACAGCGTCATGGCCGCCAGCGATGCGATGGATTCGGCGACGAACGGCTCGCGGCCAGTAAGCATGGCGTAAGCGACCGTCGCCAGTGCGTACTGGTCCGCCTTTCCGGTCACTGCCTCGGCGCGCCACTGTTCGGGCGCCATATAGTGAGGCGATCCGACGATGACGGCGGTCGTGGTGAGCGACGACGCGTGCGCCACTTTCGCGATGCCGAAATCTGCGATTTTCACGGCGCCGTCCGCCTCCAGCATGATGTTGGCGGGCTTGATGTCGCGATGGACTATGCCGCGGCTGTGGGCGTAGTCGAGAGCGGACGCGCACTCGTCCACGATGCGGAGCGCCTCACCGCTCGCCCCGGGAGAAGGCTGGTCGCGCATTGCCTGGTCGAGCGTGCGGCCTTGGACGTACTCCATGACGATGTATGCGGCGCGGTCCGCCTCCCCGACATCGTGGATGGCGACAATGTGGGGATGCGACAGGCGGCCAGCCGCCTGGGATTCGCGCAACAGCCGGGCGTGCATGGGAGAATTGTCTCCGCCGGTTTGGTCGGCGAGGATGGTTTTGATGGCGACGGTGCGGCCGATGGCGGGATCGATCGCCCGGTACACGACGCCCATGCCGCCCTTGCCGATGGTGTCGACGATCTGGTAACGGCCGAGCTTTGGAAACTCAGGGAGATGCGGCGGGGGGTTTTCGGCGGCGGGAATTTGTGCGGCCGCTTCCTGGACGGCGGCCTGCAACAGACTGTCTGCGCGGGGCGCATAGGCCAGCAGCGATTCCACTTCCTGCCGCAAGGCGGAGTCGCCGGCGCAGGCTAGCGCGAGGAATGCAGCCCGATCGCGCGAATTCTTGTCTACGGCGGCGAGATATAACTGCTCCACCTGCCGCCAGCGTTCGGGCTGCATGGGGCTAACTCTGGCCGGCCGGCCGCGGGCCGGCCTCGCTCATTTCGCGGGCGAGCCATGACCTCGCGAGGCCCCAATCGCGATGGACGGTCTGGACAGAAACAGCTAACACTCCGGCAATCTCCTCCGCCTGCAAACCACCGAAGTAGCGCATTTCCACGATCTGAGCTTTGCGCGCGTCGAAAGTGGCGAGCTGGTTCAGGGCGTCGTCCATGCGCACCAGCATGGGGTCCATTTGAGTGGAAACGACGAGGGCTTCGTTAAAATCGACACGTTGGGCGGAGCCACCGCGCTTGGCGTACCCTCGGGATCGGGCGTAATCCACCAGAATGCGGCGCATGAGCCGCGCGCCAATAGCGAAAAAATGGGCGCGGTCCTGCCACTCAATTTTCTTGATATCGACGAATCGGAGGTAGGCTTCGTTGACGAGTGCCGTGGCTTGCAGAGTATGTCCGAGGCGTTCGTTGGAGAGGCAGCGCCGGGCTATCTTGCGCAGCTCCGGGTAGACCAGGGCCAGGATCCGTTCCAAGGCGTCGCCGTCACCGGCGCTCCAAGCCCGCAGCAACCCGGTAACATCCCTTGCTGGGGCGGAATTCAATCCGGACCTCCGTTCCACAGATTCTACCACGTCATGCCGAAAATCCCCGGCCGTCCGGCGGGCGGGCGGCGGCCCAAGAAAATTGCCGCGCCTTTAGAAGATTGCGTCGCGATTCCCGCCTGCAGATGTGAAGGCCGAGAGATGGCCGAGAGATTGAAGGAGAAGATATGAAACGCATGTATCGCAACCTGATTTTCGCGGCTGTGCTGTTTGGCGCTTCCGCAAGTTTGCTGGCCGACACCCCAGTATGGATCACCGTGGCTCCGCCGCCGCTGCGCATTTATGTTCAACCGCCATGCCCTGCCGAAGATTACCTCTGGACGCCGGGTTACTGGGCTTATCGTGCGGGCGCCTACGTTTGGGTTCCGGGCGCGTGGGTGCTGCCGCCGCAAGCCGGTTTGCTGTTCACGCCGGGATACTGGGATCTGGTAGATGGCGTGTACCTCTGGCATCGCGGATACTGGGGCGTTCACGTGGGGTACTATGGCGGCGTGAATTACGGGTTCGGTTATCCCGGCGCGGGTTTCTTCGGAGGGCGTTGGGAGGGCGGCCGCTTTTTCTATAACCGGGAAGCGAGCAACGTGGGCGAGAGATTTCGGAATGCGTATCGCGAAAAAGTGCCGGATCACGGGAACCGCGGCGCGAGCTTCCACGACCGGCGCGAAAACCGGCATCAAGACCGGGCGGACCGCAGGGCGGACGGCAAGGAACATCGCGAGGCGCATGGACACGAGGGTGCGGTGCACGGCGGGAAAGCCAAGGAGCATACAGCGAAGACCGCGACTCACGGCGGAGGGAATTCAGGCGGTAAGGCTCGACATCGCGGCTAGTGTCAAAGTAGGCGGGCGGCTTCGGTCGCCCGCTCCCTTACGTTGCATAGGCGCTAGACGAGTACGGTAAAGGCAGCTTCGCTGCGCTCGACGGGAAGGTAAAGCGTGTCGCGTTCGATGGGATCGCGGCCGGCTCTGCGGATCAGTTGCAGCAGTTCCGCGCCGCAAACCCTGCACGGTGGTAGCGCCGGCCTCGTGATAGATGCGCTCCTCGACGATGGTCCCGTCGATATCGTCGGCGCCCGAGCGGAGAGCGATTGGCGCGATGCGGGGCGTCATCATTACCTAATAGCCTTCACGTGCGGGATTGTCGAGCGTCAGCCAGGCCCAGCATTTCAATATGGGCGGCAACGTGGGGCGGTTTCACGCCCGCCAGATCGAGCAGCCCCCGGCCCTCGCACCAGTCCGAAAACCGGCACGCGGCTTGTAATACGCACGGCGTGTGTTTTGTTTTGGTGATTGGCCGTGAAGAAGCCAAAGAACCGCCACCGCCGAGCCCAGCGTCAGAAGAGACGACGGCTCTGGTACAACTCCATCTAGTCCATATTGCGTACCGGACGCTGATAAAAAAGATGCGCCGTCGACTGGGTTCCCAAATCGGTCTTCTGGGATGCGCCCGGAGAGGGTTAGCGTGTTGAAAAAACTTGCTGATCCGCTCCCGGAGCCCGAACAGGTAATGCAAACCAAATCACCCGGTGCCACCACGGTGCCAGTGTCAGCGCTGAAGTTAAAAAGCAGTCCGAATTCCTGGCCATATACGAACGTCAACACATGGGAAAATGTCCCCGAAACAGCGCCCGAATAACCGGCTTCCCACTCCTGCTCCGAAGAACTTCCAGGATTGATAAGGACATTTACGTCTGCCATTGCATTCGCGGCACCGGAACTGACGGCAGTCCCATGGAGAGTGTAATCCAGGACCAAGAACCCTGTCTGACCTGTAAACGGTGCGAAGTCTACGGTAATCCCATCATAGAAATCAGCGACACCATCCGCATAGGCGTGCCCCCCTGAGATAGTGAAGGTGGCGGTCGACGCCGCACCCAACGCACCATACTGGGCAATAGCGTCAGCGCTCCCAGTCAAGGTCGCCTGCGAACCCGGTGAGCCGTATGCACCGCTGACCGATGCCGTGCCAGATTGGTTTAACGCGACCTCATCACCGCCGATGTTGCAAAAATTAGCACCCGGCAGATTTGTGCCGAGACAGGTCTGTGCATCGCCGAATACTCCAGGGATGATATCCGACCAAGCCAAGCTCGCAAAGAGACATCGATTCCCACAATGTTTCGAGCGTCTCCGGGAAGTGCCCTGCTGTCGTACGCGCCGGGCGATACAATTTGGCTGATGCGGAGGTTTTTGGCGATGGGAGCGATGGCGTGCCTTCTGCTCCCTTCGAATGCCGAAGACCGGGTGGAGTTAGTCCGGACCTTCCGGAATGTTCATTTAGCGGCGATTTCCCCAGATAGCCGCTACGTTCTCAGTGCCTACCGCCACGACGTCACGGACTGCCCTGATCAAGCTCCGAAATGCGTCGCCGAGGTACTTGCCGCATATCGATCCGATACGGGGGAACTCCAGGGCAAATTGACAACGAGAGGAGGCGGGCACTTCGGCAGCGTGGAGTTCGCCAATAGCAAGGTTGTCACCGTGTTCGAGCAGGAGTGGCCTGCCGATCCCGAGTTGGTAAGGTGGGATGTCAGCGCCGGAACCCATCAACGAACTACCGTCCCCGGGGGGCACAATGCGTCCTTCCTTTGCATGGCCGATGATCGCCGGGTTCTGGCTCTCAGAGATGTCCGCGCGGAACCGTGGGGGTTGAAGATTATTGACCCTCCCGCGCTCGACCAACAACTCCAACTGCCACACTCGGCCTCGCCTGTCGATGTGGGGTATCTATTCCGGAACCAGAACTGCGGACGCTGGCGCTCATCCAGTTCTTATTTGCTGGGAACTTCGGATGGCCAGGCTCTCTACTGGATCTCCACGCAACCGGAAACGCCGCCGTCTTCCTGTCGCACCTTTACTGGAGAGGGCATCCAGGATTACGTGATCTCCCCGGACCGATCAATGCTTGCGGTTGCCACTCTTCGCCAGAGGGGACCCTTCCAACGAGGCAATGTCCCCCCTGACCAACAATTGTTTTTGACGCTGCTCAACGCCCGCGACTGTTCCGTTGTCCGCCGATTTGGGCTTTCGTTTCCCGAGAAGAACAAATGGCGATTCGGTGCTCAGTTCCCCGCCGAAATGAGCATATCGGCCGATAACGCGATGCTCGCGTTATCTTACGGAATTCAGGCAGGTCCGAGCGGCTATGCCTATTTTGGGTTGTATTCATTGGCCGACGGGCACCGATTGGCGACGCTCCGCGGCGACGTGGACCGCAAATGGCCTTGGAGCGGGTTCCTCAATGACGAGATCTTTTCGCAGGGCGCGCCAACCGGCCTTGTCGAATTCAGCCCCGACTCCCGCACGCTCTACGCAGGCTCGGAGCATCTTCGCAAGTGGGATGTGTCGAAGCTAAAATAGCCAAAGTGGATCTGAGGGAACGTACCTCCAGACTGGTCCGCATGTAGTCCGTTTACTTGCCCTCATCGCCCTGCTCATTCGCTGTGGCGCACAGATTAGTAACGTCATACGAGCCAGTTTCCGGAAATCCACCTGAGCGTGTAGCCATCTCGGAGGTTCGCTACCCATAGCAGTGTCAGCGTTCGTCTGGCGGTAAGCGCTGGAGGGGCCTGCAAAGCAGTGAAGACCACGCCCCTGATGACAATTGAGGAAGGCGTTGAGGCGTTGAAGAAGGCGGCTACTTGCGGCTATACACCCGTTACGGCAGTGGCTGCCGGTGCATGAGCGGGGAGTTTGGCCAGACGACAAAGAGGCAAGTATTCTGAAGAGCGCGGCAGCTAAGCAGATCACCCCACCGGGCGGGGAACCCGATTTTAGGCCAGACTTCCAGATCGTGCGACGCGCCTGAGGGACATTCGGAGTCCCTGCTTACCGGGACGCCCCCGATGACTCATTTCCCGCGAGCCACCCTTCCAGCGCCGCCCGCCGGATGAGTTTCCGGCGTCCCATTGAGATCGCGGGGAGTGGCGCGACACCACGCGCCCTCCCGCTGATCGCGTTGCACACGTGCACTTTGGAACATCGCAGGAAGACTGCCGCTTCCGCCACCGTGAGGATCTCGCTCACATTGGATGGATTGTCCATTTTGCGTACCACACGTAGCACATTCATCCGCCAGCTAGTGAGTGAAAAGTGGTCGTTTTGGATGACGAATCCAAGCGAGCCGGGTTTTTGTTTTGGAACCAAAAGGAACCAAATCGGATAGGAGGGGCCCCGTGAGTCGTTGAAAACATGGTGGCCAGGGACGGAATTGAACCGCCGACGCCAGCCTTTTCAGGGCTGCGCTCTACCAACTGAGCTACCTGGCCGGAAGAATTTCAGTGTAGCAGCGCCGTCACGCCTTCTGCAACGTTTCGAGGACCTCGCCGGTGGCGTGCTCGACGTCGGCGTGGAGACTCGCGCCGTGCGCGTCCATCGTGACGATTGCCGCGAAGCCTTTCACGCGCAAGTGCCACATCGCTTCCGGGATGCCGAATTCCATGAGGTTTACGCCCAACACTTCTTGCACCGTTCGCGCGTAGAACTGCGCCGCGCCGCCGATGCCGTTCAGGTAGACTGCTCCGTACTCCTGGAGCGCGGCCAGCGTTTTCGGCCCCATGCCACCCTTTCCGATCACGGCGCGCACGCCGTAGCGCTTGATCACGTCCGCCTGGTACGGCTCTTCGCGCATACTCGTGGTCGGACCGGCAGCCTTTACCGTCCAGCGCTCGCCGTCCTTCAGCATCACCGGGCCGCAATGGTAGAGCACCGCGCCATGAAGATCGACGGGCGGCGGATTCTTCATCAGGTACGCATGCACGTTATCCCGACCCGTGAACATCTCGCCGGTGATCAGGACCACGTCGCCCACCTTCAGCGCGCGCATCTGCGCTTCCGTCAGCGGCGGCGTGAGGACTACTTCGCGGCCGGTGAGCGCGAAGCCCTCGCCCTTTGCCATGCGCTCGACGGGCCGGGCCGGATCGCGATACAGCCAGCGCGTGATCGCGCCCGTCGAGGGGTCGAGCCGCACGCCGAGCCGGCGGAAGGCCCAGCAATCGTACGCCACCGAGACGAAGAAGCTGGCCGGCAGGCGGTTCGCCGCCGTGATTTTGCAGCCGATGAGGGACGCCTTGCCGCCGAATCCCATGGCGCCCACGCCGAGCCGATTCGCCTCCTCCATGATTTCGGCCTCGAGCCTGGCCAGGGTTGGATCGGGATTGACATCATCGAGCGTGCGGAAGAGTTGCCCCTTGGCGAGCTCGTAGCCATGGGCGCGATCGCTGCCGATGCAGACGCCGAGCGCTCCCGGCGCGCACCCCAGCCCCTGCGCCTTCCAGACCGCGTGCAGGATGCACTTGCGCACACCTTCGAGATTCCGGTCGGCGCGGCCGAGGTGGTCGAGCTGGCACGGCACGGAGTACTGCGCGTTCATGTTCTCACAGCCGCCGCCCTTCAGGACCAGCTTGATCTCGATCTCATCCTCTTCCCATTGGTCGAAATGGAATACCGGCGTTTCGGCGCCGAGATTGTTGCCGCTATTCTTGCCGGTGATGGAATCCACCGAGTTGGGGCGCAGTTTGCCGAGCCGCGTGGCTTCCGCCACGGCTTCCTTGATGGCTTGGCGCAGTTGAATCTGGTTCACGCCCACCGGCGTATGGATGACGAACGTGGGCATGCCGGTGTCCTGGCAGATGGCGCCGGTCTCGCCGGAGGCCATGTCGATATTCGAGCAGATGATGTCGAGGGCTTGCGCGGACTGCGTTCCGGGCGTCTCCGCCGCGGCCGTCAACGACATGGCGGCACGGACATCGGGGGGAAGATTGGTGGAAGTCTGGACGATTAGTTCCAGAAGACTGCCGGCTAAGAATTCCATAAGTTTATCCGAAGCCTTATTGTAGCTTCAGGCGCACCAGGACCGGCATGCCGGGGCGGATTCCGGCGAGCGTGGAAGTGAACTCCACAATTACGGCGCCGTCCTTGATTTCGCGGACCTGGCCGGTGAGGCCGACGTTCTGCAAATCCGGAATCAAGATCAGCGCCGGATCGCCCGGCCGGAGGCGCGGCAGCAACGCCGATTCCGGCTCCACGGCCGTCTCGAGCGCGAACATATCCGCGGCGATCTCGAAAAGGTCGTCGCCGGCCGGGCTGCCGACTTCGCCATGGCGCGCGACCACTGTGCCGTCCAGGGGTGAATACACTTCACCGGATTCCACGGCATCGCGGGCGGCGGCGACTTCCGCATTCCGTTCGGCCAGGGCCTTCTGAGCCGTGCTCAGCGCGTTGAGCGCCGACTGCAACTGACCGGCGGAGAGCTGCGCGGCCTTGTCCAGGGCGTCGTACTCCTGTTGCGCGGCGGCGAGATCGCGCTGCGCTTTCTCCCAGGTGAGCCGCGGAGTGGCGCCGTGCCGATTTAGCATTTCCTGCCGCTCGTAAACGGCGCGAGTTTTGTCCAGGGCGGCGCGAGAGCGCGCGCAATCGGCATCCGCGCGGGAGGCTTCGAGACGCGCACTGGCGACGCTCTGTTCCGCCCGTGAGACGGACTCTGCGGCCGCGCCGGCGGCAGCGGCAGCGGCGTCGCGGCGATCGGCCATGTTCGCTTCTCCGATGCGCGCCAGCACTTCGCCGGTGAAAACATCTTCTCCCACGTCCACCAGCAGCGCATCGAGATTGCCCTCGATGTCCGGTTTCACGATGGTGACGTGCTGCGGGCGCAGTTTTCCGGGAAGGGTTATTTCGGATGCCGCGGGCACGAGCGCGGCGTCCGGTTTGCGGAGCGCCGGCGGTGCGGCGCGGCTTTTCCAATGGAGGGAAAGCGCTCCGCCACCGGCGCCGGCGCCGAGCGCCGCCAGCGAAATGAGAAGCCATTTACCGCGCATGGGACGGGCAGAATTATTGTAGCGGAGAGGCGGCGCGATTACGACGGCGGCGCCTTTCGACCTCGCGCATGCGAAGGCCAGGGCGAAGGCCGGTGAAGGCGCGATGGGAGGGGTTCGCCGCGCCGAGGGTTCGCGACTTGGCCGCGACGCCGCCATCCGGTCATTCGGCGCGGCGCTGTCCGGATTTTCTGAACACGTTCAGATACTTCTTGACAGGGACCGGAGGGGCGGCGTATGTTGGGTGTTGAACACGTTCAAATATGCCATCGCCCAAAAACACGCCGAAGGCTGAAGAGACCGGCCGGAGGATTCTGGATTCCGCCCTGGAGCTTTTCCGCGCCAAGGGGTTCGATTCCGCCACGATGCGCGACATCGCCGAGAAGGCCGCGGTGGCCACCGGCGGCGCGTATTATTACTACCCGTCAAAAGAGGCGATCGTGGCGGCGTTTTACCAGCGGTCGAGCGAAGAAATGCAGCCGCAGATCGAATCCGCGATCGGGCGGGCGAAAGGGTTCGAGGCGCGGCTGCGCGCGCTGATCGGCGCGAAGCTGGCGTATTTCGCACCCAATCGCGGGGTGTTGCGCTCGCTGTTGCGGAACGGGGCGGATCCGCGGCATCCGCTCTCGCCTTTCAGCCGGGACACGGAGGAGATCCGCGCCATCGATATCGCGTGGTTCCGGCGCATTCTGGACGACAGCGGGATGCGCATCCCGCACGATCTGGAACCGCGGTTGCCGGGCGTGCTGTGGTTTTTCCAAATGGGGATTCTGTTTTTTTGGGTCATCGACGAATCGCCGCGGCAAATGCGCACGGAGCACCTGTTGGAGTTGTCCGTGAAAAGCGTGGCATTCCTGCTTCGCGTCTCGTCGCTGCCGCTCATGCGACCACTGCGGAAGACCGCGCTCCGGATGATCGAAATTGTGGCCGGGCCATGATTACCATGGAGGAAATGACGAGGATCCACGCGCCGGCCGAGCGCTGCTTCGACATGGCCGGCAGACGGGCGAGATCAGCGAGATGCGGCGGATGCCGTCCTTCCACGAAGGGACGATCGAAGGAATCTTGCGGGTTATGCGGCACGATCATTTCCTTTCGCGCGGTACCGGCGGCGGAGACGGACATGCGCGAGTTTTCGCCGTTCGCGGCCGCTTTCGGTGCTGGGACGGATAGCGGAGGCGGCAGAGCCAACGGAAGAAAACTCGCCGGGGCGCGCGCCGGCACGGTGAGAATCGCATGGCAGGGGCAAAGGGAATCCTCTAAAGCCTGAGGGCCGGGGCTTCGGGCGAGGCGTCGAGCGGTTCGGCGGGGAGAATCGGCGGAACGAAGCCAATTTCGGGATTGAGCGTTTGAATGATTGGGGTTACGGGCACGGGCCCGGCCTCCGGCTGGGCGATTTCGGCGGCCTGAAGGCGCTCGAGGGCGCGGAGGGCGTTGTGGTAGTGCCGCTGGGTGGAATCGATGCGGCGCTGGAGGCGGGCGAAGACATCGCAGTTGTCGGTGAAGACCTTGCCGAGAGTGATATCGAAGATGTCAAAGGCGTTCTCATAGAGCTGGCTTTCGATGGCGCGGAAGCGGCGGAGAAGCCATTCGCAATCGATGAGGATATCGACCAAGGCGCGCTGGCCGGGTGATGCCGGTTGGTACTGTCCGTAATATTCGGCGGTGAGTTCGGAGAGGGCGGTTTGGGTTTCGCCCCGGATGAGCTGGGTTTTCGCATCGATGCCGGTTTTAAGGGCATTCATGGCGGAGCGGGCCTTGCCTTCTTCGGTGCGAGGTCCGGTGGATTTTTGCGAATTGCGGCGATTGGCCGCGATTTGTTTGGGGGTTGCCATAGAGGGCGAGGATAACCGGCGGTCAAACGCCGCGCGTCGGCTCAAAACGCTAAGCGAGTGAAAAGGCGGGAAATCGAATCGCGAACTTTTTGTGATTCCCCCAGGGCCCTTCGTCCAGAGGGCGGCTTCGGGCCACAACGAGGAATGAAAACGGGGCGCACGGCGGGGCCGTCTAACGGAATGCCGCCGGGCCTCAGCTGAGGCTCAATTCCGACGCGCTACTTTCAAAGCAAGCGGGGACAATGTCGCGACCCTGACCAAGGCGCCGGGAACCGGCGGCGGGTTGGATTTCCAGTTCCTGCGCTCCGCAATGGATCGGGCGGCGGGATTGGATTTCCAGTTCCTGCGCTCCGCAATGGGTCGGGCGGCGGGATTGGATTTCCAGTTCCTGCGCTCCGCAATGGATCGGGCGGCGGGGTTGGATTTCGAATTCCGGCGCCCGCAATGGATCGGGCGGCGGGATTGGATTTCCAGTTTCTGCGCTTCGCAACGGATCGGGCGGCGGGATTGGATTTCGAATTCCGGCGCTGCGCAAGCTCATGGCTACGGGGTTTTTCGTTGCTTTACGGTTTTTTTCGTAGTATGTTGGTCTCAGATGACCTCCCGCCGCCGAAACCGAGCGCCCATAGCACTTCCGACTGCTGCCGAGCTCGACATTCTTGCCGCGCTCTGGACGTTGGGAGTGGCGACGGTTCGGGAAGTCCACGACGAACTTGGCACAGACCACCGGTACACCACCACGCTCAAGACGATGCAGTTGATGACGGAAAAGGGCCTGATCACCCGCAGCGAGCGCTTCGGATCGCACGTCTACGAGGCTAGCGTTCCGAAGGAGCAAACGCAGCGGCAGATAGCGGGCGATCTCCTGAAAAGGGCATTCGGCGGTTCCGCCCGAAGCCTGTTGCTGGGCGCCCTAACGGCGCAGCCGGCCTCACGCGAGGAACTGGACGAAATCCGCGGCATGCTGGATTCCTTTGCTAAAGAGAAAGGACGGTCGTCGTGAATACCATTCAGATCCTGGTCTCCGAGCCATGGGTGGGACGTCTCGGCATGACCTTACTCCACTTCCTCTGGCAGGGCTTATGCGTTGCGGTTTTGTATGAAGCCGCACGGCGAACCCTGGCGCGCACATCGGGTCCGCAGACGCGGTACCGGCTCGCCTGCGTGGCAATGGCAGCGATGATGGCCGCTCCCTTCGTGACTTGGGAGCTGATGGCGCCATCGGACAAGAATCCCGAAGCCGTCTATCGCATCCCGAGGACTCCTCAGGCTGCCTCCACCACCGGGACGGCCGCCACCACCACGTTGCCCGATTCGGTCCGCGCGACGGTGTCCAGCGTGCCGCCGGAGCAGTTCCTGTTTTGGGTGGTAGTTATCTGGCTCACCGGGGCGATCGCGTTCTGGGTCCGCCTGGTGGGCGGCTGGGTGGTTACGGCGCGCATGCGGTCGATGCTGGTCCGGGGTGCGTCCCCGGAATGGAGGGAGAGATTCGGGAAACTCGGCGAGCAGATTGGTATCTCTCGTCCCGTGGGGTTGCTCATCTCCGCCCTGGTGCAGGTTCCGACGGTGGTCGGCTGGCTGCGCCCGGTGGTGTTGGTTCCGGTAGGGGCGCTCGGCGGTCTGCCGGCTGAGCATGTGGAGGCGCTGCTGCTGCATGAACTGGCGCACATTAGACGGTACGATTATCCGATTAACATTTTGCAGAGCGTGGCCGAATCCCTGTTGTTCTACCATCCGGCGGTCTGGTGGGTATCGGGGCATATTCGCGCCGAGCGCGAGCTGTGTTGCGACGATCTGGCGGTATCGATCAGTGGCGATGCGCTCAAATATGCGCAAGCCCTCGCGCAACTGGAGTCGTACCGGCCGGTGCATTTTGGGACCGCGCTTGCCGCGAATGGGGGAACTCTGGCCAACCGCATCGCCAGGCTGCTGGGCCGGCCGCGCCCGACGGCTCCGATCGGTCTGGGTCCGAGTTTGCTTGCGATCGCGGTTCTGCTGGGTGCGATGACGTACGGTTTGTTGGCGCAATCCAACACCCACCCCGCATTTGAAGCGGCGTCGATCAAGCGCAGTCCTCTCAACATCGATCCAAATCAGCCGATGGGCGGCGGCTATCAACCCGGCGGCCTACTGCACATGGTGAATATGCCCCTGAAGGGGCTGATCCAGTTTGCCTATGCAGACCACGATTCGCCGCACTGGCTCCCGCTGCCGGATTCACAGGTGGTGGGAGGTCCGGCTTGGGCCAAGACCGACGGATATAATATCGACGCCAAACCGGAACGCCAAGCCGACCCGAAGCACACGTGGCTGATGCTGCAAGCGCTCCTGGCGGACAGGTTCCATCTGGCGCTCAACCGGGAAACAAGGGAGCTACCGGTCTATGACCTGGAGCCGGTAGAGGGTGGTCCGAGATTGCCGGCGGCGAAGGATGCGGGCTGTGTTTCCTTTCCGCCTGGAACGCCGCCGCGACCCGTCCCGGGGAAAGTGGACTGCGGTTACGTCGGGGGCCCGTTCAGTAGGACTGAAGCGGGATTGCTACACATACAAGGAAGGAGGGTTCGCGTGGCGGACCTAGCGCGGGAACTGACATCGCTGTTGGGCCGCCCAGTCGTGGATAGGACCGGGTTCACCGGCGAATTCGATCTGAATCTGAGGTTCACTGCGGACGAGGCGTTAGTGGGATTCCTAGGCCTCCTCGCACCGGCCGACTCCCATCTCCCGACGGATCCAAACAGCCCAAACATTTTTGCTGCACTCACGGAACAACTCGGCCTGAAACTTGTGCAGGCCAGAGGTTCGGTTGAAGGTCTAGTGATCGATCGCGCGGAGAGACCTACCGAAAATTAAGTCTCATCAGCGGGAACGATTCATGATCGATATAGCAAACTCGAACCTTCCCGCGACTGCTGCTCTCCCCCGACGGTAACCTCTGTCGAATCGATTCGCCAGAGTTTGGTGTTCTACCTGGCGCCGGCGATGAGTAGGATTCTGCCAGAAACACCAACACAAAGGTAGGATATTGCCAGGAATGGTGGCACGGATTGTCGCGGTTGGCGGCACATGTCCGCGTTCAGTGCTTGGCTTTCAACACTCGCGATGCCAACTACTCTTGGCATCCTACAGTAATCCAGCCCCGTCTCCGGATCCTGGGCCGCCGCTGATACCGGCTCAGCGGATCGCGGTTTGGTGCCGGAGAGGGTTACATTCCGCCCGCCATCCGGATTGGTAACGTCCGGAATATTACTCGATCGACAACGGCGACAAGCCACTCTCCGGCGGCGGCCCGGGCGTCACTTGTCGGCGAACACGATCATCTTCTCTTCTGCCGACGGGGTCAGAAAATCCCGCACGCCACGCTGTGCGCCGGTGGGATTGCGAAGCTTATCCGCCGCAAGATCGTACCTCGACAGGAATCGATAGTCATCCTCTGGCCGGGTACCCGACTGTCATCTCCGATCCAGGCCAGCGAGCCGCAGCACCATCTCCTCGCGTTCAACGCTCGCGATGAGCCGAACCCATTCGACGGCACGGGCGTCCTCAGGCAGGATGTCTTCCGCAGCAGCAAGCGGATCTCGCCGGAGATGGCGAGGGCCCGCGATGCCCGATAGAAACGCGGGCCGGTGCCCCAATCAACGTTCCTCGGTTGAGGCGTCGGAGTGGGCGGCTGGAGCTTCGGTGGTACCGGTATGAAGAACGTGCTGTGCGACTTCCTGGACCGAAACATAGTCTTCGCTACTCACGCTGACGATGCCCCGGAACGGGTAATCTTCGGCGATCACCAGAGTAAAAACGAAGCCGACGGAAAGGGCGGTGAGGACGGTGACGGCGATGTGGATCTTGAAACTGTGCGGCCCGAACAGATAAATGTAGACGGCAATCATGGCCAGTCCGAAAATGAGCATGGTCCAGACGGCGGCAGGAACATGCTGGGAAGCAGCGAGCAGCCGCATGCGCCGGGCGGTAAAGAGGTCGTTGATGTCGTGCTCCATTTCGAGTTTGACGGTGGCCTGGCCCTCGGATTTGGGCTCGAAGGAGGCGAGGTCGACGCTGATCCGGCGCAGAATGGCCCAGCCTTCCTCGAAGTTGGAGGTATCCATCTTATAGGCCCGCTGCAAGGGCCACTCCTTCTTAGTGACCACGGCGAGGTAAGTATTGCTTTCGCGTCTCACCTGATTGGCGGTGGCAGAGTCGAGGCCGGCGCTGTCAAAGATCAGCGCGGTAAGTGAATTGGCCTCCTCCGAAGCGATGCTCTTACTCTTTTCCATGGTTTCGAAGGTATTCCCGGCGACCAGGGCCAGGATCACGGCGTATACGCTACCACAAAGGGCATAGCTCAGTCCGACCATGGCGGTGTCGTGCTCGCGGTGCTCCCAGGCGATCCAACGGTGAAAGGCAAACAGGCCGGCCAGCAGGACCACCACGATGGTCAAATCGACTACGATGCCGATCTGCCAGGTCTTGTGCGCGTAAAACCATGCGTTCAACATGATGATTCCCCAGGGGTAGACTTTCAGCGCTGCGGAGCGGCGGCCAAGGCTCCGACAACGTTTTGCTGGACACTGCGGAAGGAGTCGGAACTGACGCTGACGGAGCCGCGGAAGGGGTAATCGAGGGTGATGATGAGGACGAAAACCAGCCCGATGGTAGCCGCGATCAAGCCGGTGATGGCCATGTGAATGCCGAAAGTGCGGGCACCGAACAGGTAAGTATAGCCCACCGAAACCGCGGCGCCGAGGGCCAGCATTTTCCAGATGACCGCCGGCAAATGTTCCCCAGCCGCGATGATGCGGCTTCGCCGGGCTTTGATCAGGTCGTTCAACGCACGCAGCATTTCGGCCTTATCCACGTTCTGTCCCATGCTATGAGGCTCGAATACGGCAAGCTCATTGCTGACATGGGCGAGTATGGTCCACCCTGGCTCGAACACGGCGGCGCCGAGCTTGCCAGCCTGCTGATCCGGCCACTCCGACTTCACCACGGTATCGATGTACTTATTGAGGTCGGACCGCATCTCCACCGCCATTTCCGGCGGCAATCCCGAGGAGTCGAGCATCAGGTTGCTCAGTTTGTTGGACTCAGCGGAAGCAATCGCGTCGGCCTTGGCGAAAGTGTCGAAGACGTCCACGGTAATGAGGGCGAGCAGCACGGCGTAAACCACGGCCACAATGGCGTAGGTGAGGCCCACGGTCTCGGTATCCTTGTGGCGGATCTGCACGTCGATGAGGCGGTGTGCGACGTAGAGGCCGAGCAGCGATATTCCCGTCCATAGGCCGATTACTAACGTTGCAATCAGCCATGTCGAGTGAGAATAAAGAAAATCCGCGAGCAAAGTTCCGATCTCCTGGCGAACGTTCTGTTAGGTTATCACCTTCGTTTAGACAGCGCCAGAAGGGGCGTCCGGGGCCAGCGGCGTTTTGCGTTCAGCGGTTATATTTCGGTGTGATTCCGCGCAAGCGGTTCCAGACGCCGTCGCAGGCCGAGACCATATCCGCGGGCAGCGGACCCTTTTGGAGCGCGGCCAAATTGCCTTCGAGTTGAGTTTCGGTGGAGGCGCCGACGATGGCGCCATCGGCGGATGTATGATGCAGCACCCAGTTGAGCGCCATGTCGACGATGTCCCGCCCGCCGGCAGCGGCGATTTGTTTCAACTCGTCGACAGCGTCGAAGAAGGCGGGGTGCCAGTAGCGATCGAGATAGAGGGGGTTGGAATCGAAGCGGGTACCGGGAATGGGACGCTCGAAGCGATGTTTGCCGGTCAGCAGGCCGCCCGCGAGCGGGTTGTAGACGATGGTGGAAACTTCGAAGCGACGGCACATGGGCAGGTATTCCTGCTCGATGCCGCGGGCGAGCAGGTTATACATGGGCTGCGATACGTAGGGAGGCTGGTAGCCGCGCCGGTGGCTCTCCCAGTGCATCTCCACTACCTGCCAGCCGGCATAATTCGAACTGGCCAGATAGCGCACCTTGCCGGCGCGCACCACCTGGTCCATGGCCGCGAGCGATTCTTCGATGGGCGTGTTCCAGTCGGGCAGGTGGAGGTAGTAGAGATCGAGGTAATCGGTCTGGAGGCGCTGAAGGCTGAGATCGATCGCGCGCAGGATGGACTCCCGCTTGAGGCCGCTATCGCCCGGGGCATCGCCGGCCTTGAACCCCACCTTGCTCGCCAGCACGACCTTTTCGCGCCGCCCTTTGAGGGCATTTCCGAGGATGGTCTCGGCCGCTCCGAAGCTATAAGCATTGGCGGTGTCGAAAAAATTGATGCCGGCGTCGAGGCAGCGGCCGACCAATCGCGTGGAAAGCGCCTGGTCGCTCTGCTTGCCGAAAGTCATGGTTCCATAGCAGGCGCGCGAGACGGTCAGATCGGTGTGGGGAAGGGTCCGGGTCTCCATGCGAGAATCGTACCGCATCTTCCGGCCGGCGCCGGTTTGCCGGTGGCCCAAAAGTTTCAGGACCCTACCGGTTTGCCGCCTGCCCGCGGCCGCGCTTGCTACGATGGTATCGACCCCAAAAATGGATTCCGCAATTCTCGATCTTCGTCTGAAAGCCTATGGCACAGCGGCGGGGGTGTTGGCTTTCGACCGCCTGACGAAGTGGCTGATCGAAACCCGAGTGTCGTTCTTCGACCCGCTGAAAGTCATTCCGGGATTTTTCGACATTGTGCGGTCGGAGAACCGCGGCGTAGCGTTCGGGCTGTTCAACGATACGACTTCGGAATGGCGGACCCTGGTGCTGGTGCTGCTGTCGCTCGCCGCGGTGGTGGGGGTGAGTATCCTGTTGTGGCGCCCGGAGCGGCTCGACCGGCTGACGAGATGGGGGTTTGCGTTGATTCTGGGCGGCGCGGCGGGCAACGTGGTGGACCGCATTCTTTACGGCAAGGTGACCGACTTCCTGCTTTTGTACATACGCGATTATCAATGGCCGGCGTTTAACGTGGCCGATTCGGCCATCGTGATCGGCAGCGTTCTGCTGGCGCTCGGTCTGCTTCGTCCCAAGCAGCAGGCGACCAATGTATCCTGAGATTTTTCACATTTCGTTTCTGCACACCTACGGCGTCCTGGTAGCGGCGGCGTTTCTGGCGGGTTTGTGGATGGCGGCGAAGCTCGCCCGGCGGGATTCGCTCAATGTGGATGCCGTAACCAACCTGGGCATCTATTGCGCGCTGGCGGCGATTGTAGGGGCCAAGATCATGATGCTGATCGTGGATCCGCGCTACCGCGAAAATCCCGGGGAGATCTTCACGCTGGATACGCTACAAGCGGGTGGAGTGTTTTATGGCGGACTGATCGGGGCGCTGGTGGTCGCGTGGTGGTACATGCGCCGGATGCATCTGCCGCTGTGGCGAACGGCGGACGTGTTTGCGCCGGGCATCGCGATCGGCCACGGGATCGGGCGGCTGGGTTGTTTTTCGGCGGGCTGCTGCTGGGGCGTGGAGTGCCACCTGCCGTGGGCGGTGACGTTCCACAGCGCGGTGGCGCACGAAAATGTCGGCGTACCGCTCGACGTGCCTCTGCACCCCACGCAACTGTACGAATCGTTCGCGGAATTTCTGATTTTCGGCATCCTGTACTGGCGGGCCGGCAAAGCGCACCGCCAGGGAGCGATTATCGGGCTGTATCTGATGCTGTACTCGGCGGCGCGGTTCGTGGTGGAATTCTTCCGTTTTCACGAACAGGGCAATTTGTGGGGAACGCCGCTCGATACCTCGCAGTGGATCTCACTGGGGCTGTGCGCGATCGGGATCTGGTGCTTCTTCCGGCGGGAAGAACAGCCGGCTGCGCCGGCGAAGGCGGACCGGCCGGTGCAGGCCAGACGGTAAGCGAGACCATGGCTCCGGGGCGCTGGCTTCTCATGGATGGGCTGGCGATGCGACCGCGGCCGGCTGGCGGGACAATCGCACCGAGCACCCGATGCCGGCCTGTTCGAAGCGGCACGCCCCGAAGCGGCTCTGGCGCGACATGCGCTGGAAATCGCCGCGCGAGTAGGCGCGTTTGAGCAGGACGTAACGGAAAATCCACTTCGTCATCCAGGCATCGATCGGGCCACGGCCGCTGCGGTCGACGAACGTGTCGATCTCGGAGAGAGGACAGTCGCGGCTGAGATCGACGATCCAGGCTTCGCCGGCGGGCCGGAGGACGCGGTGCATTTCGTTCAGGGCGGCGACGGGTTCGGTGAAATTCTTGAACGCGGCGGAGCAATAAATGAGATCGAAGGACTCGTCCGGAAACGGCATGGCGGAGGCATTTCCGAGGCGGAAATCGACATCCACGCCAGCGGCGCGCGCGTTGGCGGCGGCGATCCCGACCATCGTCCGGCTGGCATCCAGGCCGGTGATGCGGAAGTCGCCGAGTTTGGCCAGTTCGATGGCGAAAAAGCCGGGGCCGGGGGCGACCTCGAGCACGCGGGCGCCGGCCAGCAGTTCGCCGGCGGCAATTTTGGCGGAGCGGCGAAAATCCTCCATGTCTTTGGCGCGGCTGGAAGCGTACCAGCGGGCAACCCAACCTTCCATACCCATTCCCTTCCACGGTTTCGGCCGAGCGAGCGGCATGACTTGACTCCTTTCCATGAGGCAGGCTAAAATCTCAATATTGCAGTATCTTAATATTGCAGATTATTTATCTTAACAATGCAGCTATCTTATGTCAAGCCGAAAATTGGCGAAGAGCGGCAAAAGAACTGAACTGCTGCGGGAAGTGCAGGACCTGGGAAGGAAGATCAGCTCGCAAACGGTCTTCCTGCACCAGGCGATCGCGCAGGACGTGGGCCTGAACGCCACCGATACCAGGTGCGTGGACCTGATTGCTTCCGACGGCGGGATGGTTACCGCGGGGCGGATTTCGGATCTGACCGGCCTGACGACGGGAGCGATCACGCACATTCTCGACCGGCTGGAGCGGCGGGGAATCGTGGAGCGGGTGCGCGACAGCGAGGACCGCCGGCGGGTGCTGGTGCGCGTGCGGGCCGAAAGCCTGGAGCCGCTGCTGCCCAAGTACGACGCGCTGGCCAAAGCGTTCCTGGCGGTGGCCGGGGAATACAGCGACGACGAACTCGCGCTGATCTGCGGCTATATGCGGAAGATGTCCGAGACGACGGAACGGCTGATGGCGGAGATGATGGCGTCTGCCGGCGCGCGGAGGTAAGGCGTCAAGGCCGGTACACCCAGCGATCGGCGGCCAGAAAATTTACGGGCGCGCAAACGGCCACCGCCAGGGCAGCCGACCACCACGCGGGAAACCGCAGAATCTGCACCAGCCACCACGCCAGCAGGGTATTTCCGGCGAGCGACACGGCGCCGTTGGCGATGTGGAAACGGCAGAGGCGGCCAGCGCGATGGCGAAAGCCGCGGATTCCGCGGTCGCGCCAGGTGAAGCGTTCGTGCCAGAGAAAGTTGTGCAGCACCACCAGTTCGACGGCAATGGCCATGGCCGCGGGGGGCGGCAAGCGCAGGCCTTTGGCAAACAGGCCGAAGAGCGCCACTTGCAAGACCGCGCCCACCGCGCCGACCAGGCTGAAGACGCCGAACCGAATGCGAATCACCGGACCGTCTCCTCACGGTAAAGGCCGACGGTGTGACGGATTGCCGCCGCCACGGCCATGATGGCCATGCCGGCAATCGCCACCGAGCCACCCACATCGAAGAGCCGGAATACCCGGCCCGCCAAGCGCGCGAAGGGATGCACGGTCAGCATCGCATTGCCGGCAATGAGCAGGATGCGGATCTCCGTGGGGCCGAAAATGGCGTGCGACAGATGAAACTTTCCGGTAGTGTAGGCGGCCAGGTAACTCTCTATCGAGAGCAGATAGAAACCGGCCAGCATCCCGGCGGCAATCTGCCAGTGCTGATAGCCGGAGGCGGCGAGACCGGCCATCAGCGCGAATGCGCCGAAGGTATCGGCCATGTGATCCACATAGAAGCCGTATCGCGGGCGCTGCCGATTGCGGACGCGGGCCAGCGTGCCATCGAGGCTGTCGCCGAGCCAGTTCAAGAAAAGGAACAGGTTCACGAGCCAGAGAGCGGCCGGCGCGCGGGATGCCAGCGCGTAGGAGCAGCCCGCCAAAAGCTGGGAGGCGAATCCCAGCAGGGTCAAGTGGTCGGGGCCGATGGATGCGGGCACGCGATGGGCCATCCAGACGAGCAGACGCTTCTCCACGTCCGCTGTCAGCGCCCGGTGAATGCGCGGCGCGGACACGAAGACTGGCTTCGCTTCGGGGTTGCCGTCAGTTGTCGCGATCATCGCCCGACCTCCTTGCCAGTAAGGCTTTCGTGGTTGCGGACAGCATGAATTCCAGCGAGTCGCGCGGCAGCGTGCGGATGATGGGAACGACCAGCCAACCTAAGCCGGCCGGAACGTCGCGGGTCAGCGACACGGCCTCGCACGAGATGCGAAGACCTTCGGGCGCCTGCTGGAAGGTCCAATAGGAATTGAGTTTCCAAAGGAGGCCGTCGTCGTCGCCTTGGGCGCGGCGGTGCTCCTGGCCGGTGCCCGCGCGATCGACTTGCCAGATGTGGGTGCTGCGCGAGAAGCAGAAGCCGCGCGTGCCGCTGTCGAGCAGACCGGACAGGGTTTCGAATTCGGCGTCGAGCACTACGGTGACGATCTGTCGCTTCACGAATCGCATGGCGACGGCGGTGCGATCCCCCTGGTCGAAGAGGGTTCGGGAAGAGACCACCTCGGGGCTGTAGTAGCGGGCGAGGCGGCGGTTATCGCGGAGCAAGTCCAGCAGTGCGGCGGGGGTGGCACCCGGAACGACGGCGGCGGCTCGCCAATGGTGTAAACGGCCTCCGGGCACGGGCCAGGTTCCGCCGTTCACGGGATCGATGGCGAGCGAGGTTGGCGGGGCGGCCGAGGCTGGTGGGAGGGCCAAGCGGGCCTCCACCCCCGATACATAGGTATCGAAAGCCCTGGCGGCGGAAGGGGTCAATTGGGATGCCGGCAAGCGCGCCGCGGACGCCATCAGCAGGGTTGCCATCCCAAATCGCAAATGGAAAGTTGGCTTCACAAGCGGGATTGTGGCGCGGCGGGACGGTGGCGGCAAGACTTTCCGCGTCATCTTCCGGTCACTTCCGCCTCACTGCGCAAACAATTGATTTCGAAGCTCCTGCGCCGAGTTGTCGCACTCCGGGGGCGGGGCTAAACTTGAAGACGACGGCATGACAGGGAACGCTCTTCGGCGGATTTTCCGTTTCGGTGTGTTCGAGGCGGACGAGGCATCGGCGGAACTGCGGAAGCACGGGGTCCGCGTGAAGCTGAATACCCAACCGTTCCAGGTGCTGCTGATGCTGCTCGAACGGCCGTCGGAGCTGGTCACGCGGGAAGAGATGCGGCAGCGGCTTTGGGGTTCGGACACGTTCGTCGATTTCGACCACGGCCTCAATGGCGCCATCAATAAGATTCGGACGGCGCTCAGCGATTCGCCGGCGACGCCGCGGTATATCGAGACGGTTGCCGGCAAAGGGTATCGGTTTATCGCTGCGGTTTCGCAGGCGCTACCGCAGGTTCCCAGCCCGGCCGAACTCGCGCCGGGCCCGGCGCGTTCCCTGCTTTCGACGCCCGAGGAGCTTCCGGCGGCGCCGCGAAAGGTGGCCGCTACCCTGATGGTGCTGGTGCAAGCGGTATATCTGGGAATTTATCTGACGGCGCTGGCCAATCTGCACGAGGTCGCGGACGTGCTGCGCGAGACGAGTCTGCGCCCTCCGCAGCTTTTCATGACCGGCGTGATCGTAACGGCCGCCGCGCTCATTCCGGTAAGGCTGTACCTGATTGCGGCCGCATGCCTGGGCCTGCGGCAGTTGCCGGCCAAGTTCGGGCGCATGTTTCCCGTGCTGCTCCTGACGGACCTTCTTTGGGCGCTGGCGCCGTTCCTTCTGGTGCATCACATTGCGATGGGGCTGGCGTTGGGAATGAGCGCGACTTTGGTGTATCTGCCGTTCGCCCAAAGGTCGCTGGTTCTGATGTACGAGCAGGGGCGGTAGGGCTATTTCGGCGCGGGTTCCGGGATCCGACCGAGCCAACGGTAACCGGCCATCATCGCCGCCAAGGCAGTCACCAGGCCCACCAGTGCGGCGTACCACAGCGGCTCGCCGCTGCGGCGCATGACCACGTCACCGATGGCGGTACCGAGCATGAGGGCTCCGAGGATGGTTGGGGCTTCATACCGCCGGCCGATGGCAGCTGTAATGCAGCCGCCGATGATCGCATAGACTATGCGAACGACGGCATAGGCAAGGAAATACGACGGCGGGAGGAGGTCTACATCCATTCCGGGAGCGGTATGAAACAGATACCGCAGCATGGCGATTCGCGTACCGATCGTCAACGCCGAAAGGACCAGGAATCCGGCCGCTACAGCCAAAGTAAATCTCAGCATCTGCGGGTAGGATAACAGGCTTGCCTGTCCTATATGCCGCCGGCGGGGGCCAACCGGTTCACTCGTGGAAAGCCGGTTTTCGCACAAAGCACCGGGGCGAAGAAGACCGCGGACGGCAGACCCTGCCGCGAACCGGCGAGGTGGTCCAAGCATCGGGCGGGGAGCCGTGCCGGCAAGCCCAGGCGGAGCATAGCCGCCGGCTAGAGCGCGCGATGCTCGAAGACACGGCGCCCGGAAGTGCAGCTTTGGAACGCCTCGCGCGCCTCGCGCGCGGTCTGATAGCGCGCGGCGGGGTCCACGGCCATCAGTTTGGCGACAACCGGCGCGATCCCGGCCGGCAGTTCGGCCATCGCTCCGCCCTGGAGAGGCAGGACTCCGGTGGCCAATTCGTACAGCACGACACCCAGCGAGTAGAGGTCGGAGCGGCCGTCCAGAGGCTCACAGCGAATCTGCTCGAGCGACATGTAAGGCAAGGTGCCAATGATGAGACCGCGGCTGGTGGTGCAGATGGCGACGGTAGGGGCATCGGGGCTGATGGCTTGCGGCTGCCGAATTTTCGCCAGGCCGAAATCGAGCACTTTCACCTGTCCGCCAGTGGTGAGGAAGAGATTGGCGGGCTTGAGATCGCGATGAATGATGCCGATGGCGTGGGTGGCCTCGAGCGCGCCAGTGACTCCGATGGCGATCTCGAGGAGGGTGGCGCCGGGGAGCGGTCCGCGGGCCAAGCGGTGGTCGAGGGTCTCTCCCTCGAGCAATTCCATGGAGAGATAGGGCCGTCCCTGCCATTCGCCGCTTTCGTAGACCGTGCAGATATTGGGATGGCGCAGGTTCGATGCGGCGGCGCCTTCGCGCTCGAAGCGGCGCAGCATTTGCGGATCGTCGACCAGCTTTTCGGCGATGATTTTGAGCGCTACCAGGCGTCGATGCGCGGTGTCGCTGGCCTTGAAGACGATGCCCATGGAGCCCCGCCCCAGCTCTTCGAGAATCAGATACCGCGACACCATCTTGCCGATCATGGGAAATTCCATGATAGCTATTCCGGCAGCGGCATGCCCCTGGTTTCGGGGGCGAAGGGCAGCGGCGCGATGCCTAAAAGGAAGACAGCACACATGGCCACGCCGGCATAGCGCATGGGATCGGGGCGCCCGGCGAAGACATCGCTGGTCAGGTAGCCCAAGCCCACGGGGCCGAAGGCGGCGATGAGGCGGCCCATGTTGTAGCAGAAGCTGGTGCCGGTGGACCGCAAACGGGTGGGAAAGAGCTCGGGCAGGTAGATGGCATACCCGCCGAAGAGCGCGAGCTGCGCGAAGCCCATCAGCGGCACCATCCAGAAAATGTCGGCGATGGCGCGCAGGTTCCAGAAGGTGTATGCGGTGATGGCCATGGCCGCCAGAAATCCGATAGCGAAGGCTTTCCGGCGGCCGGTGTAGTGGGTGAGATAGGTGAAGGCGTAGACGCCGCAGAATCCGCCGAAATTCTGAAACATGGAGGTGATGCCGATCCAGGTGGTGGTCTTGCCGGCGAGCGCCGGCCCGCTCAAGCCTTGCGCGCGGAAGGTTCGTTCGAGCACGGGCAGAAACAGATCGTAGCTGAAGAATCCGATTCCCCAGAGCCCAACCACGCCGGCGACCGCGAGGAGCAATCCCACGATGGCATGGCGGCCCCACGGCGGCTGGGAAAACAATTCGCGCCATGAGCCCAAGGGGGTTTTGGCGGCGCGGGCCTTGAGCCAGGCTTCAGGCTCCTTCAATTTGCGGAACACCAAAAGGGCCAGCGGCGCCGGAATCGCGCCGGCGAGGAATTCGTAGCGCCACGCGCCGGCGATGGTGCCGGAGCGCTCGAGGTATCCGAGCAGGATGCCGATGCAGGCGGCGAGCATGTTGCCGACAGTCGAGAATGCCTGCATGGTTCCCAGGGCGTAGGGGCGGGCTCGCGCGGGCACGACTTCGGCCACGAGCGAAACGCCCACCGAGAACAGCCCGCCCACGCCGAGCCCGCACAGGAAGCGATAGAGGTTGAAATCCCAGATGCCGGTGGCGAACATGCTGGCGCCGGTGAAGAGCGAATAAAGCAGGATGGTGAGGGCCATCGTCTTGACGCGTCCGAGGCGGTCGCCGAGGATGCCGAATACGATTCCTCCGATGGCCCATCCGATCATCAGGATGGAGGTGGCGAACCCCGCCTGCCGCGCGACAGCGGCGTCGCTGGCGTGCCCTCCGAGGAGTTCGCGCACGGCCTGCTTGCGCGCCAGGTTGAACAACTGCTGCGCCATTAGGTCGAACATCCAGCCGAAGGAGCAGACCAGGAGCACGAACCACTGGTAACGGTTGAGGTCGCGATACCAGGCGTATTTAGGCATGATTCCGAACCAGCCACCCGACCGGCAAGCGTTCCCGCAGCCGCCCTTCAGGCGGCTTTTTCGAGTCTCCGCAGGCTCTCGTCGGCGTGAAAAGCCGGCTCAAAGGCGGCTGCAGCCAAGATTGGCTGCACGATTTATGCAGGCGGTCGCAAGCAGGCAACCGCGAGTCTGCGCACCGGCTGTCAGCCGGCTGGCGTTCAGGCAGGGTTGGAGACATTTCTCAGCGCGCGATCGAGCGCCTCCACGAAGAAGTAATCGCCCCACATGACCGACTCGTTCACGCCCAATCCTTTGTGCAGATGGTATACGCCGCCCTTGAGAATGCCCTCCCAAGCGGGATCGCCCTCGGCCGAGTGGTGAGCGCAAAGGCTGGTGAGAATGCGCTCCGCCATTTCCTGGTAGTAAGCGCCTTTGGAGCGGTCGTCCGCCAGTGTGGCGAGTTGGAACAGTCCCGATGCCGCGATGGCGGCAGCCGAGGTATCCAACAGATCGCGGCTTGCGGGCGGGGCATCGAAATCCCATAGCGGGACGCCATCCGCGGGAGTGTTGCCCAGATAGTACGCGGCGCAAGCTTGGGCGGTGCGGAGGAAGCGTTGATCGCGGGTATATCCGTAGACGGTGCCGAAACCGTAGATGGCCCAAGCCAGCCCGCGCGACCAACAGGAATCGCCGCGGTATCCCTGCTGGGTGCTCTGGCCGAGGAACTCGCCGGTGTGGGCATCGAAGAGCCCTTCGTGCGCGGTCGATCCATCCCCGCGCACCAGCACGCGGCGCGTGGTGAGTGAGTGGCGCACGGCGACATCGAAAAGCTCGCGATCGCCGGTCTGGCGGGAGGCATAAAAAACGATGCCGACGTTCATCATGATGTCGATGAAGAGGGAGTTCTCGCCGAGGAAAGAGTGCAGGTAGGCGCCTTTTTCGCGAAATCGCATCGCCAGGGTGCGGCCGGCCTGAATCAGCACGGAGTTCAGCGCGGGCTCGTGGGCGAGCGCGTACCAGCGTCCATAAGTGGACATGAAAAGGAAGCCGAGGTCGTGAACGCCGCGGTCGAACTGCCTGGGCGCGAGACGGCGGGTGTAGCGCTCCGCGGGCGCGCGCCAGGAGGAATCGCCGCGCGCGCAGAGTATCCACATGATGCCGGGCAGAAATCCGTCGCACCAACTGGTCCAGGAGGGCAACTCGTGACGCCAGCGGCCGCGATCGGTATACATGGGGTAGAAATCGGGGTCGCGCTCGACGAGGGCGCGCACCTGGCGTGAAGCGAAGTCGAGGGTGCGGTGATAGAGCTGATTCACTTTGGTCCTCTGGCGGCGTCGCGCGCCGCTTTCATGATCCGGCCGTATCCTTCTTTGTCGAAGGGCGGGCAGCCGGTGGGGAATTGGCCGAGCGGGTGATTTTTCTGGCGCATGAGGTAACTGCAATAAGTCAGGGTCTTGCAGACGCGCTGTTCGGAGAGGGTTCCGGTGGCGAGCGCTTCGCGGGCAAAATCGGGGTAGGCGAGGGCATTACGGCCCATGCCGAAGAAGCGGGCGGCGCCGGCCTGGAGATTAAACGCGCCGGCGCTGGCGGCGAATTTCTGTAGCCAGCTGTATCCCGCGCCGAGGACCGGAATCTGGGGGAAGGCGCGCTGAAGCTCGCCGGTGACGTAGAAATGGCGGTCCACTCCGAGCAGGGGGTGCTCCGGCGGTTCGTAATTGCCTTCGTCCGGCTTCTCGAACGGACGTCCGATGTGCGGGTTGAAATATGGCACTCCGAGCGACACGCTCAGCAGTTGCACGCCGTCCTCGATAAACCAGCCGACGGCGCGCTTCACTTCGTCGAGATCGATGGCGTGAGGGTTGGCCGTGTCGACGCCGAATCCATATTCGTAGGGAAGCGGGTACTCCATGGGGATGCCGGTGCCGGCGGCGGCGTCGCGCATGTATGGGAGGCCTTCGAAGCACCCGAGGCGCATGGCGATGACGAGCCGCTTTCCGAACGCGGAGCGGATTTTGCCGAGGATGTTGCGGAGGAAGCGAGCGCGGTTTTCGAGCGGGCCGCCATAAGGTCCGGGCCGCGTCCTGGCGCCGAGCAGTTCGAACGCGAGATATCCGTGGGTGGCTTTTACGTCGATAGAATCGAAGCCTGCCTCGACGGCTTGCCGCGCCGCGTCGACGAACTGGTCTTCCAGACGCTCCAGTTCACCGTCGGAAACGACAGGCAGACTGGAGGGTGTGCCGGTCTTCCGGTCGACCAGGGGATTGTGTACGGCGATGATGCGGTTGGGCCAGGAGAACCGGCCCGAGTGAGTCAATTGGACCGGCATGAGGAGGTCGCTATCGGCGCCCCAAGTCTCGCGGTGGGTACGGCGCACCATGGCGGTGAGACGCGCGAGTTCCGCGACGCTGCCGTCATGGATCCAAAGTTGGCGCGGGTTCGCGCGGCCTTCGCGGCAGACGGCTGTGGCTTCGAACCAGATGAGCTTGGCGCCGCCGCGCGCGAAGCGTTGGTACCGCCTCCAGGTAAGCTCGGACGGCCGGCCTTCGGCATCGCCATCGCAGCCTTCCATGGGATGAATGGCGATGGAGTTCCCCACCTCGGTGCCGGCCACGGCCACCTTGCGAGCCAGCGCGGCGCGAACGGCCGACGGATCGTCCAGGAAATGGACGTGGAGGGCGCCGGCTTCAGCCGCTGCCCGGCGAATCTCGTCCACGGTATCGAAGTGAAAGTGCCGCATGTCCCAGCAAGCACTTTAGAACGGCGGGAATGAGCGGCGCAACACGGGGCGGCAGATGCTCCGGACGAGATTGTGCTATTGCTGGCGTTTCGACTGCTCCAGGCGCGAGCGCCGCCAACCGGAAGCCTGTCCGGAAAGGTTACCGACACCACGGGTGCGGCGGTAGCGAATGCCACCGTTACCGTCACCAACACGGAATCCGGCCGGGCGCGAACGGCCACCGCGGGCGCCGACGGGACCTGGCGGTTCACGGAGTTGTCTCCAGGAAAGCACACGGTGAAGGTCGAGGCTGCCGGCTGCAAGACTCTAGAGCTGACGGCCGCGACCGTGGGCGGGACAGCCGTACGGATGGACGGCATGCTGCAATCCTCCGGGCCGGCCAGTGCAATTTCCTGATCGGCGTGCCGGTGAAATCGTTCGATTCCGGCGATTGCAACCGCGATCCGCACATGCTTCCGGTCACCAAGGGAGCGCCACTTCCGCTGGTGACGGTGCGCGTTTGGCTGCCCGAACCGGCCCTCGGATCGCCGGCATTTCATTGCGATTTGGAGATCGAATTCGCCGGGCAGAAGGCCACCTATGGCGACGTCGCTTTTCAGGCGGCGACCACCGGCGCCGGCACGCACCTTACGGGTACGATTCCGGCCAAGCTCCCGGATTTCAAAATCGAGCCGCCCTGGCTGCTTTCCATTCGCGCGAAGAACGACATGCCGATTGGCGTGGAAATGACCTGGCGCAAGGGACCGTGACGGCGATGCGCGCTATACTGCTCGCATGCCCGCATCCATACAGAAGGATCCTGTTACCTGGCTGTACCCGGGGATCGAACCTTACAACACCGGACGCCTGCCGGTTTCGCCGGTTCACGAGCTGTATTACGAGGAAAGCGGCAACCCTTCCGGCAAGCCGGTAATCTTTCTTCACGGCGGACCGGGCGGCGGCTCAGACGCCAAGCAGCGGCGCTTCTTCCACCCGGAGAAATACCGCATCGTGAATTTCGATCAGCGCGGCTGCGGCAAGAGCACGCCGTACGCATCGCTGGAAGCTAACACCACCTGGGACCTGGTGGCCGACATCGAGAAGATCCGCGAGCACCTGGGGATCGACCGCTGGCAGGTGTTCGGCGGATCGTGGGGATCGACCCTGGCACTGGCATATGCCGAAACGCACCCCGATCGCGTCACGGAACTGGTGCTACGCGGCATTTTCCTCCTTCGCCGCCAGGAGATCGAATGGTTCTACCAGCGGGGCGCGTCGATTCTCTATCCCGATCCGTGGGAGCCGTACCTGGCTCACATTCCGGAGGGGGAACGCGGCGATCTTTTGAGCGCTTATTACCAACGGCTGACGAGCAGCGATCACGCGGTGCAACTCGCGGCGGCGAAAATCTGGAGCGGCTGGGAAGGCGCGACTTCGAAACTGATGCCCGATGCCGATTTCACCGCGCATTACGAGGAAGACGAGTTCGCGCTCGCGTTTGCGCGCATCGAGGTCCACTATTTTTACAACAAAGGATTTATGGACGAGGGTCAGCTCTTGCGCGACGCCCCGCGCATACGCCACATTCCAGGCGTGATTGTGCAAGGCCGGTACGACGTGGTCTGTCCCATGGAAAGCGCCTGGGCGCTGCACCGGGCCTGGCCCGAGGCGGACCTGGTCATCACGCCGGACAGCGGCCACAGCGCGTTCGATCCGCCGAACAGCCGCGCGCTGGTGGCGGCCACCGACAAGTTCGCGGGTTAATGCAAATGTTCCGATGGCGATGGTTTGCCGCCCTGGTTCTGGCGGCGGCATGGTCGGGGTCCGCCGCGACGCCTATCCGGCTGGATTCCAGGAATCCCCACTACTTCGAATTTCGCGGCAAGACCGTGGCGCTCATCACCAGCGGCGAGCATTACGGGGCGGTGATCAACGCTTCGTTCGACTACCGCCGCTATCTGGATGCGCTGGCCAAGGACGGATTGAACCTGACCAGGCTCTTCGGTGGAAGCTACATCGAGGTGCCGGGGCAGTCTTTTGGTATCCGGCGGAACGATCTGGCGCCGGAGCCTAAGAATTTGATCGCGCCGTGGGTCCGCACGGGCGATCGGTTCGATCTGGACAAGTGGAATCCCGAATACTTCCGGCGCTATCGGGATTTTATCGGCGAAGCGGGAAAGCGCGGCATCGTGGTGGAAGTGACGCTGTTCTCCTCGCATTATCAGGAGGCGCATTGGAAGATCAGTCCCTTTAATCCGGCGAACAATGTCAATGGGACGAACGCCATCGATTGGAAAGAACTGAACACTCTGCGGAACGGCAACCTCCTGGCGTGGCAGGAGCGCTACGCGCGCAAGCTGGTGAAGGAGGCGAGCGATTTCGATAACGTCTTTTTCGAAATCCAGAACGAACCATGGTCGGACCGCGGGGAACTGGCATCGGTGGTGAACCCCTATTTACAGGGACCGGCGCGCGACCGGTATCCCAATTCGATCGATGTGGCGGACAAGCTATCGATGGAATGGCAGGCGCGGGTAGCCGAATGGATCGCCAGCGAAGATGGATCGAACGGGCACTTGATCGCGCAGAACTACGCTAATTTCGGGTTTCCGGTGAAGGAACTGGTGCCGGAAGCCAGGATCGTGAACTTCCACTACGCTTACCCTCGGGCGGTGGACGAGAATTACGGCTTGGGCAAAGCGATCGGCTACGACGAGACGGGCTTCCTCGGGCAAGACGACCTGACTTACTTACGGCAGGCGTGGAATTTCATGCTGGCCGGCGGGAGCACGTTCGACGGGTTGGATTATTCGTTCTCGGCCGGCCACGAGGACGGATCGGACGGGGCGCCGAACGGTCCCGGCGGCGGCAGCGCGGCCCTACGGCGGGAATTGGGAATTTTGAGTAAGTTTCTGAATGGGTTCAGGCTGGAGGATCTGGCTCCGGATCATACGGTGGTAAAGCATGCCGCGGGAGTTTATGCCAGGGCTTTATCGTCAGCGAACGGCGAGCACGCGATCTATTGCGATGGCGACGGACCGGTAAATATTGCGCTGAGTCTGCCGGCTGGTAACTACAGCGGGGAGTTCCTCGATATCGTAACCGGGGCGAAGACTCCGGTGGCACTTCGGGCAAACGGCGAGAGCACGCTCCAGTCACCGCCTTTCCACGGCGGTATGGCGCTGCGGTTGAAAAAACACTAGGCAGCGCGTTTATGGACGTGGATGACGCGTTCGATATGCCGCAGCCACTGGCTTTTTGCAGAACGATCATGGCTCTGGGGCCGGACGCGCCAGTCGCTGATGCCGCGCACCTGCTCGTCGTTCACAGGGTCCACGGCCAGTACCTTGAGGTCGGGGCGAGCGCGGCGGAGGCGCTGGACCAGGCGCAGCGCGCCATCAACGGAAGGATTCACGATGAGCAAATCCAAGCGGGGCAGGCGCCGGCTCCGCAGGATGGCGCCGGCTTCGGCAACGTTACACGCGGGCCATGCCTGGTGGCGGGCTTCGGCAAGCGCTTCACCCAGCCAGAACAGGAACCCCAGATTGCTGTCAATGATGAGGATATGCTTCATGTCGTACTCCCCTCGAGCCGGAGGGATTTCCACAAGCGAGCACGCGTGCTGCCAATCGGTCCCTACGCACATTTTCAATGACTTGCGCTGGCGATTGCCACAGGGCAGATCGTTCTTACCATGCGGGAATGAGCGGAATTACACATGTCAGTAGGGTAAACTTTGGGGGTGAAGACCAGTACGGAAGGTGAAAAGCGCGTTGCTCTGGTAACGGGCGCCAGCCGGGGAATCGGTAAAGAGATTGCCATGGAACTGGCGCGCCAAGGCTGGCGCGTGGCCATCAATCATTTTGGGGACCGGCCGCCCCTGGCAGACGGGACACTGGCCGAAATCAAAGACCTGGGTGTAGATGCGATCGCGATCGAGGCGGACATCCGATCGCCGGGGCAGGTGAAGCGGATGTTCGAAGAGGTGGTGGGACGCTTCGACGGGCTCGACCTGCTGGTGAATAATGCCGGTGTGCAGACTTTCAAGCCGCTGCTGGAGGTGACCGAAGAGGAGTGGGACCTGGTGGTCGACACCAACCTCAAAGGATGCTTTCTGTGCACACAGCAGGCGGGGCTTTACATGAAGGACCACGGCGGCGGCGTGATCGTGAATCTGGGGTCGGGGTGCAACAAACTGGCCTTTCCCCGGCTGGTGGGGTACACGGCAAGCAAGGGTGCCATCGAGATGTTCACGAAAATATCGGCGGTGGAATTGGGGCCGTATGGAATTCGCGTGAACTGCCTGGCGCCGGGCGCGATCGAATCGGAGCGAACGCGGCAGGAGGACCCGGATTATGCCGGGACGTGGGCGAAACTGACGCCGCTGGCTCGTGTGGGAGTGTTCGCGGATATCGCGCCGACCGTGGTATTTCTGGCGAGCGAAGGCGCGTCGTTCATCAGCGGGCAGACCATCGGGATCGACGGGGGGTTATTCGCGCGGGCGCCGTGGCCGTATAAAGTTTGAAAAATGGTGCCTTACCGCATGTAGAACAGACTCAGCCGCGGCAGGCCGGTCTGTTCTAACAAGTGCCGCTCGAGATACTGTTTTTCCAGCATCGTAAGCTGGTCGGCGGTCATTTTGCCGCGATAGGGGCGGAGCTGGCGATCGAGTTCGCGGCGCGATTCGAGCGCCTGCTCCTCGGTTTGCTGCGCGCGGGCGGACGCGATCATTTTTTCTTCGAGCACGGTAAGGTGCTGCTCGAGCGCTTCGAGATCGGCGTAGTGCATCCCGGCTTCCGACGCCAGCTTGCGCAGGGATCCGGCGATCGGCCCATGAGCAGGGGCGACCGCGGCGGCGTTGTTTTCCAGGTAGGCCCGCAATTCTTCGACGGTGAAGGGCGGTGCGGCATCACTGCGCGGGCGCGCCGGCGCACCCTCGGCCATAATCTGCGCTTCGGTGAGCACTGCCTGCGCGCAAAAGGCGAGCGAGTTCACCATTTGGGTTTTCACTTTGCGCGCGCGCCATTTTTCGAACGCGGCGTCGATGCCGCGCAGCACGGCCTCCAACGGCACGGCTGAGTTCTTCCAACTCTCGACGAGCGCCCAATCGAGCGGTGAGAGGAGGAACAGACTGGTGCCGCGCGCGCGCTGGAAGTGCTCCTCGATTTCGGTGAAATAGTTGAAGTAATTCAAGACCGGTGATTCCGCTCCCAGATCATCGCCAAGCCTTCGAGGGTGAGATTCTCGTCCACGGTTTGGAGATAGCGCGAGCCGCTGACGATCATCGACGCCTGCCCGCCGGTAGCCACCAACCTGGTATCGGACCCCATTTTGGCGATCATGCGTTCGAGAATGCCATCGATCATGCCGACCGCGCCGTAATACAGGCCGGAGCGCATGCTGTTCACGGTGTTGGTGCCGACGACGTCCGCGGGGGGGCGGAAATCGACCAAGGGCAGGCGCGCGGTCTTGCTGAAGAGCGCCTCTATAGCGATCCCGATGCCCACGGCAATCGCGCCGCCGAGATACTCGCCGGCGGCGGATATGACATCGAAATTAATGGTGGTGCCGAGATCGACGACGATGCATGGGCCGCCGTACTTGGTGAACCCGGCGACGCCATTTACCAGCCGGTCGGCACCGACTTCGAGGGGGTTATCGTACTTGATGGCGATTCCGAGGTCGGTCGAAGGTCCAACGAACACCGGCGTGGTGTGGAAATAGCGCTCGGCCATGAAGGCGAGAGTGGCGTCGATGGGCGGCACGACGCTCGAGATGATGATGCCGTCGACGTCCGCGATGTTCAGTCCGACGGGCGAGAAAAGGTTGTGCAGCAGGATGCCCCACTCGTCGGCCGTCTGCTGCTGGACGGTGCGCAAGCGCCACTGGCAGAGCAGATTTTTCTTATCGAAAGCTCCGATGGTGATATTGCTGTTACCGGCATCAAGAGCGAGCAGCACGTACGCCTCCTGCAACGATTAAAGCATCGGTCCCATCGCTCTTGCGCACGATGAGATAGCCCTCGGGGCTGAGGCCGGCCGTGACGCCCGTCAGAATGCCGTCGGACTGCTCGACTTCGACGCGCCGGCCGGAGGCGTAGCTCGAAAGCTGCGTGAACGAGCCCAGGATAGCCGATTCGTCTTGCGGGACGATGGCGTCGATGGCGGGCAGCAGCGCGAGCAGAATCTCCTCGCGCGGGACGAGACGTCCCGCCGCGATGCGGAGCGAAGTGGCGAGCGCGGCAACGTCGTCGGGGAACGCGGTGTGGTTCACATTGATCCCGATGCCGGCGACGGCGTTTCGTCCGGCCGCTTGAACGAGGATGCCGGCGACCTTGAGGCCGGCGAGCATGAGGTCGTTGGGCCAGCGGAGATCGCAGACAAGCCCGGTGGCTTCGTAGATGGCGGTATGGGTGGCGAGGCCGAGAGCGAGGGTGAGGAGCGGCGATTGCGGCAGGACCAGCGAGCAATAGATGCCATCGCCGGCGGCGGAATGCCAGGAGTGGCCGTGACGGCCCTGTCCGGCGGTCTGTTCTTCGGCGAGAACGACGGCACCGGTGGGCAGGCTGGCGGCAACGGTCATGGTGGAGTCGATGGTGCGATGGTAGCGGAAGATGCGGGCAGGGAAGGCGCGGCGAAGGCGATCGATATCGAGGGGGATCATAAGAGACTCACCGCGGAGACGCAGAGGCTCGGAGAGGAAAAAGGCAAAATCCAAATCGGAGTGCGCAGAGGAAGGCAAGAAGTCATACGAGCTCCAGGCGGAAGCTGATATCCATGGCGCGCGCGGAGTGTGTGATGGCGCCGGCGGAGACGAAATCGGCGCCGGTCTGGGCATAGGCGCGCACGGTTTTCAGATTGATGCCGCCCGAAAGCTCGACGCGGGCGCGGCCGGCGATTTCGCGGACCCATTCGGCGGCCTCGGCGGGTGTGAGATTGTCGAGCAGGAGGTGGTTCGCGCCGGCAGCCAGGGCTTCGCGCAGTTCGGCGCGGGTGCGGACCTCGATTTCGATTTCGCGGCCGGAGGGGCGGGCGCGCGCGATCGCGTCCGTCACGCTTCCGGCAGCGGCGATGTGATTGTTCTTGATGAGAATCGCATCGAATAATCCCATGCGGTGATTGGTAACGCCACCGGCGGCGGCGGCGGCTTTTTCGAGCGCGCGCATGCCGGGAGTGGTTTTGCGGGTATCGAGGACCTGGCAGCCGGTACCTTGAACGGCTTCGGCAAACTGGCGGGCCAAGGTGGCCACGCCACTGAGGCGCTGCAGGAAATTGAGGGCCACGCGCTCGCGCGAGAGGAGCAGGCGCGCGTCTCCCGCCACTTCGGCGACGATCTCGCCTTCCCGGCAGAGGTCCCCATTGTGTTTTTCCAAGGTGAGCGAAGGGTACAACTCGGCGAGCACTTCGAGACCGGCCAGAACGAGGGGTTCCCGTGCAATGAACCATCCTCGGGCCTGTTGCGATGCGGGCACGCAAGCCTGGCTGGTGATGTCGCCGGGGCCGATGTCCTCTTCAAGGGCGAGGCGTACGATGGGACTCATAGCAACTTGTCGCGCTGCGCCTGGTAAGCGGCCAGAGTGGCGCGCATCTTCTCAACGATATGCGGCGGGGCTTTGGCGAGGAAGTTCTCATCCGCGAGCTGCCGCTCCAGGTTGGCGATATTCCTGTTGAGCTGATCAAGCTCCCGGGCGTCGCGTTTGGCTTTCGCCTCTTCCTGCGATTTCGGCACTTCGAGTACCAGATCGATCTCGGCGGTCGACCGCATGACCGCGGATTTCGGCGCCGCCGCCGCCTTGAATTCCAGCTTCACGTTGGCCAGTTTCTGAATCGCGCCGGAGTGCCGTTCGGCCACTTCGAGGGCGTTGCCGCGCGAGTAGACGATGCCGGCGAGCTGCTGCTTGGGATCGAGTTTGCTTTCCGTGCGCAGATTCCGCGCCATGGTGACAATTTCCTGCACGATGCCGATTTCGCGTTCCGCGGCGTAATCGGTGGCCTGTTGCCGGTACTGCGGATAAGGCGCGAGCGCGATAGAGGCGGGACGGGATGCCCGCCCGGCCTCCGGCAGGAATCGCTGCCACAACTCTTCGGTGAGGAACGGCATGGCGGGATGGAGCAGGCGCAGCAGGTTCTCGAATGCGGCGAGGATGTTGCGCCATCCGGCGGTAAGGCCGGATTTCTCCTGAAACCGCAGCTTCTTCAACTCCACGTACCAATCGCAGAACTCGTGCCAGATGAACTGCCACAGCACCTGGGCGGCTTCATGGTAGCGATAGGTCTCGATCGCGCGATTCACCTGCTGGGCGCAATCGTTGAGGCGGCTGAAAATCCAGCGGTCTTCGACGGGAACGCCGCCAATTTCCGCTTCGGGGAGATATTCGGCGAGGCGCTCGGGGACCCACGGCTCGACGCCCGAGCGCTCCATGTTGAGAAACAGGAAACGCGCGGCGTTCCAAATCTTGTTGGCGAAGGCGCGGGAGCTTTCCATGCGCGCTTCGGTGAGGATAATATCGGTGCCCGGCGCGGCGCACTGCAGCATGGCCATGCGGATCGCGTCCGTCCCGTATTTCTCGGTGACTACCAGGGGGTCGATGACGTTGCCCTTGGTCTTCGACATCTTCTGGCCTTCGGGGTCGCGCACCAAGGCGTGAATATAGACTTGGCGGAACGGCACGTCGCCCATGAATTCCAGGCCCATCATGATCATTCGCGCTACCCAGAAAAACAGGATGTCGAAGCCAGTGATGAGCAGCGAAGTGGGATAGTAGGTGGCAAGATCGACCGTCTTTTCCGGCCAGCCCAGGGTGGAGAATGGCCAAAGCGCGGAACTGAACCAGGTATCGAGCACGTCGCTATCCTGCACCAGGTGCTGCGAGTTGCAGCGCGGGCAACCGGTTGGGGCCTGGCGCGCCACGATAATTTCGCGGCACTCCTGGCAGTGCCAGGCGGGAACACGGTGGCCCCACCAGAGCTGGCGCGAGATGCACCAGTCGCGAATGTTGTACATCCACTCGTAGTAAGTTTTGGTCCAGTTGGCGGGAATAAACTCGATGCTGCCGTTTTCCACGACCTCGATGGCCTTTTCGGCGAGCGGCTTCATTTTGACGAACCACTGCGTGGAAACCAGCGGCTCGACCGGGGTTTTGCAGCGCTGGCAGGTGCCGAGGCTGAGGTTATAGGGATCGATTTTCTCCATCGCGCCGATGGAATCGAGATCGGCTACCACGCGCTTGCGGGCTTCGAGACGGTCGAGGCCGGCATATGGGCCGGCGGCGCTGGTCATGCGGGCGTTTTCGTCGATGACCTTAATCTTGGGCAGATTGTGGCGGCGTCCGGCCTCGAAGTCGTTGAGGTCGTGGGCGGGCGTGACTTTGACCACACCGGTGCCGAATTCCGGGTCGGCCAGATCGTCGAGGATGATGGGGATCTCGCGATTCATCAGCGGAAGCTGGACGGTCTTGCCATGGAGATCGAGATAGCGCGCGTCTTTGGCGTTGACGGCCACGGCGGTATCGCCGAGCATGGTTTCGGGACGGGTGGTGGCGACGGTGACGAACCGGCCGGGCAGGCCGTTGACGGGATAGCGGATGTGCCAGAGGTTACCGGCCACGTCGCTGTGGGCCACCTCGAGATCGGAAATGGCCGTCTGGCAGCGCGGGCACCAGTTCACCATGTACTCGCCACGGTAGATGAGCCCCTTTTCGTAGAGGCGGACGAAAACTTCCCGCACCGCGCGCGAAAGACCGGGATCGAGGGTGAAGCGCTCACGGCTCCAATCGCAGGAGGCGCCGAGGCGGATCATCTGATTTTTGATGTTGCCGCCGTACTGTTCTTTCCACTGCCAGACCCGTTTCTCGAATTCTTCGCGGCCCAGGTCGCGGCGATTGATTCCCTGCCTGGCGAGTTCGCGTTCCACCACCATCTGGGTGGCGATGCCGGCGTGATCGGTACCGGGCAGCCAGAGCGTGTTGTGTCCCAGCATGCGGCGCCAGCGGATGGTGGCGTCGATCTCGGTGTGTTCGAGCATGTGGCCGATATGCAAGGACCCGGTCACATTGGGCGGCGGGATGACCAGCGAGAATACGCGCCCGGGGTCCATGGGGTTGGCGCGGAAGATACCGGACTCGATCCAGGTCCGCGCCCAATGCGGTTCGAACCGCTGAGGCTCGTACACTTTGTCGATTTGCATGGGGAATTTTCAGTTTACCAAGAAGACTCTTCGGACGCGCTGCGAGGCCGCGAAATAGACCATCCAGACAACTGGAAAGGCCAGCGAAAGGGTGTCGCGCGCGGCGGCGGCGGGGACGCAATAGTAGTCTACGGGCAGCTTCAGAATGGTGAGAAAAGCATAAGTACCGAGCGCATACTGAAGGGCGACGATCCAGCGCCAGGCGCGAGTCTCGATGGCGACAAAGCAGATGGCGGCGATGGCGGCGAGGAGGACCGTGCGGGAGAAGCTGGAAATGGCGAAAAGCAAGTAACGGCCCGGATCGATCCATTGGGCCGGCAAATAGTTTTTCCAATTGCTGCCGGCGGCGATCAGCGCCAGCCCCAGCGCGACCTGACAGAAGAAATAGAACAGCCAACCGCCAATCGGCCGGTTGCGGCGGGCGACGGCGACGATGGCGCACGCCAAAGCCAGAATGCCGCCGTACGATTCGGGAGCGGGCACGAATACCACTCAGTGTACAAGTTTGTAGTCCAGCCGGCAGGATTGCCCACCGTGGCATTCCCTAATTCTCGATCGGGGTTTTCTCGACATGATCGATGATGAGCTGCTCGACGGGGCCCTTTTTCGGTTCGAGCCTCAAGCCGAGCGCCTGTACGGCATCGGTAATCGAGGTTCCTCCACCCGGGGTTGTGGCCTCGCCGCCGCCGGCAGCGCTCGCGGCTCCGCCGGCACCGGCCGGCACATCCATCCCGGCGGCGCGCGCCATGTTCAGGAGATCGGCCAGCGCGAAGTCGATGCCGACGTCGTAGCTTCCCTTAAGCCCGGTCTCGTCTACGATGTTGCGCCCGCCGGCGCCGCCCATTTGGGAGAACTGGGTGAGCATGTCGCAGAGCCCCTCCATGGTGACGTGGCTGGCTTGCAGGTGAAAGGCCATGGTGGTGCGGTCGACGGAGTAGGTATATTTGCCCTTGGCGCCCATGTCTACGACCGCGCCGCCTGCCTTGGGATCCACCTTCATGCGTATCGGTCCGTCCGGGCCTTCCATCTTGCTTTCGCCGGGACCGAGGGGTGCGTTCTCGTCGATGGGTTTGGCGGGCTCGGATTCCTTCATTTTCGGTCCGCCTTTGCCCACTACCAGCGCCAGGATCGGCCGCTCCTTGGTTTCGCGGCGCACCACAAGCTTGAACCGGTCCTCGAGGAGAGATTGCAGCATGAGGCGGGCGTCATCCTTGGTAGAACCTTCGGGCATCTTAGCCTTGATATCGAATCGCGTATTGGCAATCCAATCCGGGCCGCTAATCTGGTACGGCTTCACCTTATAGGCGATGACGATGAGTTCCTTGAGCGCCATGTAGGTGTATTCGGCCTGGGCGCCATCGACGTGGGGTCCGATTTTCGGCATCTCGCCGCCGGCCATCATCTGTTGCGCGAGTTTTTGCATGTCCAGGGGAGCGGCCGGTTTGATGGAGGCCACTTCGAAGGAGGGCCGGGACGCGGTCTGTGCCGCTGCCAGGCCGGTTCCCACAAACAGGCCGGCGGCGGTGAAGGTGGAAATAAAGCGTCGCATTTGTATTTACTCTGCGTTATATAGACGGCGGAAGCAAGCCGACCTTACAAAGTCCGGTTAATTGTCGGTGGGAGTTTTCTCCACGCGATCGACGATCAACATATCGATGGGCGCCTTGCGCGGTTCGAGTTTCAGTCCGTACTGCTGGATGGCGGAGAATACCGCGGAGCTGCCGGGGTCCATAGCGCTGGGAGGAAGCTGCACGGGAATGCTCATGCCGGCCGCGCGCGCCAAGGCCATCATATCGCCCCAACCGACATCGAGCGTGAAATCGTAGCGGCCCTTGAGGCCGGTGTCATCGATTACGGGGTTCTCCACGAACCGGCCCAGCCAGTCCACCATGCCAGAGCTATTGGTCCGCGTGAAAACGAGGCGCATGCCGTTTTCGCGCGGCTGCATTCGCAGGTCGCCGTTGGGGGTGGTGGTGTTGGTTGTGCCGCCGGTGTCGCTGGTGACGTTCACGCGAACCTGTGCGCTGCCATCGGAGGGCGCCGGCGCCTGTGGGGCGGCGGGTCCGCCGGGAGCGCTTGCGGGAGCGGCGTCTTCGGGCGCGGATTCCTTCATCTTCAGGCCGCTTTTCATGACGGTCAGCGCGTAAACGGATTGTTCCCTGGTCTCGCGATGGAACACGAGCTTAAAACGATCGGCCAGCAGCGCCTGGATCATGGCGGGAACATCATCGCGCCTGGCGCCTTCGGGCATTTTTGCGGTAATGGAATAACGCTCGGCGCTCATCCATTCCGGTCCGGACACCTGGTAGGATTTCACCTTGTAGGCGACCCGCATCAGTTCGGCGATGGACATCGACTTGATGGTTACCTGGGCGTTGTCGATGACCATGCCAAGATGCATCTTTCCCGACATGACGGAGTTGACGCTGAGGGGTTCGGCTTTCTTGATGGACGCCACCTCGAACGAAAGGGGCGTTTGCCCGAATGCCGCAATTGTTACAAATAAAAGACTTGTACTCACCCAAGGAATTTTTGTGAGGATCATACTTATCTCTACTTTGCAGGAAGATACGACGGGCGCGCAAGTCGAGTTCCCGAAATCGGCGGGCAATTGCTTTGGGCAGTGCCGGGCCGGGGCTTTCGGGTACGCTGTGGTTGTAGCGCGGCTTTAGCTTTTGGGAATTTTGCAAGTCCCGCGGGCCGGGCCGCCCGCAGGAATTTCGAACCCGACGTTAAGCGCGTGCGTTGATAAAATTGAAGAGGCTTGCCCATGGACCGAACGCCCGCCAGTTCCGCCACCGCGCGGGACGTGATTCTGGAAATCGTGCGGAATATGAAGGAAGGGCTGGAGCCCCTGCATTACTCCACTCTCCCACCGGCGATTTATCACGTGTACCTGCACCCCGACGACATGGACCGTCTGCGCGGAATCCTGCCGCGAATCGTGGACGAGGCGAAGCGCGCGCTGGATGCCGAAGTGGAGCACATCAATCGCGGCTCGCTGGCGGCATCTTTGGCCGAACGGCTGAAACTGGCGCGGCGAGGCGATCCCAAAATCTCGGCGCCGGAGGGCGGCTGGCAAATTCGCATTCTGGAGAATACCGAAGAGGAGGTGTCGCAGGGCGACGTGGTGATCTATTCAGAACTGGCGCTGCCGGCCAAGATGGAGCTTTCCGATGGGTCGATGACCAAGCGGATCGCGACGCGCAAGCTGGGCGGCGCGCCAACCGCGGCGCAAACTTCCTACGAGACGCGAAAGACGGAGGCGGCGCCCGCGCCCGGAGCGGCGCCTGCCAATTCGCCGCCGGCCGAAGACGGCGCCGTGGCGGTGATCGAATATGACGACCAGGGCGGGCACAAGACGTTTCGCATGACAAAGAACGAAATCGTGGTGGGCCGCGGCGGCCGCGATTACTGGACGGACGTCAAGCTCGACACCCTGGCGGACGTCTCGCGGGAACACTGCCGCCTGCGCCGCGACCCCGAGAGCGGGAGGTTTTTTCTGAAGGATCTGAGCCGGCTGGGGACGACGGTGAATGGCGAGCCGGTGCCATCGAGCGTCGATTTTTCGAGCGGGGAAAAGCGCGATCTGCAGGTGGAAGCCGCGGTGCCGGCACAGGCGCGAATCGGGCTCGCGGGCGTGGTGTTTTTGGAATTCCGCAGTCTCGGTGAATAATTTGATCCCTTTCCGGGTTTCACACAGAGGCATGGAGTATACAGACGAGAATCCTCATTTCCCGCAAAGCCGCAAGGCCGCCCGCCGCCCAGGCAGAAGCCGAGGACGGTGGGCTGGCGGCGCACCGAGAGGCGCGTTCGATTCCTCCGCCGGGAGCGTCGCCCATGCCTGACCACTCCAGGCTGCGGCTGGCCGGAGCCAGCGATCCGGGGCGGGTGCGGAAGAACAACGAAGACGCCCTACACGTCGACGGGGAACGCGGCATATTTCTGGTCGTCGATGGGATTGGCGGTCAGGCGGCCGGCGAGAAGGCGGCGGAGATTGCCGTGGGACGCGTGCGCGCGCGGCTGGAGCGGCAGACCGGTACCGCGGAGCAGCGCGTCCGCGAGGCCATCGCCATGGCCAATAACGAAATTTTGAGGGCCGCCCGCGGCAATCCCGAATGGGAGGGAATGGCCTGCGTGCTCACCGTCGCGGTACTCGATAACGGATCGGCCGTGGTAGGACACGTGGGGGATTCGCGGCTGTACCAGATTCGCCATAACGAAATCCGCAAGATCACGCACGACCACTCGCCGGTGGGCGAGCGTGAGGATAATCACGAAATCAGCGAAGAAGAGGCCATGCGGCACCCGCGGCGAAACGAGGTGTTCCGCGACGTCGGGTCTGAGGAACACGCGCCGGAAGACGCGGATTTCATCGAGGTGCAGCGCGTCCCGTTCGATGCCGAAAGCGCGCTGCTGCTGTGCAGCGACGGGCTGAGCGACCAGGTGGAGTCGCGCGTGATTCAGAAGACGGTGGAATCGCTCGCCGGCAATCCCGAAGAAGCCGTGCGGCAGCTCATCGACGCGGCCAATGCGGCGGGAGGAAAAGACAATGTCACGGTGGTCCTGGTGGAAGGCGAGCGATTCCCGGCGGCGACAGTACCGTCGAACGCGGGGCGGCGGAAAGAGGAGTCGATAATGGCGCGCGCGCTGTGGTTCACCGGCGGATTGGCGGTGGCGGCGGCCGCGGCCTGGTTCTCGCGCAGCCTGTGGGTGCCTCCGCCGGTGGTGGAAAAGCCGAGGGTGCTGATTGTGGGAACGGGCGCGTCTTACCCGAGCATCGCGGCGGCCATGGCGGCGGCGCGCGCGGGCGATACGGTGGAAGTCCCCGCAGGCGAGTATAACGAGCAGGTACACCTGGCGTCGGGAGTGGCGCTGTGCAGCCGGGTTCCGCGGGAGGCGGTGCTGCGTGCGGCGCCTTTGAGCACGGGGCCCGCGGTGATAGCGGAGAATATAAAGAGTGCAAGATTTTCCGGATTCCGGATCCTCGGGGCCAAGGATCTTCCGATCTCCACGGGCATCCTGCTCGATAATTCGAGCGTGGAGGTGGACGACGTGGAAGTGGAAGGCGCGGGGATCGGAATTGAAATTCAAGGCGCGGCGAGCCCGGTGCTGCGCGCCAATTCCATCCACGACTGCACCGCCGAGGGAGTTTTGATCTTGGGCGATTCGCGTGCGTGGATCTCGCATAACGATATCCGCCGCAATAAAGGAGCGGGGCTCGCGGCGCGCGACGGCGCGCGGCCGGCGCTGCTGGACAATGTGTTCGAAAAGAACGTGGTGGAAGTGCCGGACGACCTCAAGACGGCGGTGAAGGACCAAAACCTGCTCGTAGATATACCAGCGGCGCGCCGTCCGGTTCCGGCGCCGCCAAAAAAGAAAGAATGATCGCTCCTGCCTCGCGCAAACTCGGGAAATTCGAGATCCGCCAGAAACTGGGCCGGGGCGGCATGGCCGATGTGTACCTGGCGCACGATACGGAATCGGGCCAGACGGTCGCGCTGAAGCTGATCGAACACAGCACGGATGCCGATACGGTGGCGTCGATCGAGGCGGAAATGCGCGGCGCCGCCTTGCAGGCGCGCCTGGCCGATGTGGATCCGCACGTAGTGCGCGTCTTCGGCGCCGGCGACCTGGAAGGGTTCTTCCACGTCGCCATGGAATACATCGACGGGCAGGATCTGGCGGAACTGATGCGCAGCGGCAAGCTGGAAGTGGAATTTGCGGTAGATGTGGCGCTGGCCGTGGCCCAGACCCTGGAGAACGCCCACAAGCTGGAAGCGTCGGTGGGCGGCAAGTGGATCAAGGGAATCGTTCACGGCGATATCAAGCCGAAGAATATACGCATCGATTCGCACGCCAACGTGAGAGTGCTGGATTTCGGCATCGCCAAGGCGCTTTCGCTTTCGCGCCGGCTCACCCGCAACGAATTCGGCAGCGTGCCATACGCTTCGCCGGAGCGGCTGGACTCCGGCGAGGTGAATGTCGGGTCCGATTTGTGGTCGCTGGCGGTGATGCTTTACGAAATGGTCACGGGATTGCGGCCCTATGAAGCAGATTCCACGGAACGTCTGGAGCGCATGATCCGCTCGGGAATCGCGCCGCCCCCGGCGCCCGAGCCCTGTTCCGAGGCGCTGCGGCGGATTCTGATGAAGGCGCTGGCTCCCGATCCCGAATTGCGGTACCAATCGGCGTCGGAGTTGGGGAAGGAACTGGCGGCGTTCCGGGCGGGCGGCAAGGTGGCAGCGGCCGAAGAAGACATCGAGGCGACGAGGCGGACCTTTCGCCGCGCCGAGCCGGACGACGAGACGCGCCGCACGGCGAGTGAAGAGACCCGGCGGACGGCCGATCCGGCGCCCGGCCGGGCTGCCACGCCCGCGATCGCGCCGGCGGCGGCCGCGGCTGCTCCCAAGAAGCCGCGCAGCAACGCGTTCTTTTGGATGAATCGCTCGCTTGCGGCGGGGGTGCTGTTGGTGGCGGCATTCGCAACCGCGTCGGCGTTCTCGGATTATCACCTCTACCAGAACGGCCAGGAGTTTGCGCGCGAGGTAACCTCGGAACAGCTTACCGATCCGGGCCAGATCTGGACGCGATGGGCGGAACTTTCGAAGAACCATCCCTCGTCTATCTTTTTGCGAGGGCCGCGCAAAGTGGCGCGGGACAAATTTATCGCCGCCGCCGACCACACCATCGACCGGTACCGCAATAATGACGGCCAGCCGGTCTACGAAACCGAATGGCAGCGCGCCCACACCATGCTGCTGCACGCGCTTTCGACCGACCCCGACGACAAGATCCTGCACGGCAAGCTGCGCCTCTGCGAGGGCCACGTTTCGCGCATCGAGGGTTCGGTCCACGACGACACCGGGCAGTTGAACGATGCCATCGAGGAGTACCAGGAAGCGCAGCGTTCCATGCCGCAGTCGCCCGACCCGGCGCTGGGGCTGGCGCGCGTTTACCTTTCTTTACGGCCGGCGGATATCGAGAAGGCGAACGCGGCGTTCCAGCAGGCGGAAGCCAATGGATACCATATGGGCGGCCGCGAACTCTCGCAGATGGCGGATGCCTATCGCGATCGCGCCAACCGGGCGTGGAAGGATTCGTTCAGCGTGCGGGGCCTGCCGCAGGAAAAGGACCAGATCCAGCGGGCGGCGGACGATTATCAGCGCGCGCTGGAGTTTTATCAAAAGAGCGACGGATGGGCGAACGCCGGCCTGCGCATCGCGGAGATGCAAGCCAGCCTCGAAAGCGCGCAGACGCGCCTGCAGCAGATCGCTTTGGGGCAGGACGAGACCGATACCGTACTCCGGCGGCGGAACCGCGTCGCCGGCGCCATCATCGGGCTGATCAACGCGCTGCGGAACAAGTCGACGAAGAAGGATGGGCAATAGCGTGGCACATCGCCGGCCCAGAAGGTTGCCATGGCCGTAACGCGGAGTACGGCGGCTCAAAGGCCGCGCCTGAGCGGCGCGCGCAAGAGCCGGTGGCGCCGCGACGAACTGATTGGCGTCCTGGCCGCCACGCTGGTGCTGGGGTGGGGTCTTCGGCTCGTCTACCAGGCGAAATCGGCCGATCTGGCCGCCATCGATCACGGGCTCGCTTCCAAGCAACTTCTCGACCTGAACGCGCTCACCGCGCGCGAGGACCTGCTTCCCGCACTGTCGTCGATTCCCGACGCGCACGCGCGCGAGGAGGCGGCGCGGCAGATTTATTACGTCTCGGGCGGCCTGGGAAACGTCGGCGCGCTGGCGCGCATTCACGGCTTGTTCACCGCCGAGCAATTCCGGCAGTTGAAACCCCTGTTCGTGGTGCGGAGACCGGCGCAGTTCACGGGCGCGTTCTACCGGTGGTCGGCGCTGTTTTTCGCGGCGTTCCTGCTGGTACACATTTTCTGGAGCATTCGCGGATTCCGCGGCGATCAGCTTCTGCTGCCGGTCACCATGCTGCTCAGCGGCGCGGGCTTGATCCTGATGATCTCCCTGCGGGACCCGGTGCGCGACAATCTGCTCTTCGTCGATTTCGCGCAAGGCGCCGTGCTCGGCTGCCTGCTGCTGGCGGCGCTGAGCGGCCTCGATTACGAAAAACTTCTCGGCAAGCTGACCTTCGTTCCACTGCTCGCGAGTTTCGCGCTGTCGGTGGCGCTGATTCTGTTCGGACACGGCCCCGGCACCAGCGATGCCAAAGTGAACCTGCTGGGCTTTCAGCCGGTGGAACTCATCCGGCTGCTGCTGGTGCTGTTTCTGGCGGGATATTTTGCGTCGCGCTGGGATGTGCTGCGGCATGCGCGCGAGACGCGTCCCCAAATGGCGGCGCTCACCAGCCGGTTCGATATTCCGCCGGTGGAGTACACCTTTCCGGCGCTGGTTTCGGTGGCGCTTTGCGTAGTTTTCTTCTTTCTTCAGCGCGATATGGGCCCGGCGCTGGTGTTCGCCTGCCTGTTCCTGACACTCTACGGCATGGCGCGCGGCAGCGCCTTCGTGCCGGCCGCCGGGTTAACGGTGGTGGTGGCGGCATTTGCCATCGGGTCCGTGATCGGCATCCCGCACAACGTTCACGAGCGTGTTTCCATGTGGCTCTCGCCGTGGGACAACAAGATTCACGGCGGCGACCAACTGGCGCAATCGCTGTGGGCGTATTCCACGGGCGGAGTCACCGGCATGGGTACGGGGCGCGGGGATCCGCAGTTAGTACCGGCCGGCCACACGGACCTGATCCTTTCGGCGCTTGGAGAAGAGTGGGGATTCGCGGGCGTGTCCCTGGTGTTCGGGCTTTATGCGCTGCTCATCTGGCGGGCGTTACGAGCGGCCGTCCGGGCGCGCTCCGATTACGAGTTCTTCCTGGGCGCGGGCCTGGCCGCGGCAACCACGCTGCAATTGCTGCTGATCGCCGGCGGGTCGCTGGGAGTAATCCCGCTCTCCGGGGTGGTGACGCCGTTCCTCAGTTACGGGCGAACGGCAATGCTGGCCAACTTCGCGGTGATCGCCATGCTGGAGGCCATCTCGAATCGCGGCCGCGAGGACAGCGGGGCGAGCCCGTTCCGCGGCGTGACGGCCGCGGCCGGGGCGATTTTTGCGGTTGCCGGCGCCGTGGTGTTAACGAAAGCAGGCTACGTGCAAGTGGCGCGCAGCGCGGCGGTAATGGGCGAAGGCACGCTCGTCATGCAAGCCGACGGCGCCCGCCGCTATCAATACAATCCGCGCCTGATGGAAATAATGAAGGAAATCCCCAAGGGCACCATTTACGACCGCAACGGGCTCCCGCTCGCTACCAGCAACTGGGACGAGCTGGAAAAGCACCGTGCCGATTACAAAGCTCTGGGGATCGACATCGACCGCGCCTGCCCGCGTTCCGACAGCCGCTATTATCCCTTCGGCGGGCTGATGTACGACCTGCTCGGCGATTTGCGCACGCGCCTGCGGTGGGGCGCCAGCAACACGGCGTTCGTGGAGCGCGACGAAGCGCGCCGCCTGCGCGGCTACGACGACCGGCCTACGCTGGTGGACGTGAAAGGCTCGAACGGCCAGGTGACCCGCGTGATCCGCTACGACTATCGCGAGCTGGTGCCGCTGTTGCGCCATCGCTACGACCCGGACAATCCCGAAGTCGAGCGCGTGCTCCATCGCAAGCGCGACGTGCGCATGTCCATCGACGCCCGGCTGGAAGTGCAGGTGGCGCAGATTCTGCAGAACCAGCTAAAGGCGGCGGGGAAGGACAAAGGCGCGGCGGTGGCAATGGACCCCGCGACCGGCGATTTGCTGGCCGCCGTGAGCATCCCATTTCCCGTGGATGAGGACGCGGGCGCGGATCCCCCGGCGAGCGGACAGACAGCTGCGAATTATCTCGATCGCGCGCGCTTCGGACTCTATCCTCCGGGATCGACGTTCAAAGTGGTCACCGCCATGGCGGCGCTGCGCAAAGATCCCAATCTGGTTCACAAGACTTATGAATGCATCCGGCTGCCGGACGGGCGGGTCGGCCAGTTTCTGAAGGGTTCGAAGCGGCCCATCCGCGACGACATCCAGGACACCGAACCACACGGCACCGTGGACATGGAGAAAGGCATCGTGGTTTCCTGCAATGCGTTCTTCGCGCAGTTGGGGGATTACGACGTGGGCGCCGAGCCGCTGTGGACCACGGCCAACCTGTTGGGCATTCTATCGGCCGAACCGAACACCGCCGACCAGTTGAAAAAATCGCTGCCGCAATCTTCGTACGGTCAGGGGCAGGTGGTGGCGACTCCGTTCCAGATGGCGCGCGTCGCGGCGACGGTGGCCGATGGCGGCGCCATGCCCGAGGGCCGCTGGATCACCGACGAGACCAACACCCGGAATGCCGCGCCGCAAACCGTGCTTTCGCCGGAACTGGCCACGACCCTCGCCAAATTCATGCGCGAAGTGGTGACACAAGGCACCGGGCGCCGGGCCGCGACGACCACGGTCCCGATGGCGGGCAAGACGGGCACCGCGGAATTGGCGGACGCCCCGTCGCACGCCTGGTTCATCGGGTTCGCCCCGTATGGCGCGGGCACGCGCAAGATCGCGGTGTCGGTATTGGTGGAAAATGGAGTTTACGGCGGCACGAACGCCGCGCCGGCGGCGGCGGAAATCGTGAACGCCGCGGTGAAGTTGGGACTGGTGCAATAGAAATTCAGCCTATGAACCTCTTCTCCGAGATCGAAAAGACCATCGAGCGGGGATTTCGCAAGTGGACCGACCGTATGCTCGGTCCAGCGGATTCCGATGAATTCCTCCTCGTGCACCGCGCCATTCTGGAGGCGATCGAAGCCAAAGTGCAGACCGTGGCGAGGGGCGAGCGCGTCTTCCCGTACTCGCACGTCACCGTGACCCTGGTCTCGCCCGACCCGGACCGCCGGGCGCTCTACCAGACCGCGTTCGGGGAAGCCGGGAGGCTCGAAGCGGACCTGCGCGAAGCATTCGAAGCAGTGAAATGCGAGGTGCCGCGCGGCTTCCACCTGGACGTAAAGACCGCCGAAACGGGCGAAAAGAAATTCGAAATCGAATATGCCCTCGAGCCGGTCAAGGCCCCCGAGGCCGCGCCCGAAGCGCCGAAGGGCGCCGGCCGCCTGACCGTCGTCAAAGGTAAAACCGCGCAGCCGGAATATGCCCTCGAAAAAGCGCGTACCAACATCGGGCGCATCGCCGAGTTGACCGACGCCGAGCAACGCGTGGTGCGCCGCAACGACGTCGTATTCGAGGAAGGCGACGAGGCTAACGCCACCGTGTCGCGCCGCCATGCGCACATCCGCCTGGAAGCCGGCGAGTATCGCATCTGCGACGACGCGAGCGAATACGGCACGCGGGTTTTCCGCGACGGCCGCGCCATCGATGTCCCCGCCGGCAACCGCCGCGGCGAGAAATTGCGGCCGGGCGACGAGATTTACCTGGGACGCGCCTGCCTGCGTTTCGACCGATGAGGCGAATCGCTCCCCTGGCGCTGCTGATACCCGTTCTGGGGCTCGGCCAAATCAATCTCGACCTTAAACAGGGCCGGGCCGGGGAGGTTCCGCCGGGTTGGTTTGTCATGGACCCGACTTTCCGCGGGTTTACAGCTTCCTGGGAGCACGAAGGCTGTCATGGCCAGTCGCCATGCGCCACGCTTTCGGCGCCTGCGACGGCTGTGGCGGACAGCCTGGGCACCCTGATGCAGAGCTTCGCTGCGATGCCATTTCGCGGCCAGACGGTGCAGTTGCGGGGGTGGGTCCGGATGGAAAAAAAAGCGCCCGGCGGCCATGCGCAAATGCTGCTTCACGTCAGCCGCCCGGATTTTCAGCAGGGATTTGCGGATACCATGGCTGACCGGCCGATCGTAAGCGGGGAATGGGCACAATACGAAATCGAGGGCTACGTGGCGCAAGATGCGCAGACCATCCAGATCGGCTTTTCGGTTTACGGAACGGGACGCGCGTGGATCGGCGGCATCGAATTCGGCCCGGCCGCGGCGCGGACGTCGGGCCCGGCGGTGGATGCCGCGCGCGCCGACATCGCGAAGCAGTATGCGCGCATGGATGCCGCATTCGTGCGCGGCGACGGCAACGAAATCGCTGCCGTCCTCATGCCGGGCGCGCAAATGGGTGTGGGGACCATCCGCGAACCGCTGCTTCCAGCTATTCAAGGGGAAATCGCCAAGGGCGAGAAGCTGACCACGCGAACCGAAATCAGCTCTTTGCGGCTCGACGGCGACGAGGCCATCGCGATGGTGCGCCGCGAGGCGCAGGATCCGCAATCCGGCGGCAAGCGCAGCGTGATCACCAGCCATCGCGACACCTGGATTCGCGCCTCGGATGGCTGGCGCTGGCGCGAGTCGATCGAGGTGTCGTACCACTGGGTGTTGCCGCCGACATTAGCGGAAGCCGCTCGCCCGGTGATCGCGGAATTGAAGACGCGAGCCGTTCCGGCGGGCGGCGACGGCGAATTGGCGGCGTTCGGCGCCGCGGTGGGGGATGCCCGCATCGTGGTGCTGGGAGAGGCGGCGCACGGCACGCGAGAGTTCGCGGAAATTAAACAGCGGCTGGTGGACTACCTGTTCGCGCACAAGGGGTTCACGATTCTGGCCGCCGCGAGAGATGGGGATGCGCCGCCGCGCGCCGGGTTCATGGCGCTCGACGAGGTTACGCCCGCCGTGCTGGCGCATCTCGCCGGCGTCGATCATCCCCAGGCGAAGATCGTGCTCTGGACGGATAACACACATGCCCGCGACCCGCAGCTTCGCGAGAAGTTCGGCCGCAAATTGTATGCCGTGGGCTTCGCATTCGATCGCGGCGAGATCCGCGCGGTGGGAGTCGAAAAGGGCGAATCGAAAGGCCTCAACACCTATACCGCGCAAGCCTCGCCGGAGGGGTCGGGCGACGCCGTGCTGAGCGGAGCGGCAATGCCGCAATTTTTTCTGAATATGGCGAAGCTTCCGGGCGGCGCGCTGGCGCGCTGGCTCGCGGACCTGCACCTGTTCCACGATCTGGGCGCCTATTGGGTGCTCGACGACCCCGACGCCAGCCTCCAGCCGGAACCGCTCAGCGCCTGTTACGATGGCCTCTACTTCGTCGAAGAGATCCACTCACCCAACAAATTGTAGGGCAGCCAGTCCTGGCTGCCGCCGGATTTTAGCCGGCGAAAAAGCTGCCGGCTCCCCCCGCAATTCACGGCTTACTGTCCCGGCTCCGTGGGCGGTGGATATACCGTCAGTACGTCATTGTTTAACGTCAGCGCAAGCACATTCAGGAACGTATTCGCCTCCAGAAGGTCAGTACTGACGTACCCGATTCCGCAATAGGCGTCGTTGACCCAATTCCCCAGTAGGTTGTTACCCGAACTGCCAGTCCCCGGTATGTCATTTATGGCGCATCCCGTGCCGTTATCGCTGGACACGATGCTGATCGGCCCGACGTGGGTCAGGCGGTTGGCGGCGTAAAACCCGGAGACCGATCCTTGCATATGGATTCCATTGAGAGCATCGACGCTCGTGATGGTGTTGCCGATGACCTGGGGATAGGTTGCGCCATTCACAAAGATGCCCGCCTGAACGTTATTGATGATGTTGTTGGCAATGAGCACGCCGTTGCCGGCGGCGCGAAGCACCACGCCCTCGCTGCGCAGTGGTATACAGTTGTTAGTCGATATGGACCCGCAATTCCCTTGCGTGATGTTATTTCCCACTACTTCCCCGGTAGCGCCGTTGGCCAAAAAGACCCCAAACTGATTCACGCCCGAGCTCGGCCCCACGCCGGTAATGAAATTATTGTTCACATTAGCTACCTCGGCGGCGCCGTTCACCAGGACAGCGTCCCGCCCGAAATCGTGCATGCTACTGTTCTGCACCGTGACGTGGAATGGACCAGTGGCGCCCGTCGCCTGGTCGGCTTGCACACCGAATCCGCTCCCCGGAAACAGCGCCGTGCAATCGGTCTGGGTACTCAATTCCGTGCCGGAGATGGCATCGCTGTCCACGGTTCCCGAAGCGTTGTAGAAGTGGATGCCGGCCAGCGCCGGCGTGCACGCCGTAACCGTATTGTTACTCGCATCGATTGCCAGATTCGAAATGGTCACGTTTGACGTACCAATTACGGATATCACGGCGACAAACCCCTCACTGTTTGTCGTCAGTGTCGTGGGTTGTATGAGGACTCTACCTACTCCATTCTCCTGCAGGCCTTTGAGGGTCAAAGGCATGGCAATGGTCAACTGCTCCGCGTAAAGGGCGGGACAGATCTCGATGACATCGCCTGCATGCGCGGCGGCGATGGCGGAAGAAATGGTCGTATAGCCGGCGTTCGGGCAGGGCGTATTTGGCGCCCCCACAATCAGGTTCTTTCCCCAGCTAAGGGTACCAGCCCCCAGAAACATCCCTGCAATCGCAATCCATTTCATTGCTTTCTGATACGTTGGCATCGCGTCTCCTCTTCACTCACCGGAATGGGACCATCGAAGGTCGCAGGCGTGAGTAAGTGGATTTTGCGATACGGCTTGCGGTAAAGAAAGCCGAAGCATCCTATTTCAAAGTCATTTTTTCCTCATCGGCTAATAGCTTGATTAAATGCAAGTTACCGGAGGTCACTCCAAACTTCCGGCGAGGAGTGGTAAGCTCGATAGAGTTTTTCCACAACCTCGGACACCCGATGCCTGACCAATCGCTGGGCTACCAGGTCGATCCTCCGCAGCGGCATTTCCGCTTTGGCCCCTTCCTGGTGGATTCCCGCTCCGGCGAGCTACGCAAACATGGAATCAAACTCCGCATCGGGCAGCAAAGCCTGCGAGTCCTGCTGATGTTACTGGAGCATCCCGGCGAAGTAGTCCTCCGCGAAGATATTCGCGTCAAGCTGTGGCCCAACGATACCGTGGTGGAGTTCGACCACAGCATAAACGCCGCCATTCAGAAACTGCGCGCCGCACTGGGGGAATCCGCCGGAAGCCCGCTTTACATCGAGACGTTGGCTCGCCGGGGATATCGCTTCGTCGGGACGGTCGAAGCGCCCGATCACAACGGAACGGCGCCGCCGGAATCGCCGCGTGCCGTGTTGGGGCAGGCGCTTTCGACAGCCGGGACGTCAACGCCCGCGGTGCTCACGCCTACGGTGGGTACGCGCGCGAAACGTTTTGCCGGCCGCCTGCTTCCGGCCGGGGCAGCTCTGGTTCTGGCCGGAGTAGTGTTGGTGGCTCTGCACCCGTGGAAGGGGCGCGAACCCGCTCGGAACTGGAGTTTTTCGCTGGGGACGATCGATCGTGCGGCGGTTTCTCCCGATGGCTCGACCGTCATTTACAATACCCCGGCGGGAGTCAAATTGCGCCATATGAACTCGCTGGACGAAACGGTGATCTGTCCCGGTCAGTCCCTCGCGGACATACCCGTTTGGTCGGAGGATGGATCGCAGGTTCTGCTGGTTCTTTCGCGCTCGCTCGTCAAACTGCCCCTGCCGAATGGCCCGCCTGTGACGGTCGGTTCCCTATCGAACGCCTCCCGGGGAATCGCGTGGTCGTCTAAAGGCACAATTCTCGTGACGAAGTTCGACGCGCGATTGGAAACCGGACACCTCAATCTTTTTCCTCTCGCCGGCGGCGAGCCAACTCATCTGGAGATACCGCAGCTCACCGGCGGAATGTTTTTCGTGCCCGAGTTTCTCCCCGATGGCGAAAATTTCATCTTCGCATGGGCTGCCGAGGGCGAAGGCGAGGCTGGAATCTATCTGGCTACCCTGCGCGCCGGGAAACTTGTGCGGGGGCCGTTCCTGCTCCGCAAGAACATGACGGCCGGACGATTCTCGTCCTGGGGTGGCGGACGGCTGCTGTACGTACAGGATGACACGCTGTACGCGCAGAAGTTGAACATTGCGAGTGCGTCCCTCGATGGCACCCCGGTGAAAGTTGTCGATCATGTATTTTCCGCGCCCACCTGGCGCGATCCCAGCGTCTCGGTCTCCCGAAACGGCATGTTGCTTTGGCGCTCCGGGCGGGCTTCGCTGGCGGAAATGACGTGGTTCGATCGGGCGGGAAAGGTTCTCGGTACGAGCGGTCCCTTGGGGCTTCCCTGGCAGGTGCGGCTCGCCCCGGACGACAAGCATTTTGCCTATCAGGCCGCTGGCGGAATCGGGGTCGCTGAATCGAACCGCAGTGGGTTTCTGCCTCTGACCGGCGTAAAAAACGTCCCCTTTTGGGTCGGGAATAATTCGCGAATTATGTACGGCTGGAACGAACGCGATCGCGTCCGCTTAGTGGAGCGTGCCTTCGAAGGCGGTCCCGAAACGATGTTGGCCTCCCTGGAACAGATAGGCTCTGCTTTCGACGTTTCCTCGGATGGACAACTATTGATCTACCACGTGGGCGGCAATATCTACTCCATTCGTCTGGCCGGCACGCGGGCCGCGCCGCAGTTTTTCACGCACGGCAATAATGCCAGGCTCTCTCCCGACCATCAATGGATCGTGTACAAGTCGGACGAGTTGTTTGTGCAGCGGTTTCCCTCCGGAAGTTTGCCGATTCAAATCTCGCCGGGAAAGGCGGGGTATCCCGTCTGGCGGGGCGACGGAAAAGAAATCCTGTACATAGCCGGATCCACTATATATTCCGTGCCGGTGCGCATGAATGGAGCGGAACTGCACGCCGGCCAACCGAAGGCGCTCTTCGACATCCGCGTTCCGGCGGGACTGACCGCGGATTCCTCTCCGCTAGCCGTAACCCGCGATGGCTCCAGAATTCTCTTTGCGCAAGGCGTGGAACAGGAAGGCTCGCAGCCCACTTACGTCATGACCGATTGGACCGCGGCACTTCGCAAGTAGCGCGCCTGTACTCCTATCCTTGCGCGGCGCGAATTTTCCCAATCTGGCGGGGAAGCCAGGATTGCCAGCCAGGATTGGCCGCTTTACTTCCAGGCGCAGATCCAGGCCTGATGCCCTACGGTAAACGGCTCTGATTTGCACGGCTTCTGGAAAACCATGTCCCGGCCAGTGGGCCTGCCCCACTCCTTCAGAACGTCACTCCCAGCAGGAACTCGCCCTGATTCTCGTCGCTGTGCAGCAGTCCACTGGGATCGATGAAATGATGCGCACCCCATCGCGTATAGCGGATTTCCGGCTGAATGTGAATCACCAGCAGTTTGATGTCGATCCCGCCGCCGAAAACGAATCCCCGCGTGGTGCTGTTCACTAATTGCGAGGGCGTGCCCGAGGAAGTCGTCGTGGTGCTGGTACTGCCGCTGAAAAGCGTACTGCTCACGGTCTGCGACAGCCCCTGAAGCGTATCGAACGAAACGCCGGCATCCACGTACGGCCGGGCGATTTTGGGTTTCTTCAGAAAACGATACTTACCGAGAATCGGGAACTCCCAGGCGTTGCCGGTAGTGCTGGCGCTGGCGAAGGTGTCCACTCCCATCTGCGACTCCTGGTAATTGAAATGGCGATATAAAACATCGGCCTCGACGCTGAATCCGAATGGCAGGTGAAGCTCGCCCGTCGCGCCGATGATGTAGCGGTTGGTGTGGGTGGCGAAGCCGATGAAGCCGCCGGGATTGGTTCCGCTGGCGGCGTTGACAAAATCGGTGAGCGGCACACCGCCCTTTACGCCGAACGAGAAGAGTTGCGAGCAGGCAGGACTGGCGCTGAGCAGCAACAGGAGCAGAAGGCGCATAAGATGAATACGTCGCAGACGGCGCGACGTTTCCATCTTAACCAAGCGGAGAACCGCGGAACCGTGCGGCCGCTTACAGCTCGAACGATTCGCCGAGATAAATCCGTTTCACCTCGGGGTCGCGCCCCAACTCCTCGGGACTTCCGGCCCGAAAAATCCGGCCATTATTGATGATGTAAGCCCGGTCGGTTACCGAAAGCGTTTCCCGCACGTTGTGGTCCGTCACCAGGATGCCGATGCCGGAGCGCTTCAGGTCGAAAATGATGCGCTGGAGCTCCAGCACCTGAATCGGATCGATGCCGGAAAACGGTTCGTCCAGCAACAGAAAGCTCGGGCTGATCACCAGCGAGCGGGCGATTTCCACCCGCCGCCGCTCGCCGCCGGAAAGCATATAGCCTTGACTGCGCCGGACTTTCTCCAGCCCCAATTGATCGAGCAGCCGCTCCATCGTTTCGCGGCGCGCACGCGAGGGAATCGACAGCGTCTCCAGAATGGCCATCAGGTTCTCTTCCACCGTGAGCTTGCGGAAAACAGAGGCTTCCTGCGGCAGATAGCTGATGCCGCGGCGCGCGCGCAGGTACATCGGCAGGTGCGTGATGTCCTGGCCATCCACCGAAATGCGGCCGGAATCGGGGCTGATGAGCCCGACGATCATGTAGAACGACGTCGTCTTGCCGGCGCCGTTCGGTCCTAGAAGGCCGACCACTTCGCCCTGCTGGACGTGTACGGTAACGTCATCCACGACACGCCGGCCGCGGTACGCCTTCGAGATCTCGTGGGTTTCGAGGGTTTTCATGCGGAGGTTGAGGGAGCGCGGGCGGGCGTCATTTCTTCTTTTTGGGAGGGATGCGGTCCACGGCCGCGCCCTTACCCGTTAGCTTCCCACTATCGACGAAATAGATCAATTCGGGCTCCGTGAGGATGGTCGGGGATCCGCCGGCCTCGGTGCGCACCAGCCGCGGCGAGCCGCCGTTCAGGATCACTTTCTGGTCGGCCGTGTAGTACTCCATGTGCTCGGAATTGCCGTTGTAGGAATTCTGGCGGCGGGCTCCGGAGATCTCCACCGCGCCATCGGCGAAAGCTTTTTCGAGCTGCGAATCGGCGTTGGAATCGGCCAGCCATGCGTGCAGTTGTTTGGATTTCAAATGCAGTTCGGGCCGGTCGAGCGTGACGCCGCCGGAGTAGTACGCGAGGCGGTCCCGATCAGTATAGACCATGTGTTGGGCGTAGACTTTGGTCAGCACGGGTGCGGTGTCTTTCTTCGCGGCGTCTTCCTTCGGCTGCTGCCACGCCTCGGTCACCACGTTCCCATCGGCCACAATCGAGTGCTTGTCGCGGTCGATTTCGATGGTGTCGGCGCTGATGCGGTTGGCGCCCTGCCAGACGCGCGCGCCGCCTTCATACCGCGTGCGATGATTGCCGGCGCGGTTGGTCGATTCCATTTTCTGCGCCTGCGCATTCAAAGGCGCATCTCCGGAGAGCATGCTGGAGTCGCTCTTTTTATCTTTATCGGGCATGCGCGTGGAGTCCAGGTGGCCTTCGGCGAGAAAATCGCCGGTGCGCTCGTCGAGGCGGATGTGGTCGGCGGTGGTGGTGCCGGTATCGTCGGAAACCGACGCGCCGCCGTCGAGTGTCATCACGTTCTGCTTCTGGTCGAACGTGGCCTTGTCGGCGTGGGCTTTCCGGTTGCCTTCCTGGTACGTGAAATTGCCGGTCTGCTGCATGGCGGACAACTGGTTGGAATTCGGTTCGAAGCGAGCCGTCAGTTCCTTGCTGACGGTGGTGGTGACGGTGCGATTGTGTTTCTTCTCCTCGGCGTTCGGGTCGGTGGTGGTCGTCACGTTGCCGGCCTGGAAAGTGTCGACGTGGTTTTGCGGTCCATACGCGATCAGCATATTCTCGCCCACCAGCGTGCGGTGATGCGAGGCCGGCTGGCTGGGCAGAAATTCGAGGGTGCCCGAAGGATGGGCCGATAAGGTCTGAATTTCGCGGCCGCCCGGCCGCATTTTGAGGTCGATAATTTCGGCGTGCAGCACGTGGGCGTCGGCAGGCGTCTTGCCGGGCGCGGGCAGCGGCTTCGATGCCACGACCGCATTGCCGGTGCACGCCACATGGTCGAGCTGGCTCTCCTTATCGTGCGGATTGAAGATCATTTCCACCGTGTGGGCATTTACCTGCGTCTCGGAAGTGGCGCCGGTGGACGTCATCGCGGCGTTCCCCTCGACCACGATTCGATTAATCAGGTGGTCGTCGTCGTAAAAAACCCAAACCTTGTCGCCCGAATATTTCAGGTGCTTGCTGGCGGTTTCATCGCTGCCGTGGGCGTGGTCGGCGTCGATCTCCCGCACGTATTTGTGGCCCTCGCCATCGTCGCGCAGCCGGATGATGGGCTTCTCGCCTTCGAAAGCCAGCTCGTCGCGGGTCATGCGCCCGGTGGGCAGAAGATCGATTTCAGCGGTGCTTTCCGCGTATTGCAGGCTCGGCGCTTCGATGTGCAGCGGTTTCGCGTGGGGCGATGCCGGCTGCCAGTCCACGACCACGTCGTGCTTCATATTGAGCGTGCGCGTGGGCGGATCGTAGGTGGCGCCGTTGGATTCGCCATGGCCGTTCTTGAACTCGAAAGCGCAGTGCCCGTCGGTATCGGCGTGGCCGGTGTTGGTGTCGAACGTGACGCCGGTGCAGGTGATGCCGATCAGGTTCGGAGGCGGTTCGCCCTCCGCCGGTTCGCCGAGCGTGATGTGCACCTCGCCATCGGCCTTCATGCGCCCCTCGGAATCGAAATAAGTAGCGGCATCGCTGCGGATCAGATCGTACTTGGAGTCGCAGTCTTTGGCCGCTTTGTGGAAGATGTGCAACTCGACGCCGCTCAACTCGCTATGAGACGAGTCGGCTGCCTGGCGCACGTCCTGGGCGATGATTTCCGAACTTTTGCAGCCGGTTTTCTGGTCTTTGGCGGTCCAACTCCAGCCGTGGCTGGTTGCGCTCAGTTCGGGGGGCAGTTGCGGCGGCGCCGCCAGGGCCTTCCGTTCGCTATCTTTCTTGAGCTTCCGATAGCTGACGCCGACGCCGAAAATGATGGCGGCGATCGCCACCAGCAGGAGCCAGCGGGTACCTCGCATGCGATTAACTCCACTATAGCGCGCTATAGTGTCAGACGAATGAAGCTACCGATGCACTCCGAACCCATCCAGCTATTCGTCACCGGCGGAACGTTCGATAAAGAATACAACGAACTTAGCGGTGAGCTTTTCTTCAAAGCGACCCACGTGGAGGACATGCTTCGCCTGGGCCGCTGCCGCCTCGACGTAAAAGTCGAAACGCTGATGATGATCGACAGCCTGGAAATGACCGATTCCGGCCGGCAATTGATTCTGGAAAGGTGCACGGCCGCTCCCGCCAATCGCATTGTGATCACTCACGGCACGGATTCCATGGAGCAGACGGCATCGGTATTGGGGCAGGGAATCGCCGGGAAAACCGTGGTTCTCACGGGTGCCATGGTGCCCTACAAATTCGGCAGCTCAGATGGAATGTTCAATCTCGGGACAGCCCTGGCGTTCGTGCAGGCGCTCGAAAATGGCGTCTACGTGGCGATGAACGGCCGTTGTTTCCCCTGGCACTCGGTTCGCAAAAACCGCGAGTTGGGGATTTTCGAGACGACCGAAGGGGTTTGAAAAAAATCCGCAGGGTTTCGTGATGGTTTTTCGTAATGAAAACGAGCCTCTTGGCAGGTCGTGGATGACGCCGGTCGCTCCATACAGGCTTGGCCTTCCGGAATCCGGGTCTGGTCTGCCTCTGTGAAGGCAAGGAAGAGTTTCCAGCGTCGGAGCAGGCAGAAAGCCCACTCAACCCTTCATGAGTGTCTTCCTGTCAAGTCCAAAAATTCCTTTGCGTGCTGCAATTTACATCCAAAAGTTGTCACTCTCCCCAGGACTGTGCTAATAATATCCTGGAGCCCGGCGAGTGAAGTATGACCCGCCGAGAGTACTCCCGGTAGACCGGTATCACAAAGATTCATTCCTAACAGAGGAGGCAAAATTCATGAAAATTCGTCCGCTTCATGACCGCGTCGTGGTCAAACGGATTGAGCAGCAGGAACAGAAGCAAGGCAGCCTTTACATTCCCGACAGCGCCAAGGAAAAGCCGCAGGAAGGCGAAGTGGTCGCGGTAGGCAAAGGCAAACGCGATGACAAAGGCGAAGTCCATGCCCTCGATGTCAAAGCGGGAGACCGGATTCTCTTCGGCAAATATTCCGGCAGCGACATCAAGATGGATGGCGAAGAGTATCTGATTATGCGTGAGGACGAGATCCTCGGGATTTTCGAGAAGTAAGGAGTCAATAGCGAAATGGCGAAACAGATTGTATATTCCGAAGCCTCTCGTCAGGCGATTTTGCGCGGCGTCAACCAGCTGGCCGATGCGGTGAAAGTCACGCTCGGTCCCAAGGGCCGCAACGTGGTTCTCGAAAAGAAATTCGGCGGCCCGACCATCACCAAGGACGGCGTCACCGTCGCCAAAGAGATTGAACTCAAGGACCCGCTGGAGAACATGGGCGCGCAGATGGTGCGCGAAGTGGCCTCCAAAACCAGCGACGTGGCCGGCGATGGCACCACCACCGCCACGATTCTGGCGCAGGCCATTTTCCGCGAGGGCGTGAAGTCGGTCGCGGCGGGCGCCAATCCGATGTCCCTCAAGCGCGGCATCGAAAAGGCCGTCGGCGTGGCCACCGAGGAAGTGAAGAAGCTCTCCAAGCCGGTTTCCGGACACGACATGATCGCCCAGGTGGGAACCATCTCCGCCAACAGCGATAAGACTATCGGCAACAT